>NZ_JBALPZ010000052.1:0-511 GCF_036965645.1 Neobacillus drentensis
TTTTATAAGGATTTGGTTAAAGTCTGAGGAGAGTTAACAGAAATATTGAAAAAAGTATTGATCAATCAACAGCAATCTTTGGAAATTTGATAGATACCAATCATAGTCGTATATGGATTGGTAAGGAGGTAGAGGTCGAAATATCCTCCGTGGTCATCCTTCTTTAAAGTAAAACAGCTAATTTTTCGTTTTTTCAATATAATCCTTGATAAATCTGTGATTCAGCAAAAATCACTAGCTAGAACAAACAAAATAGTCTAGCTTAAAAAGTTTATCTACTGCGTTCCGAGAACTTAATAACGGATTCTAGGAAACCCCGCTGAAATCTCTAAAAACGCCTAAATATATAAATGGGAGAAAGGTGTTCTCCTTCCAAAAGATATCTAAAATATTTTTTATTGTATAAGTTATCGTTAATTTCATTGATAATAACAGTTGTTTTCCCCTAGGGTTAACTGTACTTTCAACACTAACAAAATCGTAATATAAATACACAGTCTTCAAAACTGCT
>NZ_JBALPZ010000052.1:535-2834 GCF_036965645.1 Neobacillus drentensis
CGTGCCAGGTCTGGTGGGTACTACTAGCTGTTATAGAAGAAATGTAATCAGGATTCCGTGACAAGGTGATAACGGGAATAGGCGATTGAATAAAAGAGCCACAGGAACGGTTTTGGTAGTAAGAATTAAAAAGAGATACTAGAACCGTCCCAGGGGTTTCTAAAGTCACCGATTAAAGGGATTTGACAAAAGAAGATCAACTACCTGTTTGTTTTTCAACGCAGCCTTTTCCGCCTAATTCATTAGATATCTTGAATACTTTTTTTATTATGTTTAAGTAGAACATAATAACTTTTAGATATAGCGCCACCTTAAACTGCTGTAAAATGGTTGGTTGTTTTTTCTCGTTCACTTTTTACTTAGGATCCTACAATGACAGGAAGCTCTTTATATCCGTACACAAACGTACTAGGGATCATTTGAATCTCTTTGGTAGTATCCAATCTCATACTAGGCAGAACCTTTAGCATTTCTGTCATGCATATTTTCGCTTCTAATTTTGCAAGCTGTGAACCCAGACAAAAGTGAACACCTGCTCCAAAAGAAAGATAATGATTTGGAGAGCGAAGGATGTCAAACTCATCTGGTTTGTCAAATACGTTTTCGTCCCTATTGGCAGAGCCGATCCAGGCCATCACCTCTTGCCCTTTTTTCAGATTCATCCCTTTATAATTAATATCCTCTGTGACGAAGCGATTCATACTGTGAACAGGAGAGGAATAGCGCAGGGCTTCTTCAATGGCGGCATATACAAGGGTATTGTCTCTATATAATTGGTTTAGGATGTTAGGATGCTCAAAAAGAGTGTGCATTGTATTAGTAATAAGATTGGTGGTGGTTTCATTCCCCGCTACAAGAAGAAGAAAGCAAAAACTTAGCAACTCATCTATAGATAACTTCTCACCATCGACTTCAGCAGAAATCAAAGTGGATATAATATCGTTTCTGGGCTCAATCCTCCGTTCTGCCACTATTTTGTGGAAATATGATCGTAGGTCAAACATTGCTTTCCCGCGCAACGCCAGTAACTGATTCATTTCCTCAGGAGATAAGGTTTGTGTTCCCGATACAACAATATCAGACCATTCTTTAAACATGTCTCGATCTTCGCTTGGTACTCCTAGCATTTCCGCAATCACGATTACTGGAAGGGGGTATGCGATATCTTCTACAATATCAATCTCGCATTTTCCTTTTAGTGAAGTTAATAATTCTTGTGTTATCGCTGTAATTCTTGGTGCAAGTTCTTGAACCGCTTTTTGTGTAAATGCCTGACTGACAAGATTGCGATATCTTCGGTGGGTAGGAGGATCCAAATCTATTAACGTTGGAAACGGACTATTCCGATTTGAACTGAATTGCTTGTAATTTTGTAAGACCATTTGGACATCGTTATAACAAAACACGTCCCAGCAATTTCGTTCTGGGTCAAAAGCAATCGGAGCATTTTTTCGCATTTTTTTATACCAATCATTAGGTGAATTTGTTTCATCGATCCCTCTTGGCCGCACGATCAGTCCATAGCTCATTTGTTTCTCCATCTCGATTCCCTCCATAATTATTACCTATTTATCTAGATAATTATTCGTTTTACTTTAACTGTAGGGTTCTATGTAACCATACACTTTATGTAATTTACTTAATTACTATGATGATTTTAAAACTGGAATACCTCTTCTGCATAATCATTTATGGGCTCTTCCCCATTTTTCTAGAGTTAACTGTGGACTTGAGGGGGGCATTACATACTTGATAAACTTTAAGTAATTAGATGCTAAATTTTCCTCTATACCAAGTTTTTTGCAATGTCCTGTTGGGTCAAATATTGGGAGTCCATTTTTTAATAATTGATAAAAATGAGATACTCAATCCAGCATTCAATCAAATTATTAAAATCACTTGAACCACCAAACAGCTTAAATCCCTTCATTTAAAAATCATAATGAGCAATGATTTGAATGAAGCATTTCAATAGACTTGGAATCATCCCTTTCCTACAACAAGGATAGGGGGTAATTTGCACTTTTAATTAAAAACTCTGTTGTTTTCAATTACTTAAAATCTGAAACAGTAATCAAGACTTTGTGATTATTAGTAATACGGTGCAAAATACTCGACATTTTATCGACTGGTAATAACGTCAACTTTCAGTCATTTTCGATTAACAAAAAAATTACAGCTTCTTATGTTCCTTAATGCCATTAACAAATTGTTGATTATGGCAGAGATTAAACCATATTAGCGAGTGGTATAAATCTGCAATGAGCGCGTCCAGTCTTTAAAACTGCTTGAGACCTGC
>NZ_JBALPZ010000052.1:2991-3417 GCF_036965645.1 Neobacillus drentensis
GGACTATTCTAAAGAGAATTCCATTTGTGATACTTCTAAAAATAATCATAAATGGCTTCTTTTTTTCATTATGTCTAAATGCTCTCTAAGAACATGCTAAGCTGTTAATCTGTAGGTGGTGTTCCATCTAATTCAATTTGAAAGCTATCATGTAACAAAAAATCCCTTTGTTACACATAGGACTGTTATATCTCCATTTATAGAAGAAGAAGGTTTCCGTTCCTTCTTCTTCCAAGGGTATATTAATATGTCTGGATGGTTGCTTACAATAATGTATACTTACACCTTTTTTTGGAAGGATTTATTCCCTTTTTATCCAAAATGTGCTAAAAAAGAAACCGAATGAATGTCATTCGGTTTCTTAATCATCAATTAATAGAACACAAAAGAAGTTCCAACAATGATGAGAAGAATAAATAATACTAC
>NZ_JBALPZ010000052.1:3434-5442 GCF_036965645.1 Neobacillus drentensis
AATACTACGATTAACGCAAACGAATTTCCATGTCCGCCGTCGCTCATTTATAACACCTCCACTTACTTTTAAGCAGTATTAATAGACGAAAGCAGTCCCCACAATGATAAGAAGGATGAACAATACTACGATTAAAACAAAAGTACTGCCGCCGTAAAATCCCCCATAACCGAAGCCGCCATAGCCACATCCGTAACCGAAGCCCATATTTTTCACCACCTATAGGATTGTAAGAAAGTTATATCACTATATATATATTTACTAAGACAAGAATCGATTGGACAAATATCTTCCATTTAGAAAATTCGATTATTCGCCTAAGTGAAAAGACAAAAATTGGTTGATCATAAAACAAATAAAGGCCACTTATCAGGGTTTCAAAAAATGGTGAGACAAGTGGTGAAGATTATGTAGTAATAAAGTAAATCACAATTCAATAATATTTATTGGGAGGTGGTTAAATTGACCGACTATCAAGGAATTGAGGAAATCATTAGAATAGCAGATGAAATTTCAAAACAAGCAAATGACAAAGACTATGATAATGACACTTATAGGTTAAAAAGGGCTTTAGATTTAACTGCTAGGGCTTTATCAATGTTTGCCAAAATGGAACAAGAAAGACTCGCTGGTGAAATTGTCATTCACAATCCTTTAGAATATGTCGAAGCAAGATTGTGTACAGCGTTATATTATGTAATGAATACAACAAAAGATGGTAAGAGGATTGACTCACCAAAACCCTAAAAGACGTTTGAATAGCGTCCTTCAGGGTTCTTTTTATTAATAAAAGGTTTTGATATGACTGAAAATCCGAATAAGATATTAAAATTTTGAGGAACAAAGACAGATTATTTATTCTCTCCTTGTTATTATTCATTTCCAATACCCATCGAATTTTATATATGTGTCCACACCCTGATATAAAACCAATCATATTTTATTAAAAAGAAGAATAAAGAAAGGAAGAAGAATGAAATGTTTTGGTGGAGAAAGATAATAAACTTGAACAGGATCCGATTGAAGAAATTAACCCGTTTTCAAAATTAATGGTTGGAAATAGCAAGCACAGAGAAACTTACAAAAAAGGCAATATGCCCGAATAATAAGAACATTTATCTTTCGAAAGGAAAATAAATCGGTTCGACGATTGGATTTTAGGCAATAGGGGAAAAGCACCTTGGACTAGCACTCAAATTCCTCCCAATAAGAGAGAAGATATTGTGAACAATGTGGATTTTGAGTTGCTTATAGAAACAATCGATATGTTTTTTACCACAGCTAAACAATATAAACCAACATTTAAAGAAATTACACCTTTTATGAATCAATTTATTAAAAAGTTCAAGTCCAATAAAGATACCTAGTGTTAAGAAGGGATCCAGGAAATTTCACAATATTATTATGTTATAAGAATCCTTTGATATTTTACTCGAAAGGAATATAGATTCTGAAATAATGGTGGACTACCGTATGATAATTTCATCATTTCCAGATGTTAAACGAATCGATAGGGTTAGAGCAAGGGAGCATGGCCACTATATATTAGTGGACCTTCGAATTTCAATCGATCACGAGAAAACGATTAAAGAGGGACATGATCTTACCAGAGAAATCAAACACGAGCTAATGAAAAAACATGATAATATTGAAGAGGTACTTATTCACCTAAATCCTTACTATCAAAATTAATTTTCAAATCTGCTAGGTAGTTGAAAACAAAGGATTATTACATTAAAAAAATTTTAAAACGCTATTATTCTAAAATAATTAAATGTATTGTAATACTTTGATCATAGGTTTTTCACAATTAACCAGTATGATAAATTTTGCAAACTAGGACAATTGCAATCCTTTTCACCAAACCCCTAAGAAAAAGATTCAGCATCTTGCCGAGTCTTTTTCTATTTAACAATGCCTCCTTAAAAATCTTTTAAGAGCTAACGGACCAGTTTAGTCCATTAAGATATACATAAAAAAACCTAGCTATTTAGGCTAGGTTTTAGCG
>NZ_JBALPZ010000053.1:0-38012 GCF_036965645.1 Neobacillus drentensis
TTCCAACAGATGTTAAAATACGTTTTAAAGCACTAGTAATAAAAAAAATGAATAGAATAAAAAAATTTAAATACTATGTTAAATACCATATAGTTTAAAAAATTTGGGATAAGGCAGTTTTGTAAAGTATTTTCTCCGGTTAAATTAAATAATAACTGGAATTTAGGAAAACTTCTCAAATAGTAAGCAACTTAGAATCGGGCTTTTGCCGTATTCGAGACGCTTTTACACTTTCCCTCTTAAGGAGGATATAGAATGGCAGCAGAATTTCTAGTTATAGTTGAATCGCCTGCAAAAGCGAAAACAATAGAACGCTATTTAGGAAATAAGTATAAAGTAAAAGCTTCAATGGGACATGTACGCGATTTGCCGCGCAGTCAGATGGGAGTAAATGTTGAAAATAGTTTTGAACCAAAATATATTACCATACGTGGGAAGGGCCCTGTATTAAAGGATTTAAAAACAGCGGCCAAAAAGGCTAAAAAAGTCTATCTCGCAGCCGACCCTGATCGTGAAGGGGAAGCAATTGCCTGGCATTTAGCTCATAGTTTAGATGTAGATATTCATTCAGATTGCCGTGTGGTCTTTAATGAAATTACCAAAGATGCTATTAAGGAATCTTTTAAACATCCGCGTCCCATAAACATGGCTCTAGTGGATGCCCAGCAAGCCCGTAGGATATTAGACCGTCTTGTCGGATACAACATCAGCCCGCTATTTTGGAAAAAAGTGAAAAAAGGGTTAAGTGCTGGTCGAGTACAATCCGTGGCGGTCAGACTCATTATCGATCGTGAAAAGGAAATCAAAGATTTCACTCCTGAAGAATATTGGACAATTGAAGGCGAGTTCTTGAAGGGAAAAGATCAATTTAGCGGGGCTTTCTATTCTTTAGTAGGACAAGAAAAATATGAATTAAAGTCCGAAGCCGATGTTCAAGCCGTTTTAAAGGAAATGAAGGATAATAAATTTAAAGTAGTCTCTGTAACGAAAAAGGAACGCCGCAGAAATCCTGCTCCACCCTTTATTACTTCATCCCTCCAGCAAGAAGCGGCAAGAAAGCTAAATTTCCGGGCCAAGAAAACGATGATGCTTGCCCAGCAACTGTATGAAGGGATTGAGCTTGGCAAGGAAGGTACGGTGGGTCTCATTACATATATGAGAACGGACTCCACCCGGATTTCAGATGTAGCTCAAGTAGAAGCGGCAAGCTATATTAAAGCTGAATTCGGAGAAGAGTATTTGAAGAATGACCAAAGAAAAGAGAAAAAACAAACAAACGCACAAGATGCCCATGAAGCGATCCGGCCAACAAGTACCTTACGTGATCCAAACAGTTTGAAGGAATTTCTCTCCCGTGACCAGCTGCGATTATACAAGCTAATTTGGGAACGGTTCCTTGCCAGTCAAATGGCGCAAGCCGTCATGGATACTATGAGCGTTGATCTGCAAAATGGCAAGGTTATTTTCCGGGCAACTGGCTCTAAGATTAAGTTTCCAGGCTTTATGAAAGTCTATGTAGAGGGCACAGATGACCAAGTGGATGGTCCGAATAAAATGCTTCCTGACCTTAAAGAAGGGGATGAAGTGTTTAAGAAGGATATCGATCCTAAACAGCATTTCACTCAGCCGCCGCCGCGTTATACGGAAGCAAGACTAGTAAAAACGCTTGAAGAGCTGGGGATTGGACGCCCGTCTACATTTGCACCAACTTTGGATACAATCCAAAAGCGGGGCTATGTGACATTGGATAATAAACGCTTTGTACCAACAGAACTAGGCGAAATTGTCCATGAATTAATGGTTGATTTCTTCCCAGAAATTCTGGATGTAGAATTCACGGCTAAAATGGAGCAGGGCTTAGATTATGTAGAAGAAGGAAAAGTCAGCTGGGTTCAAGTTATCGATGAATTTTACAAGGATTTCGAGAAACATCTTGAAATAGCAGAAAAAGAAATGCAGTCCGTGGAAATTAAAGATGAGCCAGCTGGTGAGGATTGCGAAAATTGTGGCAGCCCCATGGTATTCAAGATGGGACGATACGGGAAATTTATGGCATGCAGTAATTTCCCTGATTGCCGGAATACGAAAGCGATTGTTAAAGAAATCGGTGTTACATGTCCAACCTGTAAAGAGGGACAAATCATCGAACGAAAGAGTAAAAAAAGACGATTGTTTTACGGCTGTACAAATTATCCGAGCTGTGAATTTATCTCATGGGATAAGCCGCTGCCAAGACCATGCCCGAAATGTGAAGGCTTGCTGGTAGAAAAGAAATTAAAAAAAGGCGTCCAAGTTCAGTGTGTTACTTGTGATTATAAAGAAGAGCCGCAAAGCTAAGAGTGGGGGAAACTCCCACTCTTTTAGTTTTTCTTATAAACAAAAAACTTTTTTGTTCCTGATTCGTATAGTACAATGCAAGATGGACTTATTCTAGGGCAAGGTATATTTAGAGTACTTTTTAATCCAAAATGGTTACTAGTAAATATTTGATAGGAAATTGAGGAGGTACGTAATTGAAAGATTTAACAATAAATGTGATAGGTGCTGGGCTAGCAGGAAGTGAAGCGGCATGGCAGATAGCTAAACGGGGTGTAAAAGTAAAGCTTTATGAGATGCGCCCGGTAAAGCAGACCCCTGCTCATCATACCGATAAATTTGCTGAATTGGTCTGCAGTAATTCCCTTCGTGCAAACACCTTAACAAATGCTGTTGGGGTATTAAAAGAAGAAATGCGAAAACTTGACTCGGTCATTATTGGTGCCGCTGATGCATGTTCTGTCCCAGCTGGAGGAGCATTAGCAGTAGACCGTCATGAGTTTGCTGCGAAAGTAACAGAGATGGTGAAAAATCATGAAAATGTAACGGTCATCAACGAAGAAGTGACAGAGATTCCCGAGGGGCCAACGGTTATTGCAACAGGACCACTTACGAGTGAAGCACTATCTGGACAGTTACAGAGTTTGACGGGAGAAGACTATCTTTATTTTTATGATGCAGCAGCACCTATCCTAGAAAAAGACAGCATTAATATGGACAAGGTTTATTTAAAATCCAGATATGATAAGGGTGAAGCCGCTTATTTAAATAGCCCGATGACAGAAGAGGAATTTAATAAGTTCTATGAGGCCCTTATTTCTGCTGAAACTGCCCCTACCAAGGAATTTGAAAAGGAAGTATTTTTTGAAGGCTGTATGCCAATCGAAGTTATGGCCTCTCGAGGAAAGAAAACGATGTTATTTGGACCGTTAAAGCCTGTAGGTCTCGAAGATCCAAAAACAGGAAAAAGGCCTTTTGCGGTCGTGCAGCTTCGCCAGGATGACGCGGCAGGAACCCTTTTTAATATTGTCGGTTTTCAGACACATTTAAAGTGGGGAGCTCAAAAGGAAGTCATTCGGTTAATCCCGGGACTTGAAAATGCCGAAATTGTCCGGTATGGTGTCATGCACCGTAACACTTTTATAAATTCACCTAGAGTTCTTAAGGCCACCTATCAATTCCGAAACCGGGAAGATTTATTTTTTGCCGGGCAAATGACAGGTGTTGAAGGGTATGTTGAATCAGCAGCTAGCGGCTTAATTGCTGGGATCAATGCAGCTCGGCTTGTAATGGGAGACGAGACAGTTGAGTTTCCTGCAGAAACAGCGATTGGCAGCATGGCGCGTTATATTACAACTGCTAACCCTGATAATTTTCAGCCCATGAATGCGAACTTTGGTTTATTTCCGGAGCTGCCAGTGAAAATAAAAGGCAAGCAGGAAAGAAATTTACAACATGCTAATCGAGCGTTAGAAACAATTCAGAACTTTGTGAAAGTTTTGTAAAATTGTTGCAAGGGCTATAGAAGTATGTTACGATTTATTAGCCCTTGTCAGTTTAAATAGTATGTTAATTGTGAAGTTTTTATTAAACATACTTACTGAGTGTTTACAAATAGTAAGCTATTACGCAAAATGACAATTGAACCATTATTAACTTAATTTCAGTGATTTCGTTTTTCCCGATAATAAGAGGGATTTAAGTACCCAACTATTACATAGCACTTTACTTTAAGCGAAAATTACTCCAAAAGGAGGAAGAATTAAATGAATCAATTTCATGCGACGACAATATTTGCTATTCACCATAACGGAGAATGCTCCATGTCTGGTGACGGCCAGGTGACTTTTGGCAATGCAGTTGTGATGAAACACACTGCCAGAAAAGTAAGAAAGATATTTAATGGTAAGGTATTAGCAGGATTCGCTGGTTCTGTTGCAGATGCGTTTACTCTTTTTGAATTGTTTGAAGTAAAGTTAGAGGAATATAACGGAAATCTTCAAAGAGCGGCAGTTGAACTTGCTAAAGAATGGAGAAATGATAAGATGCTCCGCAAGTTAGAAGCCATGTTAATTGTTATGAATCGGGAAAGCTTATTATTAGTGTCCGGAACCGGTGAAGTGATTGAGCCTGATGACGGGATTCTCGCAATTGGCTCAGGTGGGAATTATGCATTGGCCGCTGGCCGTTCATTAAAGAAATATGCAGGAGAACATTTATCTGCAAAAGAAATTGCAAAAGCTTCTTTAGAAATAGCTGCGGAAATATGTGTATATACCAACCACAACATTATTGTTGAAGAGCTATAACCGGAAGGAGACGAAAAAAATGGTAAAAACTACGGATTTAACTCCCCGCCAAATAGTTGAAAGACTAGATCAATATATAATTGGACAAAAGGATGCAAAGAAAGCGGTTGCTGTTGCGCTGAGAAACCGTTATAGAAGAGGTCTTCTAAATGATAAGCTTCGTGAAGAAATTATTCCAAAAAATATTTTGATGATTGGTCCAACAGGGGTAGGTAAAACGGAAATTGCTAGAAGAATGGCAAAGCTTGTCGGTGCTCCGTTTATTAAAGTGGAAGCGACTAAATTTACTGAAGTAGGGTATGTTGGCCGTGATGTAGAATCAATGGTTCGTGATCTTGCAGAAACCTCTGTTCGGTTAGTGAAAGAGGAGCGCATGCAAAGTGTGAAAGAAAGAGCGGAAGAAAATGCAAATAGCAGACTGGTTGATTTACTAGTTCCATCCGCTAAAAAAGCAGCGAACTATAAAAATCCACTTGAAATGTTATTCGGCGGCGGGAATTCTCCTGAACCAGAGACACAACAGGATGATTTTTCTCACCAAGAAAAACGTAAGATTGTAAAAGAGAGACTTGCTCTTGGACAATTAGAAGATGAAATCGTTACGGTTGAAGTAGAAGAGCAAGCTCCTTCAATGTTTGATATGCTTCAAGGTTCAGGGATTGAACAAATGGGTATGAATATGCAAGATGCCCTCAGCAGTTTTATGCCGAAAAAACGTAAGAAGAGAAAACTAACCGTCCGTGAAGCAAGAAAGGTATTAACAAACGAAGAAGCTGCTAAGCTGATCGATATGGATGAAGTCTCATCAGAGGCTATCTACCGCGCAGAACAAACTGGAATTATCTTTATTGATGAAATTGATAAAATTGCCAGCAAAAATTCCGGAGGATCATCGGCTGATGTTTCAAGAGAAGGGGTACAGCGAGATATCCTGCCAGTGGTAGAGGGTTCAACAGTGGTTACAAAATACGGCTCGATTAAAACTGACCATATTTTATTTATTGCTGCTGGTGCCTTTCATATAGCCAAACCATCGGATTTAATACCAGAACTTCAAGGTCGTTTTCCAATCCGCGTTGAACTTACAAAATTAACGGTGGAGGACTTTTTTAGGATTTTGATAGAGCCAGATAATGCCTTAATTAAACAATATCAAGCATTATTGGAAACGGAAGGTATACAAATTGAATTTTCTGACGATGCTATTCGTAGAATCGCTGAAGTAGCATTTGAAGTGAATCAAAACACTGACAATATTGGGGCTAGACGTCTCCATACGATTCTTGAAAAGCTGTTAGAGGATCTATCCTTTGAAGCACCTGAAATCACAATGGAGAAAATTACCATCACGCCAAAATATGTAGATGATAAGCTTGGGGCTATTTCAAAGAACAAAGATCTAAGCCAATTCATTCTTTAGGAATGCTGCTTTTTGAATATTTCAGGAGATGCCATTCTTAAATAATACACATACAGGAAATTGTTTTATAAATAATTTAATAATGGTTGTAGTTACTAGGAGGAAGAAACAGATGGATTTACTTACAAAAACTAGACGTATTAATGTCTTACTACAGAAGGCAGCAGGAAAGCCTGTTAATTTTAAAGAAATGTCGGAAACATTAAGTGAAACAATTGAGGCAAATGTTTACATTGTAAGCCGCCGCGGAAAGCTTTTAGGTTTTTCAATTTATCAGCAAATTGAAAATGAACGTATTAAGAAAATGTTTGAAGATCGTCAATTTCCTGAGGAATACTCAAAAGGTTTATTTAATATTCAAGAAACATCTTCAAACTTGGATATTGAAAGCCAATATACTGCCTTTCCAGTTGAAAATAGAGATCTATTTAAAGAGGGTTTAACAACTATCGTGCCGATCATTGGTGGAGGCGAACGTCTTGGTACATTAATTTTAGCAAGACTACAAGAAAAATTTCATGATGATGATTTGATCTTAGCGGAATATGGTGCAACGGTCGTAGGTATGGAAATATTACGTGAAAAATCAGAAGAAATTGAAGAAGAAGCAAGAAGCAAAGCTGTTGTTCAAATGGCAATCAGCTCATTGTCTTATAGTGAATTAGAAGCAATTGAACATATTTTTGAAGAACTTAATGGCCATGAGGGCTTGCTGGTTGCTTCAAAAATAGCAGATCGGGTTGGGATAACACGTTCAGTTATTGTCAATGCACTAAGAAAACTTGAAAGTGCAGGGGTTATTGAGTCACGCTCACTTGGTATGAAAGGTACGTATATCAAGGTTCTTAATGATAAGTTCCTTGTGGAGCTTGATAAGTTAAGACAACACTAATCACTCGGGTCCCCAGTTTGAGAAAATTGGGGACTTTATTTTTTATAAAGTATTTCTTGATTGTTATATTTACTTATGCTATATTATTTCATGGTGTTAATACACACGCTTGTTGATTTAAATGGATGGTGCTGAAAATATCAGTTTCTATTTAAAAATGAGACGAGCGGAGGAAAACAAACCACTAGGAGGAAAAAACACATGTCAGTTATTTCAATGAAACAATTGCTTGAAGCTGGTGTACATTTCGGACACCAAACTCGCCGTTGGAACCCTAAGATGAAGAAATATATCTTCACTGAGCGTAACGGTATCTATATCATCGACCTTCAAAAAACAGTTAAAAAGGTTGAAGAAGCTTATAACTGGGTCAAAGATCTTGCTGGTAACGGCGGAACTATTCTTTTTGTTGGTACAAAGAAACAAGCTCAAGATTCTGTTAAAGAAGAAGCAGCTCGTTCTGGTATGTACTTTGTTAACCAACGTTGGTTAGGTGGTACATTAACAAACTTTGAAACAATTCAAAAGCGTATTGGCCGCTTAAAAGATATCGAAAGAATGTCAGAAGACGGTACTTTTGAAGTATTACCTAAGAAAGAAGTTGTTCAACTTAAGAAGGAACAAGAGCGTCTTGAAAAATTCCTAGGCGGAATTAAAGACATGAAACAACTTCCTGATGCACTATTCATCATCGATCCTCGTAAAGAGCGTATCGCAGTTGCAGAAGCTAAAAAGTTAAACATTCCTATCGTAGGTATTGTTGATACTAACTGTGACCCAGATGAAATTGATGTTGTTATCCCAGCTAACGATGATGCAATCCGCGCAGTTAAACTATTAACTGGTAAAATGGCAGATGCAATCCTTGAAGCAAAACAAGGTGAAGAAGTAGCGCAAGAAGCTTAAGATAGTGACTAATTCAAAAGGTGATAAGGGAGACCCTTTATCACCTTTTTTTAAGAAATGTTTATCTTGTGTTTGAATGGCTAAAGATAAGAAATAGTACATAGATTAAAAGGAGGAATTTTAAAATGGCAGTTACTGCTCAAATGGTAAAAGAACTTCGTGAAAAAACAGGCGCAGGCATGATGGACTGTAAAAAAGCACTTACAGCAACAGATGGTGATATGGAAAAAGCAATCGATTTCCTACGTGAAAAGGGTATTGCGAAAGCTGCTAATAAAGCTGACCGTATTGCTGCTGAAGGTTTAACTTCAGTTGTTACACAAGGTAACGAAGCTGTTATCCTTGAAGTTAACTCTGAAACAGACTTCGTTGCAAAGAATGAAGCATTCCAAGCTCTTGTACAAGAACTTGCTGCACACTTACTAAAAAACAAACCAGCTACTGTTGAAGAAGCATCTGCTCAAACAATGGAAAATGGAGCAACTGTTGCTGACCACATCAACGCTGCTATCGCAAAAATCGGAGAAAAGCTTTCACTTCGCCGTTTTGCAATCGTATCTAAGACTGACAACGATGCTTTTGGTGCATACATCCACATGGGTGGCCGTATCAGTGTTCTAACACTTCTTGAAGGCACTACAGAAGAAGCGGCTGCGAAAGATGTTTCAATGCACATTGCTGCATTAAGACCAAAATATGTATCTCGTGACCAAGTTTCTGCAGAAGAAGTTGAGCATGAGCGTCAAGTGCTAACTCAACAAGCACTTAACGAAGGTAAGCCAGAAAACATCGTAGCAAAAATGGTAGAAGGCCGTCTTGGCAAATACTTTGAAGATGTATGTCTGCTTGACCAAACATTCGTTAAAAATCCAGATCAAAAAGTTCGCCAATTCGTTGAGTCAAAAGGCGCGACAGTACGTGAATTCGTTCGCTACGAAGTAGGCGAAGGAATTGAAAAGAAAGAAGACAATTTCGCCGAAGAAGTTATGAATCAAGTAAACAAAAAATAAGTCAAATATTCTCGAGCTTAAAAATAAATGCTTTATGGGAATGTTACTATTATAGTTTTTAAATAGGGGACACGGTGTGTTCCCTATTTTTGAAGGAATGAATTTTGTATAATATCTAGCTCCAGCGCCTATGGGTTCGAGGGCACAAGCCCCCTGAACAAGGCGTTTGGTGCTTTTAAAATTTTCATACGGAGGTTTATATGAGCGGTCCTAAGTACAAACGAGTGGTTTTAAAATTGAGCGGGGAAGCACTTGCTGGTGAGTCCAGTTTTGGAATTAAACCTTCTGTAATTAAGTCAATTGCTGAACAGGTAAAAGAGGTAGCCGAATTAGGCGTTGAAGTAGCTGTTGTGGTTGGCGGAGGCAATATTTGGCGCGGCAAAATCGGCAGCGAGATGGGTATGGATAGAGCTACAGCTGATTATATGGGAATGCTTGCAACCGTGATGAATTCTTTAGCTCTTCAGGACAGTTTAGAACAATTAGGAATAGAATCACGTGTCCAAACTTCGATTGAAATGCGTCAGGTTGCTGAACCATATATTCGTCGTCGAGCAATGAGACATTTAGAAAAACAAAGGGTTGTTATTTTTGCAGCAGGTACAGGTAATCCGTACTTCTCAACAGATACAACTGCAGCTTTAAGGGCAGCGGAGATTGATGCGGAAGTCATCTTAATGGCTAAAAATAATGTCGATGGTGTTTATTCAGCAGACCCTAGAATTGATGCCAATGCCACTAAATATGAAGATCTTACATTCTTAGATGTCATTAAGGAAGGCTTAGCAGTGATGGATTCAACAGCCTCTTCATTATGTATGGATAATGATATTCCATTGATTGTGTTCTCGATTATGGAACAAGGCAATATTAAAAAAGCTGTTATGGGAGAAAAAATTGGAACTATCGTAAGGGGGAAAAACTAATGCCAAAACAAGTCATCGCTTCAACAAAAGATCGTATGACAAAAGCCATTCAAGCTTATTCTCGTGAGCTTGCGAGCATTCGTGCCGGCCGCGCAAGTGCTTCTTTGCTAGATCGTATCACTGTGGATTATTATGGTGCGCCAACACCCGTGAATCAAATGGCAGGGATCAGCACTCCCGAAGCGCGTTTACTGGTGATTCAGCCATACGATAAGACTATTCTGGGTGATATTGAAAAAGCAATCTTGAAATCTGACCTTGGGTTAAACCCTACTAATGATGGCTCTGTTATTCGTATCGCGATTCCACAATTGACAGAAGAACGACGAAAAGAGCTAGTTAAAGTAGTAAAAAAAGAATCTGAAGAAGCCAAAGTAGCAATCCGTAACATTCGCCGTGATGGGAACGATGATTTGAAAAAACTTGAGAAAAATGGTGAAATAACAGAAGATGCCCTTCGCGGCTATTCTGACGATATCCAGAAGCTTACTGATGAGTTTATTCAAAAAATCGATCAAATTACAAAAGATAAAGAAAAAGAAATCTTAGAAGTGTAAACTGATGTCAGTTGCAGCGCCTAGCCTCTCAAGGTCGTTTCTGGTCTGTAGGGGTGCCAGGCGCTTCCGATTTACAGTCGAGACCCTCTTTATTAGGGGGTTTTTTCACTATTATTGGTTTGTTTGGTTTGTCCTTTAATATTTTCTGAACATTATTCTTAATTACTGTTATTTTACATAGGTTATTATTAGAGATATCTTTTAGTTTTTTTGGTATGATAATATCATCTTACTGAAAAATACCTTTACATATTTGGATATGTGAATCCAAGATTTATTATCGGAGGAAATGATTAATTAATTGAGGAGCAATGTTATGTTTAATAAATTTGGGCTTTGGAAGAAGCCGGCTAACTCTTCCACACTCCGAGATAAAATAGAAGAAATTAAAAAATCGCCTATTCCTGAACATGTTGCTATTATTATGGATGGTAATGGGCGTTGGGCTAAAAAAAGGGCCTTACCGCGTATTGCAGGTCATCATGAAGGCATGAAGGTTGTTCGTAAGACCACCATGCTGGCTAATAATCTCGGGATTAAGGCTTTAACCTTATATGCTTTTTCTACTGAGAATTGGAAACGCCCAAAAAATGAAGTGGAATATATTATGAAGCTTCCGGAAGAATTTTTAGGTACTTTTCTTCCTGAATTAATTGAGAATAATGTTCAAGTTAAAATGATGGGATATAAAGACCAATTGCCTTCACATACACTCTATGCGATTGAGAGGGCGGTTGAAGAAACAAAAAATAATACAGGACTAGTTCTGAATTTTGCTTTGAATTATGGAAGCAGGTCGGAAATACTCGATGCTGTAAAACAAATTATAAATGATAGCAAAAATGGAATACTGATGGAGACGGAACTTAACGAACAGGTCTTTTCCTCCTATTTAATGAGTTCCAATTTTCAAGACCCAGACCTGCTAATTCGTACTAGTGGTGAAATCCGCTTAAGTAACTTTATGCTTTGGCAACTAGCTTATTCTGAATTTTGGTTTACTGAAGTATTATGGCCTGATTTTAATGAGGAATATTTCCTAGAGGCAATTGAAGTATATCAGAAACGACAGCGAAGGTTTGGCGGAATCTAAATTATACCTCTCTTAAGATCATAAAAGGTGTTGAACTAGTAGATGAAGCAAAGAATCATTACAGGAGTGGTAGCAGCGGCATTATTTTTGCCAATCGTATTTTATGGAGGACTTCCGTTTGTTCTCTTAACGTACATTCTTGCTACAATAGGGTTATATGAACTGTTAAAAATGAAACAATTGAGTATCTTTTCAGTTCACGGACTACTTTCGCTGTTATTTCTTTGGGTGATTATTTTTCCAAAGCAATATCATCATGTTCTCTCGAGTTTTTACTATTCGAAAACAGAGATCGCGATTATTGTTATTTTGTTGTTATTAGCTTACACGGTTGTCACAAAGAATCGTTTTACCTTTGAAGATGTTTCTTTCTCCATTCTTTCAGCCATTTATGTTGGAATCGGATTCTACTTTTTTATTGAAACCCGTGAGGCAGGGCTTGTCTATATTTTTTATTCGCTGTTTCTTATTTGGGCAACAGACTCGGGAGCCTACTTTGTTGGTAAAGCAATGGGAAGGAACAAACTCTGGCCGGAAATTAGTCCCAATAAAACGGTAGAAGGATCATTAGGCGGTGTGGTTTGTGCGGTGATCGTTGGAGTATTATTCTCACTGTTTTCAACCACCATCCCTGTTAGTCTGGTCACAATAATAGGGATTACCATTGTACTTTCTGTTTTTGGACAAATTGGCGACCTAGTCCAATCTGCTTTTAAACGTCATTTTAATGTAAAGGATTCGGGTAACATTTTGCCAGGTCATGGCGGGATTCTCGATCGATTTGATAGCTTATTATTTGTATTGCCATTACTAAACCTGTTTCATCTTTGGGTATAATGGATTTGCTTGGAATTGTTAAGCTATAGCGCCTGGTAGTCAAGGGCGCTTGTGCTTTTCTTATCTAGGAGTTGAAGTATTTTGAAAACAATTAGTTTATTAGGTGCTACGGGTTCAGTGGGGATGCAAACCATTGATATTATTCGTGCACATCCTGCAGATTTTCAATTAGCTGCATTTTCAGTGGGGAAGAATATTGATTTAGCCCGTCAACTGATCATTGAATTTAAACCACAGCTTGTCTCTGTCCAAGAATCCAGTGATTGTATGCTATTAAGAGGAGAATTCCCCGGGACTAAGTTTACTTTTGGCAATGAAGGCTTGATTGAAGTTGCTGTATTTGATAAAGCAGATATCCTTGTTAATGCTGTATTAGGAAGTGTAGGGCTGCATCCCACTTTACAAGCAATTGAATGTGGGAAGGTTATTGCTATTGCAAATAAAGAAACATTAGTGACTGCAGGACACTTAGTTTTAGAAGCGGCCAAGAGAAATAATGTACCGCTCTTGCCAGTTGACAGTGAACATTCAGCCATTTTCCAAGCTTTACAAGGAGAAATGGATAAAAATATTGAAAGATTAATTTTGACAGCATCTGGCGGCAGTTTCCGTGATCGAACCCGAGCGGAACTAAAGGACGTCACCGTTGAGCAGGCTTTAAACCATCCAAACTGGTCTATGGGTGCGAAAATTACCATTGATTCAGCGACAATGATGAATAAAGGGTTAGAAGTTATAGAAGCGCACTGGTTGTTTGATGTTCCATTTGAAAAAATAGATGTATTACTTCACAAGGAAAGTATTATTCACTCAATGGTCGAGTTCCATGACTCTAGCATTATTGCTCAATTAGGGACACCGGATATGAGGGTGCCTATTCAATATGCACTTACCTATCCAGACCGGCTGCCTCTTACAAACGCAAATCGGTTGAATTTAGCTCAAGTTGGTAAACTGCATTTTCAAGAGATGGATTTACAACGTTTCCGCTGTCTGGATTTTGCCTATCAGGCTGGTAAAAAAGGCGGCACAATGCCTACGGTATTAAATGCAGCGAATGAAGCAGCCGTGGCAGAGTTTTTACAAGGCAATATTCGTTTCTTACAAATTGAGGAAATGATTGAGAAAGCATTAAGTGAACATCAAGTCATCGATAATCCAAGTCTAGCTATGATAGAAGAAGTTGACAAAGAGACTCGACAGTTTGTACACTCACTACTATAGGAAAGATACTTCCCTATCCTCATTAAAAAGGTGGTTTTACATTTGAGCACAGTTATTGCCTTCATTGTAATTTTTGGCGCACTGGTCTTCTTTCATGAATTAGGTCATTTCGTTTTCGCGAAAAGAGCAGGTATTCTCTGCCGGGAATTTGCGATAGGAATGGGGCCAAAGGTGTTTACTCATAAAAAAGGAGAAACTACCTATACAATTCGTCTATTGCCAATCGGGGGCTTTGTCCGAATGGCCGGTGAGGATCCGGAAATGGTCGAAATTAAGCCTGGTTACCGAATTGGACTTATGTTTGATAAGCAAGATAAGGTAAATAAAATCATTTTAAATAATAAAGAGAAATACCCTAAAGCAAGGATCGTTGAAGTCGAGTATGCTGATATTGAAAAGGATTTAATCATAAAAGGATACCCGGAAGACGAAAACGAAAGTTTGCAGACCTTCCTCATCGATCCAAAAGCAGCTATTGTTGAAAATGGCATTGAATCACAAATTGCCCCAATTGACCGTCAATTTGGATCGAAAACTTTACCACAAAGATTTATGGCCATCTTTGCAGGTCCAATGATGAATTTTGTTTTAGCATTTGTAGTGTTTATTATTATCGCTCTATTACAAGGTGTGCCCTCGAATGACCCTAAATTAGGTGTCATTACTCCGGATGGAGCTGCTAAATCTGCAGGGCTCCAACAGGGGGATATTGTTCAAAGTATAAATGGTTCAGAAATTTCAAGTTGGACAGACGTGGTTGAAATTATCCGAAAGAGTCCAAACCATAAACTTGATTTCTCCATCGTTCGTAATGGTCAAGAGAAAGATATCCAAGTAACTCCGCTCGAAAAGACCGTTGACGGGGAGAAAATGGGGATTATCGGTGTTTATAGCCCTGTAGAAAAATCACCCGTTCAAGCTGTGAAATCAGGATTTACCGAAACCTATTTCTGGACAAAGCAAATATTTGTGATGCTGGGCAAGTTGGTTACAGGTCAATTTTCAATTGATGCCCTATCTGGGCCTGTTGGAATTTATAAGTCCACAGATGAGGTAGCTAAATCAGGAATTTATTACTTAATGAAGTGGGCTGGGATATTAAGCATTAACTTGGGAATAATGAACTTATTACCAATTCCTGCTCTTGACGGTGGAAGATTAATGTTCTTTGCTGTTGAAGCTGTAAGAGGGAAACCAATTGATCGGCAAAAGGAAGGAATGGTCCATTTTATCGGCTTTGCGCTCCTTATGCTTCTCATGCTTGTCGTTACCTGGAATGATATCCAACGATTCTTCCTATAAATTTTTATGAAAATAAGACTTAATTGGGATCGCTGATGCGGTCCTTATTTTTTGTGATATAAAATAGTAACATTCGCTTTTGAGACTGGTCCATTGTCAGCGCCTAGGAAAAAATGAACTACTTTTTCCCCTGGTCAAGGCGCCTGTGCTTTCCTTTTTTGGATGAAGTTTTCAGTCGAAATAAACCGAGTCATCGGTTATCATATGGTATAATTTAATTTTGATATAGATAAATAATAGTTTTTATAGATGGGAGAGAGACGATGAGCGAACATGCCTTAGGCAATAAAGAGCGATTCAAACTCTTGCTCCAGCAGCTGCAATTGGTAGAAGATGCTGTAGTAGTACATTTCCAAAATGCACAAATTGAAAGGCTTCTGGTTGAAAAGAAAGAGAGGAAGTGGCACTTTCAATTTTTATTCGAAAATATACTTCCATTCAATGTTTATCTCAAGTTTACAACACAGCTTGAACGAACATTTTCCAACATCGCAGCCATTTCTTACAATATTCAAGTAACTAACCCAGCCATTACACCAGATTTAATATTAGAATACTGGAATTATTGCGCTCAGCAAATTGATGGTATTTCCCCACCACTTGTAAAACTTCTAAATGAACAAATTCCTGAAGTGAGCGGGAATAAGCTAACGGTAGCAGTTAGAAATGAAGCAGAAGGACTCGCTTTAAAGCGGAAGTATGGTCCTGTAATCGGAAATATTTATCAATCTTTTGGTTTTCCCTTGTTGGCGATTGATACAGAATTAAAAAATGAAGAAAAAAATGATGAATATCAGCAATTCTTACTGGCTAAACAGAAAGAAGACCAAGAACGAGCCCATATGGCCGTAGTAGAGATGCAAAAGAAAGAAGCTGATAAGGGTCAAGGTGGAGGAGATGTTCCTTCTGGACCGCTTTCAATTGGGTTAACCATCAAGGATGATAGCGAGCTTCGCAGCTTGATTGATATCGTCGATGAGGAAAGAAGAGTTGTAGTACAAGGGTATATCTTTGATGCTGAAATAAGAGAGCTTCGAAGCGGACGTTCCCTATTAACGTTTAAAATAACAGATTATACAAGTTCTATCATCGTAAAAATGTTTTCTCGTGATAAAGAAGATGCTGCCCTTTTCCAGCTAGTTAAAAAAGGTTTATGGGTAAAGGTTCGGGGAAGCGTTCAAAATGATACCTTTGTCCGTGACCTAGTCATGATTTGTAATGATATCAATGAAATAAAACCTGCTGGACGAAAAGATACTGCACCTGAGGATGCAAAACGAGTAGAACTGCATCTTCATACACCAATGAGTCAAATGGATGCCGTAACTCCAGTAAGTGCGCTAATTGCACAAGCGAAAAAGTGGGGGCATAAAGCAATTGCTGTTACAGACCATGCAGTAGCCCAATCATTCCCTGAAGCCTACGGCGCAGGGAAGAAAAATGATATCAAAATCCTATACGGTGTTGAGGTTAACCTTGTAGATGACGGAGTGCCGATTGCCTATAATGATGCCCACCGATTGCTGGCGGAAGATACCTTTGTTGTATTTGACGTTGAGACAACAGGGCTTTCCGCTGTATACAATACGATCATCGAGCTCGCAGCCGTTAAAATTCAAAATGGGGAAATTATTGACCGGTTTGAATCATTTGCAAATCCACATCAACGCCTTTCGGCTACAATTATAAACTTAACTGGTATTACAGATGACATGCTTAAAAATGCCCCAGAAGTAGATGAAGTAATTAAGAATTTTTATGACTGGGCAGGAGATGCTGTTTTAGTTGCCCATAACGCTTCCTTTGATATGGGGTTCTTGAATGTAGCCTATAAGCAAATCGGCTTAGAAAAAGCAAAAAATCCTGTCATTGATACCTTAGAGTTAGGACGTTTTTTATATCCTGAAATGAAAAATCATCGCTTAAATACATTAGCCAAAAAATTTGATATTGAATTAACCCAGCATCACCGGGCCATTTACGATACAGAAGCAACTGGCTATTTACTTTTGAAAATGTTAAAAGATGCTCTTGAGAAAGGAATTGAGTATCATGATCAGTTCAATGATAACATGGGGAAAGGGAATGCTTACCAACGGGCCCGTCCTTATCACTGCACCCTTTTAGCTCAGACAGAAGCAGGCCTGAAGAATCTTTTTAAACTAATTTCCATTTCTCATATTGAGTACTTTTATAGAGTACCAAGACTTCCAAGATCAGTTTTGCAAAAATATCGTGAAGGAATTTTAGTAGGGTCTGGATGTAATAAGGGTGAAGTGTTTGAAGGGATGATGCAAAAATCACCTGATGAAGTTGAAGCACATGCCGGCTTTTATGACTATCTTGAAGTAATGCCAAAAGAAGTGAATGCACCACTGATTGAAATGGAGCTTGTCCGTGACGAGAAAGCGATGGAGGATATCATTGGCAAAATAGTAACCCTTGGTGATAAGCTGGGTATTCCAGTCGTTGCGACAGGAAATGTTCATTACTTAAATGAAAATGATAAAATCTATCGGAAAATATTAGTTAACTCACAAGGCGGGGCAAACCCATTAAACAGGCATGAACTGCCGGATGTACACTTTAGAACGACAAATGAAATGCTTGATGCGTTTTCGTTTTTAGGGGCAGAAAGAGCAAAAGAAATTGTTGTCACAAATACGAATAAAATTGCGGATATGATCGATGTTATTAAGCCAATCAAAGATGATCTTTATACTCCTCGAATTGAAGGGGCAGATGAAGAAATGCGTGAGATGAGTTACTCGATGGCACGCAGTATCTATGGTGATCCGCTTCCAGAGATAGTAGAAGCAAGGCTGGAAAAGGAATTAAAAAGTATTATCGGACACGGATTCGCCGTTATTTATTTGATTTCGCATAAATTAGTTAAAAAATCACTTGATGATGGTTATCTTGTTGGTTCGCGTGGATCTGTCGGGTCATCTTTGGTTGCTACCATGACAGAGATTACCGAAGTGAATCCACTGCCGCCGCACTATGTATGTCCAACCTGTAAACATTCAGAGTTCTTTAATGACGGCTCGGTAGGTTCAGGATTTGACTTACCTGATAAGGACTGTCCAAACTGTGGGGGGAAATATCGCAAAGACGGTCATGATATTCCCTTCGAAACGTTCTTAGGTTTTAAAGGTGACAAAGTACCCGATATCGATTTGAACTTTTCTGGAGAATATCAGCCGCGTGCACATAACTACACAAAAGTTCTATTCGGTGAGGAATACGTATATCGTGCGGGAACCATTGGTACGGTTGCAGATAAAACGGCGTTTGGTTACGTTAAAGCCTATCAGCAGGATAATAACATGCAAATTCGTGGAGCTGAGATTGAAAGACTTGCTTCTGGCTGTACTGGGGTAAAAAGGACAACAGGTCAGCATCCTGGGGGAATTATTGTTATTCCTGACTATATGGATGTCTATGACTTTACACCTATCCAGTTCCCAGCGGATGACCGTAATTCAGAGTGGAAAACAACCCATTTTGATTTCCATTCCATCCATGATAACGTCTTAAAGCTTGATATACTTGGACACGACGACCCAACCGTTATCCGGATGCTCCAGGATCTAAGCGGGATTGATCCAAAGACAATTCCAACCGATGATCCGGAAGTCATGAAAATCTTTAGCAGCACCGAATCTCTAGGTGTAACCGAGCAGCAAATTATGTGTAAAACGGGAACATTAGGGATTCCGGAATTCGGTACGCGTTTTGTCCGGCAAATGCTTGAGGATACGAAACCAACGACCTTCTCGGAATTAGTCCAGATTTCAGGATTATCACATGGAACAGACGTATGGCTAGGAAATGCACAGGAATTAATTCATAACCAAATTTGTAACTTAAGTGAAGTAATCGGCTGTCGTGATGATATCATGGTGTACCTGATTTATCAGGGACTTGATCCATCCTTTGCCTTTAAAATTATGGAGTCAGTACGTAAAGGGAAAGGTTTAAGTGAAGAAATGGAAGCAGAAATGCGCAAGAATGAAGTACCGGAATGGTACATTGATTCCTGTAAGAAAATTAAGTATATGTTCCCTAAAGCTCACGCTGCAGCCTATGTATTAATGGCTGTTCGGATTGCCTATTTTAAGGTTCATCTTCCTCTTCTTTATTATGCGGCCTACTTCACAGTCCGTGCAGAGGACTTTGATATTGAAGCTATGTCCCGGGGGTCTGAAGCGATTCGGGCTAAACTCGAGGAAATTAATGCCAAAGGACTCGAGGCATCAAATAAAGAGAAAAACTTATTAACCGTTCTAGAACTTGCTCTTGAAATGACGGAAAGAGGTTACAGCTTCCAAAACTATGATTTATATAAATCAGATGCATCAGAATTTATTATTGAAGGAAATACCTTAATTCCTCCGTTCAATTCCATTCCGGGATTAGGAACAAATGCCGCTTATAATATTGTTAAGGCGAGAGGAGAAGGAGAATTCCTTTCAAAAGAAGATCTGCAGCAGCGTGGTAAAGTATCGAAAACCATCCTCGAATATTTAGACAAACAAGGTTGTCTTGCAGCACTGCCAGAACAAAACCAGCTTTCCTTATTCTAACCTTGTCTCTTCTAGCTACAGCGGCTAGGGGCTCGAGGTCATAAGCCTCTGTGTAAGGCGCTTCCGCTATTGGGGTTTGCATATATACTATGGTTATGGTATAGTTTTATTGGAAATACTAAGAAATACTCTCGAGTTCAAGAGTGGGGAAACCCACTCTTTCGTTATGTAACCAAGCTGCTTTTATTGCATCTTGGTTTTGTTTACTATCGTTTTTAGTGTTATTTGATAAAACTTTCCGTGAACTACATAGAATTTGGGTGAAATAATAGAGAAAAGGAGGTAAAGCATGAGCAAAGTAACGGAAGTTGTTGAAGAGCTGGCTGCACCAATTTTTCAAGATCTTGGATTAGAATTAGTGGAAATTGAGTATGTGAAGGAAGGAAAAAGCTGGTTTCTTCGCATATATATCGATAAGGACACTGGTGTTGATATCGAGGATTGCGGCTTGGTGAGTGAACGGCTTAGCGAGAAACTCGATGAATTGGACCCCATTCCCCATAACTATTTTTTAGAGGTGTCGTCCCCAGGTGCAGAGAGGCCATTAAAGAAGGCAAAAGACTTTGAAAAGGCTATTGGTAAAAATGTATTTATTAAAACCTATGAGCCCATCGATGGGGAAAACAAGTTTGAAGGGAAATTAGTGGGCTTTGATGGTGAGCAGGTTACCGTTGAGGTTAAAATTAAAACTCGTAAAAAAATAATTGAAATTCCATTTGAAAAAGTAGCAAGTGCACGACTCGCAGTTACTTTTTCGTAAAATAGAAAATTTAATAAGGATTAGGGGGATACAAGCAAATGAGCAGCGAATTATTAGATGCTCTTACAATACTGGAAAGAGAGAAAGGGATTTCCAGGGATATTTTAATTGACGCGATTGAAGCAGCTTTAATTTCAGCATATCGCCGAAATTTCAATCAGGCTCAAAATGTCCGCATCGATTTAAATTTAGGAACCGGTTCTATGCGTGTTTTTGCACGTAAAGAGGTCGTTGATCAAGTGTTTGATCCACGTCTGGAAATATCTCTAGAAGATGCCCAGCGGATCAATCCGAATTATCAAGTTGAAGATGTTGTAGAAATGGAAGTAACACCAAAAGACTTCGGCAGGATCGCTGCACAAACTGCAAAACAAGTGGTTACACAGCGTGTAAGAGAAGCAGAACGAGGAATTATTTATTCTGAATTTATTGACCGTGAAGAAGATATCATGACTGGGATTGTTCAAAGACTTGACTCTAAATTTATTTATGTCAGTCTTGGGAAAATTGAAGCATTACTACCTGCTAATGAACAAATGCCAAATGAACGATACAAGCCGCATGATCGCATCAAGGTATTTATCACAAAGGTTGAAAAAACGACAAAAGGTCCACAAATCTTTGTATCTCGTACACACCCGGGATTATTAAAACGATTATTTGAAATTGAAGTACCTGAAATTTATGATGGTACAGTAGAGATTAAATCAGTTGCCCGTGAAGCAGGTGACCGCTCCAAGATTTCTGTTCATTCGGATAATCCAGAAGTTGACCCTGTTGGATCATGCGTTGGTCCAAAAGGAACCCGCGTTCAGGCTGTCGTTAATGAATTAAAGGGTGAAAAAATAGATATTGTTAAGTGGTCTGATGACCCTGTTGTGTTTGTGGCTAATTCACTAAGCCCATCTAAGGTGCTTGATGTTATGGTGAACGAAGCGGATAAAGCAACAACAGTTGTTGTTCCGGACTATCAGCTTTCATTGGCCATCGGTAAAAGGGGACAAAACGCCCGTCTTGCAGCAAAATTAACTGGCTGGAAAATAGATATCAAATCTGAAACAGAAGCACGTGAGCTAGGCATTTATCCACGTGAAGAAACCATTAGACTATTTGACGATCAAGTCGATACTGACATGGATTTTGAAGAAGAGTTAGATGATTAGGTGAGGTGGATGGCGAGTGAACATTAAGAAAAAAGTTCCTATGCGCAAATGTATAGCAACCGGTGAAATGAAACCGAAAAAAGAACTCGTTCGCATCGTTCGTTCAAAAGAAGGGGAAGTATCGATCGATTTGACTGGAAAGAAATCCGGCAGAGGTGCATACCTTTCAAAGAACAAAGAAGCTGTACTCTTGGCCAAGAAAAAAAACATATTATCTAACCATTTAGAGGTACCGATTAATGATTCGATTTATGAGGAACTACTTGAGTTAATAGAGAAGGAGAACTGACCATCCAAATGAAGGACAATCAATGGATGTCATTGCTTGGCATAGCCAATCGAGCGCGTAGAATCATATCAGGTGAGGAGCTTGCCGTTAAGGAAATTCGAAACAATAAGGCAAAACTCGTTTTATTAGCCGCAGATGCATCTGCAAATACAACTAAAAAAATTACAGATAAATGTAATTCTTATCATGTGCCTTTAAGAATGGTGAAAGATCGTTATCTTCTTGGTCAGGCAATTGGCAAAGAAGCCCGCGTTGTTGTAGCTGTTATGGATGATGGGTTTGCAAAGAAATTGATAACGTTGCTCGATTAAATCTAGCGGGGGTGAAATAAATGAGTAAAATCCGTGTTTATGAATACGCAAAAAAACACAATATTTCAAGCAAAGAAATAATTAATAAATTAAAAGAAATGAATATCGAGGTCTCTAATCATATGGCAACAATAGAAGATGCAGATGTAAAAAAACTAGATGCCGCTTTTAACAAACAGGCAGCAGGTTCTACTTCACAGCCCAAACAAAATAACAATGGGCAGCAAAATCGTACCAGTTCCCGTCCAGCTCAAGGCGGTCAAAAACCACAAGTACAGGCAAAATCACCTAAAGCATTTGAGGAAGCTGCAGATAATAATTCAGCACCTAACAAGGTAAAAGTTGTCTCACCACCTAAAAAGGTTGAAGGCAAAAAACAAAATCAAGAATATCAATCAAAAGAAAATAAAGTATTTAATAATGCAGATAAAGCTAAGGCAAGACCTTTTAACAATAACCAAAATCGTAATCATAACAATAACAATAACAATAATAAAAAGAAGAAGGCACACACGCCAGTTCAACAATCGCAGCCAGTGAAGAAAAAGGAAAAAGAGCTTCCAGCTAAAATTACCTTTAGTGAATCATTAACGGTTGGAGAATTAGCTAAAAAGATTTACCGTGAGCCATCAGAAATCATTAAAAAGCTCTTTTTACTTGGTGTTATGGCTACCATCAATCAGGTACTTGATAAAGATGCAATTGAATTAATTGCTGGTGAGTATGGTGTTGAAGTAGAAGAAGAAATTAAAATCGATACAACTGATCTTGAAGTTTATTTTACAGAAGACACTCCTGAAGAATTAGTGGAAAGACCTTCGGTAGTAACGATTATGGGACACGTTGACCACGGTAAAACTACCTTACTTGATTCCATTCGGAATACAAAGGTAACCGAAGGTGAAGCTGGTGGAATTACCCAGCATATTGGAGCATATCAAGTGGTTGAAAATGGTAAGAAAATTACCTTCTTAGATACCCCTGGACACGCTGCCTTTACGACCATGCGTGCCCGTGGTGCAAAAATTACCGACATCACAATTTTAGTTGTTGCAGCCGATGATGGCGTTATGCCGCAAACAATTGAAGCAATTAACCATGCAAAAGCAGCAGAAGTGCCAATTATTGTCGCTGTTAATAAAATGGATAAAGAAGCAGCCAATGCTGATCGTGTTATGCAGGAATTAACTGAACATGGATTAGTATCAGAAGCCTGGGGTGGGGATACTATTTTTGTACCACTATCCGCAAAAACTGGAGAAGGTATCGATAACTTGCTTGAAATGATTCTCCTCGTTAGTGAGGTAGAAGAATACAAAGCAAATCCTAACCGAAATGCGGTTGGAACAGTTATCGAAGCTCAATTGGATAAAGGCCGCGGTTCTGTTGCAACATTATTAGTCCAAAATGGCACACTAAAAATAGGTGACCCAATCGTTGTGGGGAATACCTATGGACGTGTCCGTGCGATGGTTAATGATAAAGGCCGCCGTGTGAAAGAAGCTGGACCATCTACTCCTGTTGAAATTACAGGCTTGAATGATGTACCGCAAGCAGGGGATCGTTTCGTCGTATTTGAGGACGAAAAAACAGCCCGTCAAATCGGAGAAGCACGTGCCCAAGTAGCACTAGTTGCTCATCGCGGTGAAAAATCAATTGTCAGCCTGGATAATCTATTTGAGCAGTTGAAGCAAGGTGAGATGAAGGATCTAAACATTATCTTAAAAGCTGATGTTCAAGGTTCCGCAGAAGCCGTGGCAGCTTCCTTACAGAAAATTGATGTAGAAGGCGTTAATATTAAAATCATTCATAATGGTGTTGGTGCTATTAATGAATCAGATATTACCCTTGCTGCAGCGTCAAATGCAATCGTAATTGGTTTTAACGTTCGTCCGGATGTGAATGCCAAGCGTGCGGCTGAAGCTGAAAAAGTCGATGTCCGTCTGCACCGGATTATTTATAAAGTAATTGAAGAAATTGAAGCAGCGATGAAGGGGATGCTTGACCCAGAATTCCAAGAGAAAATTATTGGGCAGGCAGAAGTTCGTCAAACCTTTAAGGTATCAAAGGTTGGAACCATTGCTGGTTCGTATGTTACCGATGGTAAAATCACTCGTGACAGCGGAATCCGTTTAATTCGAAATGGTGTTGTAATCTTCGAAGGGCAAATCGATGCATTGAAACGATTTAAAGACGATGCTAAAGAGGTTGCGCAAGGTTACGAATGTGGTATTACGATTAAAAACTTTAATGATGTTAAAGAAGAAGATATCATTGAGGCATATGTGATGGAAGAAGTCGAGCGTAAATGATTGTCGGCGTAGCCGAATGTGAGTGCATGATTTATGATGCTCACTCTTTAAAAGAGAAGCGGGCAGTGCTGCAACGGATCATAACCCGATTAAAACAGCGATTTAATGTTTCCGTTGCAGAGGTGGATTTTCAAGATGTCTGGCAAAGAACGAAAATTGCCATTGCAGTTGTGACTTCCACTCGGACTGCCACGGAGCAGGAATTACAAAAAGCGTTAAAACTAATCGACTCATTTCCAGAAATAGAGAGAACGATCACCGAGATAGATTGGCTTTAAGTTAAGAGGTGAAAACAATGAGCCACAGAGCAAATCGCGTTGGAGAACAAATGAAAAAAGAACTCAGTGACATTATCGGCCGAAAAATAAAAGATCCTCGGATCGGATTTGTGACCGTAACTGATGTTCAGGTTTCTGGAGATCTTCAACAAGCTAAAGTATTTATATCCGTTTTAGGGGATGAAGAGCAAAGGGAGAATACACTAAAAGGCTTGGCCAAAGCAAAAGGGTTTATACGGACCGAGATTGGTCACCGTATCCGCCTTCGTAAAACTCCTGAAATCATCTTTGAATGGGATGAATCAATTGATTACGGAAATCGCATTGAGACCCTTCTTCATCAACTGCATACGGATGATGAAAAACCGTACGAAAAGCATGAGGAAGAATAGAGGATAGACATCATGTCTATCCCTTTTTTTAATGTAAAAAATGATCACAAGATAAAAGAAAGGAGCAGTGTAATGGAAGGGATTTTACCATTATATAAGCCTGCAGGACTCACTTCACACGATTGTGTTTTTAGGCTCAGGAAAATATTAAAAACCAAAAAGGTAGGCCATACAGGTACGTTAGATCCAGACGTTACTGGCGTTCTGCCAATCTGTATTGGCAAAGCAACTAAGGTGGCAGAATACATAACAGACGCCGGCAAAGCATACTTAGGAGAAGTAACTATTGGATTCTCCACAACAACGGAAGATGCTTCGGGTGAGGTAGTCGAACGAAAACCAGTTAATCGTGTCATCTCAAGGGATGAAATTTTGCAGGTGTTAAAATCGTTAACAGGAGAAATTGAACAAACACCACCGATGTATTCGGCTGTTAAGGTAGGCGGCGTTCGTCTTTACGAATATGCCCGAAAAGGGATAGAAGTAGAACGCCCAACCAGAGTCGTATCCATTTACTCTATTGATTTACTTGATGAAAGGGAGCAATTTGAAGGAGAAATGATTACCTTTCGTTTTCAGGTTAACTGCAGCAAGGGGACCTATATCCGTACGTTGGCAGTGATGATTGGGGAGATACTTGGTTTTCCTGCACATATGTCATATTTGCAAAGAATTCAATCTGCTTGCTTTACTCTAGAGGATTGCTTAACTTTTGAAGATATTGAAAGGCATATGGAAGAGGGGACGATTTCAAGTGTTTTAAGACCGTTAGAAACTGCACTTTCTCATTTGCCGAAATTTCATATTAATGATAAAGTAGCAGAGAAAGTGAAAAATGGTGCATTATTAGAAACACCAGATTATTTAAAAATAATTAACGGACCAATAATCGCTGAAACGGATGATGGAACGGCTCTCGCTATTTATGCTAAGCACCCGAGCAAGCCAAATCTCCTTAAACCCGTTAAGGTATTACGTAACGAGATTTTATAAAAAGGTACGGAATAGAAAAGGTGAGTTTCATTGGAAGTAATACGGCTTAGTTATCCAATTAATTTAGTTAATACTGAGATCCCTCCTTTGGCCATGGCCCTTGGTTATTTTGACGGGGTTCATTGCGGGCATCAACAAGTAATACGGGAGGCAAAAAGGCAGGCGGACGAAAAAGATTTATCTAGTGCGGTTATGACATTTGACCCGCATCCATCTGTTGTGCTAGGGAAGAATACACAGCATGTTCACTATATTACTCCATTGTCGGAAAAAGTGAAGATAATTGAAGAATTAGGGATTAATTATTTATTTATTATCGAGTTTACCCCAGAATTTGCCTATCTTTTGCCACAAGAATTTATTGATCAATATATTATTGGATTAAATGTACAACACGTTGTGGCCGGATTTGATTTTACCTATGGCCGGATGGGAAAGGGAACAATGGAAACCCTGCCATTTCATTCACGAGATCAATTTAGTTATACGGTTGTTCCAAAATATGTGCAAGGGGATGAAAAGGTAAGTTCCACAAGAATCCGCCGTCTTCTTCAGTCAGGTGAGACCATCGAACTTCCAACGCTGCTTGGACGCTACTATACTACATCGGGTATTGTTGTTCACGGGGATAAACGGGGGCGGACCATCGGTTTTCCAACAGCTAATGTCGATTTATTCGATGATTATATTATCCCGCCAACTGGAGTTTATGCTGTTAGATTAAAGGTTGATAATAGATGGCATGACGGAGTATGTAATGTTGGCTATAAACCTACCTTTAATAAAGAATCGCTAAAACTTTCTGTAGAAGTGCACTTGTTTGATTTTAACGAGAGCATTTATGACAGCGAGGTAGTAATTGAATGGCATCTTTATCTACGTAAAGAGCAAAAATTTGCCGGGATTGCCGAACTTGTTGCTCAAATTGAAAAAGATAAACAAAACGCCCTCTCCTACTTTGAGAAAAATCGACAATCTTCCTAGGCTTGCTGCTATAAAAAAGCATTTCTTACAATATGTTCAGGTTTTAACTTGCAATTTGCCGTAAAACCATGTATTCTTAAATACGTATTAAAACAAACCTTTACTTGGCAAGTCGAGTCTCCGACGCTTGCTCGGTAACAGGGGATATGAAAATTTTAGGAGGTGAACCGGATGGCAATCACTCAAGAACGTAAAAATGAACTTATCAATGAGTACAAAACTCATGAAAGCGACACTGGATCTGCAGAAGTTCAAATCGCTGTCCTTACAGAATCAATCAATAATTTGAACGAGCACTTACGTACACACAAGAAAGATCACCACTCACGTCGCGGTCTTTTGAAAATGGTAGGTAAACGTCGTAATCTTTTAACTTTCTTACGTAATAAAGATGTTCAACGTTACCGTGTGTTAATTAATAAGCTTGGTCTACGTCGTTAGTAACAGAAGCGGGATTTTTCCCGCTTTTTTGTTAGCAAAAAAAACATTTTTTTATACATAATTTTAAGTCTAAGCTTTTCTGTGCATACTATTAATAATTTGGTTTAAACAATAAGCTTTAAAGGCTTTTTTTATATGAGTGAGAATTAGTTGATGATTAACCGAGAGGGCTTTCTTTCGTATCATCCTTCTAAGGATTTAGTTAGAGAGGGGTAATAATATGGAACAAATAAAACATGAATATTCTATGGATTGGGCCGGCCGGAAATTAACAATTGAGATTGGCCAGTTAGCGAAACAAGCGAACGGTGCCGTTTTAGTTCGTTATGGAGATACAGCTGTATTAAGTACTGCTACAGCATCAAAAGAACCAAAAAACCTCGACTTTTTTCCATTAACCGTTAACTACGAAGAACGTTTATATGCGGTTGGTAAAATTCCTGGCGGTTTTATTAAACGTGAAGGACGACCAAGTGAAAAGGCTATTTTAGCCAGCCGTTTGATTGACCGTCCAATCCGTCCGCTTTTTGCTGATGGTTTTCGAAATGATGTTCAAGTCATTAGTATTGTCATGAGTGTGGATCAAGATTGTTCAACTGAAATGGCCGCTATGTTCGGTTCTTCATTGGCACTGAGTACCTCCGATATCCCATTTGAGGGACCAATCGCTGGTGTAGTCGTAGGACGTGTAAATAACGAGTTTGTTATTAATCCAACCGTTGAACAGGCAGAAAAAAGTGATATCCACTTAACCGTAGCTGGGACAAAGGATGCCATTAACATGGTTGAAGCCGGTGCTTTGGAAGTACCGGAAGAAATCATGCTTGAAGCGATCATGTTCGGTCATGATGAAATCAAACGCTTAATTGAGTTCCAAGAAAAAATTGTAGCCGAAGTGGGTAAAGAAAAAAGAGAAATTACTTTATATGAAATTGATCAAGAACTTGAAGCCGAGGTTAGAGAAATTTGTGAAGCCGACATGGTAAAGGCCATTCAGGTTCAAGAAAAACATGCCCGTGAGGATGCTATTAAAGAGGTTAAAAACCAAGTTATTGCGAGATACGAGGAACACGAAGCGACAGAAGAAGATTTGAAGCAGGTAAAGCAAATTTTGGACAAGATGGTTAAGGGTGAAGTCCGCCGTTTGATTACAGTTGAAAAGGTTCGTCCAGACGGCCGTAAAATTGATGAAATTCGTCCATTATCCTCACAGGTAAGTATTCTGCCTCGTACACATGGTTCAGGCTTATTTACCCGCGGACAGACTCAAGCTTTAAGTATTTGTACCCTAGGGGCGATGGGGGATGTTCAAATCCTTGATGGTTTAGGAATCGAAGAAGAAAAACGTTTTATGCATCATTATAACTTTCCTTCCTTTAGTGTAGGGGAAACAGGTCCAATTCGTGGTCCAGGCCGTCGTGAAATTGGACATGGTGCACTTGGTGAGCGTGCCCTTGAACCAGTTATTCCATCTGAGAAGGATTTCCCATATACGATCCGACTTGTTTCTGAGGTACTTGAATCCAATGGTTCGACTTCTCAGGCAAGTATTTGTGCAAGTACATTAGCCATGATGGATGCGGGGGTTCCTATCAAAGCTCCTGTTGCCGGGATCGCCATGGGATTGGTTAAATCAGGTGAACACTATACTGTATTATCCGATATTCAAGGTATGGAAGACCACCTTGGTGACATGGACTTTAAGGTTGCTGGAACAGCTAAAGGCGTTACAGCTCTTCAAATGGATATAAAAATTGCGGGTCTTTCCCGTGAGATTTTAGAGGAAGCCCTGCAGCAAGCAAAAGTAGGGAGAATGCATATTTTAGATTCCATGCTTGCTACAATTACAGAACCAAGAACAGAGCTATCTCAATTTGCACCGAAAATCTTAACGATGACCATCAATCCAGATAAAATTCGTGATGTTATTGGACCAAGTGGTAAACAGATCAATAAGATTATTGAAGAAACTGGAGTAAAAATTGATATCGAACAAGATGGTACCGTCTTTATTGCCTCCACTAATCAAGAAATGAACCAAAAGGCGAAGAAAATTATTGAAGATATCGTTCGTGAAGTACAAGTAGGCGAAATGTATCTTGGTAAGGTCAAGCGTATTGAAAAGTTTGGTGCCTTTGTTGAAATTTTTGCTGGAAAAGATGGACTGGTTCATATTTCTGAACTTGCCGAAGAGCGGGTAGGAAAAGTGGAAGATGTCGTAAAAATTGGCGATGAAATTTTGGTTAAGGTTACAGAAATTGATAAGCAAGGCCGAGTAAACCTGTCTCGGAAAGCTATCTTAAAAGAACAGCGTGAAAAAGCTGAAGAAAAACAGTAATTTTGTGTTAAATCATATTGAAAAAGTCAGGGAATTCCCTGGCTTTTTCTGCTATACGGGAATTGTGTTTTATATTTCACTTGTTGAAAATGAAAAATTGACCTGATTGGGCGCCTGAACAATACTCTTCCGTTCATCTTTTGTTCTACCTTGTCCCCATTAGACATACTCTTTATGGAAGGGGGAATGGTAGAGTGAAGAAAGCTGGAATTTTAATTATTATTTGTTTGGCTGCTTGGTTTTGTGTCAACAATCCCATTGTTGAAAATTATATAGCATCTTTAACAGAATCTGCACTTCCAGTGGTGAAGCAGACAGATCCTCTATATCAAAAAATAGAAAAAAATGCACATACATATGAAGTTCTGCCTTCCGATGCAAAGATTGATCCTGTTTGGAAGGCCATTCCTGGATATAATGGACTAAAAGTTGATATAGCTGCGTCTTATAAAAAGATGAAGAAAAAAGGCGAATTTGATGAGAAAAAGCTTGTTTTTGTCCAAACGACACCCAAGGTACACTTAGAAAATTTACCTCCTACACCGATTTATAAGGGCCATCCTGATAAACCGATGGTATCCTTTATAATAAATGTAGCGTGGGGAAATGAGTATTTATCCGAAATGCTTGCAACATTAAAAAGGCATAACGTATCAGCAACTTTTTTCCTTGAAGGTAACTGGACAAAAAAAAATCCAGAACTTGCCAAAATGATTGTTAGTGCAGGGCATGAGGTAGGAAACCATTCTTATTCACATCCAGATATGAGCCGACTGACGGCCGCAAAGGCAAGAGAACAAATGGTTAAAACGAATGAAATTATTGAAGCTGCCACGGGAGAAAAAATTGTATGGTTTGCACCGCCAAGTGGGAGTTATCGGGATGAAACAGTTAAAATAGCGAGTGAGTTAAACATGAAGACTGTAATGTGGACGGTAGATACAGTTGATTGGCGAAAGCCGTCTCCTGACGTTTTGATTAATCGTGTTATGTCCAAAATAGACAAAGGCTCAATGGTACTCATGCACCCAACTGATTCTACAGCAAAAGCTCTGGATCGTTTAATCACGTTAATTGAAAAAAAGAATTTGCACATAGGAACGGTTAGTGAATTAATGGATGAGGAAAGAATAATAAAATAATGGTGGCAGCCTATCTCAGAAATTTGGAGAAAATACATGTAAGAAAGTATAATAAATAATTGGAGTAGTAGCGGAGCAATTTAATCCTACTAAACATAAGCAAGAAGACAACAGCTTTCAAAACTTAGTGGAAAATATTCTATAGGCGGGGGGCAGCTGCCTGTAAGTCCGAGAATTAAACAGAAAGGCATCCACTTGCTGTTTGAAGTTTCGCTGTATAGACAGGAGGAAGTCAATGATTAATAAGTATACTTGCCAAAATGGAGTTAGAATTGTTCTAGAAAATATCCCCACCGTTCGATCTGTAGCTATAGGTGTTTGGATTGGAACAGGGTCTAGGAATGAGGATCCTAAAACAAATGGTATTTCCCATTTCCTTGAGCACATGTTTTTCAAAGGAACGACCACAAGATCAGCAAAGGAAATCGCTGAATCATTTGATAGTATTGGCGGTCAAGTAAATGCCTTTACTTCAAAGGAGTATACTTGTTACTATGCAAAAGTACTTGATACACATTCTAAGTTTGCATTAGATGTGTTAGCTGACATGTTTTTTAACTCAACTTTTGTTGAAGAGGAATTAAATAAGGAACGGAATGTAGTCCTGGAAGAAATCAAAATGTATGAGGATACACCTGATGATATTGTCCATGATTTACTGAGCAGGGCAGTTTTCGAAGATCATCCGCTAGGATATCCGATACTAGGAACAGAAGAGACTTTAAATACATTTACAGGCGAGTCATTAAAGGAATACATTCGTCACCGTTATACGCCTGAAAATGTGGTTATCTCTATCGCTGGAAATGTTTCCGAAAGTTTTATTAAAGAAGTAGAAAATTATTTTGGATCATATCAGGGTGATACAAATGAAGCGCCAGAAAACATCCCTGTTTTTCATTCAAATAGGATTTCCAGAAAAAAAGAAACAGAGCAGGCTCACCTTTGTATCGGCTTTGAGGGGCTAAAAGTAGGGCATGAAGATGTTTATAGTTTGATTACTTTAAACAATATTTTAGGTGGCAGCATGAGCTCTAGGTTATTTCAAGAAGTACGTGAACAAAGAGGCCTAGCCTATTCTGTATTCTCCTATCATTCTGCATACCTAGATAGCGGGATTTTAACCGTTTACGGAGGAACGGGTGCTAAACAGCTGGATCTTTTATTTGAGACCATTCAAGAAACGTTAGATAAGTTAAAACAAGATGGTATTACCGAAAAGGAACTAACGAATAGTAAAGAACAATTAAAAGGCAGTTTAATGTTGAGCTTAGAGAGTACCAATAGTCGGATGAGCCGAAATGGGAAAAATGAGCTTCTTTTAAAACGTCATCGCTCACTTGATGAAATTATCGAGCAAATCGATGCCGTCTCCAAGAACAGTGTTGATGAAATGGCAAGGTCTATATTTAATGACAAATATTCCGTAACCCTCATTAGTCCGAGTGGTGAATTCCCAAATAAACTGTCTTAATCGAAGGAGGTATTCCCATTATTGAGAATACCTCTTCTTTATTATTCTAAAATTTGTCCTTCCCTTATAAACTAATAAAAAAGGGTGTGACAGGGGGCAGCTGATGATGAGGTTAAGTGAATTAAGCGGGAAAGAAATTGTCGATGTTAAAAAAGCTGAGCGTCTTGGTGTATTAGGACAAACAGATCTAGAAATAAATGAAAGCACAGGACAGATTCAGGCACTGCTGATACCTTCACTAAAATGGTTTGGTTTTCGAAAACAAGGAGAAGAAATCAGGGTACCATGGCATCACATTAAAAAAATTGGTTCGGATATGATTATTATTGATGTCCCGGAAGGCAATGGGGATTAGAAGAAAGCCCAAGCAAAATAACACTTGCTTGGGCTTTTTTTATTTCCTGTCATAGAAAACTCACCGAATGAACCACTCTTACATAAGATGTTGAAGTGAAAACAGTAAATGGAATTCCATGCAGGATTTATAAAAAAAAGAAGGTGAAAGTTTTCATGCTGACAGGGATGCAAATAGCCGTAATTGGCGGTGATGCCAGACAGCTGGAAATCATCCGTAGGTTAACAGAATTAGACGCGAGATTATCACTTATTGGCTTTGAACAGCTTGATCACGCTTTTACCGGTGCGGTCAAAGAAAAGCTTGATGAAGTTGATTTTTCTAATATGGACGCCATCATTTTACCTGTTCCTGGAACAAATTTAGAAGGCCAGGTAGAAACCATCTTTTCAAATGAAAAGGTTAATTTAACAAGTGATATCTTAAACAAAACTCCGGAACATTGTTCAATTTATTCAGGTATCACGAACTCTTATTTAAATGGGATAACCAAAGAGGCCAAACGAACCCTGATTCAATTATTTGAAAGGGATGATGTGGCCATTTATAATTCAATCCCAACTGTTGAAGGAACGATTATGATGGCGATTCAACATACAGACTTTACCATTCATGGCTCCAATGTAACAGTACTTGGTTTAGGTAGAGTTGGTATGAGTGTGGCGAGAACTTTTGCCGCACTGGGAGCAAAGGTAAAGGTTGGTGCAAGAAAGAGTGAGCATTTGGCAAGGATCACAGAAATGGGTTTGACTCCCTTCAACTTAAGTAATTTAGTTCATGAAGTAAAAGATTCCGATATCCTAATTAATACAGCACCACATCTAATTGTTACAGCGATGGTAATTTCAAAACTACCTGCCCATACCCTTATTATTGACCTTGCCTCAAAGCCTGGCGGGACTGATTTCAGATATGCAGAGAAAAGGGGTATAAAAGCACTGCTGGCACCTGGGTTACCAGGAATTGTAGCCCCAAAAACAGCTGGTCAAATTCTAGCCAATGTTCTAGCCCAACTGCTTCAGGAAGATTTAGGAAAGCGAAAGGGGAAAGTGAAATGAGTTTAAAAGGTAAAAGAATTGGCTTTGGTCTAACGGGCTCACATTGTACGTATGATGCTGTATTCCCGGAAATTGAAAAACTAGTTCAAGCCGGTGCAGAGGTATTGCCAGTTGTAACCTTTACCGTTCAAAATACAAATACACGTTTTGGCAAGGGGGAGGATTGGATTCAAAGAATTGAGGACTTGACGGGAAATAAGGTCATTGACTCAATTGTCAAAGCAGAGCCGTTAGGTCCCAAAATTCCTCTCGATTGCATGGTCATTGCACCCTTAACAGGTGTTTCAATGAGTAAGTTTGCGAATGCTATTAATGATAATCCTGTATTAATGGCTGCCAAGGCAACGTTAAGGAATTTAATGCCTGTTGTGCTTGGAATTTCAACCAATGATGCCTTAGGGTTAAATGGTGTCAATCTAATGAGGCTGATGGCAACCAAAAATATTTATTTTATTCCATATGGTCAAGACGACCCAGTGAAAAAGCCGAATTCAATGGTTGCAAGAATGACACTTTTAACGCAAACAATAGAAGCTGCTATTGAAGGGAAACAACTCCAGCCAGTTTTAGTAGAGAGATATAAAGATTCTGACTAAATTTCCCCACTTTCCGCTAAAAAAGGTTATTTCTTAATAAGAATATGTTAAAATAAATTAATCTTTCATCAGAGGGGTCAACCCCTTCTGATGTAAATTAAGAATAACCACTAAAGTTACAGTGCAGGATTGAAAGGGGAACTAGAAAATGAGTCAGCAAAAAGGTTTTCACGTTGCAGTGGTAGGAGCAACAGGAGCAGTTGGACAACAAATGATCCAAACATTGTTAAAAGAGAACTTCCCAATCAGCAAATTAACCCTACTATCATCAGCCCGTTCGGCTGGGAGAGTATTAGAAGTAAATGGCCAGGAAATTACGATTCAAGAAGCAAAACCTGAAAGCTTTGAAGGGGTTCAAATCGCGTTATTTAGTGCCGGAGGCGATGTGTCTAAAGAACTTGCTCCAGAGGCTGTTAAACGCGGTGCCATCGTCGTGGACAACACTAGCGCATTTAGAATGGATGTTGATAAGCCATTAGTTGTTCCAGAAGTAAACGAGGCAGATTTACATGAACATAATGGTATCATTGCTAATCCAAACTGCTCTACGATTCAAATGGTTGTAGCACTAGAACCTATCCGCCAAAAATTCGGCTTGAAAAAGATCATTGTATCTACCTATCAAGCAGTTTCCGGTGCAGGTGCTACTGCTGTTGAAGAATTAATGGATCAAACAAAATCTATTTTAGCCGGCGAAACAGTCGAGCCTAAAATTTTACCAGTAAAATCTGACAAAAATCATTATCAAATTGCTTTTAATGCAATCCCGCAAATTGATAAATTCCAAGAAAACGGATATACCTATGAAGAAATGAAAATGATTAATGAAACTAAAAAAATCATGCATTTACCGGATTTACAAGTTTCTGCAACTTGTGTAAGACTGCCAGTTGCTGTGGGACATTCAGAATCCGTTTATTTTGAAGTGGAAACCGAAGGCGTCAGTGCCCAGGAAATCAAGGCATTATTAAAGGATGCTCCTGGAGTTGTTTTACAGGATGATCCAGAAAATCAAGTCTATCCAATGCCTGCAAATTGCGTAGGGAAAAATGATGTGTTTGTAGGACGTATTAGAAAGGATATTGATGAAGACCGCGGCTTCCATATGTGGGTTGTTTCAGATAACTTACTTAAAGGAGCAGCATGGAATTCCGTTCAAATTGCTGAAAGGTTAGTAGAATTAGGTCTAGTTAAATAAGGCTACTTCGTAAAGGCAGGGTTTGGTGTTAGATGAAAATTATTGTTCAAAAATTTGGCGGGACATCTGTAAAAGATGAAGAGAGCAGAAAGCATGCGGAGGGCCATATTGAAAAAGCGTTAAGTGATGGTTACAAAGTGGTTGTTGTGGTTTCGGCCATGGGGAGAAAAGGAGACCCATACGCAACAGACACGTTATTATCATTAATTGGCGGTAATCTTAGCAAAATCTCCAAGAGGGAGCATGATCTTCTCCTTTCCTGTGGAGAGGTTATTTCAAGCGTTGTCTTCACGAATATGCTATTAGAGAGCGGAATCAACGCGACAGCCCTAACCGGAGCCCAAGCCGGCTTCCGTACCAATAATGACTATACAAATGCAAAAATTATGGAAATGAAATGTGACCGAATTTTAAGAGAATTAGAAACGAATGATGTTGTCGTTGTGGCAGGATTTCAAGGAGCTGCAAAAAATGGTGATGTGACCACAATTGGTCGTGGTGGAAGTGATACCTCGGCAGCAGCACTCGGTGCAGCTTTGAATGCGGAATGGATTGATATTTTTACAGACGTTGAAGGGATCATGACTGCCGACCCGCGTATTGCAGAAAATGCTCGGCCGCTTTCTGTTGTTACCTATACTGAGGTGTGTAATCTAGCTTATCAGGGAGCAAAAGTCATTCATCCTAGAGCGGTTGAGATTGCCATGCAGGCAAAAGTTCCTATTCGGATCCGTTCTACGTATTCTGATTCCCTAGGGACATTAGTTACTTCCATCAATAAAGAAAATCGTGGCAGTGATATTAAAGAACGTATGGTAACTGGAATCGCACATGTTTCAAATGTTACCCAAATAAAGGTTTTTGCTAAAAAGGATCAATATAACTTGCAGGCAGAAGTTTTTAAAGCAATGGCAAATGAAAAAATCAGTGTTGATTTTATCAATATCTCTCCGAACGGGGTTGTGTACACAGTTACAGATGAAATGACTGATCGAGCTATTCAGGTCCTAGAAGAATTAGGGCATGAACCGGTAGTTGAGCGCCATTGTGCAAAGGTTTCCGTTGTAGGTGCAGGAATTGCAGGAGTACCTGGAGTTACCTTTAAAATCGTAACAGCCTTATCAAATCATGGAATTCGTATTTTACAATCAGCAGACAGCCATACAACTATTTGGGTACTGGTTAAACAGGTGGACCTAGTTAAATCCGTTAATTCCTTGCATGATGCCTTTCAATTAGAGGATGAAACAGCCGAGTATGATCTCTAAGGATTTAGAGAAACAAAGTATTTAATGGAATGATGTGTTTGCAGCGGATAGGTTCCGATTGTATTGAAAGGAGTACTAAAATGGTTCATTTCGGGCGGGTATCAACAGCGATGGTAACCCCTTTTGATAAAAAAGGGCATATTGACTTTGGAAAAACTACTCAATTGGTTAATTTTTTAATTGATAATGGCACAGATTCCCTTGTGATTGCTGGAACGACTGGAGAATCACCTACGCTTTCCAAAGAAGAAAAGCTGGCTCTATTTGATCATGTTGTAAAAGTTGTAAAAAAACGTGTTCCAGTTATTGCTGGTACGGGAAGTAACAATACGTACGCCTCGATTGAATTAACCAAAAAGGCTGAGCAGCTTGGTGTCGATGCCATCATGGCAGTAGGCCCATATTATAATAAACCTAACCAAGAAGGTTTGTACCAGCATTTTAAGGCTATTGCAGAAGCCACAACACTTCCGATGATGGTTTATAATATTCCGGGCAGGTCATCTGTAACGATTCAGCCACAGACGGTGGTCCGGCTTTCTAAAATTCCTAATATAGTAGCAGTGAAGGAAGCCAGTGGAGACTTAAGTGCAATGACACATATTATAGCCAATACGGCTGACGATTTTGTCCTCTATAGCGGAGATGACAGTTTAACCATCCCTGTTTTATCGATTGGCGGCGCAGGGGTAATTTCAGTCGCATCACATGTAATCGGAAATGAATTACAAGATATGGTGAAAGCATTTTTTGATGGAGAATATGCTAAAGCTGCCAAGTTACATCAGCATTTGCTTCCACTCATGCAAGGGCTTTTTGCAGCACCAAGTCCCTCTCCTGTTAAAACTGCATTACAGATTAAGGGATTAGATGTCGGGCATGTACGCCTTCCACTTGTGGGGTTAACCGAACAAGAACGGACTACGCTCGTATCTCTTCTTAAACTTATATAAAGTGTCCAAGAGCTAATCGAATGTTCTGTTCGGTAAGCTCTTTTTTTATGAAAGGACCTCATGCTGCCTTAAAATACATGATTATTGGTTGTAAAGGTTTTCAGGTTTCAAGTATAATAATGATAACTGATCTTGGGTCGGCGATAGAAAAGGTGAAGATAGTTAATTGTTCATGCCATTTATGGTGGTTGCTTCACTAGGTTTTATTTGCAGTATCTATTTATTGTCAGCATAGGAGGAAACGGAAATTGGTAAAGATAAATAATTCATCCATTAAGTTTATTGCACTTGGTGTTATAGGAGAAATCGGAAAAAATATGTATCTT
>NZ_JBALPZ010000054.1:0-10949 GCF_036965645.1 Neobacillus drentensis
TCAAGCTTCGGACAAGGCAGAGCGAAAAAGCCGCAAGTCTGTCCGAAGAAAGGTCAAGTTCGGACAGGGCAGAGCGAAAAAGCTGCTAGTCTGTCCAAAGAAAGGTAAAGTTCGGACAGAGCAGATCCAAAAAGCCGCAAGTCTGTACGAAGAAAGATCAAGTTCGAACTAGGCCTGTTCACGAATATAGGTCAACCTAAAACCCACTTTTAAGACGAAAAAACCATCAATTAAAAAAATTGATGGTTTTTATCACTGTTTTTCATCCCTTTTTGCGTATCTTTCCAATTTATACATGAGATCATTTAATTTCTTTTCAAGAGCATCCAGCTTTATTTTTTCCTTCTTGATAATTTCCTCTATTCGGTCGTCCATCGAATCATGATTGAATGGAGTTTGGTCATCACTCATTGGGAATCAGTCCTTTGTATATGACATTCTTTCATAAAAAGAGATATCGGACTGACACCTGCAAGAGTTTACCGTTTTCTCTTTTTGGATTGGTCAACAAGAGCTGTTTTGCCTTTCGATACTTTCTCTAAGACCACTTGGACATGAAACTTATTATCTTCCACATTGGTAACGCTTGAAATCGTTCCTTTACGTCCTTTTATCTTTAATTCTTCGCCTTCGGATGGGACCCGTTGAAGGAGCTGGCTTAACAAAAGGTTTTTGTTTTCATAAAAATGAACAGCAAACATATGGTCTCACCTAATTTCATATAAAATGTGTTAGAAATAAATCCTTATCTAAATATATGAGGATGGTTAAATTAGAGACCATGTTAGTAAAAAAATCATAAAAAGATCTCTTGAAGGAGTCTCATCAAGGAAATTTTACTTTGAATTTTTTAATAAAATGGTTTATGGTGACAAAAAAAGGGGGAATTCCTAATGAGCAAGACACTACAGCCACCGTATTATGCTGTAATTTTTACTTCACAGCGTACAGAAGGGGACCAGGGCTATGGAAACATGGCAGAAACAATGGAGAAATTGGCCTCGACACAGCCCGGGTTTTTGGGAATCGAAAGCGCGAGGGACACACAATTAGGAATTACGGTTTCCTATTGGGATTCATTAGAAGCCATTGAGAAATGGAAAAACCATGCAGCCCATACCATTGCTCAGGCAAAGGGAAAAGAGAAGTGGTATAAAAATTATATCGTAAGAGTTTGTAAGGTGGAAAAAGCTTATTCTTTTGAAAAATAATCGAATATATGAATGAAAAAGGTAAAAGGGAATCCTTGATACCTTTTTCAAGTTTTGAGGGAAACTTTTTTAAAACTTACAATGACTATTTACAATAGTTAAAACTTTAGCTACTATTTCAATAGTTATAAGAGAGAAGGTTAGATAGATGCCATTTGATTTAGATCCATCGTTATTAGTTATTTTAATTGTATTTGGTTTTTTAGCAGCTTTTATTGATTCGGTTGTCGGAGGCGGCGGGCTGATTGCTTTGCCGGTCTTGTTATTTACAGGCCTATCACCAGCGGCGGCTGTTGCCACCAATAAATTAGCCGGAACCATCGGCTCATTAACCAGCACCATTATGTTCTATCGTTCAGGAAAACTCGATATCAAATCCGTTTATAAATTATTTCCGTTAACATTTATCGGCTCAATGATTGGGGCCTGGACAGTCGATTTGATGAACCCAGCAGTGCTAAAACCTTTGATGCTGGTCATGCTTGCAGTGGTAGCGATTTATACCATTTTCAAAAAGGATTGGGGAAGCGTAGCAACCAACAAAAAACTATCCATGCGTCACTTAGTCATCTTTATGATCCTCATTTTTGCCATCGGTTTTTATGATGGATTTATCGGTCCGGGAACCGGATCATTCCTAATCTTTTCCTTTTTAATGGTCGGTTTTGATTTTTTAAAGGCAGCGGGGAATGCAAAGTTTTTAAATTTTGGCAGTAATATTGCGGCACTGATGATGTTCATGTTTTTAGGCCATGTCAATTATGTTTATGGAATTTCAATGGGAATTGCTCAAATCGTTGGAGCTATTTGCGGATCGAAATTTGCGATTGCACGTGGCAGTGGGTATGTCCGGGCCTTGTTTATCGTCGTGACCTTTTTGCTGCTGGCAAAAAATACGTATGATTATCTCCATTAACATGAGAGAGGAGGAACCCAAGTGGATACCGAACAATTAAAAATTTTCGATCAAGCGAAAAATGAAATTGGTGTGGCTACTCGTGAAGAGGTACATAGAAAAGGATATTGGCATGAAGTTTTCCATTGTTGGTTTGTTAACGGGGATAATCTCATTTTACAGCTTCGCAGTGAACAGAAAAAAGAAAATCCTTCACTTTTCGATATCACCGCTGCGGGTCATCTATTAGCAGTTGAAACGGTAGAAGATGGGGTGCGCGAAGTGAAAGAGGAATTGGGTGTGGATCTTACTTTTGAAGATCTAAAGCCACTAGGAATCATTGATTATTGCTCGATCCAAGGGAAGTATATTGATAATGAAATCGCCCATGTCTTTTTATATAAATGTCCTGTAGAGATAGATCAATTCATACTGCAAAAAGAAGAAGTAGCAGGAATTGTAAAAGTTCATTTTTACGACTTTTGCGAACTGTGGAATGGAATGAAAGATGCAATTCGAGTGGCAGGTTATGAAATAAAAGCTGATGGGAGTAAACAGGTGATTAATAAATTAGTTGGTCGCGGCCAATTTGTTCCGCACCCTGCTGGATATTATGAAACCATTATAAAAAAGATCAAAGAGAAAATGAAATAAAAAGAGGTCGTTAAGTAGATAAACTCCTTCTTTTTATGGATAGCATCCCCTATCGTTACAATCGTTGGGCGGTACATACACTCAGCCTTATAGTATTTAACCGTATTCTTAACAGGCTTCCTATTCATTTAAAAACCATGCATCAATTGCTGATCTAAGAATACATGTTAGAGATGGATGCGATTTCCCTTCTATATAAGGATAACATCTTTTCAATAAGCAGAAGCGGATCGCCATTAAAGGTTGAGAGGGATGCTTATGAGATTGATGAAGTGGACTGTGAGAGAACTTAAAAAGAAGCATGAGATTACAGCCATTCAATATCCCAAGAATCTAAGGCTTGTCGTTGGCAGTCTGCTGGGGGCAATAGCTGCTATTCTTCAATCAGCGGGATTGATTGGCGGGATTGGTTATGCATTTAGCATGATGGCAACTGGACCCATCGTCCTTGCGACGGTCATCTCCGTCCGAATCGGCCTGTTAACGTATGCCGTCACTACTTTGTTATTGGTGATCCTCCAGCCTAGTGAAGTCTTAGTCTTCCTTTTTACCACCGGCCTGCTTGGCACAGCTCTTGGAATTGGGTTTAAACTCTATCATACGGGAACTACAGTTTCCTTAATAGGTGGAACCGCTCTAACTACAGGAATTCTTATTTTACTTTATGTATTTCAATTTCCCGTGTTAGGCCCTTCGGTTTCAAGTAGTGTAAGTGGCACCGTGGTGATTGGTGTCCTGCTTTTTGGTCTTTTTTACAGCTGGATGTGGATGAATTTAAGTAGGTTTGGAATGAAACATTTAAATAAAGTCATGGTGAGAAAATTATTGCTTGAGAAAGATGAATCACATTAAAATGAAAGAAGTGTAAAATATGATTAAATATAAATGCCTCCATCATGTAAGCCTCTCCGTAACGGATTTGGAACGAGCAAAAGATTTCTATGAGAACACGTTATGTTTAAAAGAAATACCTCGTCCTGATTTTGATTTTCCAGGTGCTTGGTATGAAATTGAAGGGCAGCAGCTTCACTTGATTGTCGATCTATCTTCACAAACGATACGCAAGGATAAAAGCTTATCCAGCAGAGAAGGTCACTTTGCTCTTAGAGTTGAGAACTACTATGAAACTCTAAACTGGTTAAAACAGAATAATGCGGAAATCCTTGAAAAACCAAATGGAGCAAGTGGATTTGCACAAATTTTCTGTGCTGACCCAGATGGTAATTTGATTGAATTAAATGTGGATCAAAAAGATCTATAATGAACCAGATAAAGCCTGCCGTTAGAGACACTTCCTAATGGAAGGTAAGGCAGGCTTGTATTTCAAATTTCAAAAAACAATCCTATTTTCCAAAAGGAGAATAGGTTTAAATTCTTCTATCATTTAATATTGGCTAAATGATTTCTGTCTTTAGCAAGTGGTGGTTGTTCCATCCATCCATATTCAATCAATAGTTGTGCTCCATCCTCTGCATATCTTTCCATGTCTGCCATTAGTATCGTATATTTTAAAGTTAAATCTCTCCTTTGGGAATCAGATAAGGCAGCTCCCAAATAACCAACTCCTGCAGAAACTAATATTACAATATGACTTAACATCAATTTATCGGAAAATGGCGGAATTGTTGAATCTGTGACTTCGGATACCCAGGAAGCAGGAGAAGAGAGATCTTCTTTTGAAAGGATTGAACTAAGAGTATCGAATTGTTTTTTACAGATGGCTTTCCCCTCTGAAAATATTTCTGAAGCTCCTTGGATTGACAGACTTGCCCAAACGCAATTTCTAAGACAACTTTTGCTACTGTTTTTTGCATATTGTAGCTTAAACCGCTTATTTCTAACGCATTTAACGGTCTTTTTTTTCCGAACCAGCCAGTCAGATAGTTTTGGTGGTTTACAAAGTCAATTTGTTTAGGTGTATTGATCCGAGGCGGTTTGCTATAAATTCCTTTTTCTAACATTAATTGTACGATTCTATCATGAAGCTCCATTGACTCTTTATTACATTCAATAAAAAAATCTCTTTGGTCCGCACGTACGGAAATACTGACTGCTCCAGCATAGCCAGTTAATCCATGAATGGTCATAATCAGCATGTAGGCTAATAGAAAAGTATCAGTAAATAACGCTGGTGCATTAAGATTAACATCCTCTTTTGTAAACCCTATTGGAATCGGAAAGTTCTCCTCTTTAAAAAAATGGTTTATTTTTTTAATATGACCTTCTGCCAGACTAAGCGCGAAAACTAGTATATCCCTCAAAGCTTGATCTTGTGTGTTTTCAATCGAATGTTAAAGAACACAAATGGCCATCGTATCATTCATATATTGGGTCCAAAGATTGGTGATTTCTCCAGTAGTCAATTCAACCTTATGATTTTCATCTATTTTCACTAAGACCCCTCCATTAAAGTTCTGCTGAAGCTAATATACCCTGTAGAATTAGTATGATGACTGGTTTTATTATCTACTTGGAATGAAACCACTATGTAAAATGAGTGAATGGAAAAAAAACCAATTTTTAGACTTGAAATAACCCGTAAATTGTGTTTTTATTATGGAGTAAAAAGCGAATAAATAGTGAGGAGAAGGAGCAAGAAAAATGAAGTTTCCTAAAAATATAATACTAGAATCAGTTGCCGAACGAAAAAATCATCAAAGTTACGGGTTAGAATTTGTTCAGGAACTTGGATATGATGATGCTGGATTTTCCGAGATGGTAGTGGTTATTTTTAAATACGAAGATAAATATTACAGTGTTGATATCCAACATGTAAATGGGGAAAACAATTACGACCATTGGAATGATGAAGTGGAATGTCCGGAGGTAGTAAGGAAAGAGGCAATCCAATATTATTGGGAAGAAGTTAGAGTTTAAAATCGTAAATGTCAGATTCAATAAATAAGGCTATTATGGCTTGAGTGCAAAAAGGAACGTTTTAATAAAGACGTTCCTTTTTTATTTAGTTTGAATTCTCTGATTGTGTCAGATTTATCAAAAAAATTCTGCTAGATTTAGTACTTAGTATCCAGTCTCCAGAATATCTTTTTACGTAGATATAGCTATATGATAAAAGGAGAGATTGGATGGAACATGTTGATGTCATTATTATTGGAAGTGGCCATAATGCGCTAATTGCAGCAGCCTATTTGACCCGCGCAGGACGCAGTGTACTAATTTTAGAGAAAAATGACCGCCCTGGCGGCTTTCTTCGGACAGAGGAATTGACGCTTCCTGGATTCAAACATGATGTCTATGCAGCGGCACATCCACTCTTCACCACAGGACCTGCTTACGCTGAATTAAGAGAGGATTTAGAAAAGAGAGGGTTACGTTATTTAAATACGGACCTTCCTACCGGAGTTTCCATGGAAGATGGACAGACTGCTGTTCTTCCGACTGCATTTGATGCACTTATGGAGGAAGCTGAACGGCTTGCTCCTGGTGACGGGGCGGCTTTAGCCGGCATGTTTGAACAATTAAATCCATATGTCAACGATGTATTTGGTTTGTTTAACATGGATCTTTCCGGACCGGAAGCTGCGCCTATTATCAAGCGCTTGCTCCATGAAGAGGGGGGAGCTGGTTATTCTTCTTTTGCGGCATCCCTGATGACAACGGCACGTAATACAGTTAGTACACTTAAGTCGCCAGTCACACGGGCGATGCTCGCATCTTGGGTCACACATTTAGGGCGTACTCCGGATGAAGTGGGGAGCGGTATTTGGGTCCCCCTCACAACAATGGCACTCATGGGCGGCGGAATGCCAACACCTGAAGGGGGGAGTGAGAAACTAGTTAATGCTTTGGTTCAATTAATTAAAGATCAAGGCGGAGAGATTCAAACCAACACACTTGTCGAACGCATCATAGTGGAGAAAGGTAAAGCTGTGGGTGTTCGGACGGCTAAAGGAAGAAAATTCTTTGCCAAACAAGCAGTGGTGGCTACCACCACACCTGATCAGCTCTATCTCACCCTATTAAAGGATACAGAGATTTCAGGCTCACTACGTTCTCAAGCAGAAAAGTTCCGATATGGCCGAGGGTGTGTGCAGATTCATTTAGCCCTAAGTGAACCACCCAAGTGGCCAGATGAAAGGTTTAATCGTGTTGGTCAGCCCCATCTGACAGATGGATTAGATGGATTTACTTTGGCAATCGCCCAAAGCACGGCGGACCTTCTTCCTGCTAAACCAACTTTCACGGTAGATTGCTCAACGAACTTAGATCCAACACGTGCCCCTGAGGGCAAGGCAATCATGAGAGTACAGGTGTTGGAAGTGCCAATCCGTCCACGCGGGGATGCAGCCAGCCAAATTGAGGTGGGGGACGGAACGTGGACTCATGATTTAACAGAGCGGTTTACAGAACGAGTGCTGCAGGTGGTAAGTAAACATATTCCCAACATCCCAAGTGCGGTCATCGGAAAATATGTTGTTACTCCAGACACGATTGCCAGGTTTAACCCGAACTCAGGACCTGGGGATCCATACGGCGGTGCTCACGATTTGGCGCAAAGTTATTTATTTAGACCACTTCCAGGCCAGCCAGGGCATCAAACCGCGATTCCAAATGTATATATGCTTGGTGCTGCTACATGGCCTGGCCATGGAGTCAATGGCGGCTCAGGTTATATTGTAGCGCAGAAGCTGTTGGCCAATTAACTTTTTTATCGTTCAAAAGCAAAAGATCCTATTTCTTATGAAGGAAATAGGATCTTTTATATGGCTACTTACTTTGTGAAGTTTTTCTTGAAGGAGCCGGATAGATTCCATATGAATCCGGTATCATTTGTGTTGAGTGAGAAAGTAATTCGGATACTGTCACGCATTTATACCCATTCTTGTTTAGATAATTTAAAATGGTTTCTAATGCTGTCACAGTTGAACAAGCTTTCGAAAATTCACTTCCATGCCAATCATGAAAAAGAATGATATTACCGGGTTTTACACCTTTGATAATATAGCTGCACATTTGGCCCGCTGGAGGATTGGTCCAATCACGAGAATCCTGATCCCACGACCATAAGACAACCTCTTTTTTGTTTTTTAACGCGGTATTAATAATGTCATCATTATAAAATCCTCCTACTGGCCGATAGAGAGAAGGTTTTATACCTGTGTATTTTTGAATAACTTGATCAGTTTCTTTTAATTCTGATAAAAGCTTGGACGATGTAATATGATAACCATAAATATGGCTAAAAGTATGATTGGCAATCTCATGTCCTTCTTCAACTTCTCTTTTCAATACATCAGGAAATCGAACTACTTTATTACCTGCTACAAAAAAAGTAGCTCTCGCATTATATTTAGCTAATAAATCAAGAATTTGTGGTGTGAATATCGGGTGTGGACCGTCATCAAAAGTAATCGCTACTAGTTTTTCTTTTGTCTTAACTTCCCAAAAGACATGCCCCGTTTTTTCATATTCCTCCCGGCTTTTAATTGCAGCAGAAATATTTTTTTGACCGAAACTAGTCGATAAAAATAAAAAAACACAAACAAAGATGAACTTATTCAAACGCAATCACTTTCCCTTAATAGTGAACTCAGAAGAATGGAAGCATGGGGACGGTTCTTATGCTTCAAATGAAGCACAAGAACCGTCCCTGTGTTTTCCCGTGTTATATTCAGGCTCTATTCTTTGTCCTGCCTGAAATAAATTTAAATATGATCACCACTGCAGCTACTACTAGTAGAAGGTGAATAAGTCCTCCAGCAATATGGAATATAAGCCCAAGGACCCAAAATAATAGTAATAAACCAACAATTGTCCAAATCATTAAAATCCCCTCTTTCGTTAAAAAAGTTGTTTGTTATGTATCATACCCACGATTCATAAAATTAAAAGCTTAACAAAAGAGGGTTTTTTTACTTTGGAGGCGGAGGGATTGGTGAGAGCGTCCATCAATCAATGATATCTAATACAGATTAAAAGTCATGAAGACCATGGCTTTATGGGAGCATGAGAACCGTCCCCATGCTCCCTTGTTTCCTGACTTCTATTGGTAAAGGTTACCGCCTGTTTCTTTGAATTCTTCGGCTTTTTCCCGCATTCCTTTGGCAATGGCTTCGTTTGGGTCGAGTTTGTTTTCTTTTGCATAGTTCCGAATATCGTGAGAGATTCTCATGCTGCAAAATTTTGGTCCGCACATGGAACAGAAATGGGCTGTTTTGGCTCCTTCTGCCGGCAGGGTTTCATCATGATACTCGAGGGCACGCTCAGGATCTAGCGCTAAATGAAATTGATCTCTCCAACGGAATTCAAACCGGGCCTTCGATAAAGCATTATCTCTTATTTGGGCACCAGGATGGCCCTTGGCTAAATCGGCCGCATGTGCAGCAATTTTGTAGGTTATCACTCCTTCACGGACGTCATCTCTATTAGGTAGTCCCAAATGTTCTTTTGGCGTTACATAACATAGCATCGCGGTTCCAAACCAGCCAATCATGGCGGCTCCAATCGCGGAGGTTATATGATCATATCCGGGAGCAATATCCGTTGTAAGAGGTCCCAGTGTATAGAAGGGCGCTTCCTTACAAATTTCTAGTTGTTTATCCATGTTCTCTTTAATGAGGTGCATCGGGACATGTCCTGGGCCTTCGACCATCACCTGAACATCATGTTCCCAGGCGATTTGCGTTAATTCTCCTAAAGTTTCTAATTCCGCAAATTGTGCTTCATCATTTGCGTCAGCAATCGAGCCTGGCCGTAAGCCATCACCTAATGAAAAGGCCACATCGTAGGACTTCATAATTTCACAAATTTCTTCAAAATGTGTATATAAAAAGTTTTCTTTATGATGGTGTAAACACCATTGGGCCATAATCGAACCGCCCCGTGAGACAATTCCGGTTAACCGTTTCGCTGTTAACGGAACATATCGTAAGAGGACACCGGCATGGATGGTAAAGTAATCGACCCCTTGTTCAGCCTGCTCAATTAAGGTATCCCGGTAAACCTCCCAGGTCAGGTCTTCGGCAATACCGTTCACTTTTTCAAGTGCTTGATAAATCGGAACGGTACCAACAGGAACGGCTGAGTTTCGAATAATCCACTCACGGGTTGTGTGGATATTTTTCCCTGTAGAAAGATCCATGATGGTGTCGGCACCCCAGCGAGTAGCCCACGTCATTTTTTCTACTTCTTCTTCAATCGAAGAGGAAACCGCCGAATTTCCGATGTTGGCATTAATTTTGACATGAAAGTTCCGTCCAATAATCATTGGTTCTGTCTCTGGATGATTAATATTAGAAGGGATAATTGCCCGTCCTCTAGCAACTTCATCACGAACAAATTCAGGCTTCATATTTTCCCTGATGGCGATAAATTCCATTTCAGGTGTAATGACTCCTTTTTTTGCATAATGGAGCTGGGTCACATTTTTCCTTGTTTTTGCTCGTAATGGTTTACGTTTTAAACCAGGAAAAACTTTATGATTGGCCCGAGGATCATCCAATGCTTGATATCCATTATCCTCCGGTTTAATTTCACGGCCTTCATATTCTTCAACGTCTGAACGTTCTCGGATCCAAGTACTCCGAAGAGAGGGAAGCCCCTTGGTGATATCTACTGAATAATTTGTATCTGTATAAGGACCGCTGGTATCGTACACCCGTACTGGAGGATTTGTTTCCTCTCCAAAGGTACTTGTTGTCGGACTTAACTCAATTTCCCGCATAGGCACCATAATATCGGGTCTAGAACCCTCTACATAAATTTTTTTACTGCCTGAAAAGTTGGACATGATGGAAATGTTTTTTTCATTTAATGAGGTGGATACCATTGATAAATCTCTCCCTTTTTATTTAATAAAAGGACGAGTTCTAGAACATGAATGGGAAAAAAGAAGCACATCAAAAAGCCGGGTCCATAAAAGGATGGACCCGGCAAATGTATGTAGAAGTTAATCTCAATAAAGATGTTTGTCAACTTCCCCACGCTGGTATGATCCAGATCAGGTCCGAAGGGTCAAGAAACTTAAACGTGTTCCTCTCTCAGCCCAAACTATTGGACTCCCCTAGTTATGTTTATTTAACTTGCTCAAGTATACAAAAATAGAAATAGAAAAGATAGGTAATTTTTAAAAAAATTACAATATGAGGAATAAGACTTGGGTCTTTTTGACTAAATTTGAAGGAGTGTATAATCGTCAAACTTCAAACAGAAAATAAAAGGTAAAGAAA
>NZ_JBALPZ010000054.1:10994-11223 GCF_036965645.1 Neobacillus drentensis
AAAATAAAAGGTAAAGAAAATAGTGGAGGAATAGACATGGTACGCAATCGAGCTCACAAAGATCCGGAAGGTAATATGAGAATATTTAAAAACATCAATCAGTCCGCATTAAACTACGTGCAGTCTGCGATTGAGAACCCGGCAGAATCGACTGATGATGCGACGCAAAACCTGGTTAACCAAACAATGAAAAACCCAGGAAAGTGATAAGACTGGTTCAACTTTATAT
>NZ_JBALPZ010000054.1:11242-20262 GCF_036965645.1 Neobacillus drentensis
TAACACAATTTAAATACACATTTTCAGGAAGGGTGCCCCAAGACGGAGCATCCTTTTTCGTGTTAGCGTTTATAATTTATGTTTTGTTGCATCATTTCCTAATCATTTGCATTTTCTTTGTTAGAAAATCTCCCGTATTTTAGGACAATTAAAAATAAGATTGCTATATTCATAGAATCTTAGAATAAGGGGAGAATAAGAATGGGGAATTGGAGTAAGAAATCTATTTCGTTTGTAACTAGTTTTGTATTAGCAGGAAGTTTGCTTGCAGTGCCAGTAGGTTCCACGGCACATGCTGCGGCGAACACTGCCAGGCCTGTCGCGAAAAGTGTTTTATCCGTTAAGATTGAGGAGGCGACGATCCAAGAATTGGAGCAGGCCATGCAGACGGGGAAGTTAACCTCTGAACAATTGGTCCAATTCTACTTGGATCGTATCGCGGAATACGATGATAGTATTAACTCTATTATTACGATTAACAAAGATGCGCTGGCAGAGGCAAAACAGCTGGATCAAGAACGGAAAACCGGCAAAGTTCGCGGTGCCTTACATGGAATCCCGGTTATTTTGAAAGACAACTTTGATACATATGATATGCCTACAACAGCCGGTTCCTTGTCACTTAAAGGATCAATTCCATTGGATGATGCCTATCAAACAAAGAGATTAAGAGAAGAAGGAGCTATTATCCTAGGAAAAGCCAATCTTCATGAATTCGCATTTGGATTTGAAACGATCAGTTCTTTGGGAGGACAAACATATAATCCTTATGATACAACAAGATATCCTGGCGGCTCGAGCGGCGGTACAGCAGCGGCCGTAACATCAAATTTTGTTACGGTAGGTTTAGGAACAGATACAGGAGGTTCAATACGGATTCCTTCATCGTTTAATGATCTTGTTGGAATTCGGCCTACCATGGGACTAGCCAGCAGGGATGGAATTATTCCTCTTGCACTTTCTCAGGATGTGGGTGGACCGATTGCTCGTACGGTGGAAGATGCAGCAGTCGTGCTGGATGCGATTGCCGGGTATGACCCTGCTGATCCGGTGACAGAAGCAAGCATTGGTAAAGTTCCGCAGACGTATACACATTATCTTAAAAAGAATGGTTTGAAAAAAGCACGCATTGGGGTGGTACGAGCTTTATTTGGAAACGATCCGCAAATAAATAAGGTCATGGACCAAGCTATTGCAGATATGAAAGAACAAGGTGCGGAAGTTTACGAGGTGTCGATTCCTAATTTAAATGAAATTCTAGCGTATCCTAGCTTAAGTGGCTTTGAATTTAAGTTTCAGTTGAATGATTACTTAGCTTCACTCGGGCCGAATGCGCCTGTTCACTCATTGACAGATATCATCAATAGTGGATTATTTCATCCAAGTTTAAAAAGCGGGTTAATCGCTAGAAATAACAAAGTGTCGTTAGATAATGATCCGGAATATCTAAGAATTATTACGAATCGTCCGAAACTGTCTAAGGAAAGCTTAATGACTACTTTTAATGAATATGGTCTGGATGCGCTAGTCTATCCAACTTCTAATGCATTGCCAGCCGTGGTTGGAAGCGGTCAAGGAGCAGGAAATGCCAATCGTTTAAGTCCGTTTTCAGGATTCCCAGCCATTTCGATGCCTGCCGGTTTCAGTGATAGTGGTTTACCAATTGGGATGGAGTTGTTAGGAAAAGCATTTGATGAGCCCACATTAATCAAATTGGCATATTCCTATCAAGAGGCGTCAAACAATCGAAAAGCCCCTGTTTTAAAATAAACAATCATATTTTCATAACTCCCGAAGGCCGTGATTAAAAAGTAGTTAGGTCAATAAGAAGGAAATTTCTATAAAAAAGGTGACGAGGAGAACCTCGTCACCTTTTTTACTGGAACAATCAACCCGATGTAAGCCTATTTTTACCTTAGTTGATTTCTTTTTAGTAAGAGTAAAGAAGAAAACACAACCTATAAAAGAAGTGGTAAATAGTATAACACCCATTGGGACAGCCGTTGACTCATTAATCCCCACAAGAGGCGACACAAACGAACCAATTAATAATGGGAGCATGCCTAAAACCGCACTTGCACTCCCTGCACGATTTCCTTGTTTTTCCATCGCTAGAGTGAATGAACTTGTTAGAACCATCCCCATTGTGGTCATGTAGATAAAGATTGGGATTACTATCGTAGCTAATGGCCCTTCGATAATCGTCATGACAAGAAGGACAAAAGTGGCACCTACAGCCGTCATAACTGCGATCCGTAGCAGACTTCTTTCAGGAACAATCCCTGCAAACCGCCCAATGAGAAAACTCCCTGTAATAATGGCCAGCCCATTAATCCCAAATAAAATACTAAACACTTGGGGAGAAACATCATAAATTCCTTGATAGACAAAAGGAGTCCCCGATACGTATGCAAAACTGCCCCCGTGTACAAATCCTACAATTAAGGCATAGCCAATAAACGAGCGGTCCTTGCATAAACTCCCCATTGTACGTAATGAATGACCAATAGAGCTCGGAACTCTCTTTTCCAGTGGTAAGGTTTCTTGTAGACGCAAGGCAACCACTAAAACAATAAAAATCCCTAGAAAAAATAAGAAGTAGAAAATGGTATGCCAGCTGGCAGATGGCAATAGAAGGATGGCACCGCCTGTCATGGGAGCAATCATCGGAGCTGTTGAATTGATCACCATTAAAAGGGCAAAGAATTTTGTGAGTTCCTTACCACTAAACACATCACGTACCACTGCCCTGGAAAGGACGATTCCTGCGGAGGCAGTAAACCCTTGTAAAAACCGGGATGCGATTAAAATGATTATATTTGGAGCAAGTGCACAGAGAAGGGATGCGAATGCAAATAAAGTAATAGAAATAAATAATGGCTTTCTTCTGCCTTTTGCATCACTAATCGGTCCAACAATGACTTGACCGACCGCTAGCCCAATTAAACACGCAGTTAAACTCAGCTGTACAAGTGAGGCACGCGCCCCAAAATCATGTCCAATACTCGGGAAACTTGGTAAATACATATCAATATTAAAGGGTCCAAGCATTCCAAGTAAACTTAGCAGAACAGCTAATCCGAACCGCTGCCTTCCTGTTGGATTATGTTGCATAAACTTAACACCTTCCGTTCTTGTTATCTTGTTGCGATTTTCGAAATTTTCGCAAGACTAAAAAGGACTTTCACAGTATACCATAGGATATAGTTTAATAAGTTGAATTGTTGAAAAATTTATTTTTTAAAGGCTATCGCAAAAGGTACAATTGACTAGTAAATAAATTAATTGATAGTATTAAGGTAAATAAAACACAGGCTTTAGGGCCTTTTGGACAAGAATAGGGTGGTACAGATGGAATCGACTCCACAAAAACAACTAATAACCAATTGGTTATCTTTCTCCAATCTGCAACTGAAAATTACAAATGAATTAGAAGACAGCCTTCAGCAGAAACATCAATTATCGTTGAATGAATTCTACGTTCTCTTATTTTTAGCAGAAGCTCCTGAGAAAAAGTTAAAATTACAACAGCTGCAGAATATGGTGGGGTTAAGTCAGAGTGCCATGTCTAGACTGGTAAGCCGCTTTGAAGCAAGGGACTGTGGAGCCTTAAAAAGGCATATTTGTACAGACGACCGCCGAGCCATTTTTACCTCATTAACAGCAGAAGGGGAGGAGAAGCTTAAAAAGGCAATGGTTACGTTTCAAGAAACTCTTGAAAAAACGTTTTCGAAAGAAACGGTTCTTGGAGAGCTGCAGCAGCTGCTGAATCAGTTAAATGAGGATGGGGCCGATTAGAATCCACTAAGGTATGGATTGCTTGGTCCCATTTTTTTATGTTGAATCAAGTTGCTTGACGGACAAAATAACCGTATGCTAATTTATATGCATGCACATACATTTTAAATGCGCAACAAACTATAAGCAGATTTAGATGCGAAAATAACGTGGTAAAATTGGCGGAAAAGGTAGACGCTAACGAAAGTAAAACCACTCAACCTTGTATCAAGTCATGCTATCACATAAAGGGAGTGTTCGGATGGATCATTTATTTTCACCATACCAAATTAAAGGATTACAGTTGAAGAACCGCGTGGTTATGCCGCCGATGTGTCAGTACTCTGTAACCAATAAGGATGGAATTGCCACCGATTGGCATTATGTACATTATGTTAGCCGTGCGATTGGCGGTTCCAGCTTAATCATCATTGAAATGACCGATGTGGAACCAGATGGACGCATCACTGATTATGATTTAGGCTTGTGGTCAGACGAGCACATCCCTGCCTTGAAACGCATTGTTGACGCTTGTCATCACCATGGGGCAAAAGTGGGTATTCAAATCGCCCATGCCGGACGAAAAGCCCAAGATGCAAAAGAGCCCGTTGCACCATCAGCGCTACCATTTGATGAAAAATCCAAAACACCAAGAGCTCTCTCTACAGAAGAAGTAAAAGACATGGTAGAGAAATTCCGTCTTGCTGCACAGCGGGCCATCAAAGCAGGGGTGGACGTAATTGAGCTTCATGGTGCCCATGGGTACCTAATTCATCAATTCACGTCAGCTTATACGAATAAAAGAACAGATGAGTATGGACAGGAATTAACGAAATTTGGGAAAGAAGTCATTCAGGCAGTCAAAAGTGAAATGCCTGAAGATATGCCATTAATTTTGCGAATCTCGGGAAGAGAGTACGTAGAGGGTGGTTATGGAATCGATGAAGCTATAGAATTTTCAAGAGAATTCCAAAAAGCCGGTGTCGATATGTTCCATGTAAGCGCAGGGGGAGAAGGCCCAATCGCTGCAGAAGGAAGACCAGGAACACACGTCGCTTACCAAGTACCATTAGCAAGAGCGATTAAGCAAGCACTTAATGTCCCTGTTATTGCAGTGGGCAGATTGGATGAACCAGGACTGGCCAACTCTGTAATCGGGAATGAAGATGCAGACCTTGTTGCCGTTGGAAGAGCCATGTTAAGAAATCCTTATTGGGCATTAGAAGCTGCAACCGTACTTCACAAAGAAATAGAAATTCCACGACAATATGAACGCGGATTCCCAAGACGCTAAGAGCATGGGTAAGAGCATGGGGACGGTTCTCTTGCTTCCATTGGAAGCAAAGGAACCGTCCCCATGTTTTTCAATGTAATCCGAGAAGCATAGCCCACAAAAAAGAAAGCAAACTAAAATCGTGGGTGCAGGAAAGCATCCTTACTTAAATCATTAGGATGGTGCAAAAGACATGGAAAAAAACAAAAAGAGCAAGTTTTCAAAAAATAAAAAAGGTGCTCCAGAGGCTGATGTAGAATTTGCAGGAGAAAATGGCCTTGAAAAAGTAGCGATAAAGGCCCAAAAAAATCATAATCGCTAAGCCAATAGGGACAGTAAACCTGTCCCTATAGTTTCAATTAGATCGTCATTTGGCGGTCTTTTTATATTGCCTAATAATGATTTCATATAATATGGGTAATCTAAAAAAGGAGGGCTGCTAATGATCGTCTATCACGGCTCAATTAAAAAATTTGAACAATTTAATAAAGATACAGTGGTCCAAAAAATGAGTAATGATATCGATACCATTGGATTTTGGTTTACTTCAGATATCCATTCAGCAAAACCATTTGCCATCGGAACGGATACCGTTATCGAAAAATCCGAAACAGAATTTTGGGATGATGGAGAACCCAAAATCGTGCAAAACGAAAAACCAGTCCGTGGATATATTTACAGGGTTTACATCGATGAACCATATCTAAAAGTATACGAATCCTATGATACATTCATGAGTGAACGTGACATCTATTGTGATTATTTAGCAACCAAAAAAAGAAACCCTACCTGGAAAGATCAAGTTATTTTATTAAATAAAGAAGAAGCCAATACCAATCTTCGGAAAAATTTAATCAAACAGGGATACGAGGGTTTGATAATCCGAAACACAACGCTTCATAACAAGATTACAGATTTGTATTGTATCTTTTCGGAAAATGCCCCCTATATAGCCGACGTCATGCCAGTAAATGAACTGGAGCCATGAAAAAAAGCGCGAAAGCATTTCGCACTTTTAGATAGATGACTTTTCCATAAGAAAAGCCTCAATGATTTCCCCCAGCTTTTGTAGGTCCGGCTGCCAGACATCACCTGAAAATTCTCTTAAAGTGGTAAGCGCGCTTTTAATAAGGAATTTCCGCGGCGTTTTGGAATGGATGACTTCCTCCTGAATAAAGTCCAGTAACTCAAAATGTTCAAGTTGATCGATGCCCTCATTCATATGTTTTTTTAAAGCGGAAATAATGTGATATAGTTTCTTCTCTAACGCCAGTTCTGTTTTATTGCATTCAGGCAGCCATTTTGTAAAGATCTCTGGGTCCAATAATTGATCCCCGCTTCGTTCCACTTCATGCACCATTTTTACCACTCGTTCTACCGTAAAACGGATGACCTGTTTCAAACTGCTATCCATTTCATGAGCCAAAAAATGATAGTGAATATTATGATGGAGCATCCCAGTGAACATAACTGCGCAATCAAGTAAATGGGGATGTGTGGCTTTTTCAAAAATGTCTAAAAAGCGTTGATAGATCCATCTAAGGTGCAAAATTTGCATCCGTTTTAAAAATTGCTTTAAGGAGGGGTCATTAGAGACAAAGACCTCTTCAAAAAGGGTTAACAGTTTATTTCTCTTATTAAAAGCCATGTGCAGCTCAAGCTGTTCGATAAATACTTCAATATCAGCAGGATCTTGTCCAATTAAGAGATGGTTACGCTCCTGATCGATTTTCTTCCCCAATGAAGTAAATATGGCAATCAGCAATTCATTTTTGGAGGAAAAATAATTATAGAAGGTACCCTTTGAGATACCGCTGAATTCCAAAATATCAATAATCGAAGTAGCTTGAAAACCTTTTTCGACAAACAACTGATGGGCTTTCGCAATCACTTGCTGCTTTCTATCGTTCATTAAAATCACCTTTATTTTCAGATTAGACTGATAGTATAAAATGATTGTACCTCATTTTAGGATCTTAGACAAATAACGTTAATTTCCTGATATTTTTTGTTGCAAAAAATGAACTATCGGTTTATGATAGTGTCTATGCAGAATAACAGTACAAAAAAATGTACCATTAGTTTACACGAGGGGGAGTACAAATTGGAACCAACGATAACAAGTAATCGACCGCCCTATGGCATTATCGCCATTTTGATGATCGGTGCGTTTATTTCCATGTTAAATGAAACATTATTGAATGTTGCCTTGCCATCCATCATGAAGGATTTAGATGTAAATGCATCAACCGTTCAATGGCTGGCAACTGCCTATATGCTGGTTAATGGGGTTATGATTCCAGCAACTGCGTTCTTAATTCAAAAATATTCAGTAAGAGGATTATTTTTGACAGCCATGGGCTTATTTACGGCAGGTACGATTATTGCCGGATTTTCGCATGTTTTTCCATTATTATTAGTGGCCAGGATGATTCAAGCATCAGGTTCAGCGATTATGATGCCATTATTAATGAATGTCATGTTAACAAGCTTTCCGCCTGAAAAAAGGGGAGGAGCGATGGGTCTTTTTGGATTGGTATTCATTTTTGCCCCAGCCGTCGGACCAACTCTATCAGGTTATTTAATCGAACATAACAGCTGGAGAATTTTGTTCCACCTCGTATCACCAATCGCGGCTGTAGTTCTATTGGTTTCTATTTTCTTATTAAAAGATAAAAAAGGCAAAGTAGATATCCGTCTAGACCTATTATCATTGGTGTTATCAAGTATCGGATTTGGCGGACTGCTATATGGATTTAGTTCTGCCGGTGATAAAGGCTGGGATAGCCCTCAGGTGTACGTAACCATTATTGTAGGTGCAATCAGCTTGGTGTGGTTTGTGCTGCGTCAAAACAAACTTGAAAAGCCGATGTTGAATTTCAAAGTTTATCGTTATCCGATGTTTGCTTTATCATCTGTTATTTCGATCGTTATCGCCATGGCGATGTTCTCAGCGATGCTGCTTTTACCGATTTATGTGCAAACGATTCTCGGTATTACACCATTAAAATCAGGTTTATTAATGCTTCCTGGTTCAATCTTAATGGGGATTATGAGCCCAATCACTGGGAAATTATTCGATAAATTCGGTGGCAGGGTTCTTGCGATCATTGGTTTATCGATTACGATCTTTACAAGCTATATGTTCAGTACATTAACATTAGATACCAGCTATACGGAATTAATGCTAATCTACTCAGCACGTATGTTTGGGATGTCAATGGTTATGATGCCCGTTATGACAAACGGATTAAATCAGCTTCCTGCACGGTACTATCCGCATGGTACTGCGATGAATAACACGTTACAGCAGGTATCAGGTGCGATTGGTTCGGCTCTCTTGATTACGATTATGTCTAACCGTACGAAAACCCATGCCACTGAACTTGCTGATTCTGCGATGAAGCATGTAACTGGTAAACCGACTGCGGAAATGATCGCTCAAATGAAGCAAGAAATTGCCATGAAGGCGATGTTAGAGGGCATTAACGATGCATTCCTTGTTTCTGTTGGAATTGCTCTAATCGCTCTAGTTCTTGCATTCTTTATTAAAAGGGCGAAGCAGGCTGAAGATCCGGAAGAGCCTAAGGCTGCGCACAAAGCAGTCGCTAACAAACTTGCAGAGAATTAATATGGAGAGGGTGCCCTAGCTAAGGGCATCTTTTTTTACGTTAATCACTTTTAATCAAACGTACATAAAAATAACCGTAGATTACAAACTAAAACCAGAGGTAATTTTTACTAAACATGAGAAGGACCCTAAGTGAATACAATCAAAGAATGGGATGTGTATAAATGCCTAAAAAAATAGATAATTATCCAAAGTGCTTCGTTCAGATTAATGACCATATGGGTAAACTGTCCCGATTTTAGAATAGCGTTAATACATATTAGTTCAGTCTCTAAATTTACAACTGATCCTGGACCATGGTGTGTATCAATTTAAATTTCGGCTGTGTTAATCTTGGAT
>NZ_JBALPZ010000054.1:20337-25434 GCF_036965645.1 Neobacillus drentensis
CCGGGAAGCCTCCTCGGCGTTAAAGCGCCTGTGGGGTCTCCCTGCCCCGTACTCCCGCAGGAGTCGAGCTTATCCGATCCAATCAACATTGTCCCAAAATCAACAGTAACCTTTAACACAGCCTAAATTTAAAAAAATCAACAGAAAGAATGAAAACCTTTTCTTTGTTATTTTAGAAAAATTATTGTGAGAAGATCTACCCCGAAAATTGTTATTCTGAATAATTAGATTATTATTAATTATAAGGACTTTAAGATTGGAAAGCGGCTCTTAATCCTAATGCAGCCTCCATTAATCAAAAATAAACAAGGAGGAGACTATGACAAAAAAACAATGTATTGCTATGCTTTTAGCCGGCGGTAAAGGGTCTAGATTAAAAGACCTTACCACCTATACAGCCAAACCAGCCGTTCCCTTCGGTGGAAAATATCGAATTATCGATTTTACATTAAGTAATTGCAGCAATTCTGGAATTGATACAGTAGGTGTATTGACACAGTATCAACCACACACACTTCAAAATTACATTGGTGACGGAAAGCACTGGGACTTAGATCGGAAAAATGGCGGCATTACGATTCTCCCGCCTTTTCAATGTGAGACAGGGGATCGATGGTATGAAGGAACGGCGCATGCTATTTACCAAAACCTTCATTATATCGAAAGTCATAATCCAGAAAATGTTCTAATATTATCAGGTGATCACATTTATAAAATGGACTATAATAAAATGCTGGAACAGCACAGAGAAACAAACGCCGACGCTACGATTTCTGTCATTCATGTTCCTTGGAGAGATGCTAATCGGTTTGGCATTATGAATATTGATACGGATTCTATGAAAGTTTTAGACTTTGTTGAAAAGCCAAAACGGCCTAAATCAAATCTAGCTTCAATGGGGATTTACATTTTTAAATGGGAAATGTTAAAAAAATATTTAGAAATAGAGGAGAAAAGACCCTTTTCATCCAAGGACTTTGGAAAGGATATTATCCCTCGGATCATTAACGATCGCCAACAGGTGTATGCTTTTCGCTTTAACGGATATTGGAAGGATGTTGGAACGATACAAAGTCTTTGGGAAGCTAATATGGATTTACTTTCTTATGAAACCAATCCGATTTTACAAAATGAGGATTGGGGAATTTATACTCGAGAAATCTCTCATCAGCCTTTTTATTTGGACGGAAAAGCAAAGCTATCCCAATCATTAGTTTCTGAGGGCTGTAAGGTGTTTGGTAAAGTAGAGAATTCCGTTCTTTTTCAGGGAGTGACAGTAAGTAAAGGGGCGGTAATAAAGGATTCAGTCATTTTACCAAATACGTTTATTGGGGAAAATGTGGTAATCAATCGTTCGATCATTGGCAGTGAGACATTTATTTATTCTAATGTTCAAGTAGGAGATCCTCATCCTTTCAATGAGATTACTTTAATTGGCAACAACCAAATCATCAAGAAAAATAGGCCGGCACAACTAAAAGGAAATGTTGTTTAAATTGACAGGAATTATATTATGTAAACCGATAAAAAACTCGCCCAATAAGGTTGAGTTTTTATTTTTTTTGAGAAAAGATCTACTACTAGTATTCTACCTGCTGTATGAATTTTATGAGAACAAGTAAAAATAAACAGAGATTCATCAGATAAGGTTTCTTCGCAAATACTTACCTAATAAAATGGATATTCTAACGATAAACTTGAACAAAGGGAGTACATAAAAATGAATGCGATGAATACGATGGAAGCTTCTACAGATAAAGATAAAAAAGACACGGTTATGAATAAATTACTGGGAGCTATCAGTGGAAGTTTCGCGCCTATTTTAGGTGTACTGGCCGGATCAGGCTTAATATCCGCTCTATTATCAATTTTAACGACATTAGGCTGGTTATCACATGAAAGTGGAACGTATAACATTCTTGCTGCAGCTGGACATGCTATTTTTTATTTCTTCCCCGTGTTTCTTGGGATTACCTTAGCTATAAAATTAGGAGCCAATGGCTATGTTGGCGGTGGGATCGGTGCTGCTCTTTTAGAACCGCATTATACAGATTTAGTTGCCTCACATGCTAAAAACGTAGATTTCTTAGGTATCCCGGTTTTATTAGCTAGTTATTCTTCAACCGTTTTTCCCATCTTAATGGCCGTCTCCATTTATTCGGTTTTAGATAAATTTTTGAAAAGAGTGATACATAAAGACTTACAAATGTTTGTGAATCCACTGATTTCATTAATGATTATTGTTCCATTAACCGTACTTATATTTGGTCCTTTCGGTACTTATGTAGGAGAAGCTTTAGCCGTGGCGATTAAATTTTTAAGTGCAAAAAGTGGAATTCTAACAGGGGCAATATTAGGAGCTTCATGGTCATTCCTTACGATATTGGGGCTGCACTGGGCTATCATTCCAATATTTATTGCCAATCTTGCACATGGCGGGGATCCAATTAGTCCGATGGTAGCGGCCGCTCCTTTTGCTCAAATCGGGATGGGTCTTGGGGTTTTATTAAAAACGAAAGATAAGGACTTGAAAACGCTAGCGGGATCGGGACTGGTTCCAAGTGCCCTGGCAGGGACAACTGAAATCATTACATACGGTATTCTAGTCCGTTACAAACGAACGATGATCATTGTGGCAATTGCTGGAGCCATTGGCGGAGCGCTTAATGGGGCATTTGGGATAAAAGGGACTGCGTTTGCTCTCCCAAGCTTTTTGTCAATTCCGGTCTTTACACCGATTGGCTTATATTTAATTGGTATTTTATCCTCTTTAGTCTTAGCACTGGTGCTTACACTTGTAATGGGATATAAAAGCAAGAACGATATAGTCCCTGTAAAAGCAGTTAAAGATGTAGAAAGAGAAACCATATCAAGCCCATTGAGCGGGGGAATTGTGCCACTAAGCAAAATTTCAGATCCTCTTTTTTCAACTGAAACAGTCGGAAAAGGCATTGCAATTGAGCCAACAAAGGGTGAAGTGGTTTCACCTGTAGATGGAGTTGTGACTACTTTATTTCCAACTGAGCATGCGATTGGCATTACTTCAGAAAACGGAGCTGAAATTTTAATTATCGTTGGGGTTAATACCATTAAGTTGAAAGGGCAATTTTTCACTTCTCATGTCAAGCAATGGGATACAGTGAAGAGGGGAGATTTGCTGATTGAATTCGACATTGAAAACATAAAAGCCTCAGGCTATGATGTAAAAACACCTGTGATCATCACGAACACCAATCAGTATATAGATGTTATTCCAACCAGGGATGGAAATGTCCAAGCAAATGATGAATTAATCAGGCTGGTTGTTTAATGAAAACGGTGAGAGAAAGTTCTCTCACCGTTTCCCTATTTCTTATGAAGTTTTTTACGTTTAGTGTAAGGGTTCATGCAAGTATTTCTGACAGTCTGCTTTGGAAAGAATCATGTATGTCACATTTTACAAAAAAGTCTTTTGTATGTTCATCGGGAACAAAATGAGGATCTGGATAAAGTTCTTTTAGGGTCTTAATCATTTTTTTACCGATTCCTTTTCCGCGATGGGAGGGGTTTACGGAAATATGTAATATTTGCATCAGGTCCTCTTCAACAAATAAAACACCGACAAGACCAATAATACCTTCCTCTTCTTTCCACAAAAAAAGCTGCCGGTCTTGTTCTGTTTCATATTGTGTTATGGTCTTCTGAAGCTTTTGAAGATCTTTTTCATTCGGCATAAAAGACAATAGTCCCATGGCAATTTTGTTAAACATTTTTTTGTAACGTGTCAACATAATTAAATCCCTCTCTAAATAAATAGACTGATACTGCTAACCGCTCAAGTAATACTTTGTAACTATGATCATTCGATTTTTTTATTATATAACAGAACTACATACAATGTAACATATAAAAAAGCTAATAGTTTTACAATCGTATTAAAAATGGGTTGCAGTGGAATTAATTATCAATTCTGAAAAATAATATTTGAAATTCTTCGTATTAAATTGAATGAATCTTTCCCGAAAGATAGTTTATCTGGGAAGAACTGGCTGCTTTATTTTTTTAAAATTTTTTTTAAAAAAAAGGGAAAAATAATCAAGATAAATCAAGCAGAATGGGTGATTCCAATGTCATTTATATACAATCTTTACAGCTCAAAAGAATTTGGATTTACAAAATCATTTCATATTAAATGTGAGATCCCGCCTCATAAATTTCGTTTAATCATGTCGGAATTTCGGCAAAATGGAAGAGAGAACACGGAAGACTTTGTTAAGTATATGACTGAAAACTTTCCTGATTCATTCCAACTTTTTGAATATGACGATGTTTTACAATATGATGCTGACCAAGAAAACTCTGCTATCCTGGCAAATCTTTTAACAAACGGGAAGGACGACTTCCATGAACCGTAATAATATGGTTTCAAAATGGAATATGTATGTTAGGGGCAGGGATTTAGTAGCTGACTAACGAGTTATCCCGCCATAAGTTTGCTTCTATAAACAATTTAATCAGCATATGAAATGGCTGTAAGCCAGGTTCTGTACTTCCGTACTCCAAACGGCTGCTAGCCTTGTACAGGAAGTAGTAGTCATATAACTATTGACCAATGGTCAATTCATCCGTTAGGTTCATTTCCCGCAGGATGATGCCCCTACCTAATTTGGGTTGCTCGCTCGTGGGGTTTACCCGTTCCACCTTTTCCGTTTCCAGAAAAGCATCGTCACTGTGGCACTTTCAGGCTATTCTCAGCATATCCGTAAGGACTTAGCATGATTTCACCGCCGTCAGCCGATTGTTAACCGACTGCCCACCCTTGCAGATGGCACGATCACTACAGGCATCTCAGCACTGTGCGAGCCTGGACTTTCCTCAGCTCCTAAAAAAGGAACCGCGACTACTCACCATTTCATATTTAATTCGTTCAGAAGCGACACTGCATACTATATCAGGATTAATACGTAAAATCTTTAGGAGCTTACTTCCAGTATTACCAACCTTCTGATTCAATAGAAACTTTACCAAATGAAAAAAACCCAAAAAAATTCGTAAAATGTTCACAAATCTGTATTTACATGATACTATTAGAAAGGTTAATAGAATATGGAAAGTTCA
>NZ_JBALPZ010000055.1:0-11902 GCF_036965645.1 Neobacillus drentensis
TTGTTTTAGAAGCAACGGGACATTATCATTCCTCTGTTGTTCAATACTTAGAGGACCGTGGATATTTAATGATTATTATTAATCCATTGATTTCTTATAAGGCTAAAAGTTCAAGTCTTCGGAAAGTAAAGACAGATGCGGTTGATGCTTACCTTCTCTGCGAACTGTTTTATAAAGAGGATCTAGAGCCATATAAAAAGCGAGGAGTTCAACTTTTAAACCTTCGAAATCTAACAAGACAGCACGAGAATATAACTGGGGTATTAATCCAAACAAAGCTACAATACCAAGCAATTCTTGACCAAGTCTTCCCCGAATATCGAGGGGTTTTTGGCGACTTATATTCAGTAGTGTCACTCTTAACTCTTTCAGAGTTTCCCTCATCTGAAGAAATATTAGAGGCAAGTGAAGAAACCATAGCTGACAAAATCGCTCAATTATGTAAAAGTCGTTCATACAGATGGGCTAATGAAAAAGCTATTCAACTTAAAGCCGCCGCAATACGAAATCCGTTTGAAAAGACTTTGTATCAGAGTCATATTTTGAGTCTTGGTATGTATATAAACATCATTCTTCAATACAAAGAGCACCTATCCACGTTAGAGTCCGAGTTAGATGCCCTCGCTAAAGAAGTTGAAGAATATAATATTATCAAATCTATCCCTGGTATTGGAGAAAAGATCGCGGCAACGATCATTTCAGAAATTGGGGAGATAGATCGATTTACTGATCCAAAAAAGCTTGTAGCTTTCGCTGGAGTAGATCCTAGTGTATTCGAATCTGGTAAATTTACAGCTACCAAAAATCGAATCACAAAAAGAGGATCTAGTATGCTCCGTCATGCCTTATATATGGCTGTTCGTTGTGCTATACGTGACTGTCGAAAGAGCAAAACAAGCGAGGAAATCATTCCTCGTAATAAAAAATTACGAGAGTTCTATGATAAGAAACGTGAAGAAGGAAAACCTTTTAAAGTAGCTGTCATTGCGTGTGTAAATAAACTCTTACATTGGATATTTGCCCTTTTAAAAAACAAAACAACTTTCCAAGATATAGCTTAGAGCCTAAATCTAACTAAATAACACAAAACCTTCCAAAATTAGACTAACGGAAGGTTATTTGGCATGCACATTTTTAGTATAACATGAGATTTTTAAATTTTTTATTGAAAAATATTGACAAACTATTAGCTGGTTTAGTTCAACAAGAAAAAAAGACCGCTGCAGCGACCTTTATCTATAACTATTGCTACCTTATAACTTAAGTACAATTTTCACAAAACTCGCTTACAAAATTGGGTTATTTTTATAATTTAAGCATTTTATTAAATCATTTTTTCCAATAGGCTTTTGCTTCTTCCTCGAGCACCTTTAATCTTTTATAGTAATCAGGAAACTCGTTAAGATGAGCTAGGGCAATTTTCCCCGTTATAATAGGATCATCACCAGTTACATTCGTTTGGCTCGATATTTTTCCATGTTCAAGCTCTGTATTTACTCCCATCCAAAACTCATCTAAATCAAACTTGCTTTTTTTAAAATCAATGCCTAAAAGTAAAGCGATTGCTGCTGCTTCCTCTTTAGAAAAAGATTTAACCCTTGTTACAGAACAATTATTTCTAAAGCTGTTTGGACTTCCGGTGATTGGATATGGATATTGCATACCATAGTAATAACCGTTATTAAAGTGGGGCAAATACCGATTATTAAAGTAGGACAAAACACATCACTCCTAAAAAGGTCGTTATCCCACTATACGTTAGTTAACTGTTTAGGAGCATGTCTCCAAAAAAGTTCGACTATTATCTAATTTAACAATACGTCATGGGTTTTAAACTAAGCTGTCCAGTTATATGCGCAAATGGGCTTTATACCAATACAAAATGAGTGTCAATTTAATATACAAATTGGCACTCATTTTAACTTACAATATTAATGTTTGCTATAGAAACGGAACCCGTTAATATTTTATAGTCCCTCTTTCTGTTATTCCGTTATTTAGATGACCTTGTATAAATAAATTCGCCAGTAAGCATCGTTTGAATCAAAAACCTTTTGTAATTTAAGGCTATTTTCATCAGCATTTTTAATCGGAACAGCCGAGAGTACATATTGACCACCCATTTGTTTCAAAACTTGCGTATCAATATCTAAATGCTTGATAACTTTAGTCGATTCTTTGGAAAACATATAATTTTTGCCCAATTCGCTGACAAACAGATAACAACGTCCGCCCCATTGGTCAAAATAATCTCCAATGGTTTTGCTTTTCGCAAGTTCTGGAGCCATGATTTTTCGGAATTGATGCTTATAGGACAATGGATAAAAGTTATTATAGGTGTCCAATGTATATAAGCCATTATATTGAGCAATGGCTGGATGTAGTCCGATACTTACCACCCGATAATTTTGGACTGGTTCGCCAATATAGTTCTTGATCTCCTTAAATTCATTCACCGCATAAAACTGCTTAAATGTAGGTTGGTTATGATACCATATTTGTTCGTTCGAAGGAACTAATACAACAAGCTGTAAAATAGCAAAACCAATTGCCCAAGTACGCCATTTTTTATTGTATGTCCATAATATTTGTAAGGAAACAGCAAATAAAATATAGATAATCATCGGTCTTAGATAATGATAACGAGAAAAATTAAAGGTGTTTAGAATACTTATTTTCTCTTTTATCGGCGCCCACCCTTGATACCACCAAAAAGAATACCAGACTGATAACAAAAAGTTTGCTAGATGCAATCCAATAAATAGCTTTTCTTGTCTCCATCTTTTTTCCATGATAACGATAATTAAGGCAATCAAAGCTGTTGGGAAAATGACAAACTCATAAAGAGCTTCGTCTTGGTTATGCCCTATAAAATAATTTTTGAAGATTAATTTTATGGTTTCAATCAGGTTATTTTTTGATTCGTAAAACTCAGAGCGATTTGTCTTTTCAGTAGAAAATAGCAGCGACATTACGTCACGATATTCAACCGCTAAGTAAATGACGGTCATATAAATAATAGAGAAGAACAGCCTTAACTGTGCTTTTTTACTTCTAACTACCTCTACAAGCCAGAATACCCCCATTGCACTTAAGAAGAAGAAAAAACCCAGCATAAAAGTTGAATAAAAAGGTAAAAGAGTTAAAGTCACTAGACTAACCCAAGTTTTTTCGTGATTTTTAATATTTAAAAATGCCCATAAAGCAAGAGGCATTCCTAAGGTACTTAACATACCGTTAGCCCAAAATGGTGTTAGAGCAAATGTCAAAGCGGCAACTACTCGAATGAATCCGTGATTTTGTTCTTTAATCACATATCTTCTTAATAATAAATACATTCCTAAAAATGCAATTAAACGAGTAATCGCTTGGTTTAATCCGTAAGCGATAACGGGTGGAAAGAAACGAAATAATTCAATCATTCCATAGTATTCGGAATAATAAGCATCTCGGGATAAATGCCCATTTATAATCTGAGGTATATGTGCAGTAATCGGTCCAAATAGCTGCCCACTGTCTATTAGAACTTTATACCATGCGATATTGGAATCCAGGTTATCCAGAATCCGCATATGTGCTTGTTCTCCAAGGACAAAATAAGGTAAAACCCAAAGAATAATAAGAAGAAGAGCCCCCATTAAATAGGTTCTTTCCCGTTTAAGATATGTTGTGATTGTGGATGGTTCCATACAAATCAATTCCTTGTAAAAAGATTTTAATGAGTCGTTCACCATTGGAATAGTAACATTTATTCTATTGACATTATGCTTTTTAAGGAATTTTTAATTAAATAATAAGGTATTCTTAGGATTTTACTGCTATTTTAAATATGCGGGACTATCTTGAATGTAAGTAACAAGGAAAAAATAAAAACGACCTAATCCTTTGGATTAGATCATTTAAATTCTACGTAATCTAAACATTTGATTCTTCATACATAAATTCAAATAAAGACGAGAGGATGTTTAGGTATATGAAACATCTGTTAATTGGACTCATAATCATAAGCACATTAATGATAATAGCGGTGATCTGCGTTGAAATATTCTATTGAATTTAACGCTATTTTGTTTTAGGTACCTTCCGATAAACCCACACAAAGTTAATGACTAAGATAACAACTAAATAAAGAGCGTACAGGGAAACAGAAAACCGTAAATTATGCTGGAAGCTTGCTCCTGCGTAAGTTAACAATAATATATTCGGTATTTTTCCAATAACAGAAGCCAAAACAAAAACTTTCCAATTCACTGAACTTAAGCTGCATCCAATATTCACGGCTACTGCAGGGATAATTGGTATTACTCGAGCAATAAAAATTGCCATAAACGCATTGTCTTTAAGCTTGTTCTGATATTTTTGTGCTTTTGGATATTTCTTTAACTTTTGTTGGGCCCATTGTCGATACCCATACCTCATAAGAAAAAAGAACAAGACTGTTCCGATCATGGAGCCTGTAAGGTTAATGATACTCCCTTTCAGCGTTCCAAAAACCGCTCCAATCATACCAGCCGTTACAGGAAATGGGATAATTGGAAAAAAGACGCATAAAGAAAGCAATAGTAGACTCATCCCCACTGCGGGGGAACCGCCTTGGGCAATCATCAGAATTAGAGTGCTTTTTTCTTTAATTCCTAAACCTATCATACTAACTAGCAAGAAAACGATCATGACTTTTTTGACCATTTTGACCCCCGATAGAATTCTTCCTTAAAACTTTACAATCCAATTAAGTAGCTTTTAAAATATCATCCCCTGTTATCCCTAAAAGAAGTTTAAATCTTAATGAATTATTAATTCTTTGTTAAGGCGAAACTAAGAGTTTATTTTGTATTATTAAATTGCCTAATTTGATTGTTCTGTCGTGAGTTCAAGGATGATTTTTTATAGTATTGCTCATTACATCATCGATTTTTAAAGGATGAAGTGCACTATTACTTCAATAATTAACAGTTCTATCATCCAATGAGGCAAGATAACTAGAAATGAGGGGAAAGAATGAACTATCAACTATTTAAGGCAATCAACCAACTTGCTGGACATCACCCCATTATAGACAAGATAATGATTTTTAACACGCAGTACGCATTGATTGTTTTTGCCTTAGTTTTACTTGTTATGTGGTTTTTAGGAAAAGAACAATATAAATATTCGGTGGTTTATGCAGCCATAACTGGTGGTTTAGGGTTATTCATAAATTTTGTCATAGGTCATATTTTCTATGAACCTCGCCCATTTGTTACACATCACGTCCATCTGCTGATCCAACATGCAAAGGATAGCTCTTTTCCAAGCGATCATACAACAGGTGCATTTTCCCTCGCCCTTTCGGTATTGTTACGCCACCGTAAGATTGGTTTAGGTATGCTCGTTTTTGCCATATTAACAGGGATTTCTCGTGTTTATGTAGGTCATCATTATCCATTTGATGTTCTTGGCAGCATTATTGTTGGGATTGTGGTTAGCTCACTTGTTTATAAATTTAGTTCTATATTGAACCCAATCCCACGCACAATTGTTAGTATTTATAACCAATTACCATTAGTTCCTAAAGAACATAAATCAATTAGCGAAAATAACTGATATAATATTACTATAAGGTAACCAAAATGGTTACCTTTTTACATTGTTACCCTTAATAAATTTAGGCCCTTTCTTAACAGCTACGGTTAAAAAGGACTATCTTGAAATTAAAAGTGAAAGATTCATAGACTTCCTACTAATTCTTTTATGCTTCACTATCTCCTATTCAAAATTTATCTTTCTTATTCTATTTATTTAAAATTATCATTTTACTAAGAGGTGCCACAATGAAGGAAATGCAGAAGTTTTTAAAAAAATATCATGAAGAAATGAACTGGGAAATTAATAATGAAAGTTATGAGAAAACTCGAGCTTCCCTTTTGAATAACTATATGCTCTTAACCACTGAGGTAGCTGAAGTCGCTGAAGAACTTAGAAAAGCTTTTAATTTTACAAATAGCAATATTTTAAAAGGAATGAATGATAATGAAGCTTTTGATTTAGCGAAGGAAAATGCAAAGGAAGATTTAGGAAAGGAATTTGCTGATTGCTTAGCCTATATTGTGAAATTTGCCAATTACTTTGAAATTGATTTGGAAGAAAGCTTCTATAAAAAGATGAATGAGGTTAGAAACCGCAAAAATAGGGATGTAAGTTTGTCAAGAAAATAAAATTCTTCACAATCGGAAGTCATTAAACGGATGGTCAGAATTGTTTTTTTATAAGTGTTAATCTTTTGATAAAGTTAGGAGATGCATCTCATTTATGAGATTGACACTTTAAAGTAAAAGCGCTTGAATCTCCAATTTGATTCAAGCGCTTTTTCTGATCTGATTATCTGATTTTCTATTAATCTACTGGGCGGTCTTCGAATTTGTATTCCACTGACGCTGGACTAACATGTGCACGATCAAGAGCCGGCGTGTCTGGACGAACAATTTGATAGGCTGATGCTCCAACGATTGATACAGCTTGTTGCAGCTTTTCTTTACTGATATGTTCAATTGTATCTGTTGGCTTGTGATACTGAGGTTCAACAGGTGAATGAATAAATAGAGCAGAAGGAATGCCAACGTCATGGAATGGCTGATGGTCACTTCTTCCTAACTGTCCATACGGCACCGCGACATCATACATTCTCGATGAGGCTGACGCTCCTAAGTCTGTAACAAGATTTTTCTGACCGTCAATGGTGTACATAATCAGTCCACCCAATGGATGATCTTCTCCTGCTTCCGCCCCGCCAATCATATCCATTTGGAAGTGGGCAACCATGCGGTCTATATCACTCTGTGGAAGCTGTGATACATAAAAGGATGAACCCATCATCCCTCTTTCTTCAGAACCGAACGTCAGGAAGCGGACTTCTGTATCAATCGGAGTATTAACTAAAATTCTTGCAAGCTCCAATACGGCTGAAACTCCGGAAGCATCGTCATTTGCTCCTGGTCCATTAGGAACGGAGTCATGGTGTGCACCAATCGTGACAATCTGACCTGTATCCTTGTTCTTGTTAGGCTTTAATTTAGCCTCAACCACATAGGATGTTTTCTCGATTCTTTCGATATCAACATCTAGTGTGGCCTCTACAGGGCCATTCTTTAATCTATCAACCAACTCCTTCCCTTGTGCTTGGGTAATAGCTACGGCTGGAATTTCTTCATTGGCTTGGCCAAAGTTATTACCATTAGAACTGCTGTTATACATAAGTACCCCAGCCGCACCTTTAGCAGCTACATTTTTCACTTTTTCAACGAACGTTATTTCTCCCCGCTCAACCAAGGCAATTTTCCCTTTCACATCATCCGGAACCGTGCCAGCTATTGCTTTTCCAACATTAACGAGCTCTGCCGTTACTTTTCCGCTCGCACTGCCGCTAAAGGCATGTCCTTTTAAATCGACTCCGTCAACTTCAGCCAGTTCACGGTTCGTCTTATAATCATAGATTGGGAAGGGGAATCTTCTCGTTTCGAGTCCTAAGCTCTTAAATTGGCCTTCTATGTACTCAACCCCACGAACCTCTCCCTCAGTACCCGCTTCCCTAGGGACTGCCGATAGATACTTAATCGTATTGTACATATTCTCTGCGTTAATTTTTTTGATAACCTTGTTGTCAAAAGCTGTGTCTGCTTGTACATTTGGGGCACCATTTGTCTGAGCATACACCACCCCTGTTGATAAAAACATACCTGTTGCTAGAACCGTGATAATCGATTTACGACGAAACATGCAACTCCCCCTTTGATAAAGTGATACTCTTCCATTATTCCAATTTTGGAAATTATAGTAAATAATAATCGTGATACAAAATCCTAGAAATTCCGATATAATCCGCTAAAGATTGAATCCTAAGCAATACTATAATAAATCATTGGATTGAAGGGCCTTCGAGATTGTTTCGCCTTAAAATATCCTTACAGATTGTTATTATTTTTTTATGATTTACTGAGAAAGTGTTTCTTTTTTAATAAGATTTATACATGAAGAGTTATCATTTTTAATTGTTAAAAACATTTATTTATCAAATTATATGCTAGTTAATCCCAGCCCTTACAGCCCTCTACGGTTCCACTAATTTTTTGTCTATAAAAATCGAGAGGCTCATTTTTTTCAAATAGACTACCTTACCAATGTCCATAATATAAGTGGATGAATCAATTTAAAATTTCACCAAAAAGGAGTTCTTGACATGGCTTTAAGGGAATCAACCGTTCAAAAAATGAACAATAATACACAAAACATACAAAAAGACGAGTATCGTAAGATCAGCCTTACTGAACGCATCGGTTACGGTCTTGGGGATTTTGCTCAAAATCTCGTTTTTGGTACTGTCGGAGGATTCCTGGCTCTCTATCTGACTACCGTCAATGCCATTGGTACGGCAACAGCCGGGTTCATCTTCCTGTTTGTCCGTATCGTCAACGTATTCTGGGATCCGATGGTCGGTACCTACGTCGATAGACATACATTCAAGAACGGTAAATATCGTCCTTGGCTCCTGATTGCAGGCATTCCGCTTGTTATCCTGTCAGCAATGCTCTTTGCTCCGATTCCAGCCATTCGCGGTTCAGTGTCGATCGCCTTTATTACTTACTTCCTGCTTGACTTGGTTTATTCCGTCGTCAACATTCCGTACGGTTCGCTGAATGCTTCACTCACACGAGACCCTGAGTCCATAGCCAAAATCACAACCACTCGTATGATGCTGGCAAACATTGCTAACCTCTTGGTTTATACTTTGTTCCCCATGTTTGTCCAAATGGCAGCGCCAAAAGACCGCTCGATGAAAGACACAGGGTTCTTTGGTCTCAAGATCAACATGGGTACTTATACGGATCCATCGGCAGGTCACGCCTGGTTTTGGGTTTACATGGTTTACATGGTACTCGGCGCTTTCGCTTTGTTCTTTTGCTACCGTCTTACAAAAGAACACGTTGTCGCAACTGCAGAACAATCTGCAAAAGTGAGAGCTTTCGACCTGTTCATTGAATTGAAGAACAATAAACCACTAGTGATTCTGGGGATCTTTTTCATGCTTGCTTTCACCTTCATGTTCTTCATGAACACAGTGAATGGATTTTTTAACCAATACACGGTCCATCACTCAGACTGGATGGGGGCCATAGGTCTCATCGCCTCCATCCCTGGTATCGCTTTCCCAGTCTTCTGGCCTAAATTGAGAAAAATCTTTGGTAAAAAGGGATTCTTCCATTTCTTCCTTGGTATGTTTGTTGTAGGTGAAATCCTTACTTGGGTATGGTCGTTAGATGGCATGCATGATTCACTCTTCCTTGCTTATGTTTCAACCTTCATTAAGCAATGGGGTCTTACTTCTGCAACTGGTTTCATGTGGGCACTTGTTCCTGAGGTTGTCTCTTATGGTGAAATGAAGTCTGGCAAACGTAACGCTGCAATCATCAACGCGATCATGGGTCTCTTCTTCAAGATTGGCTTCACGATTGGTGGTGCCGTTCCGCTCTGGTTCCTTGCTGCCTACGGCTTCAATGGAAATTCGGATAAGCAGCAAACAGCAAGTGCTCTTTCCGGTATCAATATAACAGCTATCTGGATTCCAGCAGCACTTGCGATTGTTTCAATGATTGTTATGGCCCTTTACCCACTTTCAGATCAAGACGTCATGGATATCAATAAGAAACTCGATGCTTCTCGTGCTGAAGCAAAAGCAGCTGAATAAGTTATTCCTATCAAATTGTTTCTAAAAAAAGGAAATTTGTCATCATGATAAATTTCAAAATCCTGTGCTTACTGACTTTAATGTTGCCAAAGAAAAAGGGGATGCGAATGCATCCACTTTGTTCTTTAGCCAATTTTGCAAGACTGCGTAGTTTGAATACAGACTTACGAAAAGCTCCTATACCCGTTATGGACCGAGACAAATGATGCTACTTCTTAATGCACTTTAATGCCTGAAAGTTTCACCATTAAGTCCTCATAATCTTTTCTATTCATGTTTCGGAAAGATTGTGCCTCTAAGTTGTTAAACTTCTCTGCCAGCCAATAAGCGGTTAAATATAACGTTAATTTTTTCTTCGCTATTTCTTCTTCTAAATTACTTTCAATATTTTGTGATGATATGACAGTGTAGGCAAATTTTTTAGCATCTATCTTCATTTTGCTATTTTTCTTTTCCATTGAGCTATTCTCCTTCATTTATTATTTCCACACTCATTTAAGTGACCCATTCCATCGTTTAACTACTTTTACTTCTTTTTTTACTTTCTAAAGTCTTTCATTCATTATTCAACACTTTCGTTTCCGTATAAATATTCTGATACATAGCAAATAGTTTTTATACCTCTTGACATTTTCTTTTATCCTTTTTACCTTCTCTTTCTACAAAAAAGTGCTGGGGAAAAACTCCAGCACTTTTTATGACTCATTTATTTCTAAACCCGTTTTAACCACGAACACTTGAAAGTGTCTCTAGTAAATATTGATTCACTAATGCTCTTAGTCTTTCTGTTTTACCAGATTGGTTTTTAATTTCTGTTAACCCTAGTGCATGTTGTTCTAATTCATGGAAGTTTGTTGTACCTTCAACTATTTTCTTCCCTATGCCTTCTGTAAAGCTGCTGTATCGGTTTTCAATGAAGCCGTCCAAAACATTGTCTTCAATCAGCTTGTTGGCAACCTTTAAGCCGACAGCAAATGAATCCATACCGGCAATATGTCCTTCAAATAAGTCTTCCGGTTCAAATGATCCCCTTCTGACTTTTGCATCGAAATTTAATCCGCCTTTTCCAAGGCCGCCATTTTTCAAGATTTCATACATGGCAAGTGTAGTGGTATACAGGTCTGTTGGGAATTCATCTGTATCCCATCCAAGCAATACATCACCTTGGTTGGCATCGACTGATCCTAACATGCCATTGATTCGGGCTACTCTAAGCTCGTGCTCAAATGTATGCCCCGCAAGTGTAGCATGGTTTGCTTCGATATTGAATTTAAAGTAATTATCCAAATCATATGATTTTAAAAATCCCAATCCGGTTGCCACATCAAAATCATACTGATGCTTTGTCGGTTCTTTTGGTTTTGGCTCAATTAAAAATTGACCTTCATAACCAATTTCCTTTGCATAATTCACTGCCATATGGAAGAAGCGTGCGAGATTGTCCTGTTCTAATTTCATATCTGTATTTAACAATGTTTCGTAGCCTTCACGGCCGCCCCAGAAAACATAATTTGGAGATCCCAGTTCCTTAGCGACTTCTAACCCTTTTTTAACCTTTCCAGCGGCGTAAGCAAAAACATCCGCACTATTGGATGTGGCGGCCCCATGAACATAACGTGGGTTAGTAAACATATTAGCCGTATTCCACAATAATTTCGTTTTGCTTGTTTTTAAATAGTCTTTAATCATGGCCACAATAATATCGAGATTATCATTTGATTCCTTTAATGTATTTCCTTCAGGCGCAATATCAACATCATGGAAACAAAAGAACGGAACATCGAGCTTCTCATAAAATTCAAAGGATGCTTCCGCACGTGCCTTCGCTAAATCGATCCCGGTTAAATTTCCCCATGGTCTGATTGCCGTTCCTACTCCGAATGGATCAGCTCCTTCTGCCGTAAACGTGTGCCAATAAGCAACAGAGAAACGAAGGAGCTCTCCCATCGTTTTCCCATTAATTTTTTCCTGTGGATTATAATATTTATAAGCTAAAGGATTTTTTGAACCCGGACCTTCATATTGAATTTTATTAACTGTTTGAAAATAAGTCATAGAACTGTTCCTCCTAAAGTAATTGGGCGTTAAAATGCTTCTCATCACAATCGATAGTTTGAACCAATTCATTCGAATTTATTTGATATACCTCAATGGCTGTAAAGAAAAAACTGTCTGATTTTAATC
>NZ_JBALPZ010000055.1:11978-15844 GCF_036965645.1 Neobacillus drentensis
AATAAGGTCCTCTTATAAAATCTTTTACCTTTTCATGATAAAAATGCTGAAGATTTTGCATTTCTTCTTCGTAGAAAGGTTTTGTATCCAATACTGCTAGATTTTGCTCGACTTGGTTTACATTTTTAAAACCAGGAATAATACATGTGATTTCTTTACAGTCGAGAATCCATCGAAGGGCGGCACTGGCCATAGAAGGCCTGCCTTCTGCCATCCAATTTAATTGATCAGCTAATTCTACACCCTTTTGGAATCCCAATCCGGCAAACGTTTCCCCTACATTAAATGCCTCTCCATGTTCATTAAAACGGCGATGGTCGTCCTCTTCAAAGACATGGACTGGTGTGAATTTCCCTGTCAATAGTCCGCTCGCCAGCGGTAATCTTACAAGGAGGCCAACGCCTTTTTGATAGGCCTCTGGTATTAATTGTTCTAATGGCTTCTGGCGAAAAATATTAAATATAATTTGCAGACTCTTCACATTTGGATAGTTTAAACAAATAAGACCTTCCTCTGTTGATTCCACGCTAACCCCGTAATGGCGGATTTTCCCCTCGCGCTGCAGCCGGTCAAGTACCTCAAATACTTTGCCATCCTTTAATATCTCTGTAGCCGGGCAGTGAATCTGATATAAATCAATGGCTTCCCGATTCAAACGGCGTATGCTATCTTCACAATAAGCGCTGACTTTTTCATAGCTGTAATTTTGCGGGTCCGAAATGTCGCCCTGACGGCAAAACTTTGTTGCAATATAAATCTGATCTTCCTTCCCCTTCGTCGCCTTGGCCAAAAGCTCTTCGCTATGGCCGTTGCCATATACATCAGCTGTATCAAAGAAGTTCACACCCTGTTCCATCGCGTACTGTAATGATCTTAGTGCTTCTTCGTCGCTTGTCTTCCCCCATGCACCTCCGATCGCCCATGTTCCAAAGCTTACCTCACTAACTTTTATGCCTGTATTTCCTAATTCACGATAATTCATATCAACACTCCTTTATCTTTCCTTTTAACCCCAAATGATCGTATGTAATCCAGCCAATCCAAGAAATTTTACCTGTTCAGGCTTACTGCACGATGTTTTATCATAGCAATTTCTTGATTGCAGTTACTTCAAACAAATTATCGTTAACCAATGTATACGAAAGAAAGGTCGATTGTCAATTTGACCAAAGCATACCTAATCAGAATATCTATTTTGCATCTTTTGAGATACATGCTAACGTTCATCCCCGGACATGATAATATGGATGATTGTGATGTTTGCACGCATGATATTTATGAACCATTTAAAATACGTAATTAATAGGAGAGTAGAACATGGAAAAACTCGTAAAACCAAATGAACCTTTGGTTGAACATATTTATACGGCAGATCCTTCTGCACATGTATTTGAAGGGAAGCTTTATATTTATCCTTCCCATGATATTGAACATAATGGAACTACTATTGATGATGGTACTGGTGATCAATATGCGATGGAAGATTATCATATCTTGTCGATAGATAATTTCAATTCTCCATGTATAGACAATGGCGAAGCACTTCACGTTCGAGATGTACGTTGGGCTAGTAAACAGATGTGGGCACCAGATGCTGCTTTTAAAAATAACCAGTATTATTTATTTTTTCCAGCTAGAGATAAGGATGGTATTTTTCGAATCGGTGTTGCGACTAGTTCGAAACCTGCCGGGCCTTTCAAAGCTGAAGAAAATTACATTCCTGGAAGTTTTAGTATTGACCCCGCCGTTTTTGTGGATGAAGACAACCGAGCTTATATGTATTTTGGCGGGCTTTGGGGTGGACAATTAGAGAAATGGCAGTCAGGTACATTTAATCCTGATGCGGAGGGGCCTGATCCGTCACAACCGGCGTTAGGACCCATAGCAGCAGAATTAACTGAGGACATGCTTAGTTTTAAGGACAAACCGCAAGAAATATCAATTGTAGACGAGAACGGTAAGCCAATTCTTGCAGGGGATGAGGAAAGAAGATATTTTGAGGGCCCATGGGTCCATAAATACAATGGAAAATATTATCTTTCTTACTCCACTGGTACGACCCACTGCATTGTTTATGGAATCAGCGAAAATCCTCTAGGTCCATATGTTTTCAAAGGGAAAATCCTGACCCCTGTCATCGGCTGGACCACGCATCATTCGATTGTTCAGTTTGAGGATAAATGGTATTTATTTTATCATGACTGTTCCCTGTCTGAGGGAGTTGACCACAAACGATGTGTAAAATATACTGAACTAAAATACAATGAGGACGGAACGATTCAAACCATCGATCCCTACTCAAACTGAGCGTTGTAAAGTCGATATATGCATAAAAAAAGACCTTGAATCGGGCTTATTAGCCTCCAAGGTCTTTTTTACTAAGACTGCTGCCTGAAAGCAGGCAGCCCCCTTCATAAAACGGAACTTCATTTTCCCAACCGTTCCCCACTATTTCGCTCCCAAACTATGTTTAATTCCGAATACATTTTATAGTTGGTTTTATAACTGGTCTCAAATCCATCCATTATTCATTAACCATCTTGGAATCCTCAAGGAATTTTTTTATCATAAACGAAGCAGCTCCGAGGACGGCGGCATTTCTGCTGAGCTGGGAGATAAAAATCTCACTTTTTAGTGGTATATACCTAGATATCCTATTTGAAACCGCCTTCTTTATCGACTTTAATATGATGGGATTAGCCTCAATCAAGTTACTTCTCAAGACAATCGTGTCAGGGTTAAACGTATTAATCAAGTTCGTTAAACCAACTCCAAAATAATACCCAAATTTTTCTATTTCCATCAATATATCCCCATCGTTTTCCTGAATCATCTTATTGGCCTTTTCAAGTGTCAGTTCCCTTCCATTTTTTATTCTGGAAAAATTAGTAAAAAATGCACGTTCAGATGCATACTGTTCCCAACATCCTTGGTTTCCGCAGCGGCATTTTTTTCCATTGAATTCAATGGTCATATGCCCCATTTCTCCTGAAACCCCATCCGATCCCCGGTAAAGCTGGTTATTGAACATGATCGCCAGACCAATACCAGTTCCTACGCTTATATAAATGCTGTTATCGGAATTATTTATAGCACCATACAATTTCTCCCCAAATGCTCCGGCATTTGCTTCATTATCCATAAAAACAGGAACGTTAAAATGTTCTTTTAGCAACCTCTTTATGTTAACTTTGTCCCAATCTGAATGGGGAGTATATACGGCCATTTGATTCTCATTCACAAATCCATGAACCCCTACCCCGATACCAATAATGCCATATGGAGATTCCGGTACTCGATCCCTCACTAACCTAATTCTATCAACTAACGTCGATTGAAGCGCTTCCATTGACTCGTTTGCAAATTCAAAGTAGTCAGAGAAAAGCGTATTCCCCTCTAAATCAATTAAAATCGTTTGAACATAATTGGCAGCAAGTTCAACTCCGATAGAATAGCCGGCATTTTTATTAAAAATTAACAAAATAGGTTTTCGGCCCCCGTTCGACACTCCCTCCCCAATTTCGGAAACAAGATGTTTTTCGATTAATGTATTCGTTTGCAAAGAAACGGTTGCTTTGTTCAAATTCGTTAATTCCGAGAGTTTTGCCCTGGAGATTGGGTAGTGTTTTATAATGGTGCTCAGAATAACTTTTTGACTATGCATTTTACTTTCGTTTAGATCTGCTAGTTTCACTTATTCTCCTCATCTCTTTATTTGTTTATCCTATTAATCTAACTACCGATTTTCTTTATTTTGATTATTCTTTTATTATATCGTAAAAATTTATTTATTTATATATTGTTCAATTAAAATAGATGTGTTAGTATAAACACACAAGTTAGTTTATCCAGCGGACAAACTAAGT
>NZ_JBALPZ010000056.1:0-107119 GCF_036965645.1 Neobacillus drentensis
TTTTCTTCGCCAGGTCATCACTATCATCAGTTGACTGCGCTGATGTTTCCTCAGCGGGAGGCTCTTCCTCAGTGATCCCTTCGCGTTGCTTTTTCGCTAGCGCCGCCGCCTTTGCTTTCGCCGCTGCGGCTGCCTTTTTCTTCGCCAAGTCATCGGCCTCGCCAGCACTCGCAGCTGCGGCTGGTGCCTCTTCCGGTGTCGATGCAGGTGGTGGCGGTGCAGATTCGCCAGCCTCTTTCGCCTGACGTCTTGCTAAAGCCTCCGCCTTAGCCTTTGCGGCCGCCTCTTTTTTTAATTGTTCGAGATCCTTCTCCCCGCTCATCGGTTAGATCACCTTCTTCCCAGTCTTCGCTTCGTAACGAATTTTATCCTTTAACTTATTGATTCCGTATATTAAAGCGGCAGGGTTTGGCGGGCATCCTGGGATATAGACATCCACCGGAACAATCTGATCGACTCCTTTAACCACGGAATATGATTTTACATATGGCCCGCCTGCCGTCGCACATGAACCCATCGCAATCACCCATTTCGGCTCCGGCATTTGGTCATATAAACGCCGTAAAATCGGTGCCATTTTTTTCGTCACCGTACCAGAAACAATCATACAATCTGACTGCCGCGGCGAAGTTCGGAAAATCGTCCCAAACCGATCAAGGTCATAGTTCGCTCCCCCGGTACCCATCATTTCAATCGCACAACAAGCCAGACCAAATGTCATCGGCCACAAAGAATTACTCCGTGCCCATGCCTTAATTTGCTCCAGCGTGGCAAAAAATACATTTCGTTCTAACTCTCTTATTTCATCCGGTGTGAAATCTTCTAGTCTTAAATCCATCGTAACACCTTCTTCTTCCAAGCATACACTAGGCCAAGTAGAAGCATCGCCACAAAAATTAACATCTCGACGAGCGCAAAAATCCCCAGCTTATCATAGGCAACCGCCCATGGATATAAAAACACTGTTTCTACATCAAAAATAACAAACATCAGGGCAAAAATATAATAGCGGACATTGAACTGCACACGCGAATCGTGAAATGGCTCAATACCGCTTTCATATGTGGTATTCTTCTCGTCGCTTGGATTATTCGGACGCAGAAGTTTCCCCAAATATAACGCCACCACAGGCAGCAGCACCCCAAGACATAGGAACACAAAAACTATCAGATAATTATTCTGATATACATTAAGTTCCATGTCTATCCCCTCCAATGTGTAAATTTTCATACTAGTTAAATATGTAACCGAATTCATTATAACATTGTTACAAAGCCATGTCGACAAACCAACTTTATAAAAATTGGGAATTCAATCGCGGCGAAAATTCCCCTTTTTTTTCGCAAGCCTAAGAGACAGCGGAAGCCGATATGTTTTTCTCACATTGTGATAGAAATCCATGTCCTCCGCACTAAACTTGTCTTAAAATACATGCCCCTCCTCCTGCGTGTTTGTATGATCTCGCTCAAGGAGTTCCTCTGAAAAACATCAGAGATGACACAAGAGCGAACCACCTGCAACTAATCCAAAGTGCGCACTTTCGGTGCACGTAATCTGGAGCACCTGCGGAAGATGATGTGCCTAAAACAAGCTCCGCAAGAACCTGCTAAAATGATCGACAACAACCACTATTTAACAATAATTTCCTCTCGTTTGTCTGTGAGAATTGTCATCAAATGTTCACTTTTCTTTATTATTTTTAAAAAATAAACAAAAATCAATCTTTTCTATCATAAAATGACACAAACTGTTATATTACTAGAACATTTCTTAAAACGATACGCGAGTCCAATATCCGTTTTCCCTATCATCATATGCAGAATTGTCCTCATCATACCACCTACAGAAAAACTAAGTCTTTCGCACCACACATAACTGCCCATCTAGATGTGAAAACATTTTTTCCCACTCAAAAAGCCAGTCACATGACTGGCCCAACCAACTAGTACTATTAAAAAGATGAAACACTTAGAAATCCAATAGATGATTAACTAATAGGAATATGGATTGACGACCTTTAACATAACCTGCTCCTTACAACAACCTCAAATGCCTTTTGCCATCTTAGTCTTACCGACCTTATACCCTTTTCCAATCATCTCCTGAACCAGATGAACGGTCACATAGGCATTCTCATCCACTGCATAAATCAAATTCTTCAGCTGAACAATCTCCTGCCTATTAATCACGATATAAAGCACATCCTTATTATCACCAGTATAACCGCCGCGTCCCTCTAAAACCGTAGTTCCTCGTGATAACTTATTCGTAATCGCATCCAGCACCAATTCAGAGGAATTAGAAATAATCAGGACAGCCACCTTTTCTTCTAGCCCTTCCACAATAAAATCAATCGCCTTGGCGCCCAAAAATACGGCGATTAACGTATACATCGCTTTCCCCAGTCCAATGATAAACACCGATCCGGCCACTACAATAATATCAATTGTCAAAATACCCTTCCCCATACTCCAGCCGAGAAACTGGTTGGCAAGCCTCGCTAAAATCGTCGTCCCGCCCGAGGTGCCACCAGCACGAAAAATAATCCCTAAACCGCCTCCCACCAATAAACCAGCAAAGATGGCAGCTAATAACGTGTCATTCGTCAGCTTTTTTCCCGTTTCCTCGGTAATAAATAAAAACAAAGAACATGAAAAAATGGAAAATAACGTATAAATAATCGCTCTTTTTTCTAAAAACTTCATTCCTACCAAAACAAGCACCGTATTGAGGATAAAATTCACAATTCCTGGCGACCAATGGAATAGATAGTGAAAAATAATCGTTAAGCCGATAATCCCGCCCTCTGACAACAAGTTTGGGATTGTAAAATAGTTAATACCAATTGAAAAAATAAGTGAACCCAGCAAAATATATAAACAATCTTGAATCGTCTTCCTCATCGCAATCTACTTCCCCATATCAAATTCCGAATTTCTTTTTAGAAACTATTGCTGGAAGATGAATTTATAGCTATCCCCTAAAATATACTGTTTTCCGCGATGAACAGGTTCGTCTTTTTCATCATAAACGGTCGTTTCCATATAAAAAAGAGGTTCGCCGCTTGAAGTATTTAGTAATTGCACCTCATCCTCAGATGCCCGGACAATCTCCAACGTCGTCTCCCAAGAACCATGAGGCTTAACATTCAGCTTTTCTTCAATGACTTTATAGACTGAACCCTCTAAATCCTCATTCAGTAGGATATGGAATTTTTTATAGGAGTAATAATTATTTTCAATCATAATCGGAGAATCGCCAGCATAGCGGACCCGTTGAATAAATAACAGGGCATCCCCTTCTTCAAGCTGCAGCAGCTCTTGATCCTTTGCCGTGGGCTGGACAATTTCCTTTTTAATGACCTTACTGCTTGCTGTCAGGCCATTCGCCTTACAGGCATCACTAAAGCTTAAAAAGTGGACAATTTTCCGTTCAATCTTCCGTTTGTTAACAAACGTTCCTTTCCCTTGCCGCTTCACCAGGAATCCATCTTCCACCAGCTCAAGAATCGCCTTTCTTACGGTAATCCTGCTGATTTTATATTCTTCACTTAATTCTGCTTCCGTTGGGATTTTATCCCCGTACTTTAAATCTCCATTCAAAATGGAGCTGAGGAGTGATTCCTTTAATTGGATATATAAAGGAATTTGATCATCCTGTTTTAACACATCCATCACCTGCCTAATTTTCTTTTACGTACACTTTATATGAAGGAGCTTTGCTGCTTTTTCTATTGTTACTTCAAGTATATATAAATAATTTCCAGCTATCAATTTGTTTCAATCGGCTAGCATCCCTGAAAGCACGTCCAACGTCCGTTCCATCGCCTCATCCGGGTTCTGCACATATTGATAGGATGTATACTCTAATGTGAGCGCTCCCTGATAACCATGTTGACTCAATTGATCGATATATTTTTGAAGCGGTAAGACGCCGTCTTTCCACACCAAATGGCCTTCCGGTTTCCCGTCAATAAAATGAATATGGACAATCTCGTCTTTAAGGATGCTGAAATATTCATTGAAATCTTCATTAGCTAGAGCCATTGGAATAGTATCAATCATCCCTTTTAGGAAGGGACTATTTACTTCTTCCAGCATTGCTTTTAGCGACTTCGCATCGTAGATGATATTGGATTCTACTCTTGTTAAAGGTTCAAGCGCTAGCGTTAGCTCCAGCTCATCCGCAACTGATGATAATCTTTCCAGCGAATCTCTCGTTCTCTTCCATGCATCCTCTCGACTTTCATTTTCATAGCCCCAGCCTGGCGTAACCAATAGTAATGGTGCCTCTAATTCTTTTGCTGTCTCCGCTGATTTGATGAAATATTGAATGCTTCTTTCCCGAATTCTATCCTCTTTGGCCGCAAGGTTAATTGGATATACACACTGTTCCGGTGTAAAACAGACCACCGATAAGTTTCTTCTATCAATCTCTCTTTTTACATTTCTTATATCCTGAAGAGTTAGTTCATCTACATAAAAGTGAGGGGATGCTCCCCATAATTCAATATTTTTGTATTCATATCGAACCATAGCATCTAAAAAATATTCCAAAGGGTAGTGTTTATAATGGAAGTTCATTCCGGTAATTTGATCCCTCGTAATCTTTGACAAATCCCCATCCCCTTCACTTAATTATGTACCTTTTTAACAAGGTATATAAAGTTAATATAACATTATAATATGTTATAAGTCAATTCGATAAAAGTGTCTATTAAATTATTAAATTTAATTTTCAAAAGAGATTGACAATTTATATCATGTATAATACTATAACATCATATAATGTATTATTATATGTTAGATCAAATAGTCCTAAGGAGGAAAAATGAATGGTAAACTCACAAGTAGTTGTAGATCCACAGGTGAAAAATGTGTTAGATGCTTTGAAAGGGCGCACAATTAACCATGTATACTTTGTTGCATGCGGCGGTTCCTCTGCTATCATGTATCCAAACAAATATATCATGGACCGAGAAGCAAAAAACATTCCTTCTGATGTATACAGCTCCAATGAATTCATTCATCGCAACCCTAGAAAACTTGGCGAAAATTCACTTGTCATCTTGTGCTCGATGTCAGGCACGACTCCTGAAACTGTAAAGGCTGCGGAATTTGCCCGTCAAAAAGGAGCATTAACAGTTGGTTTCACAAATGAACCAGCCTCCCCGCTGGCACAGGAAAGTGAATTCGTTGTTAAATATGAATGGGGCGATGAATCCGTTGCCTTCAATACCAACTTAGGCTTACTATATCAACTAACGATGGGTGTTTTAAACGTCCTAGAAGGAAACGATAAGTTCGATAAAATGGTCAATAGCCTATCCAATACCCAGGCCGCCTTTGAAAAAGCTGGTCAGCAATTTGCAGACCGAGCTGCACAATTTGGTCAGGCATACAAGGATGAAAGAGTAATCTATACAATGGCGAGCGGAGCCAACTATGGAATTGCATATTCCTACACTACTTGTATTCTTTTAGAAATGCAGTGGATCCACTCCAACGCCATTCACGCAGGTGAATACTTCCATGGTCCATTTGAAATCATTGATGAAGACGTACCATTTATTATCCTAGTTGGTATCGATGAAACACGTCCACTCGATGAAAGAGCCTTAGATTTTTCAAAGAAATATGGTAAAAAACTCGTCGTGTTAGATGCGAAAGAGCTTGATTTAGCAGGCATTGACGAAGAGTTAAAAGGTTATATCGCACCACTTGTCTTAAATTACGTTCTCCGCCGCTATGCAGAGCAATTGGCTGATTCTCGTAATCACCCGCTTTCAAAAAGAAGATATATGTGGAAAGTAGAATACTAAGAAAAGCGCAAGGCGCTTAGACTTCGGCGACAAGCACAAGACGAGCCGGCCGAAAGGTTGTTCTTTAACCTTTTGGACGGATTGATCTAAATGTGGAGGCGACTGTTCTGGGACTCTAGACTAAGACGCACCCTGCAAGAAGGCGCTTTTTGCCTTCTTCAGGGGGTGGCTTAGGCTTTGAGTCCCAAGGAGCCGCAACTGGATAAGCTTGTGACCTCGAGCCGATGGCGCCTGGAGCTGGACAATTCTCGAAGTCGAAATTTATACTTTCTTATCTCTTAAAATGAAACCGCTCCCTAAGCCTTAAAAACTTAGGGAGTGTTTTTTATGCGTAATAGAAGAACCTGTTCTACAAAGAACAGGTTCTTCTTGTCTTAGCCAATTGTAATCCGTTTCCCACGCTTTTTCCCATGGCCGAAGGCACCAAAGCGCTGGCATGTTTCAGCTGCCGCTGCCGCACCCTTTTCCATCGCCTCCTGGGCATTCTCAGACAAGACATATTCTTTTAAAAATATTGCTACAAAGGTGTCACCTGCACCTAGTGTATCGACTACGTCTGTCTCTACGATCCCTTGCTTATATAACTGCTTTGAATCGGAGAATAAGGATCCTTCCGACCCTCTGGTCACAATAATATTCGGTGTCCCGAGCTGGTGAACGCGCGCGATTAGTGCTTCACATTCCTCGTTCGTTAAGTCACCGCCAGAAAAAATCGCATAGTTGATATAGGGGCAGACAAGCTCTAAGTAGTCCACATCATATTTTGTTGAAAAATCAAATGATATATCAATACTCTTCTGCAATAAAGGTAATTCTTTTTCTAAATGGCTGAATACGCTTGTATGCAGCAGTGAGAAGGTGCTGATAAACGCTAGTTCCGATTCGGTAAAGTTCAATTTCAGCTCTTTCTGGACACCGCCTTTATTCGAGCCGACAAACTTACGATCACCCTGCTCATCCAACGTAACAACCGCCTCACCAGAAGCCCCAAACACTTTTCTTACCCGGGAAACATCAATCTGTTCCTGCGCTAACGAGCTGACAATATGCTCGCCTTCTTCGTCATTTCCGACGATGCCAATATATGAAACCTCCTCTACACCATAACGTTTCCAAAAAACAGCCACATTGACGGCATTCCCTCCTGGAAACATTTCTTCTCGATCTTCATAATAATCGACTACATTATCTCCAACCGCTATTAATCTCATTAATTGTTCCTCCCATTAGTGAATAAGGGAAAGATATCCTCTTTCCCTTACGCTTTTTAATATGCTACTGTCCGATAGTATCTGCGAATCTCTAACGAGTGATTCCGTTTATCCTCAAGGTGAACGCTCATTCTTTGCAGAAGAGTCGACGTAACAATTGGTGATAAATACTTTCTAAACTCCAAACTGATACCCTCTAGTGCATAGTCTTTTGTATCAAGCACTGTCAATTTCTTCGTATACTGCTCAGCAAACTGTTCCACACGATTCATTAGTGGACGAGTTTCATCTTCCCCTTTTAATAGAATCATGCTTGTATCTTCTTCCACCAACTCCAAGGTGCCATGGAAGAATTCCGCCGCATGGATGGACTTCGTTTTAATCCACTGCATTTCTTCCAATACACACATCGCATAAGAATAAGCCCGGCCCCAGGTGGTTCCTGAACCAACCACCATATGATACGGCTCATCCTTATAAACAATCGCAAACGCTTCTGCTTTTGGCTCAAATTTTTCTTTAGCCTCGATTAACTTTTCTGGAAGTAGTTCAAGCTGTGCGGCAAATCTTTCATATTCAGGGAAATCGCCATTTTTATGCATCAGTCTAAAAATAAGGTGGAAGAGCACCAATTGATTGGAATCACTGGCAAAATCATTCTCTGCAAAGTTGACTAAGGGAAAGTCTACTGTGTCAGCAAGCGGCTTATTGTACTCACCTGTTATACCAATCGTCGTTGCGCCTCTTTCTTTACAGTATTTTGCCGCGGCAACCGTCTCCTCTGTCGTCCCTGATAAGGAAGAAAGAATGACAAGTGATTCTTCACTTAACTGTTTATGATTTTGTAAAACGAATTCTGCGGCAATTTCCGCATAAGCTGGAATCGTCGATGTTGAATTCACCATATATTCGAATGGATAGAAGGTTGCTACTGCCCCGCCAGATCCGATTAAGAATAGGTTTTTAAAGCCTTTTTCATAGACTTTATCTACTACTCTTTCAATTTCTTCTCTCAGCCCGATGGCTCCACCTGTCACCTTTAAATACTTTTCTCTGCTAAAATTCAACATTGCGTCCACTCCCTAATATTATTTTTAAGCTTTGAAATTTGGCTGTTGATTTCCGCTACAGGCGCTCGCTTTCCGCGGGCGTGCCGGGGAGCCTCCTCGGCGCCTTAGCGCCTGTGGGGTCTCCCNNCCCGCAGGAGTCGAGCGCCCTCCGCTCCAATCAACAGAGTTTAATAAACAATATCGGTTAACAGAGCCTATTTTCAAACAATATTATCCCTTCACACTTCCCTCGGCTAAGCCGCGGACAAAGTATTTTTGCATCATCAGGAAGATGACAATCAGCGGAATGGCGGAAATGACCAAACCTGCCATCAATACCCCCCAATTGGTGCTCAAGGCACCTTTAAACACCAGGAGTCCTGAGGTAATCGGTTTAACGTCTTCTGTCTGAATAAAGAGAATGGAAAATAGAAACTCATTCCACGCATAATAGGCGGTTAAAATGACACCCGTGAACATGATCGGCCTGCTCATTGGCAGGAATATTTTTGTAAACACCTTAAAGCTGTTAGCCCCGTCAAGGTAAGCAGATTCCTCTAACTCTTTCGGAATTGAAAGAAAAAAAGAACGGATTAACAGCACGGTTAAAGGAATGCGGTAGGCTGTAAACGTAAGAATCAATGCCCAGTATGTATCAAAGATTCCTAGTTTTTGAACTAACTCATAGAGCGGAATTAAACTGCTTTGCGGGGAAAACATCAGACCCGCTGAAACAAATAAGAGCAGGAACTTGCCGCCTTTGATTTGAAAACGAGTTAAACCATACGCACACAAGGCACTTACTAACACCGTCAACAAACAAGTCCCCCCCGTGATAATCAAGCTATTCATGAAGTAGCTAGAAACCCCTTGTTCCCAAGCCGTAGTATAATTCGAAAATAGCCACTCTTTTGGCAGCCCCCAGCTGTCGTTAAAAATAGCAGCTGTCGTTTTAAAAGAGTTGATGATCATCCAGAACAAAGGATAGGCAATGGCTGCAAAGTAAAGGAGTAAAAAGAGAAAGATCAATCCGACAACGATTGAAAAGCCAGATTTGCGTTTCGTAGCTTTCAAGCTTAGAGCGGCCATTTTCCCAAGCTTTCCATCTGGTTTTACTGAATCTCCCTGTGATTCCACCAGCTTCATTTTTACTCCTCCCCTGTTTTTAAAAATTTGTTCTGTACAAAATAAAAGATAAGCGTGATACCAAGAATCACGTTTGCAATTGCTGATGCAAATCCTGGTTCATTATCAATAAACGCTTTTTGATAGAGATATGTACTAAAGACCTGTGATGAGTTCCCTGGACCCCCACTCGTTAATACATATACTTCACTAAAGACTAAGAACGAGCCCGTCACCGTATAGATTAATAGAACAAAGGTCATTTCTTTTACTTGTGGTACAGTAATGCTGAAAAATGTCCGAATCTTCCCGGCCCCATCAATGGTGGCCGCCTCATATAATTCTCCAGGAACCTTTTGCACGGCTAGCACATACAACATGACCGCATATCCAATACTTTGCCATTGAGAAACAAAAATGACTGCATAGATCGCTGTTTTAGGGTTGCCCAGCCAGCCCTCTGCCAAATCCCCTAGTCCGATTAGTCGTAAAAAACTATTTAGTAACCCCACTTCTGGATTGTAAATAAAACTAAAGAGGATACCAATGACTGTCATCGATATGAGAACCGGTATAAAAAAGGTTGTCCGGAAGAAGGTAGAAAATCTCCTGAAAATCTTATCTTCCAGCACTGCAGCAATCACGAGCCCAAGCCCAACCTGCATAATGACAGAGATCACTGCGTATAACAAATTGTTTTTCATCACTGTGTAAAAAACAGGATCTTTAAAAAGCCTTAAATAGTTATCTAGGAAAACAAAGCTTCTATCTGATGTAAATGGGTTCCATTCATAAAAGCCATTTACGACATTTCGAACTAATGGGTAGTATACAAATAAAGCCAGCATAATCAAGGCCGGTGCCATGTAAAGAATTGGGACTATTCGTGTTCTGCGCATCTTAACCCTCCCAAACAACAAAATCTTTAGCATTTTGCCGGTTAAAAGGGAGTTGTTATCTCTCTTAACCGGCACCTTTGATAGATTTGTAGATAGTTCTACTTGTTATACACTTGTTTTGCTGCTTCTTGAACACTCTTCATAACATCTGCAGGCTTCATTCCGCCGCCAAGCATCGTTTGTACTCCATCACCGTATGGTTTGAAGATTCGGCTGTCTAACGCACTATCAGTCCAAATCAACATATTTTTCTGTTCCTTAATTAAATCCATTGCTTTGACTTCTTCTTTCGTTGCTGTATTTTCATTGACTGCGTCAACCACTGTACTAGCTAATCCCGTATCTTTAATTAACTTTTCGCCATTTGCTTTAGACGTCATAAACTTCAAGAACGCCATCGCTTCTTTTGGATGAGCGGATTTGCTGTGAACCATAAACCCTTCAGGAGCGCCGATTAAACCGCCCTGATCCCCTTTTGCCCCTTCAATCGTTGGTACCTTAAATGTATCCCATTTAAAGGTTGCATCTTTCATATACGTAATTTCCTGTGTTTCTAGGAACGTGATCGCTGCTTTTCCGCCCAGGAATAGGCTTCTTGCTTCATCGTGAGCGACTGCATTTGGATCGTCATTAAAATATGGTCTTAGTTCATTTAATTTCTTTAAAGCCTCTACATATCCAGGGTCAGTAAATTTGGCCCCCTGATAGCTAAGATCTTTATCTAGCACTTCTTTAGGAACTAATCGCTGATTCAAGGCTGTTACATAGTGAGCAGCAGCCCAAGGTGATTTATTTCCCAGGATGATTGGCGTTGTTCCATTCTTTTTAATCGCTGCCAATACGTTCATGAACTCATCCCAAGTAGTTGGTGCCTTCAAACCTAACTTATCAAATAGATCTTTGTTGTAGAAGAAGAGCTTACTGTCAGTAAAAAGTGGAACTCCATAGACTTTGTCGTCCTTTTTAAAGAAGTCTACTTGTGAGCTAATTAACTGGCCAGACCACTCAGTGTCATCTTGATAGTATTTTGTCAGATCTAACGCCACACCATCTCGAATAAACTTTTGTCCGTATTCTCCAGCCCAGCTAAAGAATACATCAGGTGGATTTTGGCTTCCTAGAAGAACATTTGCTTTTTGCTTATAGTCATCGTTTAATGCGGTAACTTCCTCGACTTTAATGTTAGGATTTTGCTTTTCAAACTCGGCAATAACACTTTTAAAATAGGACTTATACGGCTCATTTGGCCAACGGTAAAAAAATGTGATCGTAGTCTTTCCATCTTTTGATTTTGAAGTAGTGCTTTTTGAGGAACAACCGATAATTAATGACATAACCATTAAAATACTGAAAGCTACACTAAACCAACGTTTCACATACATTCCCCCCAGTAAATTCACTCTCATGGCAAAAGGATTTTTAAACCGCTTTCATAAAGAACTAAACCGATATGTTAAACTTTCTGTTCCTCCTCCTTTGACCTATCTTGTCAGTGTTTATCACCTGTTGTATTATAATATATTATTACATGTTATAACGTTTATCGTCAATATCGAAATAGATAAAACTTTCAAACAATTTGTTGCGGAATGATAAATACTTTATTTACTATTTTTCGATTAACGAAATTGGTATTGTACAATACTTCTTTATTAGATAAAAATATCATATTAGCAGCACTTCTGATAGAAAAAAATTATTTATTTAAAAATAAAATAGCCATTATAGAAATGATTTTTGCTTTACAAATACAAAAAACCTCTCCGGTAAACACCAGAGAGGTTTTTAATTATATTTATAATCTTTTTTCCGATACGGCGAGGCGATTGATTGCACGCTGCAGCGCAAGCTCAGCACGTCTGAAATCCATATGCTCAGCACGCTGGTCTCTCATACGCTGCTCAGCACGTTCCTTCGCTCTTAGGGCACGTTCTACATCAATATCAGATGCTTTCTCAGCTGATTGGGCCAGAACTGTCACTTGATCAGGACGAACTTCTAAAAATCCACCGCTCACTGCGATAAATTCCGTCTTTCCATCCTTCTTCAGACGAACCGAACCAATTTCAAGCGGAGCAACCAACGGAATATGGCCAGGTAAAATACCTAACTCACCACTTTTAGCTTTGGTACTTACCATTTCCACATCTGATTCATACACCGGGCCATCGGGAGTAACAACACTGACTTTAATCGTCTTCATTTTTTACCCTCCTGGCTCTCTTTAGACCTCTACACCCATACGTTTTGCACTCTCAACCACTTCTTCAATACGGCCGACAAGACGGAACGCATCTTCAGGAAGGTGATCATATTTACCCTCAAGGATATCTTTAAATCCTTTAACCGTTTCTTTAACAGGAACATATGAACCTGGCTGGCCAGTAAACTGCTCCGCCACGTGGAAGTTCTGTGACAAGAAGTTCTGGATACGGCGCGCACGGAATACGACTAACTTATCATCATCAGAAAGTTCGTCCATACCAAGGATCGCGATAATATCCTGTAACTCACGATATTTTTGTAGAGTCGATTGAACAGCACGAGCTACTGTATAGTGCTCTTCACCAACGATATCTGGTGCCAATGCACGAGAAGTCGAAGCAAGTGGATCCACCGCAGGGTAAATACCCATCTCAGAAAGCTTACGCTCAAGGTTTGTTGTTGCATCAAGGTGAGCGAAAGTAGTAGCCGGAGCCGGGTCCGTATAGTCATCGGCAGGTACATAAATCGCTTGGATTGATGTTACAGAACCTTTATTTGTAGATGTAATACGCTCTTCTAGTCTACCCATTTCAGTAGCAAGAGTCGGCTGGTAACCTACCGCAGATGGCATACGGCCAAGTAGGGCAGAAACCTCAGAACCTGCTTGCGTGAAACGGAAGATATTATCGATGAATAACAATACGTCTTGTCCTTGCTCATCACGGAAATATTCAGCCATTGTCAAACCAGTCAAGGCAACACGCATACGTGCACCCGGCGGCTCGTTCATTTGTCCGAATACCATCGCTGTTTGCTTAATAACGCCGGAATCTGTCATTTCGTGGTAAAGGTCGTTCCCTTCACGAGTACGTTCCCCTACACCAGCGAAAACAGAAATACCGCTGTGCTCTTGAGCGATGTTATTGATTAATTCCTGGATTAAAACTGTTTTACCTACACCGGCACCACCGAATAGACCGATTTTACCACCTTTAATATATGGTGCTAAAAGGTCTACTACCTTAATTCCAGTTTCAAGAATTTCTACCTGAGTAGAAAGCTCTTCAAATGTTGGTGCTTCACGGTGAATAGAATCACGGCGGGCACTAGCTGGTACATCCTCTTTCAAGTCAATTGCTTCACCTAATACGTTAAATACACGGCCAAGTGTTACATCACCAACTGGAACAGAAATTGGCTTACCAGTATCTTCTACTTCCACACCACGAGTTAAACCATCAGTGGTTGACATTGCGATCGTACGAACTGTATCATCACCTAAATGAAGGGCTACTTCAAGGGTCAAGTTGATATCAACATCTGATTCATTACGCGCTGTATTGACAACTCTTAATGCATTATAGATCTCAGGCAGTTGACCATTCTCAAACTTAACGTCAACAACTGGACCCATAATCTGAAGAACGCGTCCTTTGTTCATCGTTTTCCCTCCTAACTTACTCTTTACAAAAATTCAAACATCCTTCTGAGAAATGAACCTTGTTCCTGCACCTTACTCGTAACCATTGTAATAAGAAAATAGGAGCGCTCCACCATTTCCCACTACGATACTCATCAAGGTCACTGAACAGAGTCCATTTTCACTAAGGACGTGTTACTAATGGTGCCTGTCACCAAGCACTATTCTAATGCCGCCGCACCGCCGACGATTTCGGTAATTTCTTGGGTAATCGCTGCTTGACGTGCACGGTTAAATACTAATGTATAGTGATTAATTAATTCTTTTGCGTTATCTGTTGCGTTTCTCATTGCCGTCATCCGGGCAGCATGTTCACTTGCCTTGCTGTCAAGCAGGGCGCCGTAAATTAGGCTTTCCGCATATTGTGGCAGGAGAACTTCTAAAATTTCTTCTGCAGAGGGCTCAAATTCATAAGAAGTGAGTTTGTGAGAAGCAGCAGATAAATCCGTTAACGGAAGTAATTTCTTCTCGGTCACTTCCTGTGAAATCGCACTTATATAATGATTGTAAAAGACATACAATTCATCGAATGTACCATCAGCAAACATGGCAACCGTATTGCGGGTTACATCTTGGATATCCGCAAAATTTGGCTGTGCAGGGATACCGATAATTTCTAAGATAACATTTATATTGCGCTTTACAAAATAGTCACGGGCCACTCTTCCGATTGCAATAATAGCAAACTCATCATTCGATTTGTGACGGCTCTGAATCGTCTGATGAACTTTACGAATAACGTTACTGTTAAACGCGCCGGCAAGTCCACTATCACTTGTGATCACAATATAACCTGTTTTCTTAACAGGACGAGTTTTAAGCATAGGGTGATTCACTCCGCCTGAGCCGAGCGCAATCGACGCCGTTACTTCCTGGATTTTTTCCATGTACGGTACAAATGATTTAGCATTTGTTACAGCACGGTTCCATTTCGCAGCAGAGGTCATTTCCATTGCCTTTGTGATTTGACTCGTCTTTTTCGTCGAATTAATACGTGTTTTTATTTCGCGTAATGAAGCCATAGGTTCTCACCACCCTTTTTCAAAGAATGTCTGGCCCGGCGCACGGCAGCCTTGCGGCGGCCGCACTGCCCAGCCTTACTACATGTCAGACCCTATTATTCGGAAACTGCAAACGTCTTTTTGAAGTCGTTGATTGCAGAAGCCATATCCTCATCAGAAGGAAGATCCTTCGTTTTTGTAATATGGTCTAACAACTCTTTGCGGTTGTGGTCTAACCAATTATGGAAATCTGATTCAAAACGGCGGATATCCTGTAATGGAATATCATCAAGGAAACCGCGTGTTAATGCGTAAAGGATTACTACTTGCTTTTCAACAGTAAGCGGCTTGTGAAGATCTTGCTTAAGAACTTCAACCGTACGGGCACCGCGGGCAAGCTTCGCTTGGGTTGCCTTATCAAGGTCAGAACCAAATTGAGAGAATGCCTCTAATTCACGGTAAGATGCAAGGTCAAGACGTAATGTACCTGCTACCTTTTTCATCGCCTTAATTTGGGCAGATCCACCTACACGTGATACGGAAAGACCTGCGTTGATCGCCGGACGAACACCGGAGAAGAATAGGTCAGACTGTAAGAAAATTTGTCCATCTGTGATGGAGATAACGTTTGTTGGGATATAAGCAGAAACGTCACCTGCTTGTGTTTCAATAAATGGTAATGCTGTAATCGAACCAGCACCAAGAGTATCGTTAATTTTACATGCACGCTCTAGCAAACGGCTGTGTAAGTAGAAAACATCCCCTGGATAAGCTTCACGGCCTGGAGGACGACGAAGCAGCAAGGAAAGCTCACGGTAAGCAGCTGCTTGTTTAGACAAGTCATCATATACGATTAGAACATGTTTGCCCTCGTACATGAATTCTTCCGCCATTGCAACGCCAGCGTAAGGTGCTAAGAATAGCATTGGAGATGGCTGTGATGCAGAAGCTGTAACAACGATAGAGTAATCTAATGCACCATATTTACGAAGGGTTTCAACCGCACCACGTACAGTTGACTCTTTTTGACCAATCGCAACATAGATACAAATCATGTTTTGACCTTTTTGGTTCAAAATCGTATCGATTGCAACAGATGTTTTACCTGTTTGACGGTCACCGATAATTAACTCACGCTGACCACGGCCGATTGGCACAAGTGCGTCAATCGCTTTGATACCAGTTTGTAATGGCTCATGAACAGACTTACGAGCCATAACGCCAGGAGCAATTGCTTCTACTGGGCGAGTTTTAGTTGTATTGATTGGACCCATTCCATCAACTGGTTGTCCAAGTGCGTTCACAACGCGTCCGATTAAGGCTTCCCCAACGGGAACCTCCATGATGCGGCCTGTGCGGCGTACTTCGTCACCTTCACGGATTTCTGTGTAAGGTCCAAGAATGATGATACCGACGTTATTTTCTTCAAGGTTTTGTGCCATACCCATAACGCCGTTTGAGAATTCAACAAGTTCTCCAGCCATGACATTGTCGAGGCCATGAACACGTGCGATACCGTCACCGATTGAGATAACTGTACCGACATCAGTTACTTGAATTTCTGCCTGATAGTTTTCAATTTGTGATTTAATCAAGGCACTGATTTCTTCAGCTTTGATGCTCATGAGTTTCACCCCTATCTATGATACTTTGCATATTATTTCGAACATTGGACTTTTAGAATTGTCCAGCTCCAGCTCCCAGCGACTAGTGTCCTTCGCTCTTCTCCCTACGATAAGTCAACGTCGAATCGCTGACGCTCTTCGTGTTTCCTTTATCTCAGTCGAATCGCTCCAGTCCATACGTCGCTAAACGGTCGCTTCCGCATTTCTTATTAACTTAACAATTTACGTTCTAAACGGTCTAACTTGCCGCGCAAGCTGCCGTCATAAATCCGATTTCCAATGCGAAGACGAATGCCGCCAAGCAGGTTGGAATCGACGATATTTTCAATTCTCAGTGATTTTTTGCCAATTTTCGCAGCAAAAGCCGCAGATAATGCCTCGCGTTCAGCATCCGTCAATTCACGAGCGCTGTACACTTCCGCATCCGCAATCCCTTTTGCTTCATTTGCCAGTTCAAGGAACTGGTCAGTTACTTCGACAATTTGATCCTCGCGATGACGTTCAACTAAGATCAACACCGTATTAAGGACATACACATTCACTGATGCAAAAGCATTTTTCACAATCTCTTTTTTCTTATCAATCGTAAGTTTTGAAGATTTTAAAACAGCCTTTAAATCAGGATTGTATTCCAAGACTTCCTTTACTACACGAAGGTCTTCTTCTACTTGATTTAGAATCTGCTGTTCATTCGTGATTTGAAAAAGAGCGGACGCGTAGCGTTTTGCTACCATAGTGTTGCTCATCGTCCTTCTCCTGCCTCTTTAATATATTCGTTAATTAGTGCATCTTGATCTGCAGCTGTTAATTCCTTTTCAATCACTTTAGAAGCAATTAACACAGACAAGGAAGCAACCTGTTCGCGAATGGCAGCAACTGCTTTTTCTTTTTGCTGCTCGATTTCAACCTTTGCAGCTTCTTTAATGCGCTCTGCTTCAGCCCGGGCTGTAGTAATAATTTCCTCACGCTGAACATCGCCTTGTTTTTTTGCATTTTCAATCAAGTTTTGTGCATCATTACGTGCTTCTTTTAAAAGATTACGCTGCTCTTCTAAAAGTTTTTTTGCTTCTAAATGGCTGTTTTCTGCCGAGGTAATTTCATTAGAGATATGCTCTTCACGTTGTTTCATAATGCCCATTAATGGACCCCACGCGAATTTTTTAAGCAATGCTAACAAAATGATAAATACGATAAGCTGGAAGAAGATATCTCCAGTATTAATGTGGCCGCTATGTTCGCCAGCTTCAGCGGCAGTGGCCAGTACAAAACTGCTTGTTAACACCCTGGGTTCACTCCTTTCAAGAGTTGCTAAAACGATTGAGTACAATCAATACATTCAAACAAACATAAATGAATGGCGAAGGATTCTGTTATCTTCGCCACCTGGAATTTTTCCAATTTTATCGGTTTAATACCATGAACGCAATAACTACTCCGATAATCGGTAGGGCTTCAACTAACGCAACCCCGATGAACATTGTTGTTTGAAGAGTACCACGTAATTCAGGCTGACGAGCTACACCTTCTACTGTACGTCCTACGATAAGACCGTTACCAATACCTGCACCAATTGCTGATAAACCAATTGCGATCGCTGCTGCTAAAATACCAATTGAACCTGTCATTTCTTTTTTTCCTCCTTAAATGTATGAAAACATAATATATTTTTGTTTTTGTTCATGAGTATGAACGGTTATTTTAATGGTCATGACTCACTTTATGAGCCATGTAAACCATTGTTAACATGGTAAAGATGTAAGCCTGGATAGAGCCGACAAACACAGAGAAACCTTGCCAGATTAATGTTAATGGCACAGCGGCAATAGTACCCGCGATTCCTTGATGAGCTAGTCCTGCTGCCAATAGTGATAATAGCAGCTCACCTGCGAAGATATTACCATAAAGACGCAGACCAAGCGTTAATGTGTTCGCAAATTCCTCAATAATCTTTAATGGAAACAAGAATGGCATCGGGCTGAAGAAGCCTTGTGCATATCCCTTGACACCTTTTAACTTCACACCATAAAAATGGGTTAAACCCAAAATCATAACCGCAAGAGTTAATGTAATGATTGGGTCAGCTGTTGGTGATTTCCACCAAAGTGTTCCATCAATCACAACCGAAAACGGCAAACCTAACATATTGGATACAAAGATATACATGATGAGCGTGATTCCAAGGATATGAAATCTTCCGCCATCCTTCCAATCCATTGTGCTGTTGATGATCCCTTTTACAAAGTCCATCACCCATTCAAAGAAGTTCTGCATCCCTGTTGGTTTCATAGCCAGCTTGCGGGTAGAGAGAACGGCAATTAGAAAAACAATGACACTTGCTACAGTGATCATCAGGATATTGGCGCCATTAAACCATAGACCCAAGAATTCAAACTCAGGAGTTTTATGTTCCATATGTACTCACCTCACTTCCCCTTCATTTATGTTGATGCATTGCATTGTAAAAATAATCTATCATAATGACAATATAGGATGTCATTAGTCCTATCACATAAGTAAAAACATTAAAATATTCCGGGTACTTTAGGGCAATTGCAGCTCCAATACCCGCTGTCGCCATCCTTGATAAGGAGCCCAGCGACCGGGGTTTCTTCCCCTCTGATACTTGTTTATCAAACTTCTCCGTCTTCCTTACCAGCAATAAAAGGTTAAGAAAACCGAAGCATGTACCTAAAATCAATCCTAAAAAGATGGTATGGTAAGTCGTGAAGCCCCAGCCAAGAACATATATGGCCAACAAGTAGAATATCCATTTCTTTTGCCTGTTGTACATGACTCTGAAATCTGGCATTATTAATTATCTCCTGAATAGAAATGGCGAATTGAAAGAAGCATAGAATAGGTCCCCGCTGCCAGTCCCAAAAGCAGTCCGGTTATTAAGAAAATTGGTTCGGTACCCCAATGCCGGTCGAGCCATCTGCCGGCAAAAATACCTATTAGAATGGAGCCGACTAACTGGGAGACTATCGCGGACATTAACGCCATTGCTTTGAATGGGTTGCGGTTATTTTGACGCATATAATCACATCCTCACTCATAGAGAATGTCAAATGGGCAGGTGACAAATTCATTCCACAAAAGCTATCTTTATATAGATAATTTGACATGAAAACCCTATCATCAACACCCTTTGTTAGCATACAATAGCAAATTGTCAATGTCAATGAATTTACGTGAATTATACCACAATCTACTATTAATAATTTCTGAATCTTTGACACCTTTGTTAACACTCTTATTGTATTGTAAATTTTGAATATTTTTAGGCTAATTTGTGTCTATTTTGTGAACTTTTAATCGAATTTTAATCTAATTCTCATCAAAAAAATTTTTTTCACCGCTGATGATTGCTTCCAAAATCACGTTTTCGCGGTAACAAAAAGGCTGGAGCCATATCAGCCCCAGCCTAAGAACTAGTCTTGGCTTTTTTCAACTGTAATCATTCTCTCGATAAAGTCCTCCCTGCCAGCCTTTTTCGCAAACACCTTTACTAAATAAGTCCCTGATGACGGGGTCTGCTCCTTCGGAATGATTTTACGAAGCAGCCCCTTTTTAACATTTGTCTCCGAGTCTAAAAAACCGACAAAACGATAACTCTCCGGGTTAAAAAGTGCAATGCCAAACTCCTCTGCTCCGCCCGGCAGGTACACCTCATAGCGGTATTCCCCCGGCCTGTCGCCATACGCAAAATCAAAGCCCATCACCCGTGGATATCCCGGCTCCTCAAGTACATACAGATAAGGAATTTGAATCAGCTCCGAACCAGCCTCGAGATGAATAAATCCATCATGGATCTTCCTTTTAAACACGTGCGGGTCAATTTGCAGTTCCACTGTCATCTCCCTCGACTCCCTCGGGGCAAGCGTAAATGATAAGGGAAACCGCCAGCTGACACCTTCAACCTGATGCGGAATCTGAAAAGAGTAGTGCACGGTCCGCTCACTTTTGTTTTCAATTTTTACGATCGCCTTATGGCTGTCGTTCTCCTCTGTATATTTTCCAAAGCGCAGGCTGCTTGGGGTAACCAGCGACTTAGTTTGAATGGCATCATCGACCTGAATGCGGCCGGCCCCCTGCTCATAGGTGCGGTACAGGGTATTGGGATTAGGTCCGATCGGCTTAGCCGTATTCATTAACGATGCCTTAATTTGGGCCGGCGTCCACTCCGGATGCGCCTGCTTAATTAACGCACAAGCCCCTGCCACGTGCGGTGCGGCCATACTCGTGCCTTGCAGCGATAAGTAACCGCCTGGTATCGTCGAGTTGATAGCCACCCCGGGAGCGACAATATCAGGCTTTATCTCCCAGGTCCCCGTGACAGGCCCCCGTGAGCTGAAGTCCGCGAGCCGGTCGCGCTCTTCGCTTATCAGAACCCTTGCCGCCACACTTTTTTCTTTTAATCCTTTTTGTAAAATCACTCCGTCACCCATAGCGAGTGCTCCGACTGGGATGGTCATCGGAGTATCGAGGTTTCCCATGAAGCTGCCGCTCAAGTTGTTATATATCAGTACGGCTTTTGCCCCTGCTTCATAGGCGTTCTTGGCTTTTTTGGTAAAAGTTATCGTCCCGCGTTTTATTAGCACCATTTTGCCCTGAACATGGTGAAGGTCCTCTTTTCGGCCTAATCCACCGTCAGCTAACTCAAGGGAGCGGTCCAGCCCCCAGTCTGCGGAGCCGTCCAAGGGCTGGATCCGGACGGGCTGCCGACTTCCTTCTATAATTAAGGAAGGAATTTTCATTGTAGGTGTTGAGGCGCCAACCGATATTGCTTTGGATGCGGTACCTGGGGAACCAACTGTCCACACGTTCGGTCCTGAATTACCGGATGCAGCGACCGCAACGATCCCTTTGTCGACGGCCCGGTTTAAGGCAAGGGAGATCGGCAGGTCAGGTCCGTTGATATCATTTCCGAGGGAAAGGTTCATAACATCCACTTTGTCTTTGATCGCTTGTTCAATGGCGGCGAGTACCTGCTCCGTCGTTCCGCCCCCGCCGGGCCCGAGCGCGCGGTAAGCCACAATTTTTGCCTCTGGGGCAACCCCTTTAACTTTCCCATTGGCGGCAATGATACCGGCGACATGGGTGCCATGGATGGTCGCTTTTCCGACGGCGAGGGTTTCCATTGGGTCTCTGTCATTGTCAACAAGGTCGTGGCCGCCAGCATAATTGCTTTTTAAATCAGGGTGGGTATAGTCTACTCCAGTATCAATAACCCCGACCGTGATTCCTTTGCCGGTAAGGCGTTGATTGTGGTGATCAAAGATTCGGCGCACTTCTTCCCCGCCGATAATTTTGACGCCTTCTTCTGATTCTGCCTGGTATTTAGCGACAGGCGATACGGTGAGGATACGCTGTTGTTGGCTTAGCCTCGCGATGGCCTCAGGGCTGCCTTCAATCGAAAAACCATCCAGTGCTTCCCGAAAAATCCGTCTTAATTTTACGTCTTTATAAGGGGTGATGATTTGCCTGATTTCTTGCTCGGATTGCGGCTGTTTTAGTACAACAATCGCTACTTGTGTGGATTTGGGTATGGGCGGGTGGATGAGTACGGTTGAGGTGGTTTGTAAGGTTAGCAGGATGGATAAAAGCCATTTCATTCATGGATTCCCCTTTTTCCTCTAGCGTTTTCTTTCAAAGGGGAAAGTATGCAATCGGAAGGGAGAAAGTATTGCGTTGTTCGTTTTTGCCCTGTGGATGGAAGGTGTAAGGAATGAAGCAAATTTTTAGCCACACCTCGTTGCTCTATTCGAAAAAACTCCTGAAATTCTTTGACTGTCAATGGCGCATTCATTAATAGAAAGTAGTCCCTTACTGTTTGGATATGGGCCTCTTTAGAGTATGACTTGCACCATGTGCAATACCAAGCGGCTGACACTCTTATCATTGGAATTGCTTTACAATTTGGACATTGAACGCCGGGAAGGATATCAGATTTTGGAATGTTATAGGTTTTGAGGATTTCAGGGTAGGATGGGACTCTTTCGGATAAGAGGTAATCGGTCAATTTATTTATTGCTTTGCCTTTTAGGGCGGGGCTTTGATATTTCGCAGCAATTTGCGCGACCTTTTCCTCTAGATTCTCCGCATATATCATGTGATCGAATATATGTTCATTTCCCAGATTGGTCTTTAGGATGGTTGAATTTCTGCTAAAGACAACTAAGTACTCGATTGGCATGGGGGGAATTTTATGCCTCACGTTCCAATTCATTAATTGTCTTTGATGTCGTTTAGCCTGTGTCAGCGGGTTGGGGATGCCTTCCTCGATATCCTTATACGTCCTAATGACGCCGTTTGTATTTTTATCAAAAAGCAATGTTCCCGTAATATTCTTGATTTCTAAAACCAAGCCAAACATCTGCGAAAGGATATAACTATCGATCTGGAAGATGTTTTTGTTTTTTAAACGAAGGTCATTGATAATGCGATACGGTTCATCTGGCAGGTAACTAAGATAATAATCAACATTTTTCTCCCCTGCATAGCCTGTTCTCCAATTTATCAGTTCTTTTTCAATATCCTTGTGTCTGGAATGCGATTTGATAATCCTCTGCAGCAGTGCCTCTCGCTGTAATAACGGGATTGGAATAGGTCTTTCATTTACAATCATCCGTTTTCCTCCTTTTTTAGCCATTAATACCTAGATTTTCTTCATTCTGGGCAAAATCCCTTCTACTTAATTTAGAACTCTTTGTGAAAGTTGTTTTTTGGGTGAATTTTTTAAGATTTGGAGTACAATTGGCCTGCTCTTTTAGTAAGCGTTTTTTGATTGGCTGATTTTTTGGAGGGATTGGCTTAACTTTGGGATACATTGGCCGATTTTATCGTTTATTGGCTCATTTTCCGCCAATATTGGCTATTTTTCCATTTATATCCAATAAAGCCCCACAAAAAAAGCCGAGCATCTCTGCTCGACTTGATTATTTTGTACCAAATAAACGGTCACCGGCATCGCCCAGGCCTGGAACGATATAGCCGTGGTCATTTAATTTCTCGTCTAATGCGGCGATATAAATATCCACATCCGGATGAGCTTCCTTTAGGGCCTCAACGCCTTCAGGTGCAGCGATTAAGCACATAAACTTGATATGTTTCGCCCCGCGCTTTTTCAAGGATTGGATTGCTTCTACAGCGGAACCGCCTGTTGCCAGCATTGGATCCACCACGATGAAATCACGCTCTTCTACATCGCTAGGAAGTTTAATGTAATATTCAACCGGCTTCAATGTTTTAGGGTCACGGTATAAGCCGACATGGCCAACCTTGGCTGCTGGGATTAACTTTAAGATCCCATCGACCATTCCGATTCCGGCACGGAGAATCGGTACGATGCCAATTTTTTTCCCGGAGAGAACTTTTGATTTTGCCGGACAGACTGGTGTCTCGATATCCATGTCCTCAAGTGACATATCTCTTGTAATTTCGAATGCCATCAGGGTTGCTACTTCATCAACAAGTTCACGAAATTCCTTTGTTCCTGTATGTTTATCACGTATGTAGGTAAGTTTGTGCTGGATAAGCGGGTGGTCGAAGACGTATACCTTTGCCACATTAATCGCCCCTTTATCTAAAATTAATCATCGCCTCATTTTACAGAAAAAAGACCCATAGAGCAACTATGTTCATCAAATGTAATGGATACAAAATAGCGTGAATTTTCCCTCTTTTATAACATACCCAAAAGCAAATCTATAAAGCTTTGTTTTTAGTCTTTCCCAGGGAAATGATTCGTATAGGCTCGTTTGGGGTTTTTTTAGATCTTGCGCCATAAAAAAAGGCCTTCATCTTTCAGATGAAGGCCAATTCTTAAAATTAATACTCTGGATATAGAGTGAATTTGTTTGTTAAAGCTTCAACGCGGCCACGTGCTTCAGCAAGCTTCGCTTCGTCTTCGTGGTTTTTCAATGTGAAGGCAATAATTGATGCGATTTCGTCCATGTCCGCTAAACCAAAGCCACGGCTAGTAACCGCCGCAGTGCCGATCCGGACTCCGCTCGTTACAAATGGGCTATTTTGGTCAAATGGAATCGTGTTTTTGTTAACGGTAATGCCGACTTCATCTAACACATGCTCTGCAATCTTACCTGTTAAGCCGAGGCTTGTTACATCAACCAATAGCAAATGATTGTCCGTACCGCCAGATACAAGTTTTAAGCCTTCTTTTTGCAGGCTCTCAGCCAAACGGTTGGCATTGGCGATAATATTGGCAGCATATTCTTTAAAGCTGTCCTGCAGTGCTTCACCGAAGGCAACTGCTTTCGCTGCGATTACATGCATAAGCGGGCCGCCTTGAATTCCAGGGAAGATGGACTTATCGATTTTCTTACCGAATTCCTCTTTGCAAAGGATCATCCCGCCGCGAGGTCCGCGTAGGGTTTTGTGTGTAGTAGTGGTAACAAAATCAGCATATGGTACTGGGTTTTGGTGTAAACCAGCTGCAACAAGACCTGCGATGTGTGCCATATCAACCATTAGGTAGGCACCGACTTCGTCAGCAATCTCACGGAACTTTGCAAAGTCAATTGCACGAGGGTACGCACTTGCGCCCGCAACAATTAGCTTTGGCTTGTGAGCAAGAGCTTTCTCACGTACATCATCATAATTGATGCGGTGAGTGGTTTCATCCACACCGTACTCCACGAAATTATATTGGATACCACTGAAGTTTACTGGGCTTCCGTGTGTTAAGTGGCCGCCATGAGAGAGGTTCATACCAAGAACTGTATCTCCCGCTTCGAGGATGGTGAAGTAAACTGCCATATTGGCTTGCGCCCCTGAATGCGGCTGAACGTTTACGTATTCTGCACCGAAAATTTCCTTAGCACGATTGCGGGCTAAGTCTTCCACTATGTCGACATATTCACAACCACCATAATAACGGCGGGATGGATAACCTTCTGCATACTTATTTGTTAGTACAGAACCTTGTGCTTCCATAACTGCTTCACTTACAAAGTTTTCTGAGGCAATTAATTCAATTTTTGAACGCTGACGTCCTAATTCTAGTTGAATCGCTTTAAAAACCTGTTCATCCGCTTGAGACAAATACTTCATCCTACATCCTCCTTTTATCTATAACACCATTAAAATTTAAAATTCGAAAATTCCTTCTTCATTCTAACACATCTTTCGGATTTTGCCACCATAAACTCTATAAAAATAGGAGAAAAGGTGTCTAACACCATTAATAACCGAACAATAGTGAAAATAACGGTAATGGTGACAGGCACCATTACCACTATGTGCAACTTGTGTTTTGGGTGTTTTTTTCGTAGACTGCACGGGTGCCGCCGATTAGTTTTGGACGGGCTTTTGCCAGGGTGACGAGGGCATGTCCAACGCTTTTTTGTTTGGTACGGACAGGAACGGCGACATGTTTTAGATGCATGCCGATTAACGTTTGACCAATGTCCATCCCGGCCTCTGCTTTAATGAATTCGACGACAACAGGATCGTCCAGATGGCCATAAGCATAGGTTGCCATCGCACCGCCTGCTGTACGAACAGGAACAACGGAAACCTCTTCATATCCTCGCTGATCCGCAGCAGAACGGTCCAGCACCAACGCCCGGTTTAAATGTTCACAGCATTGAAAGGCCAGCTGAATTCCCGTTTGATCCTGGAGATTTTTCAGCTGCCTGTAGATCATTTCGGCCACTTCGACCGTCCCCGAAGTGCCAATTCGTTCGCCGATTACTTCACTCGTGCTGCAGCCAACCACAAACAGCTGTCCTGGCTTTAGTGCAGCCTGTTCACGAAAGTCTGCTAAAATGGCTTCAAGCTCTTTTTCCCAATCTTGAATCATAAAACATACCCTTCTTTCAACCTTGCTTAGAGATGCGTTTTCTCATACTCCGTTATTTTCCCAATCCGGTTCGCATGGCGGCCGCCCTCGAATTCTCCAGTCAGCCATATCTCGGCGATATCGCGGGCCAGTCCTGGTCCAATGACGCGTTCGCCCATCGCCAGCATATTCGAATCATTATGGGCACGTGTCGCGCGGGCACTAAACGTATCATGAACAAGAGCACAGCGGATGCCTTTTACCTTATTAGCAGCAATGCTCATCCCAATCCCTGTTCCACAAATTAGAATGCCGCGGTCAAACTCACCGTTTGCTACCTTTTCTGCCACAGGCAATGCATAATCTGGAAAATCCACTGATGTTTCACAATCACAGCCAAAATCTACATATTCTATCTTTAATTCTTCCAATAAATTGGCGATTTCTTTACGTATATTCACACCGCCATGATCGGACGCTAATGCCACTTTCATCTAAAATCCTCCTAATTCTCTTATCGTAAAATTCAAAAAACTAAAGGTGGTGTCCTCCCCAACAAACAATCCTCGCTGCCATCTGGATCCTGCCTATCTTAAGGTAATCTGTTATCATTTTGACACACCGACTCAAAAATTTAAAGCAGAAACCTTCATGATCTGAAGCGATAAACTAAAAAAATAATAGCCCTCTTTTTCCTAAGAGAGCTCTACCTTGTCCATTCTTCATTTAGTTTTTTCAAAAAAGGTTGACACCATTCGCCATCCACTATGCTTTAAATTTTTCAATTGCCTTATCAATTAATTTTTCTAACTCGTGATAAGTCTCTTCATAGATCGCAAGGCTGCCGCCGTATGGATCGACCACATCTTGACTACCAGTTTCACCGGTATATTCTTTCAACGTAAATACCTTCATGACTACATTGGGAAACTGCTGCAGGATGGCAAATTTGTGAGAACTTGTCATGGTTAAAATAAGATCCGCCCACTCAACAGCTTCTGCCGTTAACAATTGTGAGCGATGCTGATGCGGCACCTGATTGTCATCCAGCACCCGCTTCGCATGAATGGACGCCTCACTGCCGTTTGCCGCATAAATTCCGGCCGACTTTACCTTCACATCCACGATATTTTTATTTTTTAAAATGGCTTCTGCCATCGGACTCCTGCATGTATTTCCTGTACAAACAAACAAAATATGACGCAACCTGAAACGCCCCCTTCGTTAAAATTTTACCCAGAATATGGTTAGATAAATCAAATGAATGAAGCCAAAGCAGGCATCCCGAATCAAAGCACTTTAAACCTGTCCCAGACGGTCCTGCCAATTCTAGTCTAGCATAACCTTGAAGGAGTTTTAAATGATTCATAGGTTCTATTGCCAAATATTTGCTAGAAGTTTTAAACCGAACCCAAGTAAAATCGTTCCTCCTAAGGCCTCGCTATACGTTCCCAGCCAGCCTTGAACCTTTCTGCCGAGCAAAAGTCCTGCCCAGGTTTGGATGGCCGCTATGATCCCAAAGCACAAAATTACCATGATCGTTTTTGCTCCATAGATCCCTAAAGTCAAACCAACCGAAAAACTATCCAGACTCACACTCAATGCAAATAACAGTAAGCCGAAGCCTACTGGTGTGATTACCTTCGCTTCTTCTTTCTTAAAGGTTGACCAAATCATTTGCAGACCGAGGACCATGAGAAGCAGCCCGCCAATGATCGTCGCAAAGACACCGAATTTTTCGGATAGAAATTTCCCTGCTATGAGACCTAAGAGCGGCATCCATACATGGAATAAGCCAATCATCAGGCCGATATAAAAAATTCTCCTCAGCCGCAGTTTGTACATTCCCATGCCAAGACCAACCGAGAAGGCATCCATCCCAAGTGCAAATGCCATTATTATTAATGTTAAAAGTTCACCAGCCATTTCTGACACTCCTCTACGCCTCCTTGGACTAACTATCCTAGCCTATGCACGTCCAATCGGAAATAGAAGTACGATTTGGCAATGGAATCCAAGGCATAAAAAATACCGAAGCTCCTGCAAGGAGTTCCGGTATTATTCAGTGATGAGCTTATGACCCGCTGCCTTTTCCAGGCGGTTCATGATGGCGTGCCCAACGCCTTCATTTGGGAAAATTTCGCTAAAAATAATATCTACTTGTCCCTGGTTGAAGCTGCGCAGCGTATCATAGAGAGAGGCTGCTACCGTATCAAGCTCGGCCCTTCTGCCACAGGATAGAACAAGATTAGCCTCATAGAAATGGTGATTTTCCTCCGTTGTCAACACACCCACCCGGAGTCCTTCCGCTTCCTTCTCTGTTACTAATGTTTGCAAAAATTCCTTCGGGCCTGCCACCATATAAAGCGGGGCATTTGGCGCATAATGCTGATATTTCATGCCAGGTGCCTTAGGACGCGCAGACTGGTCCTTTAAGGCCGAATCTTCCTCTACTATACCGACTACTTCTTCAAGCTGCTCTTTTGTGACGCCGCCCGGTCTTAGGATGACGGGTGTGGCAGCAGTACAATCAATCACAGTCGATTCCACGCCCACTCCTGTAGCTCCGCCGTCTACTACACCCGCAATTTTTCCCTTTAAATCATCTAATACATGTTCCGCTTTGGTCGGGCTCGGCTTTCCAGAACTGTTCGCACTAGGGGCGGCAATCGGCAGCCCGCAGGTTTTCAGCAGTGCCAGTGCGACGGGATGATCCGGCATCCGAACGGCAACAGTGTTGAGACCTGCAGTTGCCTTTTCAGAAAGAATGCCATCCTTCTTTTTAAAAATAATCGTCAACGGGCCCGGCCAAAAGGCATCCATCAGTTTTTCCGCCGTTTCAGGCACCTCTGTTACAAATCTACTAAGCTGTTTACGGTCGGCAATGTGAATAATTAACGGATTATCCCCTGGCCGTCCTTTCGCAGCGAAAATTTTGGCGACAGCCTCATCATTTTCGGCATTTCCACCCAGGCCGTAAACAGTCTCTGTTGGCAGGGCGACTACTTCATTTTTTCTCAAAAAATTGGCTGCATCCACAACCTGTGGATTATTTTCGAGATTATCCACATCTTTATCCACTTTCCAAACATCTGTGTTCATAGTTATCCACCTTTATTGATGACGAGACTTTTATCGAAATTTGGCGAATTTACACGGAAAAACTCCTATTTGTTCACCTTGTACGTTTGAAAGTATAAAAGAAGGTGGGTATAAATACAAGTTTTATCCACAAATTGTGTATAAGTTTGAGGAAAAAGTGGATAACTTTGTGGATTAATCCACAACTAGATAGAAAATTTTAAAAATAATGAGTTATCCACATTTAAAACGTGTCGAATGTGCTCAGAGTGATTAAATTCTGTGGGTAACGCTGCCTGTTCGATTTTTTGAAAGCCCATTAATTCGAAAAATGGCAAGGCTACCCTTTTATTTGTTGCCAAAAACAAGCTTTTCATCCCTTTTTCTTTTGCTAATTGGACCATTTGATCAAAGAGAACGAAGATTTCTTTATCGGCTTGTCCAGGTGAGACCACCAATGAGCGCAGCATGCCGTGTTCGTTAAACGCCTCCATGCCGAGAGAACCGCGGATTGTGCCGTCCGGGTTTTCTAGCAGGAGAAAGCAGTCAACGGTTTCTGCCGTTAGTCCTTCAGTCCCTAAGTTGGCTCTTGTCAGGAATTCTCGTAGATTTGCCAAATCTTCTTGATTAGCCTTGCGAATTATTGCCTGCATCCTATCCACCTCATTTAAAAGATTCTACTCTATTACTATGAAAAACTAGAGATAATAGAACGGATGGATGCGTAATTTTTATTAGAAAACTTACCGATTGCGGAGACCCCAGGGGTGGTGTTACGCTTAGACCTGAAAGGATAGTTATCCTTTCCTATCAGCGCACTAAAAAACCAGTCCAGGGCTGGACTGGTTTAGTTAAACATTTTCTCCCACATTTCCACTACAAAGAACTTTACCTTTACAGGTTCTTCATCTTTAGCAGTATATAGAGGAGCTTCTTTTTTTGCTGCCTTCTTGATCTTTTTCTCTTCTGCAGGCTTCTTTGTCATTTGTACTTCTTCTGTATGTTTTTCCTCGTCTTGTACTTCTGCTTCTGGCTTCTTTACTACCGGTTCATCTTCTACTAGTTTCTTTTCTACTACTTCTTCAACCGGTTTCTTTGCGATTTTTTTTTGGACTTGAACAACTTCTTTCACAGGTTCTTCTACTTCTTTTACTGTTTCAGTTTGTTCTTCTTCCACGGCTGCAGGAGCAGAGGTGACGGCTGCCACATCTGTTTTAGCATCCTCCTGTTTCTTTTTACTAATGGTTTCTGCTTTTGCCACATGCTTTTCCTCAAAACCATCGCTCACAGCAACTCCATTTGAAAAATCAAGGAAGCATAATGGCGGGTATAGGACACACCACCAGTTCGCTCCTTCCCCTTTGCCTAACGTTATCAAAATGGCTTGATATTCACCGGCTGGATATAGATACTGGCCATATAATTTAGTTGGAAATTGAACTTTTCCAAATTCCACCTTAACCGACTGATTGGAGCCTTGTTCACGAACTACTTTTTCGGCAATATCTTGAATTTCAGGAAGCTTGCCATTAATGACTTTCCTTGCTTCATTCATGGAAGTTAAATCCTGTACCCAAAGAGTGATTTGGGCATTGACCGCATCGCGCACCTTGCGCTTGATCGCCTGGTCTTCTTCAAAATCACTGTTTGCCAAAATTCTAAGGCGAATGGCTTCCCCTGGAATGACAATCGATTCCTTTGCCGCTGCTTCAGTCTTTGGCATATATAAATTCAACATTGTTCCCAATGATAAAATCACTAAGTATCCCCAAACGATTAGTTTGCTTCTCATCATCTCTAGCCAACCCCTTTGCCCTTCGATAGTTTCATTTTGGACAAAGAATAAGAATCTTAAACTAGTAAATTTGAAAAACTCTATTAAATTGGGGAGGGCTCTGAAAAAGTTCTCTACATGTAAGTTGTGTATCAAGGTGGTCTGTTGATCCACTCCGGGCGGCTTCGCTTTCTGCGGGCGTGCCTTCCGCTCCAATCAACAGAGTTCTATTACTTAGTCTAAATATAAAAAGGATGTTAAACCCGGCCAGAGGTTAACATCCTTTAATTTCGGCAAAAACCATCCGATCCCTGCCATTTATATCATTAACAATTTCGACATTCACTTTTGGAAAGGTATTTCGAAACATCTCTGCTACCGCTTCTCCCTGCCCCAGCCCAATTTCAAAACAAACGAGGGCAGTTGGCGCCAGAACCTGCGGCAGCTCCGTCATAAAACTGCGGTAAAAATCCAAGCCATCATCACCAGCAAACAGGGCGCGATGCGGCTCATGCTCTGTTACCACGTCAGACATGGTATCCATATCGGCGAGTGGAATATAAGGCGGATTCGATACCACCACATCCAGTTTCTCACCGTTTTCTATAAACGGCTGGAGTAAATCCCCCTGAATAAACCTGACATCCGCTCCAAGTCTCACAGCATTCTCCCGCGCCACCGCCAGCGACCCCTCCGCAATATCAGTAGCCGCTACCTTAATGGTGCCTGTCACCTTTTGTAACGTCTCCGCATTGTTATCAGTGCCTGTCACCATTTTTACCTTTTGCACTGCTGCAAGCTGGAATTCCAGCTTTAGTGTGATGGCAATGGCGCCGCTGCCTGTGCCGATATCGGCTAAGCGGATTTCCTGGTGGTTGTTGAAGGTCTCTTTCATACGCTGGAGTGTTCCATAGACGAGTTCTTCAGTTTCCGGCCGTGGGATGAGGACCTCTTCGTTAACCATGAAAGTCCGGCCATAAAATTCTTCAGAACCAATTAAGTATTGGACCGGCACACTCTCTTCTACATGCTCACGCACCGCTTTTTCAAACGCCTCCCAGACACTTGGCTCTAAATCCTCCCGCATGTTGGCAAACAACTGCGCCCTTGACATTCCCGCAAAATGGCGCAGCAATAGTTCGCCGGCGTTCTCATCACGACCTGCTTCAACTAAAAAAGAAGAAGCCCATTTTAGGGCCTCGAATACTTTTTTACTCATTAGCTGCCTCTTCTAGTCTTTTTGCCTGTTCATCCATAATCAAGGCATCAATGATTTCATCCAGCTTACCTTCTACAATTTGGTCTAATTTTTGAAGCGTTAAACCAATACGGTGGTCGGTTACCCGATTTTGCGGGAAGTTGTACGTACGGATCCGTTCAGAACGGTCACCCGTTCCGACTGCGGATTTACGAACCTGGTCGTACTCAGCCTGTGCTTCCTGCTGGAATTTATCATAAACACGTGCACGTAATACTTTCATCGCTTTATCCCGGTTTTTATGCTGGGATTTTTCATCCTGGATGGAAACCATAATTCCAGTTGGAAGGTGAGTCAAACGAACGGCTGACATCGTCGTATTAACGGATTGTCCGCCGGCGCCGCTTGAGGCAAACGTATCAAAACGGATATCTTTTTCATGAATTTCATATTCAAATTCTTCCGCTTCCGGCAAACAAACAACCGTTGCCGTAGATGTGTGAATCCGGCCGCCAGATTCAGTTTCCGGAACACGCTGTACGCGGTGGGCACCGCTCTCAAACTTCAATTTGGAGTATGCACCTTGACCATTAATCATAAAACTAATTTCTTTGTAACCGCCCAGGCCTGTTGGGCTGGCATCAATAAGATCCGTTTTCCAGCCTTGAGCTTCTGCATACCGGCTGTACATCCGATAAAGGGTACCAGCAAACAAAGCTGCTTCATCTCCACCTGCTGCACCACGGATTTCAAAGATAACGTTTTTGTCATCGTTTGGATCCTTTGGAACAAGAAGGATTTTCATTTTGGCTTCAAGCTCTTCAATTTGGGCCTCAAGCTCATTAACTTCTTCCTTCACCATTTCACGCATTTCAGCGTCAAGCTTCTCCTCAAGCATGGCCTTTGCATCTTGAAGCTGCTCACGAGCCTCTTTATACTGGCGGTAGGTTTGTACGGTTTCTTGTATATCAGATTGTTCTTTTGAATATTCGCGTAGTTTTTTTGAATCATTAATAATTTCTGGATCACTTAAAAGTTCGTTCAACTTTTCATAGCGATCTTCCACGGATTGAAGACGATCAAACACAGTTCATTCACCTCGAGTTTTAGTCCATAACATTCTAATTATAGTATAGGTGAAAACCTCCGTCAAAACCAAATTGAGGGAGAAATTTTTTATTTAGGTCAAGCCCCTTTTTTTTCATACAAAAAAACATGCCCTAAATCAGAGCATGTTACCTGCGGTCTTCCTGGACTCGCACTTCAATATTATAACGCGGGAGCGCATTAACCAGCTTACGATGAAGGCGTGCCTCTGCATCGTTTCTAGTTTTATCAGAGAACATTCCTTTTTTATAAACAGTTACCCACATGCGGTCACCGTTAATCCATACGGAGTCGGTTCTAAACTCGTTTGTATCAGCAATCACTTGTTTTGCTTTATTGATATCGTTGCCGTGATTGGTCGCACCAGCTTCACCACCGCTGCCCGTGTGCTTCAGATCAAGGAAGTTTGGGTTTTGGTTGGTGATATCGTCTTCAACCTTGTGCTGCTTATTTTTGCCGCGGTCAGCTGTGGAATCTACATTATTGCCACGGATGTTCATTTGGTTAGAGTTATTTTTGCTAACGTTTTTGACATTATCATCCGAACCAAGGTAAGCTCCCTTACAGCCGCCCAATAGAAACATACACATGATACTTACGAGAGAAATCCATTTTTTCAACTTTGATCCACCTCCCTTTACTATCATGCCCTGCTCTGATTATTTTGAGCGAGAAAAATCTTTCCAAGGGCAGGGTTCGTAAGAGGATACAACGGAGATTCTGCTTGTTTTAAAGGTAATTCCAGCAAACTCGGGACGTAATTCCGCTTGTTTCACCTAGAATTCCGCCAATTTTATTCATATTTCCGCCAAATCCAGCGAAGATTCCGCCTAAGCCTCATTTAATACCATCAACCACCACAAACCAGTATCCCAACCGAATCCAAGACACAAAAAACTGCCTGAGAAATCAACTCTCAGACAGTGTTAACGGTGACAGGCACCGATTATTATTTTTTCACATTACTAACCACGTTTTCGGTGACAGGCACCATCGAAGGCACCACCGATTAGCGTGCTGGTATGGGTGATGTTTTTGGGACTTCGTGGTGGTGGCGGCAGCGCGGCTCGTACGCTTCTGCGGCACCTACCAATATCACTGGGTCATGGTAGGATGCTGGACGGCCGTCAATCAAACGCTGTGTTCGGCTAGATGGTGAACCACAGACCGTACAAACGGCCTGAAGCTTTGTTACCGACTCCGCTACCGCCATCAAGGCCGGCATCTGACCAAACGGCTCACCGCGAAAATCCATATCAAGGCCGGCGCAGATCACACGGTGACCGCTGTCAGCCAGCTGCTGAACAACCCGGACAATCCCTTCATCAAAAAACTGAACTTCATCTATCGCAATAATATCAATATCAGCCTCTACATGATGCAGAATCTCAATTGAATGGGAAATTGGCTTCGCATGAAAAGAAGTACCATTATGGGAAACTACAGACTGCTCACTGTAGCGATTATCAATTTTCGGCTTAAATACAGCTATATTTTGTTTTGCAAACTGAGCCCGTCTAACACGACGAATCAATTCCTCTGATTTTCCAGAAAACATACTGCCACAGATAACCTCAACCCATCCGCTTTGTTTCATTAAGTACATAAACGGTGTCTCCTTCCTATAACGAACCCTGTTACGACTATATTGTCTATTTTAAGCTGAATTCTCAACTATATTTAAGTATTTTTCCTGCATATCTATGTGAATACTCTAATTTTTTTCAATAAAAAACAGGCAAGCCATAGGTCCTCTTGCCTGTTCTTGAGTAGTTATTGTTGTTGTGACTTAAGGCCGTATTTTTTGTTGAAACGATCAACACGTCCGCCGGCTTCAGCGAATTTTTGACGACCAGTATAGAATGGATGACATTCTGAACAAGTTTCAACACGGATCTCATTCTTAACTGAACCAGTTTCAAACGTATTACCGCATGCACAAGTCACCTTTACCATTTTATAATTAGGATGAATTCCTGCTTTCATTTCTTTTCATCTCCTTCCGCCCTGAATCATTCGAAACAGAGTTATATAAATGCCTGTCTTTTTAAAAACAAGCATGAAATACTTCAAACACACTGCACCCATTATAACAAGGGTAACCTAATTTTGCAAGTTGGGATTTTTTTGAAAATCAAAGTTAATTTAGGCTGTTGAACACCGCTGCAGTCGCTCGCGTTCCACGGGCGTGCCGGGGAGCCTTAACCAGGCTAGTCCCACAGATAAGGTGCTACGATCTTCTACTCTTTAACTCTTCCCCTAATTGAGCAAAAAACTCTTCATTGGACTTTGTCTGGCGTAATTTTTTCAAGAAACGCTCGGCAAAATCTGGTGAATCTGACATCGATTTGCGAATCGCCCATAATTTATCCAAATGATCCTTTGGAATCAGAAGCTCTTCCTTTCGCGTACCAGAGCGGCGAATATCAAGCGCAGGGAAAATACGGCGCTCCGCCAGCTGACGGTCAAGATGCAGTTCCATATTACCAGTTCCCTTGAATTCCTCATAAATGACATCATCCATCCGTGAACCGGTGTCCACAAGTGCCGTAGCAAGAATCGTTAAGCTGCCGCCCTCTTCAATATTTCGGGCCGCCCCGAAGAAACGCTTCGGACGATGGAACGCTGCCGGGTCAATACCACCAGATAACGTACGTCCACTTGGCGGGATGACTAGGTTATAAGCACGTGCTAAACGCGTAATACTATCCATCAAAATGACAACATCACGCTTGTGCTCTACCAAACGCATCGCTCGGTCAAGTACGAGTTCAGCGACTTTGATATGGTTCTCAGGCACTTCATCAAACGTCGAGCTGACCACATCGCCTGCGACAGAACGTTCAATATCGGTTACCTCTTCCGGACGTTCATCGATTAACAGTACAATTAACTCAACATCTGGATGATTGGTAGTCACACTGTTAGCAATTTCCTTTAACAGCATCGTTTTACCAGCCTTTGGAGGAGCAACGATCAGACCACGCTGACCAAAACCGACCGGTGCCACTACATCCATAATCCTCGTTGACAAATGTTTAGGTGTAGTTTCTAGCTTCATTTGACGATTTGGATAAAGCGGAGTTAAGGCAGGGAAGTAGACACGTTCTTTCGCCGACTCTGGATCTTCTCCATTGACGGCTTCTACATGAAGTAAGCCATAATAGCGCTCGTTTTCTTTTGGAGGTCGAACCTTACCGGACACCTTGTCTCCATTCCGTAGATCAAAACGGCGGATTTGGGAAGCGGAAATATAAATATCCTCTGAGCTTGGCGAATAATTGATTGGCCGTAAAAACCCGAAACCTTCTGATTGAATAATCTCGAGTACGCCTTCCATGAAGAAAAAGCCCTGCTGTTCAGCGCGAGATTTTAAGATTGCAAAAATAAGTTCTTTTTTCGTTAATTTGCTGTAATAGGTAACCTTATATTCGCGAGCAAGCTCATAAAGTTCCTTCAGCTTCATATTTTCTAAACTTGAAATTGTTAATTCCATTTGTACACCACTCTTTAAAATTTTTCCAGCAAATCCGCCTTATGAGCGAGAGATTGTCCAGGTTTGATAATAATTAGATTTTAGAGGAATTGAAATAGAAGTAGAAAAAGAAATGAATAGGTTTGCAGAATACATGCATAATAAAAACAATTACTATTTTACCCTCTGAACAAAAAATTAATCAACTAAAAATTATTAATCCCAATATTGGTAAATATTTCATACCATTGTTAACTAAATGAAGAGACTAGATGCAATCAATCCAGCCTCTTCCACTGTGCTTATAGTGTTAACGGTGCCTGTCACCATTACCAAAGCGTAAAAACTATTTTATGTGTTTTTAAGGTGTTCCAGTTCTTCTTTCGTCAGTGCTTCGCGCCATACAGTAGCACCGAGACCATTTAGTTTTTCTTCTAAATTACTATAGCCACGGTCAATATGCTCAAGACCAGTTACTTCCGTTATCCCTTCGGCGAGCAGGCCGGCAATCACAAGAGCTGCTCCGGCACGCAGATCGCTTGCCTTCACTTTCGCCCCTTGCAGCTGTACAGGACCGTTGATGATCGCGGAACGTCCTTCCACCTTGATATTCGCGTTCATTCTTCTAAGTTCATCAATATGTTTAAAACGGGCACCATAAATGGTATCAGTAACCACGCTAGAGCCTGAGGCTTTTGTTAATAGAGTCGTAAATGGCTGCTGAAGATCCGTTGGAAATCCAGGGTAAACAAGTGTTTTGATATCAACCGCTTTCAAACTTGCTGAACCGTCCACAAACACTTGATCATCACTAGTCTCAACTCGAACACCCATCTCACGGAGCTTTGCAATCAAAGATTCTAAATGCTGCGGGATGACGTTATCCACCAATACTCCTTCACCGGCAGCAGCTCCTAGAATCATATAGGTTCCTGCCTCAATCCGGTCTGGAATAATGGTGTGACGGCAGCCATGCAGGGTTTCAACCCCATCAATCCGAATCACATCGGTTCCGGCCCCTTTAATTTTTGCACCCATATTAGTTAACAATGTAGCCACGTCAATAATTTCCGGTTCTTTTGCGGCATTTTCGATGATGGTCCGTCCTTTAGCACGTACGGCTGCCAGCATAATATTAATCGTCGCCCCTACACTGACTACATCCAAGTAAATCCGAGCACCGCGAAGTTCATCCGCACGCAAATAAATGGCACCTTGTTCGTTCGTTATTTGAGCGCCCAGTGCTTCAAAGCCCTTAATATGCTGGTCAATCGGTCTTGGGCCAAGATAACAGCCGCCCGGCAGGCCAATAACCGCCTTTTTAAACCGCCCAAGCATGGCTCCCATTAAATAATAGGATGCACGAAGCTTTTTAACCTTTCCATTTGGCAGCGGCATTGAAATCATCGTTGAAGGGTCAACCGTCATTTCCTCATCAGTCATCGAGACTTTCCCGCCGATTTCCTCGAGCAAATCCTTTAAGATTTCCACATCCGAAATGTGCGGTAAACCTTCGATTGTTACGGGTGATTCTGCTAAAATCGTAGCCGGAATTAAGGCAACGGCACTATTTTTCGCTCCACTGATGCGAACTGTTCCTTTTAACGGATAACCGCCCGCAATTTTAAGTTTTTCCATTAATTGACTCCCTTCTAAAGCCCACAAAGGTGCGTGAATGGTTGTCAGTACGGGACTTTCATTCTAGACCCCAGCACGCTGAAGTGTGCAAAAGACTTCAAACGTGCTGGACCTTATTTAAAAAGACCACTGGTACCCAGCGAGGCTATAGGTATATTTTTCCAACACAAAAAGTCAAATTCCGACAGCTTGTCTATCATTAGTTTACACGAAAATCCGAATTTCATGTATTTATAATAAAAAAAATTATGGCATTTTGTCCAGCAGCTGTGAAAGTCTGTTTTGATTTGAAAAATAGAGGGAGTGTTCCCAATGGAACGTTTTGGCGTTTGTGCGGTTTTTTCAGTACTTAAGAACCCTTCAATCCCTTTCTGTTAAAGGGTTGGGACAAAGCTTTTATTCTTTGTAAATATGTCGACTAAATTTTCAGAATTCTTATCCTAAACATAAACCGCCCTCAGGAAGGACGGCTTTCAGTTTTATTATAGTTTCGCTTAATCTTAAGCTTTGCCTGCTGAACCGAATTCACGGATTTTGCCAACAACAGTTGCTTTGATGGCGTCGCGAGCTGGTCCTAAGTATTTACGTGGATCATATTCCTCTGGTTTTGCCGCTAATACTTCACGAACTGTTTTCGCAGAGGCAATTTGGTTTTCAGTGTTTACGTTAATTTTTGCAGTTCCAAGAGAAACAGAACGCTGGATGTCCTTTGTTGGGATTCCAGTACCGCCGTGTAATACTAATGGCATGCCAGTTAGATTACCGATTTCTTCCATTTCTTTGAAACCAAGGTTTGGTTCACCTTTGTAAGGACCGTGAACAGAACCTAATGCAGGAGCTAAGCAATCGATACCTGTACGTTTTACAAGCTCGACACACTCGTTAGCATCAGCATAGATAATGCTTCCAGAAACGTCGTCTTCTTGTCCGCCGACTGTTCCAAGTTCAGCTTCAACAGAAACACCTTTTGAATGAGCGTAATCTACTACCTTTTTAGTAATTTCAACGTTCTCTTCAAATGCGTGGTGTGAAGCGTCAATCATAACAGATGTAAAACCTGCATCGATTGCTTCTTTACATTTTTCAAAGCTTGAACCGTGGTCAAGGTGAATAGCTACAGGAACAGTTACTTTTAAATCTTCCAATAAGCCTTCTACCATTTTTACAACCGTTTTGAATCCGGACATATAACGAGCAGCACCTTCAGATACACCAAGGATTACGGGTGCATTCTCTTCTTGTGCCGCTTGAAGGATCGCTTGCGTAAATTCTAAGTTATTTAAGTTGAATTGACCTACAGCATAGCCTTCCGCTTTCGCTTTGTTAAGCATGTCTTTCATTGATACTAAAGGCATTTCTCTTCCTCCTTAAATTAGGTTGAATATCATTTTAAACATGGCCTACCATAAAAGGTTTTCCCTTCGATTTGCCAATTATGTATAAATCAAAAATGATATACAGCCGGTTAAAGTCATATGTATCATATCAAAAGAAAGGAGGAAATGCCATCATTCGAGCATGTTTTTTGAAACTGTCACATTGTAAGCGCACCCATTGGTAAATCTATATTTTAAGCATACTTTTTATCTTTTAATTTGTTTTTTGCGGTATATGTTTGCGGACTGCCGCACGAATATCGTCAATATCGAATGGCTTTGCAAAATGGGTTAGAGCACCAAGGTCTTTGGCTTCTTGAATCATGTCCAATTCACCATAGGCGGTCATGATGATGACGCGAATCTCTGGATCGATAACTTTCATTCGTTTTAAAATTTCAATACCGTCCATACCCGGAATTTTCATATCCAAAAGGACAAGATCCGGCTGATGATTTGTCACAATCTCAAGGGCTTGGACTCCATTTGCAGCCTGAAATGTTTGATACCCTTCTTTTTGGAACACTTCATTCAGCAAGATACGAATGCCAAATTGATCGTCGACAATTAAAATCTTCTCTTTCATAAACTCCACCTCTTCCTTGATTAGTATTTATCTTTTACTTGTTATATTTCTACCTCTGGAAATAAATATCCTGCTTAAAGTTTCGCATTTATTTGTTATTTTACAATTGTTTTTGGTTACGCTGGAAAAAGCTTATAATAGATAGCGTACAAGGAGGGTTACTATGTTAAAAATGTTTACAACCCAGTTAACGGGTATTTTTAAAAAAATCGCAGAAAAAGAAGAATTTTCGTTTGAAGATGGGGCCCGCTTACTGGCCCAAGCACCAGCAGGTGACGGTTCCATTTATATATGGGGTGCCGAAGAAATGAAAGCAGTGGAATTTGAAGCGGTCTATGGTGCTGAACCCTTACGTAGTGCCAAATCTTTGACTGAGACCGATCTAGATAGGATCACAGATGCCGACCGTGTCCTCCTATTTACACGATTGGCTAACGATGTTCCTGCAGTTGAGCTGGCAAAACGTTTGCGTGAGAAGATGATACCTTTTGTCGCTATTTCGACCGTGTTGGAATCTAGCGAGGAGGATTTATCCCAGTTAGCAGATGTTCATATCGATTTGCAATTAAAAAAGGGGCTGCTTCCCGATGATGTCGGAAATCGCTATGGTTATCCAGCTGCCATGGCAGCATTATTTGTCTATCATGGATTAAAATTTACGATTGATGAGATTTTAGCGGAATATGAAGAGTAGAAATGGGGCCTTGGTGGGCCCTATTTTTTTGATTGGCTGATTTTAGTGGGTGATTGGCTCATTTTCCGTGTTGATTGGCCATTTTTTCGACAGCAATGGCTGATTTTGGCGCACCATTGGCTCATTTTCCAGCAAGATTGGCCGTTTTCCCATTTAACGCCAAAAATAAAGACCAGTCCTCAAACAAGGAACTGGCCATAAAACAAAATTATTTTTGAATCGAAGCTTTAATAAAGTCGCGGAACAACGGCTGCGGGCGCGTTGGTCTTGAAACAAACTCTGGATGGAACTGGGACGCCACAAACCATGGATGGTCCTTCAACTCAATAATTTCCACTAACCGGCCGTCAGGGCTTGTCCCCGAGAAAGTAAATCCGGCAGCTTCCATTTCTTGACGATAGAAATTGTTAAATTCATAACGGTGACGGTGGCGCTCATATACCACTTCATCTTCATAAGCTTCAAACGCTTTTGTCCCTTCCACAAGCCGGCAAGGATAAAGACCTAAACGTAAAGTTCCGCCCAAATCTTCGACATCCTTCTGCTCTGGAAGAAGGTCAATAATCGGATGTTTCGTTTCAGGCAGGAATTCTGCTGAATGTGCATCAGCATAACCCAATACGTTGCGGGCATACTCAATAGTTGCCAGCTGCATACCTAAACAGATACCAAGGAATGGCTTTTTCTGCTCACGAGCATAACGGGTTGCTTCAATTTTCCCTTCAATCCCACGGTCGCCAAATCCGCCTGGCACAAGGACGCCATCGACATCGCTAAGAAGTTCTGCTACATTTTCACGCGTAACATCTTCAGAATTAATCCACTTAATTTCTACATCTGTATCAAATGCGTAACCGGCATGCTTCATTGCTTCCACAACCGAAATGTAGGCATCCTGAAGTTCAACATATTTACCAACAAGACCGATGCGGACTTTACCAGAAAGGTTTAGAACCCGATCTACAAGTGCTGTCCACTCCGTCATTTCTGCAGCTTGGGTATTTAATTCCAAGTGATCGCAGACAATTTGGTCCATGTTTTGATCTTGTAAGGCAAGTGGAATGGAATAAAGGGTATCTGCATCGCGGCATTCGATGACCGCTTTCGCATCAATATCACAGAACAAAGCAAGTTTATCCTTCATATCCTGCGAAACAGGGAACTCCGTTCTTACGACAATAATATTTGGCTGAATTCCAAGGCTGCGCAGTTCCTTCACGCTATGCTGGGTCGGCTTCGTCTTCATTTCACCGGCTGCCTTTATGTACGGAATCAGCGTACAGTGAATGTACATCACATTTTTGCTGCCAATGTCACTTTTAATTTGACGAATTGCCTCTAGGAATGGCAGTGATTCAATATCCCCAACCGTTCCGCCAATTTCAGTAATGACGACATCTGCATTGGTTTCTTTGCCAGCGCGGAAGCAGCGTTCTTTGATTTCGTTCGTAATATGTGGAATAACCTGAACGGTTGCTCCTAAATAATCGCCGCGGCGCTCTTTTCTTAGGACAGTTGAATAAATTTTCCCTGTTGTTACGTTTGAGTACTTGTTTAGATTAATGTCGATAAAGCGCTCGTAGTGGCCAAGGTCCAAATCCGTTTCCGCACCATCGTCAGTTACGAAAACTTCCCCATGCTGATAAGGGCTCATGGTTCCTGGGTCCACGTTAATGTACGGATCAAACTTCTGGATCGTTACATTCAAACCTCGATTTTTCAATAAACGCCCTAAAGAAGCAGCGGTAATCCCTTTTCCAAGTGATGACACCACACCACCGGTAACAAAAATATACTTTGTCATAAAATAGTCCTCCTCCATAACAGTTTGTGCATTATTCAGGTTGTTTAAGGATATTTTTTTAAAAATTTATTTCCCTATTGCTCCAAAAACGAAAAAACTCCTTGTGTGGGAGTTTTCTTGAAAAGGTTCAGTGCCTTAGCTTGGCTCTAAATCTTGACATAAAAATAAAAAGCGCCCCACTCGCTGCTTTGCGAGGGGAGCGCATATTCGTTATATTCATTCGTCCTTTTAAAAGGAGCCCAAAAAAGATAATACAGGGGCTTGAATCAAAAGTCAAGCCGTTTTCCTCAATCCAACAAAACGGCAAATGGCTCAGCTTTCAACCAAACTTACTTGTCTTCGTCTTCTTCTACGTCGTCGAACTCTTCCTCTTCGTCCTCTTCTTCATCTAGATCATCATCGAGAACTTCGTCTTCATCAAGCTCGAATTCCTCATCTTCATCGTCATCGTCAAGGACATCATCGTCATCGTCAAATTCATCCACGTCATCAAGATCATCTAAATCATCATCATCATCATCGAGAAGATCATCTTCATCATCGGCGAAGTCGTCAAGATCATCATATTCCTCGTCATCGATTTCATCGAAATCTTCAAGTTCGTCTTCGTCCACAACTTTCTTCGCCTTTTTCTTCTTCGGTTTAACAGCTGTGATAACCTCTTCTTCAGCTGTATCAACCGGATACCAAACGCGAAGTCCCCAGCGGTTTTCGCCTAACGAGAGAAAACGGCCGTCAATGTTGATATCGGTATAAAATTGTGCCAGACGTGAACGAATTTCTTCGTCCGATATATCAGCTGCCGCTTTAATCTCATTCACTAATTCATGAAAGGAGATTGGCTGCTTGCTATTTTTTAAATATTCATAAGCCATTTCCATGAGGGAAAACTCTTGCAATTCCTCTTTTGAGTATTGTGCTAAAGTCACTATTGGCACTTCCTTTCTCTATTTAACGCTCATTACTTTCGAGTCAGTCAGGACAGTTAAGATTTTTATGTATGAAAATATGTTGATAACTGTCTAGCTTCCGTGCGGGCTTACATTATCCGCACTTCTAAATTTTTGCATATTCTTCATTATAAACAAATTATTGGTGTTTATGCTAGTACAACCCGATAGTTTCAGTTGATTTTTTGCAAAGAGGGACTAATCCTTGTTCTCAGTTTTTTCCCTTTTTAGTTTTTTAATTTCCTTTACGGAAATATATAAAAAGAAGATTGCCAAAAGCAGAAATGAAACGGCACCTAGTTCACGTTCATAAAGATAGTATAATGGCCAGGCGAAAAAAATTAAAATAACGATTATGTGAATACTCCTCATCTGAACACCTGCCTAAAAAAACATCGAGTTGAAAGCTAGTATGATTATATAAGATAAGAGATGAATTTAATATTATTAAGCAAAAATATTTTACCACAAAAATAGACAAGAACTAAAAGGCACCATGTTTTGGCATGGTGCCTGTCACCGTTTCTACCCTTAGCATTGTTGAAACTTTAGGAAATTGTCCAGCTCCCGCACCTTGGGCTTTAGCCTTTGGTCAAGGCGCTTCTGCTTTTCGTATTCCATTTTACATATTCCGACGGTACTGGCCGCCGACTTCATAAAGTGCTCTTGTGATTTGCCCAAGACTTGCAGATTTAACCGTTTCCATTAATTCTGCAAAAATATTGCCATTGTTCACGGCTGCCGCCTTCAAGCGATTTAAAGCGGCCGCTGTTTCGTTCGTATGAGCTTCTTGGAAGGCACGCAAATTATGAATTTGCAATTCCTTCTCCTCTTTCGTTGCCCGGGCGATCTCCATATTATTCACCTCTTCCACAGACGGTGGATTCGGATTCAAATAGGTATTGACGCCAATAATTGGCAGCTCACCGGTATGCTTCTTCATTTCATAATACATCGATTCATCCTGGATTTTACCGCGCTGATACTGCGTCTCCATCGAACCCAGCACCCCGCCGCGGTCATTCAAGCGGTCAAACTCCTGCAGCACCGCTTCCTCAACCAGGTCCGTCAATTCCTCCACAATAAATGATCCCTGCAGCGGATTCTCATTCTTCGTTAAGCCGTGCTCTTTTGTAATGATCATCTGAATTGCCATCGCCCGGCGCACCGAATCTTCAGTCGGCGTGGTGATGGCCTCATCGTAGGCATTCGTATGCAGCGAATTACAGTTATCATGGAGCGCCATTAGAGCCTGCAGTGTCGTCCGGATATCATTAAAATCAATTTCCTGCGCATGCAGCGACCGCCCTGAGGTCTGAACATGATACTTAAGCTTTTGACTGCGCTCATTCGCCCCGTACTTATCCCTCATCACTGTTGCCCAAATTCTCCGCGCCACCCGGCCAATCACCGTGTATTCGGGATCCAGACCATTGGAGAAAAAGAACGACAAGTTTGGTGCAAAGTCGTCAATCTTCATGCCGCGGCTCAAATAGTACTCAACATACGTAAAGCCATTTGACAGCGTAAAGGCCAGCTGTGATATTGGGTTGGCGCCGGCTTCGGCTATATGATAACCGCTAATGGACACAGAATAATAATTGCGGACTTGATGGTCAATGAAATACTGCTGGATATCCCCCATCATCCTTAGGGCAAACTCTGTTGAAAAAATACACGTGTTTTGCCCTTGATCTTCTTTTAAAATATCCGCCTGCACTGTCCCGCGCACCGTCCGCAATGTATAGGCACGGACCTCCGTGAACTCCTCGACGGTCAGCGTGCGGCCAAGCTCTGTTTCCTTCTTCTGCACCTGCTGATCAATTGCTGTGTTCATAAACATGGCCAAAATAATCGGCGCTGGACCATTAATGGTCATCGAAACGGATGTTGACGGGTGACATAAATCAAAGCCTGCATACAGCTTCTTCATATCATCTAACGTACAAACATTGACCCCGCTTTCGCCGACCTTTCCAAAAATATCCGGACGGTAATCCGGGTCCTCCCCGTACAAGGTCACCGAGTCAAATGCGGTACTTAACCGTTTCGCAGCATCATCCTTCGATAAATAATGGAAGCGGCGGTTCGTCCGTTCCGGTGTCCCTTCACCGGCAAACTGGCGTTTTGGGTCCTCACCTTCACGTTTAAAAGGAAACACCCCAGCCGTATACGGGAACGAGCCTGGGACATTCTCGCGGTACACCCAGCGCAAGATCTCACCATAATCTTTATATTTAGGCAAAACGACCTTTGGGATGTCGAGACCTGATAAACTTTTCGATTTTAATACCGTGATAATCTCTTTATCCCGAATGCGCGTAACGAATTGATCCCCCGCATAGGCTTCTTTTGTCTGTTCCCACGACGAAAGGATATTTCGGGATTCCGGCGTTAATTGCTCCTCCGTTTCCTGCTTCACTGCTTCTAATGCAGCCACAACATCTAGCTGGTCTTGAACCGCGGCAATCGCGCCTTCAAGCTGAAATAATTTCCGGGCAATATCAGTCTGCGCTTCGGCCTTGCGGTGGTAGCCGCGCACCGTCTCAGTGATCTCTCGTAAATAATAACGCCGGTCCGTTGGAATAATCACATTTTGCTTTTCAACTACTGCATCCTTGCTAAACGAGGTTACCCAACCGGTCCCCGCTTTTTCATTGATGACTTCCACTAATGCCGCAAATAAAGCATTCGTCCCCGGATCATTAAATTGACTGGCAATGGTACCGTATACCGGCATTTCGTCGAGTTCCTTTTCAAACAGCATATGGTTGCGCTGGTACTGCTTCTGCACCTGGCGCTTTGCATCCTCCGAGCCCTTGCGCTCAAACTTATTGATAACAATTAAATCCGCAAAATCGAGCATATCAATTTTTTCCAGCTGTGACGGGGCTCCAAATTCACTTGTCATTACATACATCGACGCATCACAGACCTCTGTGATTTCAGCATCCCCTTGCCCGATGCCGCTTGTCTCGACAATCACAAGGTCAAAGCCCGCCGCCTTTGTGACTGCGACGGCGTCCTTTATCGCCAGCGATAGTTCACTTTTTGAACTGCGCGTTGCCAGACTGCGCATATACACATTCGGCGAGAAAATCGCATTCATGCGAATTCGGTCTCCCAGTAGTGCTCCGCCCGTTTTTTGTTTGGTCGGGTCGACGGAAAGGATGGCAACTTTTTTCCCAGGAAATTCATTAATAAAACGGCGAATCAATTCATCCGTTAATGAGCTTTTTCCAGCACCGCCTGTTCCTGTAATCCCCACGACAGGAATCCCCTTTTCAAGTGACTTCACTTGTTCAAGCACTTGTTCAGCAGCAGCAGCGGCCTCATTCCTTTGATCCACATGAAGTTCGGCTAAGGTGATTAGTTTGGCAATGGCATTTACGTCACCAGCCGGCAGGGCGGCAATCTGCCCGCTAAGATCAGAAGTCAGCGTCGAAAAGTCACACTCCTGGATCATCAAGTTAATCATCCCTTGGAGCCCAAGCGTCCGCCCATCTTCCGGTGAAAACAGCCGCGCAATTCCGTAGGCGTGCAGTTCATCCAGTTCCCGCGGGATAATCACCCCGCCGCCTCCGCCATAAATTCGAATATGCGAAGCGCCCTTTTCCTTTAGCAGGTCATACATGTATTTAAAATACTCGACGTGCCCGCCTTGATACGACGAAATCGCAATTCCCTGGACATCTTCCTGGATCGCGGCGTTGACAACCTCCTCGACCGAACGGTTATGTCCAAGGTGAATGACCTCTGCCCCGCTCGCCTGCAGGATCCGTCTCATAATATTTATTGAAGCATCATGACCGTCAAACAGGCTCGACGCCGTCACAAAGCGGATATGATGCCGCGGCTGATAGTTCCCCATCGTGCTCCCCCTTTTGGAAAAAAATGAATCTATTCTAGCACTCGCTGTTGATTAACCCTTTTCCGGAACCGTTACGGCTCCCGAGACCCCGTTTTGAATCCCCGATAATAAGACTTCTGTCTGCATCGTAATATACTCCTCGAGCGTAAACAGCTTTCTTAACGCCCAGCGGCGGAACCCCCACATTTGTCCCTGAACGAAAATATTATGGGCGACGAGCTCAATCTGTTTTTGTGTTAATCTCAGCTCTCCGTTCTCGACACAGCGAGTCAACAGCTCCTCAAACATCGCGACCATTTCCATTTCCTTTTTCAACACATATGGCAAGGCGTCCTTGGAAAGGGACTTTACTTCCTGATACATGACAAGTACCTCGGCCTGCATTTCATCCATGACCTGGAAAAAGTCCGCAATCCCACGCTTTAAGCTTTCCAATGTTCCTTTTTCTACCGCCAAATCTTCTTGAAGCCGTTCACTGACATGATCATAGATACTGTCACAGACAAGATAAAGGACATCCTCTTTTGTACGGATGTATTCATACAATGTGCCGATGCTAAACCCGGCTGCTTTGGCGATTTCCCTCGTTGTTGTCCGGTGAAACCCTTTTTGTTTAAAAAGTGCTACTGCCCCTTTGATCATTTGATCGCGCCTTTTTTGCACAAGACGCTCATCTTTGACAGAGGCCTGAACTTCTCGTTTTTTCATCCCCTGTTACCGCCTTTATCTTGTTATCATTCTCGAAATCACGAGTCGCTGAATTTCCTGTGTACCCTCATAAATTTGCGTAATTTTTGCATCACGCATAAAGCGTTCAACTGGATAGTCTTTTGTATAGCCATAACCGCCAAACACTTGAACCGCTTCCGTCGTCACCTTCATCGCCGTGTCGCCGGCAAATAGTTTCGACATCGCTGACTCTTTGCCGTACGGCAAGCCATTCGACTCAAGCCATGCTGCTTGATAGGTTAATAGTCTAGATGCTTCGATATTAGTCGCCATATCGGCCAGTTTAAACGAGATGCCTTGATTGGCTACAATCGGCTTGCCAAATTGCTGGCGTTCGCGCGCATAATCAACGGCTGCATCCAGAGCGCCCTGAGCAATACCAACCGCTTGAGCGGCGATGCCATTGCGGCCGCCGTCAAGCGTCATCATCGCAATTTTAAAGCCCTCGCCCTCTTCTCCAAGACGGTTTTTTATAGGAACCTTGCAATCTTCAAAAATAATTTCAGTTGTCGGCGAGGAACGAATCCCAAGTTTCTTTTCTTTTTTACCAACAGAGAAGCCAGGGAAGTCACTCTCGATAATGAAAGCGGTCGTTCCTTTCTGTTTGTTTGCTGGGTCCGTTAAGGCAAAGACGACATAGATGTCGGCCACGCCGCCGTTGGTAATGAATATTTTTGATCCGTTTAAGACGTAGTGGTCGCCATCCAGCCGGGCGGTTGTTCTCATTCCGCCGGCATCTGAACCACTGCCAGGCTCTGTTAGGCCGTACGCACCAATTTTTGTACCTTCTGCCATGGGACGGAGATAGGTTTGCTTTTGCTCTTCGTTTCCAAATTTATAGATTGGCCAGCCGGCAAGGGAAGTGTGCGCCGATAATAGCACGCCTGTTGAGGCGTCAACACGGGAAAGCTCCTCTACCGCGATACAGTAGGCAAGAAAATCGCTGCCAATGCCTCCGTACTCTTCTGGCCAAGGAATCCCTGTTAAGCCCAGCTCTGCCATTTTGTCAAAAATCTCCCGGTCAAAGCGTTCTTCTTCATCGCGCTCTGCCGCTGTCGGTGCCACCTCGTTGCGCGCAAAGTCCCGAACCATTTTACGAATCATTTCATGCTCTTCAGACAATTTAAATTGCATCATTAGTGCCTCCTCTTCCCATTTGGGGCTTATTCTTTAGCTTTATTAACAAAATTTATGATCTATTAACAATCTGTGCCCAACTCATAGATGCTTACTAATTACAATCCGCTGAATCTCGCTCGTGCCCTCATAAATTTCCGTCACCTTGGCATCGCGGAAATACCGCTCGACTGGATAGTCCTCGGTATAACCATAGCCGCCAAAGACCTGAATGGCCTCCGTGGCTACTTCTACCGCTGTCCGCGTCGTAAAGAGCTTTGCCATCGACGCCTCTAACGTGCACTTCAAGCCCTTACTCCGCAAATCTGACGCTCGATAGACTAATAGTTTTGCAGCCTCCACACTCGTGGCCATATCGGCCAGCTTAAAAGCAATTCCCTGCTGGGCAGCGATTGGCTTGCCAAATTGGCGGCGTTCCTTCGCGTAGGCGGCGGCCGCTTCCAATGCGGCTTCCGCAATCCCCAAGGCCTGCGTGGCGATGCCAATCCGGCCGACATCGAGGTTTGCCATCGCTATTCTAAAGCCCTCGCCTTCCTGGCCCAGCATGTTCTCCGCTGGGACATGCATGTCCTCAAAGGTCAGCTGGACTGTTCTTGAGCCATGCAGCCCCATTTTCTTCTCATCCTTGCCGACGATAAAACCAGGCGTAGTTTTTTCAACAATAAAGGCCGCAATCCCTTTTGTACCAAGAGCTGGGTCTGTTGTGGCAAATACAATATACACGTCGGCCTCGCCGCCATTTGTGATAAACACCTTGGAGCCGCTCAGTACGTAATGGTCTCCTTTTTTCACTGCCCGCGTTTTTAAACTGGCCGCATCCGATCCAGAACTCGGCTCAGTTAAGCAAAAGGCCCCCAAATACTCACCCGAAGCCAGCTTGTGTATATACTTTTGCTTTTGTTTCTCTGTTCCGAAATACAAAATGGGGTTCGTGCAGACCGAGGTGTGCACCGATAGAATCACACCGACGGCAGCGCTTACTTTAGACAGCTCATGAATGGCCATAATGTATGAGGTAAAATCCATCTCTGCTCCGCCGTATTCTTTAGGAACTGGTATCCCCATCAGGCCGAGTTCGCCCATTTTACGAAGAATTTCACGGGGAAATTCCCCTTTTTCCATTTTTTCAATAAAGGGTTTGATTTCTTTCTGAGCAAAATCGCGAACCATTTTCCGCAGCATTTCTTGCTCTTCTGTAAATGAAAGATTCATAATATGTTCCCCTTCCTGAGGTTGAATAGTTCGGATGCTTTGGGCCAGGGGAATCTTCGATTATGTAAGGACGGCGTGATTCACCTGGTTTTGTTTAATTGTCCCGCACAAGCGCTTGGGAAAAAGCGAACTACTTCTTGCCCTATTCAAGGCGCTTCCGCTTTTCTATCTTATTCATAGCTGTAAAAACCGCGCCCTGATTTCTTACCGAGCCAGCCGGCTTTCACATATTTACGCAAAAGCGGGCATGGACGGTATTTATCATCGCCAAAGCCTTCATGGAGGGTTTCCATAATGTATAAACAGGTATCTAAGCCGATAAAATCAGCTAGCGTTAACGGCCCCATTGGGTGATTCATGCCAAGCTTCATCACTTCATCAATCGCTTCTTTAGTGGCAACGCCCTCGTAAAGCGTGTAAATGGCTTCGTTGATCATCGGCATCAAGATGCGATTCGAGACAAAGCCAGGAAAGTCATTTACTTCGACAGGCACTTTGCCCAAAGTCTTGGTCATATCTTCAATCACTTGATAGACTTCATCGCCTGTGGCCAGACCTCGGATAATTTCGACTAGTTTCATAACTGGGACTGGATTCATAAAGTGCATGCCGATTACCTTTTCCGGACGGCTGGTGGCAGCGGCGATTTCTGTGATAGGCAATGATGAAGTGTTGCTTGCAAGGATGGTATGTGCTGGAGCGATTTTGTCTAGCTGCGAAAAGATATTTGTCTTAATTTCCATGTTTTCAACAGCTGCTTCGATGACAAGGTCAACGCTGCTGGCGTCGTTGAGTTCGGTTGATGGGGTTAGTCTTGCTGCTATTTCCTGTTTTTGTTCTTCCGTGATTCGGCCTTTGTCGACGTTGCGGGTGAGATTTTTTTGGATGACCCCTAACCCCCGCTCCACGAATTCCGTATTTATGTCATTTAATACCACTTTGTAACCGGCTTGAGCACAAACCTGGGCGATACCAGAACCCATTTGGCCTGCGCCAATTACCATAACTTTTGACACGTTCATTGTTTTCCCTCCAAATTTAAGGCCGGACTATGCCCGGCCTCGCTATTAAAAATAACGGCAGAAGGAGGCGGTTTTCGCCAGTAATCTAAGCTTATCCGCCACTATAAAATCTACTTCCGCCAGTTATTTCATGTCTTCCGCCAGTAAATCGGCCTAGCGCCAGTAAAAGAGCGGTTTCCGCCAGTATTTTAACCTATCCGCCAATAATAAAGCCCGTTACGCCAGTTATGCCATACGATCCGCCAATAACCACATTTTAGAAAACGCCCTACGCCTTCTTAGGCACCTCAATCATCACAGCATCTCCCTGGCCGCCGCCTGAGCAAATCGCCGCAATCCCAATACCGCCGCCTCGGCGTTTCAATTCATGCATTAAGGTAATAATAATCCGCGCCCCGCTCGCACCAATCGGATGACCCAGCGCGACCGCACCGCCGTTCACATTGATTTTTTCCGAATCAAGCCCGGCAATCTTTGCACTCGCTAACGCCACTGCCGAAAAGGCTTCATTGATTTCAAACAAATCAACTTCATCCAAGCTCCGTCCTGTTTTTCTTAACAACTCATTGATCACCAATCCCGGTGTCTGTGGGAAATCCTTTGCTTCAACTGCAATCGCTGCATGGCCAAGGATAACCGCCTCCACCTGACGCCCTTCTCGCACCGCCCGCTCCTCACTCATCAGCACAAGGGCCGCCGCACCGTCATTTACGCCAGGAGCGTTACCGGCGGTAATCGTGCCAGTTGAATTAAACACCGGTGCTAACTTGGATAGCCGCCCCAAAGAGGTGTCCTTGCGCGGACCCTCATCAGCAGAAACCACCACCGGCTCCCCTCTGCGCTGAGGCACCTCAACCGCTACGATTTCCTCGGCTAATTTTCCGCTCTCAATCGCAGCCGTCGCGCGAACATGGCTGCGAAGCGCCCATTCATCCTGGGCTTCACGCGAAATCTCCATTTCAGCGGCGGTTCCATTCCCATACGTGCCCATATGCACGCCTGTAAAGCTGCAGGTCAAACCGTCATGAACCATTAAATCCTTTACAGTGGAGTCGCCCATTCGAAAGCCCCACCTTGCTTTTGGCAAAACATAAGGAGCGTTGCTCATCGATTCCATCCCGCCTGCGACAATGACCTCTTCATCGCCAGCGCGAATGATTTGATCTGCTAACGTCACGCTGCGCATTCCCGAAGCACACACTTTGTTTATCGTCTCCGTCTTGACTTCCCATGGCAGTCCAGCGTGAACTGCTGCCTGACGGGATGGAATTTGCCCCTGTCCGCCTTGTAGCACCGTTCCAAGAATGACTTCCTCCACCTCTTCTGGTTTCACACTTGCACGAAGCAGTGCTTCCTTCACCGCAATGCCGCCAAGCTGTGAAGCCGTAAAGCTGCTTAAAATTCCCCCTAATTTTCCAAAAGGTGTACGGACACCACTCAAAATAACCGTTTTGCCCATTTCCATCTCTCCCTTGTTCCATTTATTCGTACTAAACAGCCAGTTCCCCTCAGCCTGTTTCGACTGAACGCTCGCTCAGGTAAGGAGCGAAAAAGATAACGCAAGCATAGAACCAAAGATTCCAACTTACGTCCCCTAAAATAATGAAAGCGTTTTAATTTTATAACTCTATTTTACATAAAAAAGAGCAGAAGTTGAAATAGTTTACACAAAATTTTTAAAATTTTGATTTGTAAAACAATCCAACTCCTGCTTCAGTTTTAAGAAGCAGTTCTCACTTCACCACAAACAGCTTTTTCAAGTAACTCGGCCACATCGTAGGTCGAAACTTTTTCTTCCACTTCCTTAGCCTTCGTTCCATCAGACAGCATCGTTAAGCAGTACGGACAGCCCGAGCTGATCACGGACGGATTGACGGCAAGTGCCTGTTCCGTTCGGCTGACGTTGATACGATGGCCAGTTTCTTCCTCCATCCACATCAAACCGCCGCCTGCACCGCAGCACATACCCTTTTCCCGGTTGCGTTCCATTTCCACCAGCTTCACTCCAGGAATAGATTTTAAAATCTCCCGCGGCGGATCGTATACATCGTTGTAACGTCCAAGGTAGCAGGAATCATGGAAGGTTATGGTTTCATTAACGGCATGCTTTGGAACGAGCCTTCCATCACGGACTAACTGATAAAGAACTTCCGTATGGTGATAAACTTCCGCTTCTAACCCGAAATCAGGATATTCATTTTTTAAAGTATTATAGGCATGCGGGTCAATGGTGACGATTTTCTTGACCTCTGCCTTTTCAAATTCCTCGATATTTTTCGCTGCAAGCTCCTGGAATAGAAACTCATTTCCTAAACGGCGCGGTGTATCACCGGAGTTCTTTTCCTTATTGCCGAGGATGGCAAATTTCACACCTGCCTCGTTTAGGAGCTTAGCGAAAGATAAGGCAATCTTTTGGCTGCGGTTATCATAGGAGCCCATTGAGCCCACCCAGAAGAGATATTCAAATTCTTCGCCTGCCTTGTTCATTTCCTTTACGGTTGGAATATGGACATCCTCGCGAACCTCACGCCAGTTTTCGCGTTCTTTACGGTTTAAGCCCCATGGGTTGCCCTGGCGCTCAATATTCGTCATGGCACGCTGGGCATCGGCATCCATTTTTCCTTCTGTCAAAACTAAGAAGCGGCGCAGGTCGATTATTTTATCGACATGTTCATTCATAACGGGACATTGGTCCTCACAGTTGCGGCAGGTCGTACACGCCCAAATTTCCTCTTCGGTAATCACATCACCGATTAAACTAGGACTGTAAACTGCGGCCGCCGCTGATTCTTGCGCCCCCGCCCCTTGTGCGGCAAGCGCGATCTGATTCCCTTTTGAATTGGCAAAGGCAAATGTCGGCACCCATGGCTGCTTAGACGTCACAGACGCACCATAGAAAGTGAGGTGGTCGCGCATTTTGACGATTAAATCCATTGGTGACAGCATTTTTCCTGTCCCGGTGGCCGGACACATATTCGTACAGCGGCCGCATTCCACGCAGGCATAAAAATCGATCATTTGGTGCTGAGTAAAGTCTTCAATTTTTCCAACACCAAACGATTCTTGTGATTCATCTTCAAAATCAACTTTTTTCAGCTTGCCGGGCTTATCTAGACGGTTAAAGTAGACATTGGCCGGACCGGCAATTAGGTGAGCATGTTTTGACTGCGGGACGTACACTAAGAAGGTTAACAGGAATAATAAATGTGCCCACCATGCTATGTAGAAGATGACAATGGAGACGGTTTCATTTATTCCTGAAAAAATCAGTGAAATCAGTGAAGCAACGGGCTCTGTCCATGATGGGTCCTCACCATGCCAAATGATACCCATACCATTGCCAAGTAAAACAGACACCATCAATCCGCCAATAAATAGCAGAACGAGGCCTGATTTAAAGTTGCGTTTTAGGCGGACTAATTTTTCAACATAACGGCGGTGAAACGCCCAAACAACCGCAACAAGAATCATTAGGGTGACAATCTCCTGGAAAAAGGTAAACCCGGCATACAATGGCCCGAGCGGCAGATGAGAGCCTGGCGCAAGCCCCTTCCAGATGAAATCAATCGCTCCGAATTGCACTAAGATAAAGCCATAAAAGAACATCACGTGGATGGCACCACTTTTTTTATCTTTTAACAGCTTCTTCTGGCCAAACACGTTGACCCAGATTTTTTGCAGCCGCTTTTTGACATTGTTATCAAACTCGACTTTCTTCCCCAGCTTAATAAATTCAATTCGCGTTTTGACTACATAAACAAACAGACTTACTGCGTAAGCGGTTACAGCTAGAAACGCAATGAGATTGACCCATAAAAGACCATTCAAGTAAAACGCCCCTTTCTTAGATTCTCCCCAATTGTTTGTTGAAAATAGTAAATATTCAGAATTATACTTATCTCTATTATAAAAATGAATGAGCATTCAGTCAAATGTTTTTTTAAGATTCCTCAACTAATAGAAATGCTGGCGCTTGGAGACACTAACTAAACCGAATGGGGGAAAGATTCACAATGAAATTTGTACTCATTTTGAGCGGACTGCTTATTCTAATCATTATATGGCTTGTCTTAGATTTTAGGTTAGGCCGTAAGAAGCATCTTTTCATCACAAGCAAACTTGAAACCGGCATCCTCCATGGCGAGTTAGAAATTTTTACGCATGGCAAAGAATTTTTTCGCACTTATTTTTCTGAGATTCAAAAGGCCCAAAAACATATCCATATCTTGTACTACATCGTAAAGAATGACAGTTTGGGACAGGAGTTTTTTAACATTTTAAAAGAGAAGGCGCGTATCGGTGTCGAGGTCCGCTTGCTGATTGACCGCCTTGGCAGTTTAACAATCAAGAAAAAAGAGGTTAAAGAACTAAAGGGTGCGGGAATACATGTAGCATTTAGTAATCGAGTCAAACTGCCCTTCCTTTTTTATTCATCTCAAGTCCGAAACCACCGGAAGATTTCAATTATTGATGGGGCGATTGGTTTTATGGGAGGCTTTAATATTGGCAAAGAATATATCGATGAAGATCCGAAGCTTAGTCCATGGCGGGATTACCAGTTAAAAATAACCGGTGAAAGCGTGAATTTTTTGCAAAGTGAGTTTTTGCTGGATTGGAATGAGTATGCAAGTGAGAAGGTGCAAAACGATCCTGGTTATTTTCCCAAGCTGCCCAAAGGCAGCATCCGCCATCAATTTAACCCAACCGAGGCCGGGATGCTGGAAGGTATTTTTATTGACTTAATAAGAAAGGCGAACAAATCGATTCTAATCGGTACCCCCTACTTTATTCCGAGCACGCCTATTTTTAAAGAATTACTCGCGGCGCGGCGGCGCGGCGTCAGCATCACGCTCCTTGTCCCCTTTACGGCAGATCATATCCTTGTTCAAGAAGCATCCTATCGTTATTTGCGGAGGATGCTTCAAGCAGGGGCACTTGTTTATCAATACCAAAACGGTTTTTATCATGCAAAGACCATCCTGATTGACGATAAGATTTGCGATATTGGTACGGCCAATTTCGATAAACGGAGCTTATTTTTAAATAAAGAAATTAATTGCTATATCTATGATCCTGCCTTTATTAAACGCATGAGGCAGGTCATCAAAAAAGACATCCTCGATTCTAAGCAGCTGTCGCTAGAAGACCTTACTAAACCAAACCTATGGCGGTCTGTGAAGGAAGCAGTTGCAGGGGCTGTCAGTTATTTTTTATAAGGGGGGAGAGTTAATGATTAAAATTCGGCTTGGCTATGTTTCGCATGCGATTAGTTTATGGGATGCCTCCCCGGCAAAGACGCTTACCTTTACCCGTTATCAGCAGCTTAGTGCCCGAGAGCGCGAAGAAAAGCTGCTTGAGGTGACGAGGCTAAATCTTCAGCACACATTACGGATGCTCTACTATAATCTTGCCCACGAAATTGAATTGTACCGATTCTCAAGCTCCATTGTCCCATTGGCAACACATCCAGAGGTCCGCTGGGATTTTACTACACCGTTTTTAAAAGAATGGCAGGAAATTGGGGATTTAGTCAAACGGCATCATTTACGGGTCAGCTTTCATCCAAATCAATTTACGCTGTTTACTTCACCGAAAAAGACGATTACTGAAAATGCTGTCATTGATATGACGTATCATTATCAGATGTTTGAAGCAATGGGGATAGCTGATCAAGGACTCATCAATATTCATATTGGCGGAGCATATGGGGATAAGGCGGCCGCAGTGTCGCGTTTTTATGAGAATCTGACCACTTTACCGGGCCACATTAAGAAGGTCATGACATTAGAAAATGATGATAAGACCTATACGGCTGAAGAAACCTTGACGGTGTGTGTGAAAGAAGGAATTCCGTTAGTGTTTGATTATCATCATCACATGGCTAATCTAAGTGAAGCTCCGCTTGAAGAACTGCTGCCTCGGATTTTTGAGACATGGTCAGCCGTTGATGTGATTCCGAAAGTCCATATTTCTTCGCCGAAAAATGAAAAGGAGTTCCGCTCTCATGCAGATTTTGTTGACCCGGAGTTTATTATGCCGTTTGTGAATTTATTGCGTGAGTATGGTCAGGATGTCGATTTTATGATTGAGGCCAAGGCCAAGGATCAGGCGGCCTTAAAATTGGTCGAGGATTTAAGTAAACTGCGCGGTTTTAAGCGGATCAGCGGGGCCAGCCTTGAGATAAAATGAAAGAGTCTCCACCTAATGTTGGAGACTCTTTTTTACTCTTCGATTAGATTAAGGACAGGAACATCTTTTTCATTCTCTGGATCTTTACGCGTATAGATCCGGGCCATTTTGGCAGCTTCGTCAACATGTTGAATAATCACAGGGGTGCCATTATAAGTGACATTGATCATATCCGCTGATTCTAGTATTTCCTTCGCTCTTCCAACATTCATTTCTAGGTCACTCCTACTCAATTTCTACCGTTAATATCCGCATTTTTTTGGAAGTTATTCATGCTTTTAAACAGTTTTAGTATTTCTCAACACTCTGACACCATTCTCATTCGTTTTTACCATATAAAAAGCCCCTAGTGTTAGGTACCTAACACTAGAGGCTAATGCTAATCTACATTTTCTCTGGTGCCGAAACACCAATTAATGCAAGCGCATTTTTAAGGGTAATCTGCACTGATTTGACTAAAGCAAGGCGTGCCTTTGTACGGGCAGGATTTTCGCTATCAAGCACCTTGTCCGCATTGTAAAAACTGTGGAAAGCGGACGCTAATTCTAAAATATAATTTGTGATGCGGTGCGGTACACGCTTCAGTGCGGCCTCACCGACAGCCGCTGGGAATTCCCCAATTTTCTTTAATAGGTCTACTTCCTTTTCAGAGCCAAGTAACGACAAATCGGCATCCGCATCCACGCTGATTCCCTGCTCCCCGCCGGTACGAAGGATACTGGAAATCCGTGCATGAGCATATTGAGCATAGTAGACCGGATTTTCGTTAGATTCGGACACAGCCAAATCCAAGTCAAAATCCATATGGGTATCCGAACTGCGCATTGCAAAGAAATAACGTGTCGCATCGAGGCCAACCTCATCGACCAAATCACGCATCGTTACGGCTTTACCGGTACGCTTACTCATCTTCATTTTCTCACCATTTTTATAAAGGTGAACTAATTGAATGATTTCAACCTCGAGGGCCTCGCGGTCATAACCTAAGGCCTGGATGGCCGCCTTCATCCGAGGAATATAACCGTGGTGGTCAGCACCCCAAATATTGATTAATTTTTCAAAACCGCGCTCAAGCTTGTCTTTATGGTAGGCAATATCCGGCGTTAAATAGGTATAAGAGCCGTCTTGCTTAATAAGCACACGGTCTTTATCATCACCGAAATCGGTTGAACGAAGCCATGTTGCCCCGTCCTGCTCATAGATATAGCCGCTTTCACGCAGTGCTTCGAGTGCCTTATCAATTTTCCCATTTTTATAAAGGGAAGTTTCAGAATACCACACATCAAAGCCGACGCGGAAATCCTCTAAATCCTTCTGCAGCTTGGCCATTTCATATTTCAAGCCATAGTCACGGAAAAATTCGAAACGTTCCTCTTCCCCGATATTTACATACTTATCGCCAAACTCTTCAGCCAAGGTTTTACCAATCCCGATGATATCAGCACCATGATAGCCGTCCGCCGGCATGTCTTTCTCAAGGCCAAGCGCTTGGAAATAACGGGCTTCTACAGATATCGCTAGATTATTAATCTGGTTGCCGGCATCATTAATATAGTATTCACGGGAAACATCGTAGCCTGCCTTCGCTAGGATATTGCTAAGTGAGTCACCAACGGCCGCGCCGCGGGCATGTCCAAGGTGAAGGTCACCGGTTGGATTCGCGGATACAAACTCAACTTGAACTTTTTGGCCTTTACCCGTCGTCGTTTCACCGTAGTTGTCACCTGCTTGAAGAACAGTCGGAATTAAATCGGTTAAGTAAGCATTATTCATATAAAAATTGATAAATCCAGGTCCCGCCAGCTCAATTTTTTCAATGGAGGCCTTTGAGTGGTCAAAATTAGCGACCAATGCCTCGGCAATCATTCTAGGTGCCTTTTTCGCGACCCGCGCAAGCTGCATCGCCATGTTGGTGGAATAATCACCGTGTGCCTTTTCTTTTGGGATTTCAAGAATCACATCAGGGATTTGTTCTTCGGCAGCAAGGCCAGCCTTAAGCACGGCTGCACGAATCTCTTCCTTTAATTTTGTTTGTACTTGTTCAACTATATTCATTTTTCATCCTCCTGAAAGGTTATCTCCAAATGGTATGTGCCAGCAGGTGAGCCCTGCATCGTGAAATCATAAAGAATATCAATCAAACCTTTAGTGTGCTCAAGTCTTCTGGTCAATGTCATCGTTTCAAATACCCCAAAGGGCATCTCATAGCTGCCTCTTAATTTTTTATGTAACTTGAAGGGCAGACGCATCTTGACCGCGCCGCCGCGTAAGATCAAGGCTTCGTCCGGTGTCACTTTGACGATGGTGCGGACTGTACCTTCTTCGAGCACTTCCTCATATTTAAGAAATGCTGCTCCATCTTTTTCAAAATAGCGGCCAAATACCTTCAATTCAATCGTCTCTGAGCCTTCTTGCTGATGAATGGTTGTCTTCACATTAATCTTCATTGGAATCTCTGTAGCAGACAAATTCGACAAATGTAACACTTCCTTTATAAAAAGGAATTTATTATCCTCTTTAGATCGTTATCTAGTCATCATAATTGACCTAAGTAAATAAATGCATACTCTTCCTATTATAAACTTAGATCACCAACAAATCAAAAGATGCCCGCCCCGCACCGGGACAGGCACCAAAATCAAAGGTGTCAGGCACCAAAAACTATCTAAACATTGTGGGAATACAACAAATGGTGACAGGCACCGTTTGTACTGTTTCCACTATTTTACCCAGCCAAGGATCATTTCGCGGATTAGTTTGCTGGCAGTATTGGCTGTTTGTTCGGATGGGTCATAGATGGGTGCTACTTCTACTAGGTCGCCCCCCACTACGTTTACCTCAGAACGGGCAATTGCATGGATGGATGCGAGCAGTTCTTTTGAGGTGATGCCGCCTGCATCGACGGTTCCTGTTCCCGGCGCGTGGGCTGGGTCTAGGACATCGATATCGATCGTGACATAAACCGGACGGCCTGCAAGTGTTGGCAGAATTTCCTTCAACGGCTCAAGCACCTCAAATTTCGAAATATGCATACCGTTCTCTTTAGCCCACTGTAACTCTTCCTTCATACCGGAACGGATGCCAAAAGAATAAACATTTTTTGGACCAATATGTTCCGCAATTTTACGAATTGGCGTGGAATGCGATAATGGCTCTCCTTCGTATTCTTCGCGCAAATCCGTATGCGCATCAAAATGGATAATTGCTAAGTCCGGATACTTCTTATACATAGCCTTCATAACCGGCCAAGATACCAGGTGTTCGCCGCCCATTCCCAGTGGGAACTTGCCGGCCTCTAGAATCCGGTCAACAAATTCTTCAATCATATCAAGGCTGCGCTGAGCATTACCAAATGGAAGCGGAATGTCCCCGGCATCAAAATATTTTACCTCTTCCAGTTCACGGTCAAGGTAAAAACTATACTCCTCAAGACCAATGGAAACTTCACGGATTCGGGCTGGGCCAAAACGTGAACCGGGGCGGTAGCTCACTGTCCAATCCATTGGCATTCCATATAATACAACCTGACTTTCTTCATAATTCGGGTGACTTTTAATAAACACATTGCCTGAATAGGCCTCATCAAAACGCATTCTACAATCCCTCACTTTTATGTACTTCAAGATCACAAAAGACTTTTGTAACGGCTTGTTTGCTCTATTACTTCAATAGGTCCCCAACAAACTTAGGTAAAACAAACGCTGCCTTATGCAGTTCTTTTGTGTAATATTTGGTTTCAATTTCATGGAAGCGGTCCTCGCTAACCTCAAGCGGATCATATTTCTTTGAACCGATCGTGAACGCCCATAGACCACTTGGATAGGTTGGTATATTAGCTACATACAAACGGGTAATCGGGAAAATCTCTCTTACATCGCTTTGGACATTTCGAATTAAGTCCGCTTTAAACCAAGGATTATCCGACTGCGCTACAAAAATCCCATCTTCTTTTAACGCCTTAGAGATCCCCGCATAGAAGCCCTTTGTAAACAGATTTACCGCAGGACCAACTGGTTCCGTTGAATCTACCATAATGACATCATATTGATTTTCACTTTTTGCAATATGCATAAACCCGTCATCGACACGGACATCGACACGCGGATCATCCAGCTTGCCGGCAATTTCAGGAAGAAATTTCTTTGAATACTCGATTACTTTTCCGTCAATATCCACTAAGGTCGCTTTTTTCACGCTTGGGTGCTTGAGGACTTCCCGAATGACACCGCCATCGCCGCCGCCGACAACGAGCACGCTCTCAGGGTTTGGATGGGTGAATAGTGGTACGTGTGCAACCATTTCATGGTAGACAAATTCGTCACGAACGGATGTCATCACCATGTCGTCTAACAGCAGCATGTTGCCCCATTCTTCGGTTTCTATCATATCAAGTTTTTGAAATTCAGTTTGTTCTGTATGTAAGGTTTTGTTGATTTTCATGGTGATCCCAAAGTTTTCAGTTTGCTTTTCTGTAAACCAAATTGACATGACCAACTTCCTTCCATTTCGCATATAGTCCAGCGGGCGTCAAACCCTTCGCTTCCGCTTTTCTTTTATGCTACCCAAACTATTGAATTACAAACGTAAGAAAAAGTCTAGCAAAATTTAAATAATTTTTCCATGAATGTTTAAAATGACTCTATTTTTTCAATACTATGACTATCTAATTTTTAAAAGTGTAAATCTTAAACATATCTAGCTACAGCGCTTAGCCCCTCGAGGTCGCTTCGGTCCCGTCGATGAAGTCAAAGAACGACTTCACCGCCAGGCCCTCCAGCGCTTGTCGGGGCTGACCAAAGCGCTTCCGCTTTTAAGGGGTGGTGAACATAATGGAAATCATGACTGATCAAGGGTTTCGAAAGACAATCAAATATCTGCGGGCGTTTATTATCATCAGTTTGATAGGCATGATTTGTATGCTCATCCTCTTTGCCGGCGTTCTTGGGTATGCAAAAATACTAGGGCCACCGCCGCTTGCTGTCCCGCAATCGACGTTATTTTTCGCTGACAATGGCACCTTGATCGGCGAAAGTAACAGCGGTCAAAAACGCTACTGGGTCAACATGAAAGATATTTCACCAGACTTAGTCAATGCCACTGTCTCCGTCGAGGATAAAAACTTTTACCATCATCATGGCTTTGATTTTAAACGAATTGCCGGGGCAGTCGTCGCCGACGTTCAAGCCTTTGCCAAAGTGCAGGGGGCGAGTACGATTACCCAGCAATATGCCCGAAATCTCTTCCTTGAGCACGACAAAACCTGGAAGCGTAAGCTGACCGAGGCGTTTTATACTATCCGCCTCGAGATGAACTATTCCAAAAAGGACATTCTTGAAGGCTATTTAAATACTATTTATTACGGCAACGGAGCCTATGGAGTGGAAGCAGCCAGCCAATATTATTTTGGAAAAAAAGCCTCCCAATTAACCCTTGCTGAGGCAAGCATGCTCTCAGGAATTCCAAAGGGGCCAGGAATCTATTCACCGCTGGCCAACATGGAAAAAGCCAAAACTCGTCAGGCAATTATTTTACAAACCATGGTTGAAAACGGCTATATTTCTAAAAAAGCAGCACAGGCTGCCGCGGCGGCACCGCTTCATTTAGAGGGCGTTCACACCACCCAAAAGATTAAAGTAGCTCCTTACTTTCAGGATGCCGTTCGGAATGCGCTCAAAAACCAGCTTCATTTAGATGAACGCACGATTGCCTTAGGCGGGCTAAAGGTCTATACGACTCTTAATATAAAACAGCAAGAAGCAGCTGAAAGCCAAATCAAAGAAAAAGTGGCCAGCTCCTCCGACATTCAGGTCGGCCTTGTCGCCATGGATCCGAAAACCGGTGATGTCAAGGCAATGGTCGGCGGCCGTGATTATGAAAAAAGTCCATTTAACCGCGCCGTTCAAGCCATCAGGCAGCCTGGATCAACTATCAAGCCTTTGTTGTATTATGCTGCCCTTGAGCATGGATTTACCCCATCGTCTACGATGCGGAGCGAGTATACGACCTTTCATTTTGATGATGGTCAGGCGGATTACACACCACATAACTTCAATAATAAATATGCAAAAGGGGAAATTACGCTGGCCCGGGCTATTGCCGTGTCTGATAATATTTTTGCCGTCAAAACTCATTTATTTTTAGGAGAAGATACTTTAATTGAGGCTGCAAAAAAATTCGGTTTGTCTACGAAAATGGCGGAGGTGCCTTCCCTTGCATTAGGGACCTCTGGAGTCCGGATGATCGATATGGCCAATGCCTATAGCATGTTTGCGAACGGAGGAAAACGAGTACATCCCGAGTTAATTACCAGAGTGGAAGACTACAATGGCAACGTCATTTTTGAAAAAGACGAGCATCATGAGCGGGTTTTAAATGCGGCCAGAGCGTACGTCATGACTCAAATGTTAACGGGGGTCTTTGATTCGAAGTTAAATGGCTATGCAAAGGTAACCGGAAGCACGGTGATAAAAGATATTACTCGTCCGTATGCTGGTAAGTCTGGCTCAACGGAAACGGACAGCTGGATGATTGGCTATTCACCGCAGCTGGTTACAGCCGTTTGGGCGGGCTATGACGTTGGGAAACCCATTGATATGGTTGCGGAAAAGTCATACGCTAAGAAGATTTGGGCCGACTTTATGGAGGATGCCTTAAAAGGGAAGCCGGTTAAGGCGTTTAAGGCGCCAAAAGAGGGTGTAATTGGGCTGTATGTGGATCCGGATAACGGAAAACTGGCGACAAAGGATTGCCCTGTCCGCCGTTTCACCTACTTCGTCAAAGGCACCGAACCAACTGAATATTGCACCGATCACTTAAAGAACGCTCCTCACGGAAATAAAAAGAATACAGAGGAGAAAAAGGTACCTTGGTATAAGAAAATAATGCCTTGGGAATAGAAAAGCGGAAGGCGCCTGGAGCTGGACATCTTTTAAGAAAGGCCTTGATTCAGTGCGACAGCTTCAACATATAGAAAAGCTCCGGATTGCTCCGGAGCTTTTCTTGTCCTAGTTTTACAGTGTTTTCACACTGACTATATCTTACCTTATTTTTAGAAAAAACTTCAAGAATTAATATTGCTAATTTTTCTAAAAAAATTATTCTGCTAAAAGTCCATTTTTCAGTTCCTCAGAAGAGTTTTCCCATAATACCTCGTTGTGGGCACGCAGGAAATCTGCCAATACCTTTTTAGATGGATCATCCATTACATCGACAATAATATGGCGCTTAAGTGATTTATCCATCCGGTTGACATGTTCCGGCAATGATTTGTAGCCGCGGCGGATTTCACGGTCCACGGTCATATAGCAAGCGGTCACCCCCGCATAATAAGGGCCTTCTTCATTGCGGTCAATCGTAACCCAAACCAGCCAGTAAGGTTTCCCGTTTGGAACTTCTTCTTTATTAGGCAAAAATTTAATTCCCTTCTCGACGGCACTTCGGGCATGCATAGCGCCGATATCAATCTCGGCCTCGCCTGCCTCAATATCGATAAACACTGGGGAAACATTATCCAGACTCAATGCCCCTTTTCCAAACCCTTTATGTCCGGCCATGGGGTCACTTTTTTTAATAATATTAAAACCAAGTTTTTTCTTATTTTCTTCCATTGAATGATAAACCTCCTAGAAAAAAAGTGTATAGAAGAAATTACTTAATCCTTCCCTTACCCCTGGGACGATGAAGCTAAAAATAGGCTGAATCGTAAATTGGTCGAGCGGGGTAATCACGAGAACTAAAAAGATCAGCATTCCGTACTGTTCATATTGTGTCATTTTCGCACGAACATGATGAGGCGCAAGGTCCTCTAGTATTCTGTAGCCATCTAGCGGCGGGAGCGGGATCAAATTGAAAATAAACAAAACGATGTTTAAATTAATAAAAATCATTAGGAATTCATCAAAATGTACAGACGAGGCTACACCGAAACGCATCAGGCCATATCCAACAATAAAACCGATTGAGGCTAAAATAAGATTTGAAAGAGGGCCTGCTGCTGAAACCAAAATGCCGGCAAGACGCGGTTTTTTAAAATAAAAACGATTGACCGGTACAGGACGAGCCCAGCCAAATCCTGCAAGAAAGATGAGAATCGTTCCGATCGGGTCAAGATGCCGGAGGGGATTTAGGGTCAGGCGGCCTTGCTTTTTCGCCGTATTATCGCCAAATTTATAGGCTACATAGGCATGGGCAAATTCATGGAATGTGAAGGCAAAAATAAGGGTAATCGCCACATAGGGAATTAACCTCAGTGGGTAGGCCGTGTGGAATCCATCCATTTCATTTCTCCTTCCTTATTATAAACCGTTAAGATGAATGGCTAAACCATGTATCATTTGAACCATTACTTCTGTATTTCTTTAAGTATAACTGATACCGCTTGTAAAAAGAAAATCAAAAGTGCGCAAAATATTGCGCTTTTCGTTTGTTTATGGAACACTACTAATAGTTCATTTAAAAGGAGGAAAGAAAGATGCCATATGTAACAGTAAAGATGCTTGAAGGACGCAGCGAAGACCAAAAGCGCGCCTTGGTCGAAAAAGTAACTGACGCCGTCAGCGAAACAGTCGGTGCCCCAAAAGAAAAAATCACCGTCTTCATCGAAGAAATGAGCAAAAACCACTACGCAGTAGCAGGCGTCCGCGCAAGCGATAAATAAAGCAGACACGGTGAAATGAGTAGAAATAGGAGCAATGGTGACAGGCACCATGTGAAATTTTCACAATATTGTTTCTTCTTCTCTACCAAAAAACCGCCTAGGTTTGGTCTTCTCTTAGACCTGAACCCGGCGGTTTCGTTGTATTTTTATTGAACTTTCCCTTTAAGGGTTTCAATGTATTGATAAGCCTCATCAACTTCATCCAGCGTATAACGCTGGCTTGCCTTTAGTGTGAATACTTTATCCGCCACTTCCGCTTTTGAGAGATTATCAAAATACAAAACCGTTGAAACTAGCTCGAGGAATCTAGCATTTTGTTCGTTCATATCATTAAAGCAATCCTCTAAACACGGCATCTCTACTTCATTTAAGCTTAAAAACTCTTTCCCCGAGTCTGTCAGGGTATAGCGATATTGGTAGTATCCGCCTTTTTTCTCTTTTACCTCATTCAAAAATCCCATATTACAGAGTTCTTCTACTCTCGTGGTTAATTCCTCTGAATAGGGACCGTAAAAATGAAACTGGAACCGCTCATGAAAAGGGAAATCTACCTTCTTCGCAATATATATCATCTTCTGCAGCTTTTTTCTCCCAGTAATCTCACCAGAAACCATTATCGCCTGCATCAGCTTAGCATGATCTTTTAACAATATTCGTCATCTCCTACTCCATCTAAACAGATCTCTATCGGTGACAGGCACCATTTCTCATATTATTACTATGTTAAGACCTCTAATGGTGACAGGCACCATTAACTATCTAAAAGGGTGCGAATTTGCTTTTTTAGTTCTTTTTGGCTGGAATCGTCTTCTAAGAAGTCAGCTGGGTAATAGAGTTTATGGTCCGTTCTCCTTTTTCCGGAAATAGCATCAACGATTTCTGATTCCCTGGAAAGTTCTCGTAATTCCCCATTTTTCATTAACAAATGAATCGGCAGGCGTTCTTCTTCCTCGCCTGGGCGGTAGAAGTCATAAGGCAAATCCGATGATGAATCAACCACCAAATAATAGTCGGGGTCGATGCCTGCTTTTCCAAATAAAACAGTTAATTCCGCAAGCTTCTTGTATTCCTTGGCAGGGTCAAATTCTGCATACTTAAATAGATTGCGATTTACAAAGCGCCGGCAAAGGTCGCTAATAATCGGATCCTGCTCTTCCTGCCAAATTTGAAAGTAATAAAAACACACAGACTCATCTAATTTTAAATAGTCTTCTAATGTCACTTCCTCTTTAAAAAGAGAGGTAAAGTGAATCGGCTCCAATTTAAAAGAGTAGTTATTCTCATAGAGGAACTTCGCACGGTGAAGAATTTTCGTTAAAATCACTTCCGCACTTCGCGAAACAGGATGAAAGTATACCTGCCAGTACATCTGATAACGGCTCATAATATAGTCTTCCACCGCATGCATGCCGCTCTTTTTAATCACGACCTGCTCTTCCCTTGGCCGCATCACCCGTAGAATCCGTTCCATATCAAACTGACCGTAGCTGACCCCCGTAAAATAGGCATCCCGCTGCAGGTAATCCATCCGGTCGGCATCAATCTGACTAGAAATCATGCTGACAACCAGCTTTTTCCCAGATGTTTTGGCTATGACCTCCGCAACCTGCGTTGGAAAATCAGGGCTAATTCTTTGAAGCACCTTATTGACTTCTGTATTTCCCAAGATGATTGCTCGAGTTAAGTCTTCATGGTCAAAATCAAATACTTTTTCAAAGGAGTGGGAAAATGGGCCGTGCCCAAGGTCGTGGAGAAGCGCCGCACATAATGTAAGCAATCGTTCTTCATGGTTCCATTCCGGTCTGCCTGCAAAGACATCATCGATGATGCGGCGTACAATCTCATATACGCCAAGAGAATGGTTAAATCTGCTGTGTTCTGCACCGTGAAAGGTTAAAAAAGTGGTTCCGAGCTGCTTAATCCGGCGCAGACGCTGAAACTCTTTCGTTCCAATTAAATCCCATATCACTCGATCCTGGACATGAACATAGCGATGGACGGGATCTTTAAACACTTTTTCTTCCGTTAACTTTTCAGCCGAATATTGCATGGAATACCCTCTTCCTCTTAACATGCCTTACTTTCCTACTGCCAATCGGCCAGTAAAATCATTATTCCTATTATATACCAAAAACCAACAAAATTCCGCAGGATATTTCGACATTAAGGTCGTTGGGCACCATTTCTACTATTAGCGAATGATAAATGGTGACAGGCACCAAAGCAAAAAGAAAAATCACCTGTGGTCTAGGAGGACGTAGGTGATTCTCTTGTTGAGTATCTATTTTTCTGCCACAGCTTTACTTAATCTTTTTATTTACCTTCTCCATTAATTCCTCTTCCGTTAATGCTGCTACAGGTCTGTTATTAACGAAGGCAAAGGTCTTTTTTCGACCGGGACCGCAATAGGATTGGCAGCCAACTTTAATTTCCGCATCCGGATCGATTTCTTTCAAACGAGGGATCAATGTCTTTAAATTCACGGCCTGACAATCATCACAAACACGAAATTCATTGGACATTCCATCCACCCCTTTCTATCGACAATCTATTATCTACTCACTATTTTATCCAATTAAAACCATTCGTAATTGGCCAAATACATTTATCTAACAAACGGTCTAACTCCATAGGTCATTTTACAGGTTCTTTTTTTTCAATGCAAGCTGAAATCATTAGCAACTCTTGTCAAAACCGTCTAGAATCTTTAAGTTAAAAAATCTACTATCCTTGTATTCATTTTGGTATAAACCTTGAAAAACTTGTCCATCCTAAGACTAGAACTTTAAAAGTCAGTCAAAGGAACTGACAAATTGGTAAATTCATTTAGGGAGTTGAATAATATGAAAGTTCGTCAAGATGCATGGACAGATGAAAATGACTTACTATTAGCTGAAACCGTTCTTCGTCATGTAAGGGAAGGCAGCACCCAGCTAAATGCTTTCGAAGAGGTAGGGGACAAACTAAACCGCACGTCAGCAGCCTGTGGCTTCAGATGGAATGCCGTCGTACGCCATCGCTATGAAAAAGCACTACAACTAGCGAAAAAGCAACGAAAACAAAGACAAAGAGTATTAGGAAAAGAACAAGGCGGCAAGAAAAAGCTGCTCTACAATCCGCCGGTACCTGCTACAGATGAAATAGAAACACTCGCACCAATGCATGTCGAAATGCCGATGGAAACCATTATGGACATACCGGAAATGTCAGAAATTCCAGATATGCCAGATATGCAGACAGAAATGGCCGTCGAAACGTATGTCAAGCCAGTGGCAGCACAAACCTACCGAACGGCTGCACCTACAGGTGGACTAACACTTGATTCGGTTATCTCTTATTTACAAAACTTTCATCATGCCAATCTGCAAAATGAAGCACTAAAAAGTGAGAATGAAAGATTGAAAAGAGAAATTGCTGAGTTACGGAAGCAAAACGAGGAAATGACCGCAAAAATTGAAGGTCTAGAGCAAAATACAGAAACCATTCAAGAAGATTATGAGACACTGATGAAAATCATGAATCGTGCCCGTAAACTTGTATTATTTGAAGAAGAGGAAAGACCCGCTACTAAATTCAAAATGGACCGAAACGGAAACCTAGAAAAAGTAGCAGAATAATAAGCTTTCCAAAGGAATTAAGGGAGAAGAGGCAGAGCGCAGCAGCACTTAATATAGAAAGCCGGAAATCTATTGAATAGATCTACGGCTTTTTTATATGGCTATCGATCCGGCAGTGCTGAACAGCCTACCCTTTCACCATCTCCGCAATTTTTTCATTACGGTCTACTACACGTTGGTAGTACCCAGGAAAAAACTCCAGCTCGAATTCATTGAGCTGCCCTGCATACAAGTGTTCACTATTCATGTTTAAGCAATTTAACAGCCGCAGCATTACATCGCTAATGGTCAAATCAACACCAAGCAATTCGGACAAGGAGGCCATCACCGCCGGAACAACCTCTGGATAGGAAAATTTGGTTTGCTCTTGTTTTTTCGCAAGCTGATAGAAGTCCCGTACAAGCTCCGCCCGCTTTTCACCGCTCCCATTGACGCACAAATAAATCTGCACTGCCACTCCTTTTTTTAAACGGCGCTGTGAAATACCTGCAAACTTTTTCCCGCCGATACTTAGATCATAACTTCCCGGGCAATACGAGCCGACAATTTCCCGCGCGTCAATCGATACTGGAAAATCGGCGAACATTTGTTGAATCAATTCCCACATGACATCATAGCCACGATTAATATCGATGCCCTTTTCAACCTCTGGAAAAATGAGCGAAATATTAAGGACACCCTCATCCAGCACAACCGCTAACCCGCCGGAATTCCGAACAATTGGCTGATATCCTTGGGAAGTTAAAAATTGGATGCCTTCCTGTAAAAATGGCAATCTCGTATCCTGGATCCCCAACACAACTGTATTATGATGAACCCATGTCCGTGCCGTTGCCGGTGCCTCACCAGCCCCAACAGACGCACATAAGGTATCATCTGTTCCAAAGGATTGTAATGCTTGAAAATGAATCCCAACCGCCGACTGATCAATGATCCGCCACTCGTGCTGGCGCAGTAAACCTTCCATTTTTGTAACTCCTTAATGATTAGATAGGATTATTTTATCAAAAAGATGCCAACTTAAACAGCCGCGCAAAAAAAGAGCCAGTCCTCTTTTGGACCAGCCCATTCTTTATTATAATCCTTGTGCTGCTGTAATTAACGCAAGCTTGTATACATCTTCTTCGTTACAGCCGCGAGACAGGTCATTAACCGGTGCATTTAACCCTTGTAAAATCGGGCCAACTGCCTCAAATCCGCCTAAACGCTGTGCAATTTTATAGCCGATGTTTCCTGCTTCAAGGCTTGGGAAAATAAATACATTTGCATCACCTTGTAGCACAGAACCAGGTGCTTTACTTTTTGCAACAGATGGAACAAACGCAGCATCAAACTGGAATTCGCCGTCCAATACAAGCGATGCATCGCGGCGTTTTGCTTCTGCTACAGCCTCAGCGACACGCTCGGTTTCCGGAGATTTAGCTGAACCCTTAGTTGAAAAGCTTAACATCGCAATCCGAGGCTCGATATCAAACATTTCCGCCGTTTTCGCACTCTCAATGGCAATCTCCGCTAAATCATTGCTGTCAGGTGCAATATTAATTGCACAATCAGCAAATACATATTTCTCATCTTCACGAACCATAATGAACACACCAGACGTTTTCTTCACGCCAGCTTTTGTTTTAATAATTTGAAGTGCAGGGCGCACCGTATCAGCTGTAGAGTGGGCCGCGCCACTGACAAGACCATGTGCTTTATTTAAATAAACAAGCATGGTCCCAAAATAATTTTCATCCAGCAAAATTTTGCGGGCATCCTCTTCTGTTGCCTTACCTTTACGGCGATCAACAAATGCCGCCACTAACTCATCCATACCTGCATATGTAGCCGGATCATAAATTTCTGCTGAGTCCACAGAAACGCCAACTTCTTTTGCTTTTGCCTGCACCTGTTCAATGTTCCCTACTAAAATAGGTGTAAGTAAATTTTCCTCAGCCAAACGACTGGCTGCACGAATAATCCGCTCATCTAATCCCTCTGGAAAAACAATTCGTAAATCGCGTCCAGAAATCTTCTGCTTTAAACCTTCAAATAAATCACTCACGACAATATCCTCCTTAGAAAAACTACCCTTCTAGCATACTTTACCAAGGTGAAATTTCAAGCAATGCACGTCACAGGCAGCGGTTTCATTAAAAAGTTTTTTTTTTCAAAAAATTGCACTCTTACCTTTACTATTTACCCTTTTTTATAAAAATATCCCCTTCTCTACATTTAGAGTTTTATTAAGGCGGCACTTGGCCAAACTATGATATAGTTAAGATTGGTAATAAGAAGAATGATTATCTAGGAGTGATTATAATGAGTGAAGCAGCACAAACGCTTGATGGCTGGTATTGCCTTCATGATTTCCGCACTGTTGATTGGACAACTTGGAAAATGCTTCCGGTTGATGAACGCGAAGCGGCCATTAACGAGTTCTTAAGTCTGGTTGAAAAATGGAACGAAACACAAGAACGTAAAGAAGGCAGCCATGCTTTATATACAATCGTCGGCCAAAAAGCTGATTTCATGATGATGATCCTTCGTCCTACGATGGAGGAACTAAACGAAATCGAAACCGAATTTAATAAATCCAAATTAGCAGAATTCACGATTCCTGCTCATTCCTATGTATCTGTGGTAGAACTCAGTAACTATCTGCCAGCAGGTGAAGATCCATACCAAAACCCGCAAATCCTTGCACGCCTTTATCCAACATTGCCAAAAGCGAAGCATGTCTGCTTCTACCCAATGGACAAGCGCCGTCAAGGAAATGATAACTGGTACATGCTGCCGATGGAAGAACGCCGCAGCATGATGCGCAGCCATGGTATGATTGGCCGTACATATGCAGGCAAGGTAAAACAAATTATCACTGGCTCTGTTGGCTTCGACGATTACGAGTGGGGCGTTACCCTATTCGCCGAAGACGTGCTCCAGTTTAAGAAGCTTGTCTACGAAATGCGTTTTGACGAAGTCAGCGCCCGCTACGGCGAATTTGGAGCCTTCTTCGTGGGTAACCTGCTAGAAGAAGAACGCGTTCCAAGATTCCTGCATGTTTAAACTAGAAAGCTTACGCTGTTACCTGCTTGTTATCTAGGTTCATCCATAATGTTTTTTTAAAGTTCTCGAGGCACGTGCTTGAGAACTTTTTTCTGTCTTAATCAGCTTTTCTTCCAGTCATAAATCATTCTTTTTCCTCATACTATTAAACAGCGAGTCTCAAGATTAAGCTCCGAAAGTCTCATCAAAAAGAGGTGAGAAGAGAGCCAAAAAAACTGTCACCATTTTAGGTTCAAAGGAGTATGAATAGAATTGTTAGGTCATTCGTCTATCCACAATATTATTGAATGAGTTCTATAGGAGGGAAAAAGATGAACCAATATTACGATCCACGAGGATTCCAGCCTTATACCGGAGCCGCCGGCCAGCAAGGCGCACAACCAATCGCAGGCGGTCAAGGTTTCATGCCTGGTCAGCAAGGTTTTCAGCAATTTCCACAGGCTGGTGTTGGAGGAGCGCCAACGCCTCCAGCACAAGGTGCTGCAACTGCTCCTGGCATGCTGCCAATTGAACAATCATACATCGAAAATATTCTCCGTTTGAACAAGGGAAAGTTAGTAAGTGTGTTTGCAACCTTTGAAGGAAACAATCAGTGGAATGCCAAAGAATTTAGAGGAATCATTGAAGCTGCCGGCCGGGATCACGTAATTTTAAGCGATCCGCAAGTCGGCACACGCTTCCTCATTCCGATGGTAGCGGTCGACTATATTACATTCTCAGAAGAAATTGAGTATGAATATCCATATGGCAGCGGTCCATCATTAGGCACTTATCCTCCAAGATAAAAAGAAAAGCGGAAGTGCCCAGACTACAAAAAGGGCATTGCACCACCAGCAAGGGCACTGAAAAAGTCACTGAAATGTTAGTTGTGTATGTATAGTGGCTGTTGATTTCCGCTCCAGGCGGCAAGCAGTTTTGCGGGCGTGCCGGGGAGCCTCCTCTGCGCTTTAGCGCCTGCGGGGTCTCCCCTGTCTCGTACTCCCGCAGGAGTCTTCGCCACCTTCCGCTCCAATCAACAGAGTTCTTTTACTTAGTCAATGAAAAAAAGGTATAGTCCCTCATCAAAAATGAGGATTATACCTTTTTTGGTTACTATAAGTTTTTAGAGAACTGAAAAGTTTTTCAGTTCACCAGCCCAATGCCTTTTTGACATTAAAAATTCTTTACTGCTCCAACGATTATTAATACCCATGCGGCCAAAAAGCAAACTCCGCCTATCGGTGTAATCGCGCCTAATACACTTACTTTTGTAAGGCTAAGCAGGTACAAGCTGCCGCTGAAAAAAACAATCCCTGCCAGCATTAACCAGCCGGACCAATTAAATACGGAGTTCATTGGCACTTTTCCAAGAAGCAGACCAATCATAAGAATTCCCATGGCGTGAAACATCTGATAGGTTACACCTGTTTTCCAAATATCTAAATAATGGGCATCCAGTCTGTCCTTTAGTCCATGTGCACCAAATGCGCCGAGCGCGACTGCCAAAAAGGCATTAATGGCCCCAACAATAATAAATACTTTCATATTAAAATTCCCCCATTTTAAAAATCGAATAGTGAATCCCCATTTGCCTCATCATCCATTTCAAGCTTTTTAGGCTGCTGTAAGGATGAGCCCTGCTGAAATACTTGTTGATTCATTATTGGCTGTTGATAGACCTGGGGTGTGATGGCCGGCTGTGCGGTTACTGCAGCGGGTTTCACACTAGATTGCTTTTCATCTAGTATAAGTTCGCATAATATTTTAATAGAGTAAATCTTTTCCCGTAAGTGCTCTTCTTTAGCACTAGTTTTAGCTAATCTTAATTCCGTTTCTATTTTGGCCAGTAATTTCTCAACAGATATATTCATGTGTGACACCTCTAAGTTCAATCTCATTATTATTCTACATGATTATTGCCTATTTTACGAAAAAATAGACTTTACCCGTTTTTCGACATGTTCCACGTGAAACATGTCGTAATAAAGGTTAAAAACACCCTATTTCAGGTCATGTAGAAAACTTAACGATTGGCGAACCGCAATGTACAAATGGCAGAGGGCAGTTGCATTAATATCCCTGATTGAAAAGTTATACTTACTATCGACAAAAAAACCCGAACCAAACTTGGTCCGAGCTTCCCTTTATCCTAATATTCGTTGATAGACTGACTTGGCATGCGTCAAATCTTTCGTTCCATGAATGAGTGCACGGCCATCTTGAAAAATAACCATCCGTTCCGCGCCCATTTCAACTGATATCAAGTATGGATTGCCTTTAACTTGGTAATCTAACGAACTTAGCTGTCCCGCAAGCTTCTCAAGCGAAATATCTCCATAACTAGACGGCCGAATCTGTACGGTATCACGGCCGCACAGCACAGTCGTCTTTGTCCTATTTTCTTGGTCCAAATATGGATAAGTCCGCTCCTCTCCGCAAGACAAGCAGCCGGCAAATTTTGCTTTGGACATTTTTAGGCTTGTGTATTGATTTCGCCATAAATCAAAGCTGACAAAGGTGGTGCGGACTGCATCCCAATCCTCGACTAGCATCTTCAAGGCCTCAGCGGTTTGGTGGGCAATGACCATTTGCACAGCAGGCGATATAATTCCTCCCGTATCACAGGTCATTCCTTGAAGCGGAATGGTCCGCAGCAAGCAATTTAAACATGGTGCTTTCCCGGGTATAATCGAAAAACTCATCCCAAAACTGCCGACACAGGCCCCATAAATCCACGGAATGTTATATTTCTGGGAAACATCGTTCATCACCATTCGAGTCTCAAAATTATCAGTCGCATCGATCATTAAATCAATACCGGCAATCCATTCTTCCAGCAGTTCCGGAGTGGCATCACCAATAATCGCACGTATTTCGACATCGGAGTTAATCGCCCGCAGCCGTTTTTCTGCTGCCGCTGCTTTTGGCAGTTTTTCGGCCACATCTTCTTCGGTATAAAGCTGCTGGCGCTGAAGGTTGCTCGACTCCACATAGTCTCGATCAACGATGGTTAATTTCCCAACTCCGGCCCGGGTCAGTACCTCAGCACTCCCGGAGCCTAAAGCCCCAGCCCCAATGATGAGAACATGCTTTTGACTAATCTTGGCCTGACCCTCTTTGCCGATTCCCGGAAAGAGCTCCTGCCGTGAATATCGTTCTTTCATAAAATCTTCCCCCAATCGATAAGAAAAGCGCAAGGCGCCCGCTTAGCGGCGACAAGCACAAGACGAGCCGGCCGAAAGGTTGTTCTTTAACCTTTTGGACGGATTGAACTAAATGTGGAGGCGACTGTTCTGGGACTCTAGGCTAAGACGCACCCTGTAAAAAGGCGTTTTTTGCCATCTTCAGGGGGTGGCTTAGACTTGCGTCCCAAGGAGCCGCAACTGGATATGCTTGTGACCTCGAGCCGCTGGCGCCTGGAGCTGGACAATTCTCGAAGTCAAGATTTATACTTTCTTATCTTATAAGAAAAACTCGCCTTACCTGGCGAGCTTATATTCGTTCAACTGGTTTTACATCAACCACCGCTTACAGGTGGAATGAAGGCAACCTCATCGCCTTCACGAATCACCTCATCATTAGAGGCAAACTCTTCATTAATAGCAGTCATGACGGTATCCATCCGCGGCAAATCATACTTAGCCGCTAATTCTGCTTTCAAATCGGCAACCGTTTTGCCAGCGGCCTCTAACGACAAAAACTCTTCACCAACTGCATCACGCAAATGCGCAAAGAACAAAACCTTATTCATCTAAATCACCCGCCTCTGGTTTACCGCTCGGATAAGCAACCGTTTCAAGCTGATTGCCCATCCACTCTTCGCCATCCTCCCAATGTTCCTTCTTCCAGATTGGGACGATTTCCTTAATTCGTTCAATCGCATAACGATTGGCTTCATATGCATCCGCCCGATGCGGCGTTGAGATGGCAATCACGACCGCAACATCGGTAATATCTAAACGGCCGACACGGTGCGTAATCGCCGCCTTAGAACCTTCCCAGCGTTCCTCTATTTCCCGGCCAATCTGCTCCAGCTTCTTGACCGCCATTGCTTCATAAGCTTCATAGATTAAAAACAAGGTTTTCTTGCCCTTCGTAAGTTCCCGGACTGTCCCAATAAAGGTGGTAATCGCACCGGCTTCACGTTGAACTACTTTATCAATCACCGCTTGAATATCAATTGGATCCTTTGAGATTTCATACAGCTTCATTCTTTCACCTCTTCTGTCAAACACTTAGGTACCGCGTTATCGACCACTTGATAGCCGCCAATCTTCTCGACCTGCTCTTTAAAGGCAGGTGATTGGATGATTTCCATAAGCTGACGGCCGCTGTCACTCTCATAAAACTCCCGCATCATCACTAAATCGTATTCTTCATCCGCAACCGGAATAAAATCTAATCCCATTGCCTTCGCCGCCGGGTAAATTCCTAGTCCTGCCACAGACACATCACCCTTCACTTCCGCCGCTACTGCTAAATGCGAAAACATCTCGCGCTCATAACCAGGGATTTCCTCTGCGCTAAGTCCGGCTTCTTCCAGCAGCAAATCAAAAAGAATGCGGGTCCCCGCTCCCTTTTGCCGATTAACAAAGCTGGCGCCGGCCCTAACTAAGTCTGTGACGTTTTCTATTCCCAGCGGATTGCCCTGTGGAAGAATCCAGCCTTGCTTCCTTTTTAAAAAGGGATAAAGAATTACTTCTTGTCCTGCTAATAATTTATTTACATAGGATATATTGTACTGTTTTGTACTTGGGTCTAGCAAATGAATCCCCGCTACATGGGCCTCCCCTTTTCGGATCGCCATAATGCCAGCCATACTGCCGACATGGGAGGAAACAATTTTCATCTCAGTCCGTTCGTGTTTCAACTGAGAGGATAACAGATCAATGGTTAGATCATGGCTGCCGCTAAACACGATTGCTTTTTTGATTTCTTCTAGCGGACGTAATAATTCGATTTCAGCCTTATCACCCTGTTCATAGCCGCTAATGTTAGGAGGGACGATTAACAGTCCATCTGCCCGCACATAGGACATGGTTACCCCTGCTGCCCGGGTGAGCGGATTGGCCACAAATTGCCCATTCACATAGCCGATATTCATTCGGATAAAATCCTCTGCTCCCATCGAGGAAACAATGCGGCGGCCAAGCTTGACCGATACCGTTTCCCGCTTAGGAACAGGTATCCCTAAATACTTGCAGATTAATGGCTGAACAAACCATTCAAGCGCCAAATAGGCAGATACTGGGTAACCCGGAACACCCACAACGATTTTGCCGTTTATTTTTCCTAAAATGACGGGTTTACCAGGCCGTGCGGCGACCCCATGCGTAAACACTTCGCCGATTTCTGAGATAATATGGACGGTAAAGTCCTTTCGTCCTGCTGAAGATCCGGCATTAATGACAATGATATCGGAGGTTTCCGCTGCTTCCAATAGAACTTCTTTAATCCTTTCAGGCTCATCCTTTACAGTTCTGTGAAGGCTCGGCTCTCCGCCCCAATTCTTTACAAACCCAGAAAAAACGGTGCCGTTAAACTCAATAATTTTTCCAGGTGCTAATTCAGCATGGGCCTCAACCAATTCATTCCCCGTTGGAATAATCGTTACGACCGGCTTCTTAACGACCGGTACCGTCAGCTGCTGTGCCGCCAGCAGCACCCCTAAATCAGCTGGTCTTAACGTATGGCCTTGCGAGAACAGCATCTCTTCCTGAACAATATCCTCGCCAATGGGGCGGATATGCTGCCACGGGGTGGCTGGTTCGATAATTTCAATCGTTTCTTCGTCCACGATATGGACATGCTCAATCATAATCACCGCATTAAAAGGTGAAGGAATCTCGTTACCCGTATCTACAAAGCAAAACTGTTTGCCAATCTTAAGATAGAGCGGATTTTGTTCGTGCGCCTGGTAGGTACTCTCGGCAACGACGGCAATCCCATCCATGGCAGAGGCGTGGTAGTGCGGCATGGAAACATGCGCAAAGATCGGCTCAGCGGTCACACGGCCTAGAGCGTCAACCGCTGAAATGATTTCTATTTCAGGGGTCTCTTGAAAGGCTGCAAGAATTTCCTTTCTTGCTTCTGCCCGGGGTTTATCTTCTAAATAAATTTTTCGTTTATATTGTTTGTTTTCCATTGAATAAGACCCCTTACCTTGATGGAATCACAGGAACCCATTCACCCTGTGATACTCCCTCTTTTTCTGAACGAATCTCGACAATACCATCACTTTTTACCAATGTGGTAATCAAGCCAGATTTTCCGATGATCGGCTCAGCCCACCACTCGCTCTCTTTTTCATAGAGACGGACGCGGATATAATCGGCCCGGCCCATAGATGATGGGATATTCTTGGTGATCTTTGCAAAAACCCGCTCCGGTTTCCGCTCGCTTTGTTCTCCTTTGAGATGACGGAGTACACGTTCACCGAACAGCTTAAAGATGATCATTGCACTTGCAGGATGTCCTGGGAGACCTATTACAGGCTTTCCATTTGCTACTGCTAGAATGGTGGGTTTTCCCGGCTTAATACTAATCCCGTGAACGAATACTCCCGGCTCTCCTAACGATTGAATGACCTCTGTTGTATAGTCCTTCGCTCCAACCGAACTGCCGCCTGAAAGGATTAAACAATCAACCTCATCATAAAGGGCGCGTGCACGCTCTCGAAATTCGGCAAAGTCGTCACGGACAATCCCCCCATATACCACATCGACATTCCACTCCCGGGCTAGTCCAGCAATCGTTAGATAGTTTATATCGCGGATTTGCCCCTCTTGCAATGTCTCTGTTTGGTAAGGGACAATTTCATCACCGGAAGAAAGATAACCAACTTTTAATTTTCTAAAAACCTCCACGTGTGTAACACCTAAGGAGGCAAGCGCACCTAATTCCTGCGGCCTGAGCTTTGTACCCGGGCTTAGAATCGTTTCTCCTTCTCGAATATCTTCACCCGCCCGAATCACATTTTCCCCAGGAGCAATCTGCTTGTACGTATTGAGGAGCGTATCGACATCCTCACAGTGTTCAATCATTATAACGCTGTCACTGCCCTTTGGAAGCATGCCGCCTGTCGGAACGTAAACAGCCGTTCCTTGAGTTACTTCCACTGTTGGGACTTCACCCATTCTTACTTCACCTGTAACGGTTAAAAAGCCAGGCATGGATTCAGAGGAACCATACGTATCCTTCGCACGGACGGCGTAACCATCCACAGTTGAACGATCGAAACCCGGCACATTTTCCTTGGCAGCCACAGGACCCGCTAATATATAATGGAGGGCCAGAGAGAGCTCTCTGATCTCGGTTTGCTCAATGGCCGGAATTTTTTCATCAATCAAGGTAAATGTTTCTTCAACTGTTTTGACTTTGAAAAATTGCATGATTCCCTTACTCCCCCTTAAATAAAACCGATATGGTTATAAATCGGCTTCAGCCCACTTTTTGGCTTCTTCATATTCCTCTGGATGATTCATATTAAAAAACACTTTAGCTAAGTCCATATGACTATAGGTTTCTAGTTCTTTTTCGGTTAGATACAAAACGTTCAATTGGTCGAGCAGATGTTTCACCCTCAGCTGACCTGCCTTCAGCCGTTCCTCAACAACCGCCGCTGTTTCTTTTTTAAAAACAGAGAATAACGGATGCTGTTTGCCGTTAATCACAGGTATGACCGCATCATAGTGAAAGGCATTGTGAACCAGAGCTTCAGCCAGCTCCCCAGACACAAACGGCATATCACAGGCTACAATAAAGTTAACATCGTATTCCGAAGCTGTAAGGCCTGCGTGTACCCCGGCAAGCGGTCCCATGCCAGGGTATTGATCCGGAACCATCCGCACACCCAAAAATTCATATTGTTCAGAATTATTTGTTACAAGAATTATATCATCAAAAAGAAATTTTAGTTGGTCAACTATTCTTTCAATATTCATTTTTTCATTTATTTTCAGCAGGGCTTTGTTTGTGCCCATACGGCTGGATTTCCCGCCTGCTAGAATAATAGCTGCAGCTTTCATTTAAAGAAGCACCTTCTTAATTGGTCTCTTTCTTATCCCCGACGCAATTGTATCCTTTTTCCTGGGCAACCATGTCGAGATGTATAGAGTTAAGGTCTAATAATGCGACGGACGGTTTTGTAATATATTGTCTGCTATCAATTATTTTAATATAGCCATTGCACTCCTCGCAAACTTGAATTTTCGAGGTTACCTCGCCTTCAATTTCTAAAAAGTAAATGGTTTCATGATTTTCATTACCGCAGTGCGAACACTCCAGCCTTCGAGCCGGCCAATGAGCGAAGCAGCGCGGGCAGTGGATTACTTTTTTCCCGTCCTCATCAATAGCCGCTACCCTTACAGGTTCACCGCAAACTGGACATACACCAGAGACGGTGTGGTCAATGGCGTGCTGTACCTTTTCTGCCGTTAGCTGCAGATAGGGGCGAAGGGCAGTTTCAGCAAGGAAATGCGGAATCCATTCTTCCACATTATTTTCCTCTGCGAAGGATGCAAAATAAACATGATTAAAAGCAAAGGCCTCTTCAATCCAGCGGATCGCTGTTGCCTCGTCCAGCAAGTTGTTGATACATGAAAGCTTCGGCTCTAATGCAGGATTATTTTTTATAAGAAGAGCAACCGCTTCATCTATCCACTGTAAAAATAGTGAAATTTCAAAATCAATCGCCGTAAGTGCCGCCGCAGGGACCCCGGCCTCCATGGCCGCTTTATCCAGGTTTGGTCTAATGGTCTCCGGATTGCGCTGGTGTTTCCATTGTTCTTGAAGCGCGGCGATTTCTTTTTGCAATTCCTGGTATTCTTTTGAAACAACAGATTTAATCATATTTGCACACCTCTTATATTCATTTTTAATTTGTTTCCAGACCTATCCATTTTTTATGTGTACAAGATACTTTATGAACGCCCCATTTGTACTCCAAAAATACATATCTTATTAGGAAATGGCTGTCTTTTATCCGACAGCCATTCCTTTTTTAACTATTAGACTTAGGTAACTGTCCAGCTTCATTGACTGCAGGCTCGGGATCATGAACCTCAAGTCAAGGCGCTTGGTATTTTTAGATTATCAGGCACCTTTTTTATGCTTAGGGTCATCTAAGTTAGGGAAGTTGCCTTTTTTCACTTCTTCATCATACCAGTCTGGGTAATGGCCTTTTGCCCACCAAGCAGGTACTTTTCCTGTTATGACACCAGAATATCCAGGTCTTGAGTGCCTGTGCACAACAGAGAGATAAACGTGGCCTACAATAACAGCAATTCCTAATCCAAAACCAACGTTGTGCAGGAAGTAGCCCCATTGCACAACGGCTCTTGGGAAATACTCAGGGAACCACATGGTTAAACCTGATGCAATAACTAGGATTGCACAGAAAATCTGGATGACGGAGTTAATTTTTTCTCCGGCATTAAAGAAAGTCTGCCGGATATGCTTAAAATTAAAGCCAAACAATTCCTTAACAAATTCACTGAAAAATTCAAGATCGCGTTTTTTCCATGTAATCAATTCCTTCATCCAATGCATGAAGAATTTTGGACTAAAAATCAGTAAGATGAAGGTAGGTGTTATAAAGATGACAGCAAAAATCCGGTGCAATAGCCGGGCCATGGCTGGGCCGCCCAATACCGGGTAAAGCCAGTCAAAGAATTCGGTATACATTGGCAGAGCCGTAATATAAAGAGCAAAGAAGGCAATTCCATTTATGGCATGTGCCCAAACAAATGCCTTTGGAAAACGGCGAATTTGTTCATTTGCTTTTGGATGCTTCTGATAATTACTCATGGCTTTCACCTCCATCTTCATGACCTTTGGATCTTCTACTAATGATATTATTGGTGATAAATGCCCCAACTACTGCCATTGTAGTGGCTCCAATCATCATTTTTCCAATTGGTTGAGCGTAATCTTTCCAAAGAACTGCGGAGGTTGGTACCTTAGGGTTTTCTGGCAGTCCGTAAACACTTGGCCGCTCTGCTAAAAGATAGATGGTATGTGTACCGCCGACGCCTTCTGGATTATAGATATTGGCATTAGGAAAACGATCCTTAACCTCCGCTAAGCGTTTCTGGGCTCTGGCAAGCATTTCATCTTTTTTGCCAAACTGCATCGCATCGGTATGACAAGTCGTCACACAGGCCGGCTGTAAGCCCTCTTCGAGACGGTCCGTACACATCGTACACTTTTGAGATTTTTTGTATTCTTTACCGTTCTTATCTTTATAAGTTTTTAATGAAATCACTTCAAATGGACAGTTTTGTACGCAATAGCCGCAGCCTACGCACTTATCATGGTCAATCACAACAGATCCAAATTTTGAATAGCTGATCGCGTTCTCTGGGCATACCTTTTCACAGGCAGCCGTATCACAATGGAAGCAGGATGAGTGACGGAAAAGGTATTCTAAATCGCCTTTTCCGTTTTCATGCTCTACATATTGGAGAACATTCCATGTATCAGCACTTGTTTTTGGATGTGATTGAGCACTTCCTTGGAACGCGGTTACTTCTGCCGGAAGGTCATTCCAGTTTTTACAGGCAACCATGCAGGCCTTACAGCCATCACATCTGGTAACGTCAACGTATTTTACGTATTCAGCCATCGTTAAGCCCTCCTTATGTCACATAGGAATGCTTTATATTCCGGAATCATCGTGTTGGCATCCCCAATATGTGGAGTCAGGCGGTTCGCTGTTGCTCCTGTTGCGTACCCTTTGTATCCAAAATTCCAAGGCATTCCAATCTGGTGCACTTTTTTGCCCTTAACCGTAAACGGTTTGTAGCGTTTTGTTACCATAGCATAAGCTTCAATTTTACCGCGGGCAGAGGTAACGATCACTTTGTCTTTATTGTTGATACCTTTTTCTTTAGCCAATTCTTCACTAATTTCCACATACATGTATCTTGCGATCTCAGCCAGCCACTCTTGGTTACGCGTCATGGTTCCTGACTGCCAGTGTGCTTCGACCCTGTAAGTAGTCGCCACAATCGGATAGTCCACTTTAAAGCCTCGTTTGTTAAAGTCTCCATCATTAATGACAATCGCTGGGTTATATTCGACTGATGAGAAGGCATTTGGTACAGGGCTCTCATATGGTTCATAGTGTTCAGGGAATGGACCGTCATTCATGGTTGGAGCAAATAATAATGCGACTCCATCTTTGTTCATCATGAAGGCACCTGTTCCGCCTGGTTCAGTTGGCGCTGTGACTGCTTTAAAGTCAGGGACATCGTTACCGATCCATTTCTTCTGAGCAGCATCCCACCAAATCACTGCTTTTTCCTGACTCCACGGCTTACCGCTTGGATCTGCCGAGGAACGGTTGTATAGAATTCGGCGGTTAGCCGGCCAAGCAAATGACCAGTTTAAGAAGTTTCCTCCGCCTGTGTCTTTATTATCGCGGCGCTGCGATAGGTTTTTGCTCTCTTCAGGATAAAAACCGGAATAAATCCAGTTACCACTTGACGTTGTACCATCATCTTTTAAATCACCAAAGGTCTTGAGCAATTTACCCGTTTTTAGATCATAGCCGTTAATTTCCTTGGCAATTTGGTCAAGATCTGGTGCTTCGCCAGTTCCATAAATCCACTCAAGTGCTAAGAATGGCTTATCGGCAGATTTTGGGCTATTGGCATAGAGCTTTTTAAGTTTCATAGCCAATTCATGAACAATATCAAGGTCCGGACGGGATTCTCCTTTTGGCTCAATGGCTTTCCAACGGTATTGCATCCAACGCGAGCTGTTTGAAATACTTCCTTCTTTTTCATATGAAGAACATGCTGGAAGCAGGAAGACTTCTGTATTAATGCTGCCTGGGTCATTGCCGGCTTCTTTTTGCCAGAAGGCTGATGTTTCTGTTTCCCAAAGGTCAACCGCAACCAGCCATTTGAGGTTGCCAAGAGCTTCTTTTTCCTTGCCGGCATTTGGTCCGCCGACAACTGGATTGGTGCCCCAAAGGAATGCACCTTCAAGTTCATTGTTGTACATGGCTTTAAATAAGTTAATGTGTGAGTAGTTTTTATTCCCCTTTGGTAAGAAGTGATACCCAAACTCATTATCCTTGGTTGCATTTCCGCCATACCATGCTTTTAATAGGCTGACAACAAATTTAGGTTTGTTGCTCCAATAGCCTGATGGCGGGGTTTCCTTTTTCAAGTATCCAGAAAGTGTAGCATGTTCAGGAAGAGTTGCTTTTGGCGCAGCAAGATAACCTGTTAAGTTATCCCACAGTAAACCAAAGTCGGTAGAGCCTTGAACATTGGATTCACCGCGCATCGCATTGATTCCTCCGCCTGGCAGCCCAATATTACCTAATAGAAGCTGCAGAATGGCAAAGATTCGGACGTTTTGCGAACCAACTGTATGCTGAGTAGTCCCCATCGCGTAGAGAATGGTACCTGATTTACCTACTTTTCCTGTTTCACAGAAGGCTTTACAAACCTTCAAGTAATCTTCTTTTGGTGTTCCTGTTACGGCTGTGACGGTATCCACATCGTAGCGGGAATAATGCTGCCTCATTAATTGGAAAACCGAACGAGGATTCTGTAAGGTTTCATCTTTTACCGGTTTTCCATCAGGAGTGGTTTCAATCGCCCACTTTGTTTTATCATAAACTCGTTTTGCTTCATCATAACCGGAGAAAAGGCCATCTTTAAAATCGTAGCCTTCTTTCACGATAAAGGAAGCATTCGTATATTTCACAACATACTCTTTGTGAATGAGATTGTTTTCAATAGCATATTTAATCATACCGCCGACAAACGGAATATCCGTACCGGAGCGAAGCGGGGCATAGAGATCAGATACTGCAGATGTACGTGTATAACGCGGATCCACGCTGATGATTTTTCCGCCCTTTTCTTTCGCTTTTGTCAGCCATCTAAAACTGATTGGATGATTTTCAGCAGGGTTTGCTCCCATAATAAGGGCACAATCTGTCCACTGAAGGTCATTCCAGTGATTAGTCATTGCTCCACGACCAAATGTAGGTGCCAGACCGGCAACCGTAGAACTATGTCATATTCGTGCCTGGTGCTCTAAATAAGTGACACCAAGCCCTCTCATTAATTTTGAAACTAAATACGTTTCTTCGTTATCAAGTGCCGCGCCGCCAAGGCTGGCAATCTTTTCTGTTTTATTTACGATAATGCCAGCTTCTTTCTCAACAAATGAAGCATCACGTGTTTCCTTCGTACGTTTGGCGATGGTGTCAAGCATCCATTCCCAATCTTTTCCTTCCCACTTATTGCTGCCCGGCGCACGATATAGTGGTTTGGTCAGCCTTTTTTCAGAAGTATAAATTTGTCGTAATGTCGTTCCTTTACTGCATAGCTTACCTTCGTTAATTGGGTTATCCGGATCCCCTTCCGTATAAACCACGGTATTATTTTTGGTGTGGACAAGTATCCCGCATCCTACACCACAAAAGCAGCAAATGGTTGGTGTTACAGTAGCTTTGGCAATCTTGAAATCTTTTGTTTTTGCATAGGCTTTTTTATCATTAAAGCCCAGTTCTACTACAGCAAGCGTAGCAGCCGTTGCACCAGACAGTTTTAAGAATTGCCGGCGATTTAAGTTCATTTCAACCATCACTATTCTCCTTCCCCCAAAATGATTAGACATCCCCCTTAAAGCTTAAACCGCCTTCGTTTTTGACAGGCAGCCAACCGCTTTTTTCTCTATTTTTCTGCTGGATTGTTTTTGTTTGTTAATTCCCCCCTTCAGCGCTTCTCTCAAAGTCTACTTCTTGAGAAATATCATTGTTGACTCTTCCTGAAGAGGTATATATCACAGCCATTTTCCCTCTTAAATAGCCGATTACCTCTATATTTAAGAACTTCGCCAGCTGTACAGCTTGTTTAGTAGCAGCGGTACGGGATCCGATGACAGGAAAGCCAAATTTCGCCGCTTTTGAGAGCATTTCATATGAAACCCTTCCGGTTGTGAGTAAAATCAACCGTTCAGGAGATAAACCCTTTCTCAGTGCATAGCCAATAATTTTATCCACTGCATTATGGCGGCCGATGTCTTCACGAATGGTGATCGTGCCAGCCTCTTCCACAATACAAGCACCATGCATTCCACCAGTTTCTAGGTAAAGAGACGATCTTCCCGCAAATTCACTTCTCTTTTTTAATAGATAACTTAAGTCATATTTTTGGCCTGAGGATACTTTGGCAAAGCTTTTGACATCGGTCATCGAGAAGAATGTGACTCCTCTGCCGCAGCCGGCCGTATAATGTTTCTTTTTCGAAAAAAATTGGTCTTCATCAAAATGAGCGTGAAGAGTAACGAAGATGGCTCCCATATTTTCATCTATGTTGACAGCTTCAATATCGTTTACATCCTGAATAAATCCTTCTGAAAACAAATATCCATATGCCCAATCTTTTAGGTCATATTTCGTTAATTGAAAAACAGCTATTTCGCAGCCGTTTAGATGTAAGGATATTGGATATTCATCGGGACAGCCTTTACGGTTCATACCATTCCTTCCTTCTAAGGGTATTTTCCGTATTCTTAATTGTAAAAATAGGACCAATGTCACTCAGCGATTTATGTCACAGCATTAAGAGAAACTGCTTATTGAAAGGGAGATATTAGTAATAAAAGTATTTAGAGTCCCTTAAAAATCGCGGCATTGCCACACTGTTATTATTTGTGTCAGATTTCCAACAAATTAACCTTTATCGCTAGATGTGATCACCATTTGAGAAAACGGTTACATTTATTACTACCTTGCTTTTGAATTTATCGTACTTCCACGGTGATTTTTTGAAAGTAATATTTATCACTTAGAATGGATTCAAATAGTACTATTGGTCTATTTGTCATTTTTTTGTAACTATTACCTATGCCCAAATTTGTTCATCCTCGATTCCTGTTATATTTTTTATTTTGATTTATAATAAGGAAGGAGTTATTTAACTTAAGGAGGTATACATAATGGCAATTAAGAAAGTACTGACAATAGCTGGTTCCGATTCAAGCGGCGGCGCCGGGCTGCAAGCTGATTTAAAAACATTTCAGGAGCTTGGTGTTTATGGGATGACGGGAATTACTTGTATCGTTACGATGGACCCAAAAGGATGGCATCATAACGTGTTCCCGATTGACGTCAATATCCTGGAAAAGCAGCTGGATACCATTCTTTCGCTTGGAATCGATGGAATGAAAACAGGAATGCTTGGCACAGTTGAAATCATTGAGCTAGTAGCGAGAAAAATTGACGAACATCAATTAAAAAATGTGGTCATTGATCCTGTTATGGTTTGTAAGGGAGAAGATGAGGTTTTAAATCCAGAAACTACTGACGCCATGAGGGAATTACTTCTTCCACGCGCCTATGTGGTCACACCAAACCTGTTTGAGGCTGGCCAGCTGGCAGGTATGAAGACACCAAAAACAATCGAAGAAATGAAAGAAGCAGCTGCAAAAATTCACGACCAAGGGGCCAAGTTCGTGTTGATTAAAGGCGGCAGCAAACTCCAAACAGAAGAAAAGTCCATCGACCTTCTATTTGATGGGAAAGAATTTCAGATTTATGAATCCGAGAAGATTGAAACAAACTATACCCATGGTGCAGGCTGCACAAACTCTGCGGCAGTCGCAGCCGAGGTGGCTAAAGGTAATTCCGTCTATGATGCCGTCGATGTTGCGAAGAGATTTGTTTCTGCGGGTATCCAGCAAGGTTTCCCTTTAAATGAGTATGTTGGTCCAACCTGGCACGGTGCCTACCGCAATAAGAAGGCCGTCACAGAGTACTGTGAGGACTGCTAGGAATCATTCCTATTCATAAGGTCGAACGAAATGTTCGGCCTTTTCTATTTCTATAGGCACGCTTTTCGCATTTTTCAAATGATTTTAGTATGATAAATACATTATTAACAACAATACTGATTAGTTATTATTCATTTTTTTCAAGAGCGAAAGGAGGCAGCATTTTTTTGGAAGCCATTGATGTTAAACAGGTTCAAGAAACCATTAATCTTTTTGCCGATAAGGATGTTTACATCCACCTTGAAACAACCAACGGTGCCTACGCATCCCATAACGACCAATCCTTCTTCTCTGCCGGAGCTTACATTCGCAATGCCCTTGTCCGATATGAACTAGGAAAGATTACGGGCAGCGGCCCTTATCGGGTTGGTTTAAAAATAAACCTCGGCTGGATTTATGCAGAAGGCATCACCCATTTTGAGATTGATGAAGAAAACCATCTTTTACTCGCCGGCCATGACCATGACGGAAAACTTGCCGTTGCACTAGAAATTAGTACGGTACCATTTGAATAGAAAAGCGGAAGCGCCTTGAACAGGGAAAAAAGTAGTTCATTTTTTCCTAGGGGCTGGAGCTGGACATCATAATTTACATGAATGGAGAATGATTTTATGGAAAAACAACGCCATGTATTAGTCGTTTTCCCTCATCCGGATGACGAGGCGTTTGGGGTATCCGGCACCATTGCCACCCATGTCGAGAACGGAACTCCCGTTACATATGCCTGCTTAACCTTAGGGGAAATGGGACGCAATATGGGAAATCCCCCTTTTACGAATCGTGAAGAACTTCCGAAAATTAGGAAGGAAGAATTAAAGGCTGCTGCGAAAGCAATAGGAATTCAAGACTTACGGATGCTTGGATATCGTGATAAAACGATTGAGTTTGAAGACGATGAGAAACTGACAAATCACATTGCAGACATTATTGATGAGGTAAACCCTTCTTTGATAATCACCTTTTATCCTGGTTATTCGGTTCATCCTGACCATGATGCTACCGGTGCGGCGGTCGTACGGGCAGTTAAAAAAATGCCGGCAGCCGCACGGCCAACCTTACACTGTGTAGCCTTCTCAAAAAATTGCATTGATGAGCTTGGTGAAGCTGACATCGTTCATAATATTACGCCTGTTGCTGATAAGAAATTGGCGGCGATTCAGGCACACCGCTCGCAAACTGAGCATTCGTTTAAAGATACGATGGAGAAATTAAAAAATCAGGATCCACAGCTTATGGTTTGGCTGAACAACGAACGGTTCTGGACCTATAAATTTTAAACAAAAAAAAGGTGTCCTAAGAGTATAACTTTTAGGGGCACCCTCTTTTTTTTACATTAAACTAGTCTGTTGATTTCCGCTCCAGGCGGCTTCGCTTTCCGCGAGCGTGCCGGGTAGCCTCCTCGGCGCTTTAGCGCCTGCGGGGTCTCCCCAGCCCCGTACTCCCGCAGGAGTCTTCGCCGCCTTCCACTCCAATCAACAGAGTTCTTTTACTTAATTTAAATTTAAAAAGGTATTTCTCTTCATTTAGAGGGTTATACCTTTTTTGCTGTTAATTTTAGTTTATTCTAGGATGTCCTTCCATTGCCTATAACACTTCAAGAATCGCTTGTGCGACTCCGTGTTCATCATTTGTATCGGTGATGACATCACACATCGCTTTGATTTCATAGCTGGCATTCCCCATGGCAACCGATCTCCCGGCCCGCTCGAACATGGAGACATCATTCAAGTTATCACCTATCGCCATCGTCTCAGCCATTTCAATTCCATTAGCTTTCACAAAGTTCGCTAGGGCAAGTCCTTTTTGCGCCTGCTTATTCGTTATTTCAAGATTTTCGTGACCGGAAGAGGTTATATCCAAATCCGAAAAGTCACGAAGGTCCTCACCAGCTGCCTTCAGTTTACTGCGATCAAAGCAAAAAGCCAGTACTTTATAGATAAGAAAATTTTCGTCTGCAAAAAGAAGCTCGTAATCTTCGATTTGATGGATTAAGCCATCACGGATCCTAGCCCCTGCTGCATGCCTAATCTCCTCAGGATCAATCTCGGGATTAGCACTGACGACAATGTCTACCAAAATAGAAACAGCTTTTTCCGGGTCAAGTGTGTACGCGCCCTTGTCTGTATAAACCTCGTAATAGACGTCATGCTCTTTTAATTTAGCGGCAACCGCTCTCGCAAGCTGTTTACTTATAGGTGTTGAAGAGAGTACTTCGCCTTCTTTTGAGCGGATCTCTGCTCCATTTACACAGATGACAGGACATGTTAGGCCGGCCTCAGACAGTACGTATGTAGCTTCTTGATAAGACCTGCCGGTAGCAACGACAAATTCAATCCCTTCAGCTTGTGCCTTTAAAATAGCTTGTTTATTTTCCTCACTAATTTGCTGCCTTGAATTTAATAATGTTCCATCCATGTCTGATGCGATACATTTAATCATGTTGTCCACCTTTTCCATTTTTTCTGACTATATATAATATTGCCATTCTAACATAGATTGCCAGCCTTTAAAGAATGGAAAGCTCACTTCAAATACTTACTCCCCTCACGAACACTTAACGGGGCTAACTTATGTCCCTCTATAAATTCCTTCACAGATGCAGAATTTGTTTTTGAATACTCCCGCAGCGCCCACCCAATCGCTTTTTGAATAAAAAATTCCTTACTCTCAGCATTTTTCCTTATGTATTGATAAAGCAGGCTTTCATTTGTTTTTTCCTTATATTTCAGTTGAAAAAGAATCGCTGCCCTCCGCAGCCACATATTTTCATGCATGGCCCAGCCATCAATCGTCTCGTTTATAACCTCTGGAAAATACTCTGCTATTTTTCCGACTGGTTTAGGTGCAATGGTATCAACGGTATCCCACCAGGATTTAGTCGTAATCAGCCATTCCATGAACGGCAAATCACTTTTTTGCAGCTTCCTCAATGATTTTTCCATATAAGTTAAAGCAGTATACTGATATTCTCTTTCCTGCTTATTCCAAAGTTCCTCTATTAATTCCTTGTTAAAAGGCTCATGTAACAAGCCTGTTTCCTTAAAAAATTGCTTTTCTAATTCTTTACGTAAAGGGGATTTAATTCCCAGGAAAGGAAAATGTCCTTTCATATAATTTCGCATCGGTCCAGCGTTGGCTGCATTGCGGTTTTCCTTAAACAGCCTTGTTAAAATAAGTGTCTTTGTAAACACCCAACATCCATCCTTTCACCAATCCATCCCATACTTGTTCTACTAATTCCCATTTTTCCCTTTATTTTATCCGGATAATCCACTGTTACGATGACACACTATTAGCAGATAGGGGGGATACATAGATGACAAAGAAGTTTAATAAAGGCAGCCGTAATCAAAATTCACCACAAGCAGGGCATTCAGAAGCTGAATTTGGCACTGAGTTTGTCAGCGGTGATAACAGTAAGGGAAATAAACGAAATAAAGGGCAGCAAAGTAAAACCAATCCGCATAAATAATATGCCGGGGATTTCCCCGGCATTATTTTTATTGAACCTTACTCGCAGCCAAGTCATTTATTTCCTCAGTAATTCTCGCTTGGATTTTTTCGACAACCAAAAAATCCATGGCAGCTACATAAATTTCTTCCAGCTCATCATGCAGGGATTTGGCTTTAGCGAGATAACTGGTCGCTTCCGTCATTTTGTTTTTATACTTCTCGGCAATGTTGCTAATAAAATCAGCAAAAAGCTCATCCGTACCCGGTTCAATTAAAATCTCATACATATCAATAATCTCATCGCCATCTCTGCTTGGGAAATATTCATGCGGCGCGGTACTATCAAAAATCGCTATACCCAGCTCCCTAAAAATGACCATATCTAAACTGTGGGGATCGAAACCGCAATGGTAAACTTCCACATCGATGCCGCGCTCTTCTCCTGCGGCCGCCAGTTTTTTCAGCATCGTTGATTTCCCTGAGCCCGGACGCCCTTTAATAAAATAGCGTTTAGGTATTTCCTCCGTCAAATTTGGAACAAAATCGACTGCGCCCTGCGGCGTGGCAGCCCCTAAAAAACGATGGCGTACATCCGGGGTTTTATTTAACTTCATTTTACCGAAAAAGGAATCTATCAATTTATTCGTTAATTGATTAGCCTTTTTAAAATTCATACAATTAATATAAATTTTTTCCCAATCATCATGAATTTCCAACGCTTCCTTAAACGTTGCATAGGCCTTCTGAAATGAATGACTGATTTGGTTCGTCAGCTTCTGAATCACATTCTTCTTTAGGCTAAGCTCACGGGAATTCCAGGCCTCGCCTAGGTTTATATACTCCTCGACTGCTCCAGGCGCCTTGGGCTCAATTACATGCGGTGCTGTACCGTCAACAATTCCAACCTTTAAAGCTGGGATGATGACGCCATCAATCGATTGATTATCAGATGAACAATGAAGCAACTCAATATTATAGCCCTTTTCAACCCACTCCTGGCCAATTTTCTTCATAAGCGAGGATTTACCGGTTCCCGGACCGCCTTTTAATATAAACAATCTCTCTAAGCCTTGCAGGTTAGAGTCATATAGACTATAAAAACCTCTGGCCGTATTTCCGCCAGCAAAATAATTTTTGATTTTTCCTGCCACCTATCAACACTCCCTTTTAACAAATCAACTTGGCCATTACCTTAGAGGTATCAGACTAGTTTTCTAACAAGATAAGGTTATCTAAAGCTTAAAAGTCAACCCCTTATGAAGGTGCTTTCACTTTTGAGATTATCTTATGCTTTTTTGTTTTTTAGGTGAGTGCCTATAAAAATTTATCTTACATGCAGGCATAAGTAGGATTGTTAGTCCTTCTGTCATTTAATAACTTCAGTAAATTCAGCCTTTGTGACTTCTTGTAATTTTTGGGGTGCGAGCACCATTTGAACACCAATTTTCCCTGCACTAACAACCATATCTTCTAGCTCGCGACTGCTTTTATCAAGAAAGGTCCTATACTCTTTTTTCATCCCAATCGGTGAGCAGCCCCCGCGGATATAACCTGTCCACTTTTGAATGTCCTTCATGGGCAGCATCTCGATTGCTTTTTCTCCAGCCGCCTTGGCGGCCTTCTTTAGATCCAATTCCTCCGCTACAGGGATGACAAATACAAAGATATTCTTACTAGTACCTTGGGCGACAAGGGTTTTATAAACACTCTTAGGATCTCTGCCAATCTTTTCAGCTACCGATATTCCATCAATTTTTCCGTCTTTATTATCGTATGTAAGCATTTCATACTCTACCTTTTTTGCGTCAAGTATCCGCATCGCATTTGTTTTGGTCTGTGCCATCACTATCACCCTTTAAGCATTTATATACGGGCATTATATCATCTGCCAGTTTGGATTGAAAAATCCCAGATATACACAAAACCACCCAAAATCTGTCACTCATTTGTCACTCACTCAATCCATTATTATAGTAAACTAAATTTAAAATAATATCATAATCACATTGGGAAAGCTGATGACCCACTATCAACCTTTAACCATTTGTGAAAACCCTCACATTTTTTCACTCCCCGCAAAATTACTTATATAAAAAAAGTATTCCTCCCTAAATTTGAATGAGGTGAAACCTATGAAATACGATTTAGTGTTATTACATGCACCCAGTGTATATGACTTTAGAAAGAACTCGTTACTCGCCGGCCCCATTAGTGATGTGGTCCCGTCCTCACCAGTGTTTGAGATGTACCCAATTGGACTAACAAGTATTGCCGATTACCTAGAGCGGTACGGACTAAGGGTGAAAATTATTAATATCGCGAACCGCATGCTCATGAGTGATAAATTTGATGTCGAAGCAAAACTGCGGAAAATTAAAACGAAGGCATTCGGGATTGATCTTCATTGGCTGCCGCATGCACACGGCAGTATTGAGCTCGCTAAGATTGTAAAGGGCCTTCACCCTAAGACGCCCATCATTTTTGGCGGCTTATCGGCTACTTATTATCATAAAGAGCTGATTGAATATCCCTTTATTGACTTTGTTATGCGCGGTGACTCGACCGAAAAGCTGATGCTTTTACTTATGAATAAAATCGCAGCAGGCAAGACCCATTATGCTGATATTCCTAATCTCACTTGGAAAAAGGGAGGGGAATGCGGTTACAATCCAATTACCTACGTACCAAAAGACTTGGATGATATCGATGTTCCTGGCTATCGCTATACCGTTCGCTCGGTGTTTAAATATCGCAACTTCCTTGACCCGCTCCCATACAACGGCTGGCTTCAGTATCCAAACACAGCCTTGTTAACGGCTAGAGGCTGTACTCAGAACTGCTTAATTTGCGGCGGCTCTAAAGCCGCTTATGACCAAAACTGTAATCGGAATTCACTAGCTTTACGCTCGCCAAAGAAACTAGTTGAGGACATTCAATTTATATCACGTTTTAGCCGCGCTCCTATCTTTATCCTGCATGATCTGCGTCAGGGCGGACGGGAATATGTTCAGGAGTTTTTCAACCTCTTAAAAGAACTGCAATTAAAAAATGAAATTGTATTTGAGTTGTTCCAATATGCAGATGATGAATTCTTTAAAATGATGAATGACAGCGTGCCAAAATATAGTATTGAAATCACCCTTGAAACGCATGATGAAAAAATCAGACGTTACAATGGCAAGTTTAGCTGCACCAATCAAAAAGTAATAGATACCCTTAATTTCGCTTTAAAGAATAGCTGCAAGAAGATTGATTTATTCTTTATGGTCGGAATCCCAGGGCAGACTTACAAAAGTGCCGTCGAAAACATTGATTTCTGCGAAACGATTCATTTGGCTTGTCATAAAGATCCTAGAATCTTCTACTTTGTAGCACCACTGGCACCGTTCCTTGACCCAGCCAGTCCTGCCTTCGAGCATCCAGAAATCCACGGGCTTAAGAAGTATTGCCACACCTTAGAGGACCACCGTAAGGCGATTATCCAGCCATCCTGGAAGCATATGTTAAGTTATGAGACAAAGGATATGACTCGCGATGACATTGTTAACTCCACTTATGAAGCTGCTGAGCGTTTAAATGACTTTAAATTAGAGTATCATTTGATTAATAAAGAGGATTACTTTGACATCAAAGAAAAAATTGAAAGATCAAGAGAATATATTAAGAAGATTGACCATGTACTTTCTCTTTCTCCTGATGAACAAGCGATTGAATTAGCCAGAATTCAGGAAGAAATCGAGGAGTTAAATAAATATAGTATCTGCGGAAAAAATGAATTGAAGTGGGAGGTACAAAAGAATTACGCTAACTTTTTTTCTCTCGCATTGGTCGGTATCGAACAGCTATATGAGGATTATGTTAACAAAATCAGGCATTTTTTAAGCCCAAAACGCCGCCAGCAATTTAAACTTGATGCAGAATACCGGAAAATAAAAGGGTAATTAAAAAGGTATCGGACATTTTTCCGATACCTTTTTGTCTAGCTGCAGCGCCCCTGTTCAAGGCATTTCTGCTTTTCGATTAATGGCCGCCTAAGTAAGCAGCTCTAATTTGGTCGCTCTGGCTGAGCTCCTCAGCTGAGCCTGAAGCCACTATTTTCCCTGTTTCAATAACATAGGCACGATTAGCAATAGACAGGGCCATATTAGCGTTTTGCTCCACAAGAAGGATGGTCGTTCCTGTTTTATTGATTTCCTCAATGATCTGGAAAATTGTTTTTACTAACAGAGGGGCAAGACCCATGGATGGCTCGTCCAACAGTAAAAGGCGAGGTCTCGCCATTAAGGCACGGCCCATGGCAAGCATTTGCTGCTCCCCGCCGGATAAAGTACCCGACAACTGCTTACGGCGCTCCTCCAAACGTGGAAATAACTGATAGATCTTATCAAAATCTTCTTTAATTCCTTTTTTATCTTTACGTAAGTAAGCACCTAGCTCCAGGTTTTCTTCTACTGACATGTTTGCGAAGACACGGCGTCCTTCCGGAACATGTGAAATTCCTCGTTTTACGATCGATTGAGCAACTTTCCCTGCTACATGTTCATTTTCAAATATGATTTCACCGGTCTTTGGTTTCAACAATCCGGAAATGGTTTGCAGAAGTGTACTTTTTCCAGCACCATTCGCACCAATCAACGTAACGATTTCCCCTTGATTGATTTCCAGGGAAACTCCCTTTAAGGCGTGGATGTTGCCGTAATAAACATTTATATCATTGATTTTAAGCATTTAAGAGACCTCCTCGCCTAGATACGCTTCGATGACTTTTGGATTACTTCTGATTTGTTCTGGTGTACCTTCGGCAATCAATTGACCATGGTCGAGCACATAAATCCGTTCACATACTCCCATGACTAGAAGCATATCATGTTCAATTAAGAGGATGGTAAGATTGAATTTTTCACGGATTAACGCAATTAGATTCATCAGTTCTTCCGTTTCCTGTGGGTTCATCCCCGCTGCTGGTTCATCAAGCAATAGGAGCTTGGGATTTGCAGCCAAAGCCCGCGCGATTTCTAAAAGGCGCTGCTGCCCGTAAGGCAAATTTTTTGCCTTCTCATGCAATACATTATCCAGCTTAAAGATTTTCAAAAATTCAATTGCCTTTTCTTCCATTTCTTTTTCACCAGAAAAGTGAGCGGGAAGGCGGAGGATCGAACTGAAAATCGAATGCTTCGCAAGTGCGTGATACGCTACTTTAACATTATCAAGAACCGACAGTTCATTAAATAAACGAATATTTTGGAATGTCCGGCTGATACCCTTTTTTGTTATTTTAAAGGGCGCTAAGCCATTTAGTTTTTCACCGTCTAAGGATATACTTCCTTCTGTCGGTACATACACCCCTGTTAACAGATTAAAGAACGTTGTTTTTCCGGCACCATTTGGTCCAATTAAGCCGACAAGTTCTCCCTTTTTCAATTCTAAATTCACATCTGAAACAGCCTTTAAGCCGCCAAATCGGATTCCGGCATTTTCTACTTTAAGTAACTGTGTCATGCTGCATTCCTCCCTTTAGCCGATTTACCAACCTTAAAGAATGAGGTGATTTCTTTTGTGCCCATTAAACCTTGAGGGCGGTAAAGCATCATGATGATCAATACTAAACTATAGATAACCATCCGCAGTTCCGGATAGCTTTGAAGATAAGTTGAAATAATCGTTAAAAGAATCGCTGCAATAACCGCACCTGACATACTGCCTAAGCCGCCAAGAACAACAAAAATTAAAATATCAAATGATTTCAAAAATCCGAAGTTGGTCGGCTGGATAATATAAAAGTTATGAGCATACAAGGCACCAGCAATCCCTGCAAAAAAAGCACCAAGTGCAAAGGCAGCAACTTTATAATAAGTAGTGTTAATTCCCATTGCATCGGCTGCTATTTCATTCTCACGGATTGAAATACAAGCTCTGCCGTGCGTTGAATTTGTGAAGTTAACAATCACGATGATCGTTAATAATACACAGCCGATTAACCATGGCCATGTTGTTAAATGGGAGACAGTCATACCACTTGCCCCGCCAACGTAGTCAATGTTTAGAAACACGATTCTCACAATTTCACCAAAACCAAGTGTGGCAATGGCAAGATAGTCACCTCTTAAACGAAGTGTTGGAATCCCAATAATAAGACCTGCTACTGCTGCAGCTAGACCACCAACAAGTAAAGCGACCGGAAACGGCATGCTTAATTTCATTGTCATAATCGCTGATGCATAGGCACCAACGGCAAGGAAACCTGCATGTCCAATTGAAAACTGTCCGGTAATGCCAATAATTAAATGAAGACTAACCGCGAGAATAATATTAATTCCGATAAAAAATAATGTATTTACATAAAATTGGTTGATGGAACCACCAGCAATTAGAAATTGCATGACTACTGCAAAAACAACGGCTAAAACGACTGATGTCCAGAAAAACTTTGCTTGTCCTAAAATATTCATCGTAGAAGCCTCCCCTTAAACCTTTTCCCTGATATTTTTACCAAATAATCCTGCTGGACGGAAAATCAATATTAAAATAAGGACAACAAACGCAACGCCATCCCGCCATAATGAGTAACCTGCGGCGCTGACCAGTGCTTCAATTACACCTAATAATAATCCGCCGGTCATAGCTCCCGGAATAATTCCGATTCCGCCTAAAACAGCTGCAACGAAGGCTTTTAAGCCTGGAATAATTCCCATTAACGGCTCAATTTTTGTATAGTACATTCCAAAGATGACCCCAGCTGCACCTGCCAAGGCAGAACCAATCGCAAAGGTGGCAGAGATGGTGTTATTAACATTAATCCCCATTAATCTAGCAGCATCCATATCGTGGGAAACAGCACGCATGGCTTTTCCGATTTTTGTTTTATGAACGATAAATTGTAAGAGAATCATTAAGACAATGGAAGTCCCTAAAATCAAGATCGACTGACCGCTGATTTTTACGCCAAAAACATCTAGGTCCTTTAATGGTACTAAATTGCTTGGATAGGCTTCCGGCTGTGCACCGCGAAGATAAATCGTCCCATATTCAATAAACAGCGATACGCCAATAGCTGTTATAAGCGCCGCAATTCTAGTGGCATTCCTTAATGGCTTGTAGGCAATCCGCTCAATGATTACACCAAAGAGGGCACATACTGCCATTGATATAAGTAAGGATGGGAAAAATCCTAAATGAAGAATGGTAATAGAATAAAATCCAATAAATGCACCTACCATGAAGACATCTCCATGGGCAAAATTAATTAATTTAACAATACCGTAGACCATAGTGTACCCTAAAGCAATCAAAGCATAAATACTGCCTAAGGATATCCCATTCACAAGCTGTTGTATTAACTCCATCTGTTTACACTCCTTCTGATGAACTCCTGTTTTTCTTTTTCTAATTTTGGTTTACAAGTTTTGTGTGTTAGTTAACTTGTAATCCTCTTACAAATTGGAATAGGGAACGTCATCGCTCCCTATCCCTTTGGCAAACTATAAAATTTGTCAAATCTAGCAATTCAAGGCGCTTCCGCTTTTCTAATTGTCTAGCTTCAGCGCCTAGGGGCTCGGGGTCATAAGCCAATCCGTCAAGAAGGTTAAAGATCAACCTTCTCGCCGGCTCGTCTTATGCCTGTCGCCCCTAGGAAAAAATGAACTACTTTTTTCCCTTATCAAGGCGCTTCCGCTTTTCTAGTTTACGGGTTTACTTTTGTCTTATATTGTTGTTGACCGTTTACGTACTCAAGAATAACAGCGGCCTTAATTGGATCATGATTTTTATCAAGCTTCACTTTGCCTGAAACAAGCTCAAGTCCATCTGTTTCTTCCAGTGCCTTTTGAATTTTCTTAGGATCGCTGCTTCCTGCACGCTTAATCGCATCTGCAAGGAAGTACACTGTATCATATCCTAATGCACCGAAGGCATCCGGTGATTTACCATCATACTTTGCTTTAAAGGCTGAAACAAAGCCTTGAACCTTTTTATCGCTATCACCTGAAGAATAGTGATTGGTAATATATGTGTTCTGTAATGAGGCAGCACCAGCAATATCTACTAGTTTAGGAGAATCCCAGCCATCGCCGCCCATAATTGGTACGTTTAGACCAAGCTCGCGGGCCTGTTTGACAATGAGACCCACTTCTTCATAGAAACCAGGCAGGAAGACGTAATCTGGATTTGCAGCTTTGATACGTGTCAGGGTAGCATGGAAGTCCGTATCTTTTGCCACATAGGCTTCTTCGGCTACAATCTTACCGCCATTATCTTTAAATGCCTTTTTAAAAGAAGCTGCTAAACCTTTTGAGTAATCGCTTGAGCTGTCAATTAAAACTGCGGCACTTTTAGCCTTTAAATCATTGGTTGCAAAGTTTGCTGCAACCGTGCCCTGGAATGGGTCAATGAAACAGGTGCGAAAAACAAAATCATTCAATTTTCCATCTTTAAACGTTATCGTAGCGTTGGTTGCAGTTGGAGTAATTAATGGAATTTTATTATCTTGTGCAATTTGTACTTGGGCAAGGGTGTTTGTACTTGTTGCTGCACCGATCATAGCTACAACCTTATCTTGCGTAGCTAGTTTAAGGGCACCGCTCGTAGCTTCTGCTGCATCTGATTTATTGTCGACCGTCACTAATTCTAGTTTTTTGCCGTTGATGCCTTTTTTGTTAATTTCCTCAATCGCTAATTCAATACCTTCTTTAGCTGATTGGCCATACGAGGCTACTCCGCCTGAGAGTTCTAAGTTGGCTCCAATCTTGATGGTGCCGTCTTTCTCCTCATTGCTGCTCGCACTTGAATTACATCCTGCCATCACACCTGCTGCCACCATAAAAGACATAAAGATTCCAGCTAATTTCCTCTTCCTCATCCAACTACCCCCTATTTTTTCAAAAAATGACCCAGGACTTACTTCACACACTTTTATAATATTCTGAAAACATTGTACATAATATTTAGGGGTTCGTCTAGTCCTATTATACAGTTATTTTGAAATAATTAAAAGAATAAGAAAATTAAAATGTTTATTTAGTATAAAACGCTTCATTGCAATAAAGTGATACCGAGTTACTTTCTCTATCCAAAAACAATCTATTTTTATTATTTTGCTTAAATATATTCTCTTGTTCGTTACATAGAAAAAAGGATTCCTTTAATTGGAACCCTTTACACTCATTATTATACTAATTCTTTATTTTTCGTTTCTTTTCCTAAAATAAAGACAGCAAACGCCCCAATTAATATTGAAATACAGAAGATCATAAAGATCGTTGAGATGGATACCTTCTGTGCTACCAGGTTCCCAACTAATAATGGCCCCAGGACACCGCCAATACGCCCTACTGCGGCCGCAAAGCCTGTACCTGTTCCACGGATAATGGTTGGATACTGTTCCGGTGAGTAAGCATATAATCCTCCCCAGGCACCGAGGTTAAAGAATGATAACAGAATCCCAGCGGTCATCAGCATGGCCGTAGTGTCAGCTGTTCCAAATAAGTAAGCACTTACCGCCGTCCCTATTAAGTAGACGACTAAGACAAATTTCCGGCCCATTTTTTCAATAAACCATGCCGCTGTAAAATAACCTGGCAGCTGAGCAATTGTCATAATAAGTACATATTGGAAGCTCTTGATTAGGCTAAATCCTTTCATGACCATGACACTAGGGAGCCATAAAAACATTCCGTAGTAGGAAAAGACAACACAAAACCAAACAATCCAAAGCATGGCCGTTTGACGTCCGTATTCCTTAGAGAATAATTTCTTTAAACTTTCAAGCATAGATGTTTTTTGCTTTTCTTTTACTGCCGTAAAACGAGGTGAATCAGGAAGTCCCATTCGCAGGTATAAGGCATACAGGGCAGGAATCGCACTAATGATGAGAGCAATCTGCCAGCCAAACTTCGGAATAATGAAGTAAGATATGACGGCTGCCACTAACCATCCGCCTGCCCAAAAACTTTCGAGCAAGACGACGATTCTGCCGCGATTCTCAGCTGAAACACTTTCGGAGACAAGGGTGGAGGCAACCGGAAGCTCACCGCCCAAGCCCGCCCCAATAATGAACCTTAACACTAAAAAGGCTGCTAGGGAGGTGGTCAGTGCGGAGGCGCCGCTCCCTAATGAAAATAGTAGTAATGTAATGATAAAGACACTTTTCCGGCCAATTCGGTCTGCCATTAACCCAAAAACAAGTGCCCCAACAGCCATCCCGATGGAATTAATACTTCCGATCCAGCCCATCTCACCCGGTGTTAAATCCCATTCTACTTTCAGGGCTGCAATAATAAAGCTGAGCATTCCGACATCCAAGGCGTCAAACATCCAGCCCATTCCGGCTATTCCGAGCAGTCTTCGGGTGGATATTTCCTTTTTATTTTTCATGATGATCCCCCTATGTATAGCATGTATTTACATTATTCCCCAAATACCTATTTTTAGGTATGGTTCTAATACTATTAATCATAAGGTATTCTATCAGTTGTCTTGACATCTGTCATTAAATAATTAACGGGCTGACTTAAACTTGGATGTTGCTTTCCGCTCCAGGTGCTTCGCTTTCCACGGGCGGTCCGGGGAGCCTCATCGGAGCTTTGGTGCCTGCGGGGTCTCCCCTGTACAGTACTCCCGCAGGAGTCTCGCACCTTCCGCTCCAATCAACATCGTTAAACAAAAACGATAATAAGCTTTAATACAGCCTGACTAAAAAAAGAGAATGTACCAATTAATCATCGGTTCATTCTCTTGATAAATGATTTATATAGTACTAACCCAGTGCCTCATCGACATTTTTAAATTGGTTAAAAAACATCTGATAGTACCGGCCTTTAGCGTTCATTAATTCCTCATGGCTTCCCTTTTCGATGATTTGTCCGTTGTCGATTACCATAATCATATCGGCATCACGAATCGTATTAAGGCGGTGGGCAATGATAAAGCTCGTCCGCTTCTCCATTAATTTAAGCAAGGCCCCTTGAATATGAAGCTCTGTTCTTGTATCAATGCTGCTGGTTGCCTCATCTAAAATCAGCAGTGACGGTTTTGCTAATATCACCCGGGCAATCGCCAACAGCTGCCGCTGACCCTGACTAAGGTTGCCGCCATTTTCCGACAGAACCGTTTCATATTGGTTTGGCAAACGTTTAATAAACACGTCGGCATTGGCCATTTTTGCTGCCTGCTCTACCTCTTCATCCGTTGCATCCGGCTTGCCGTATTTAATATTTTCTTTAATCGTTCCGGAAAATAAATACGTATCCTGAAGGACAAACCCAAAGCATCTCCGCAAACTATCCCTTGTATAATCGCGAATATCACGTCCATCTAGCAGAATCCTGCCTTCAGTGACATCATAAAATCTCGTCAGCAGATTGACGACAGTTGTTTTCCCAGCACCAGTCGGACCAACTAGGGCCGTACTGCTGCCAATTTGAGCTTCAAAGCTGATGTTCTTTATAATGGGGACATCCGGACGGTAGCCGAAGCTGACATTTTCAAAAACCACATGCCCTCTTGGATTTTTCAATTCAACCGCCTGAGGGGTATCGACTACTTCTTCTGGTTCATCCATAACCTCAAAAACCCGTTCAGCCCCCGCTACACCCGACTGTAGAACATTAAAAATGTTAGCAAGATCATTCAGCGGCCTGACAAATTGCCGTGAATAGGTGATAAAACTCGCAATCGCACCAACCGTAACAAGGCTTTTCACCGCCAAGATTCCACCAATCACAGCCACGATCGCAAAACCAAGATTATTAATGACATTCATAATCGGCATTAAAAAACCCGACCAGATTTGCGCCTTAAGACCAACATCACGAAGCGTTGTATTCACCGTTTCAAACTCTTCAATCACTTGGTCTTCATGATTAAACGCCTTTACGACCTCAATGCCGGAAATGGTTTCTTCAATATGACCATTTAACTTTCCAAGCTGTACCTGTTGATTCTTAAATAAAACACTCGTTCGTTTAGCAATCGTCTTCGTCAAGAAAAAAACAAGCGGCACGGTAAGCAAACTTGCTATCGTTAAAATTGGGCTGAGAATAATCATCATAATTAACGAACCAAGTATCACAATCAGGCCGGACATTAATTGCGTCGTCGACTGGGAGATAGTATTACTAACATTATCGACATCGTTGGAGAGGCGGCTCATCAGTTCACCATGAGTCCTTGCATCAAAAAACGAGACAGGCAGCTTTTGCAGTTTCCGAAAGATCGCCTCGCGAAGACGCTTGACTACCCTTTGCGCCACACCAGCCATCAGCCAGCCCTGTAAAAAGGTCAGAGCTGCATCAGCCACATAAGCAATGGCTAATATGATAATTATGATCTCAAGTAGATTGAAATCGACTTTACCACGGTTAAGGCTCATGGCATCAACGGCCTTTCCGATTAAGTACGGGGCAAGCAGCATTAGAACGGCATCAACGATAATAAAGAAAAAGATTAAGCTCAGCATCTTTCGCTCACTACCAAAATAATGCCACAAGCGTGTTAATGTAGCCTTAAAGTTTTTTGGTTTGACAACTGGGCCGCGGAAGCGATGGGCACCTCCCGGTCGAAGGGGAGGAGGGGACTCCCGAGTTTGTTCCGTTTCTTTTGCCATTTACACAACCTCCTTGCCCATCTGTGATTGATAGATTTCCTGATAGACTCGGCAGCCCGCGAGCAATTCGCTGTGGGTACCAAATCCAACAAGCTCTCCATGATCTAAAACAACTATTTTATCCGCATCCATAATGGAGGTAATCCGCTGGGCGATGAGGAGACAGGTTAGGCCTTTGGCGTATTTCTTCAAGGCCGCTTTAATTTTTGCCTCAGTCGCAACGTCGACAGCACTAGTACTATCATCTAGAATTAAAATACTTGGCTTCTTCACCAGGGCTCTCGCAATCGAAATCCGTTGTTTCTGACCACCGGAAAAATTAACCCCGCCCTGGCCAATCATCGTTTCATACCCTTCCGGTGAAGCAATAATAAAATCATCCGCACCCGCAATCACGGCAGCTGTCCGTACTTCCTCATCCGAGGCATCTTCTTTCCCCCAGCGGATATTTTCTGCCACCGTACCAGTAAATAGAATATTCTTTTGCGGGACAATCGCGATTTTGTCTCTAAGCATTTTGGGATCAATTCGAGAGATATCTTGACCATCCACTTTAATCGCTCCGCTCGTCACATCATAAAAACGGGGGATTAGCCCTACGAGGGTGCTTTTTCCCGAGCCGGTTGAACCGATAATCCCCACCGTTTCCCCGGGAAGGATAGTTAAATCAATATGTTTTAAGACGGGCTCACCACTAGTTCCTTCATAGGAAAAAGTAACATCCTCAAAATCAATTCTGCCAGTTTCTTGCATGCTCGGCGGCTGTACGGCGTTCGTTTCTTTTGTGAAACCATCCTCTTGTAAAAATACTTCGTTAATCCGGCCGGCAGATGCTTTGGCTCTGACAAACATATTAAAGACCATCGAAATCATCATAAGCGAGAAAAGAATTTGCGTCATATAGTTGGTGAAGGCAATAATATGGCCCACCTGAATGTCACCTGATTTTACCCCCATTCCGCCAATCCAAAGAACAACGACAATGCCAAGATTAACTGTCAGCATAATCAAGGGACTAAAGGTGGCCATTAGACGCCCTGCGGCGACGGACTGATCCTTAAAATGATCATTTGCACTGGCAAACTTGCCAATCTCCACGTCAAAGCGATTGAAAGCCTTAACAACACGAACCCCTGATAGATATTCCCTCATAACTGAATTCACTCGGTCCAGGGCCTGTTGAACCTTGGAAAAAAGAGGAAACCCAAGGCGTAAATTAAGGACAATTAAGAAAGCCACAATCGGAACGACCACCGCCAGGACAACGGATAGGTGCAGGTTAAGCCGTGTGGCCATCACTAGGCCGCCTATGGCAAGTAAAGGCGATTTAACAAAAATCCGCATCAATCCATTCACAAACACCTGCACTTGCGTGACATCGTTCGTTAAACGAGTAATCAAAGAGGCACGGTTAAACTTATCAAGATTTTTAAACGAAAACGTTTGAATTTTTTTAAATAAATCGGAGCGAAGCTCTGTCCCAAAGTTTTGCGAGACAATGCTGGCAATGACACTGCGTGTTGAGGCGCTGATGGCACCTAAGGCCGTGATTAAAAGCATGACACCGCCCATTTTTAAGACATAATGAATATCCCTGTTCACAACGCCTTGATCGATGATCTTTGCCATAATCGTTGGCTGCATCAAATCACTAATTGCCTCAAAGGTGAGAAAAAGTACTGCGATACTAAAAGATTTCCAATATTTCTTCACATATTTAGATAAAAACTTCATGCCCTCACCTAACCTTAGCAACATTAATAAGGCTATTATAATTTCGAATACCGGAATAATACAATTTTTAAGCAAAGAAAAACTAAAATGGCCCATTTATAATAAACGGACCATTTAACGATATTTCCTATTAGATAAAAAAAGTATAAAAGTTTTTGACTTTGAGAATTGT
>NZ_JBALPZ010000056.1:107212-142043 GCF_036965645.1 Neobacillus drentensis
CTTGCGCTTTTCTTATTAATCTTGTACAGGGCTGAATTCGTGTACCCATACGCGCATTTGCGGCAGCCACGGCATTCCTGGATGGTAGGAAAGAATAGATTGTTTATACTCTTCCACCGTGTTGAAACCCTCGCGGCGGGCATCATCGTCCGTCAACTCGCCAAGGCTCTGTGAATATACCTTATCCACTACGAACTGACGTCCTTCTAGTGTCATGATTTCGCCTGGGTCGGCATAGCGGCCGTTACGTCGTGTGGCTGTTTTTTCTCCAGCCAATACCTTTTTTACATCTGCTTCCATTGTTACTAAGCGTTCAATCGAACAAGTTTTTGGCGGCAATGCAGCGTTTTCATTTCGTGTCGTCATTTGAGTTTCTCTCCCTTTGTTTTATTTTCCATATTAACACTTTATATATAGTTTAATCCACCGAGAGCTCTGTTAAACTACTTGTCCGCCCTTGTCACGGTATTTTAAGATTCCTTCCGCGGCACGGTAGGCGAGCGCCCCGACCGTATCTGTTGGATTATAGCCGGAATTATGCGGGAATGCAGAGGCGCCTATAACAAATAGGTTATCAACATCCCACATTTGCAGGTAATTATTTACTGCTGAGGTCGCTGGGTCCGCACCCATGATGACCCCGCCCGTATTATGGGTGGATTGGTAGGTGGTAATATCATATGGACCTAAATCCTTCATTGAATCAATATGATCCGCGCCCATTTCCTTTAGGATATCGGCACATTTATCGGCAAGGAATCTAGCCATTTGCCGGTCCTGCTCCTCAAAGTCAAACGTGATCCGAATAAGCGGATCGCCAAAGGCATCTTTATAAGTTGGATCAAGGTCGAGAAAGTGACGCTTAAATGGCATAGAAGAACCTTGAGAAGTAACGGATAAAAAGCGGTTGGCATATTTAACGGAATTGGCCTTGAATTCCTTACCCCAAGTTGGCTTTCCTCCAGGAACAGGATTGTTTTGAATCGGTCTTAAACCGGTTTGAGCTAATGAAATCATCCCGCCATGGATGAAATTCACATTACTATGATCAAAATTGTCACCATTGTAATCGTCACAAACCATTCCTAGCGAGCCTGCACCTGCAAAGGTACTAAATTCTTTATTATCAAAAAAGCCAATGGCATTCCCTTTAATAACTTGGTAGGCATAATTTTTTCCAATTACACCTGTTCCGGTGTTAGGATCATATGGTTTGCCGATTCCAGACATTAACAAGAGGCGGATATTATTAAATACATAACTAGTCATCACCACAATATCAGCCGGCTGTTCGATTTCCTCACCAGTCGTCACATCAGTGTATAAAACACCTGTTGCTTTGTTACCTGTTTTTAAGATTCTTCTTACATTAGAATGGGTTCTTATTTCAAAGTTCCCTGTTTTATTGGCAACAGGGATGACCGTCACAACTGGATCCGCCTTTGCACCATATTCACAGCCAAAACGCTCACAATAGCCACAATATTGACAAGCCGCTCTTTGGATCCCATCCGGATTTTTATAGGACTCCGACAAGTTTGCTGAAGGCATCATATATGGATGGAGCTTCATATTCTTGGCTGCCTTCTCAAACATCTGAATAGCAGGTGTTTTTTTCATTGGCGGGGTCGGATATTTATCCGAACGTTTTCCAGCGAGTGGATTTTCTTCCCCCGAAATGCCTGCCGTTTTTTCAAATCGGTCGTAATAGGGCTCCAATTGATCGTATGTAATACCCCAATCTTGAAGATTCATGTCTGCTGGGATTTTGTTTTTCCCATATCGTTCAACCGTTTTACTATAAATTTCAAAATCGTATGGTAAAAAGCGGAACGTTTGCCCATTCCAGTGAACTCCGGAACCCCCTAAACCGTCACCAAGGAGGAACGAACCATATTGCCGCATCGGCAAAGCGCGAATTTTTTCATTGCCCCTGAACGTAATGGTTTCTCTTGACAAGTCCTGCATGAGCTCATAGCGAAGGGCATAGCGTAATTCATCATGGACCATATAGTAATCTTCCGTTTTTCGTTCTTTGCCTCGTTCCAATCCTACAACCTTTAATCCCTGTTTGGTCAGTTCTTTGGCAATAATTCCTCCTGCCCAACCAACACCTACGATCACAACATCGACCTTTGGCAGCTTTCTCGCCATTACTTCCACCTTCTTTAAAAAAATAGTTTTATCCCTGCTTTAGTAAGGGGCTAGCTTTAAGCCCCCAGGCGCTTCCGCTTTTAATGATTCATGTGGCTTTTCAAGCTTTGTGGCGCTATCTTTTTAAATTCCTTATCAATAATGTCGGCGTAAGCCATTTGGCTGCCTGGGTAATTCTTCATCTTCCAGCCATCCATATTTAAATTTCCTCCGTATAACGGATCGCTATAGGCACCTTCCAATGTGACACTTCGCAGCATTTGGAAAAAACCGCTGGGAGAAATGGTTGTTACATTTACTTTATCCTCCTCAAAGTCTTTGAGGATCGCATCCTGTTCATCATCCTTTAGTTCAGTGAAATCCTTTTTATAGACTGCCATACTGTGGTTTTGCATTTCCCTTATCGCAATATCAAAAATTTCCCTGCGCTTTAATCGGCCTTGGAAACCCTGCACTTTCTCTCCTGGATAAAAAGGTGCCTGCATATACTCCCGGCCATTAAAGCCCCAATATCCTGCTAATTGATGATCGATAAAGTAAGCTACACCAAGAGCCTTCGCACCTGGCCCATGATCATCCTCCGGAAATATCCGCTCGGTTGCTGCATCAATTACTTTGAATTGCTCCGGCGTAAAATACATAAGGGCCTGGTTAAAATCTTCTGTTTTTGTCTGGGTACTACCCTTTGTATCAGTTGTCTCCTGATTTTTTCGAGGAATGAGACTGCCGAGAACCCCACCAACCGCAATTCCTCCCACAGTCAAACCAGCATTACGAATGAACGTCCTTCTAGATACTGTTTCTGGATTTTTTTTATTCTCTTCAACCATGATGTACACCTCCAGATTATTGTTTCGTCATAAATCCACAAATTACAGCAATATCCTTGCTTTCCCATATTATGTTCCAAAATAAACCATTCATACTTATAAAAGGAAAGGAGAAAATGATAAAAAAGGAGGGCACAAAAATGAAAAGAATGTGGAATATTTGCTGTGGTCCTATTATGATTGCTTTTCTTGTACTAGCCGGATGCTCAGCGCATCAAGGGGAAAATCAGGTAGATGCTGCAAATCTGCATGATAATTCGCTAAACACAAAAGGAAATGGCCATATCCATGGGTCAACTAATAATCCAAATGTGATCCCAAGTGTAGATCGGGCCAAAAAAACAACAACAAATGCCAAAGGTCAAACGACGAATGGGCTGGGTACGAATGTATACAGCTTAATAGGAAGCTCAAGCCTGCATGATGGAGGAATTTCCTCACATCTTGAATCAAGACTTTCCGGGGCGGGGATTCCGGGAATTAAGGTATTTGTCCTAGACGACACTGTTATCCTGGCAAGGGCGCAGGCAGAAACCACTTCCACAAAGTACGATGAAATGCAGCAAAAAGTGTTAACCAACACTTCAGGTTCCTCTGGAAAAGGGAATCTCGATGGAGTGGACATGTCAAAACTAAATACAGATGATAACTTAGATAAGGCTAAAGATTTAATGACCAAAGCCTTCAACGGCCAAGTTCAAATCTTGACGATTACCAACGCAAAAGCCCTGCCGTTGATTGATGGAATAAAATCTAATATTAAAGCTGACCAGACCAACTATACAAAGCTTGCAGGCGATATTAACACACTCATCAAGATGGCTCGCGAGAAATAAGCAAAAGACCGGAGGAAATCCCCCGGTCTTTATATAGTTAAATCTCTTTTTTTATAAAACACATAGGTCAAACTTGTAAAAACGACGATTAAGAAGAAGGAAATAACGACAAAAACTGGTTCAAACCCGCCGCCATACATCACATTTTTTGCCTCAAAATATTTAAACGGGCTTAAATACTTTAAGTTTTTAATGCTCTCATTCAAGTCGATCGCGACTGACAGGATAAAGGTCACCAGCATCACGCCGGCTGACAAAGAAGCCGCCTTCTTTGATTTCTTTTTTAAAGCCGCAATCGCACTGCCCATGACCATAAACAATACCTGCAAGATTAACATCCCCGCCATCAAGACGATGATATCGCCATTTACGTCTTCACCCTTGCTGTATTTGGCCACAAAAGCCATCGACGAAACGAGTGTTACTAAATTGAACACAACAATATTAAACAAAGCCGCCCCTAATTTAGCCGTAATCACCGTTGTTCGCGAAACAGGCTTAACGAATAAGAACTCTGATGTTTTGTCGCGCTCTTCTTTGGCGATAATCCCAGCGCCAAGCATCGCAGCATGAATGGTCGCCATCAACAGCAAGTAGACAAACAGCATCCCATAATAGCCGCTTGCCTTTGACAAGTCCAAGCTTCCGACTCCCATAATCACCTGGAGCGATTTAGGCATATCAGCCATTAGGTCGTTCATCGATTGTTCAGATGAATATAAATTCGCATATTTGTTCATCCCGGATAATACCATCAGGAACACACCTATACTCCAAAAGATGAGCGATTTACGATGAGACTTTAATTCTTTTAAAAATATATTCATAATCGAATCCCTCCCTAAACGGCATGAACATCCCTTTTCGTATATATAAAATAACTTGCCGCAATCGCCGCAGCCACAATCACTGCGCCTGCAATGAGAAACGATCCTTCGTAGTTTGAATGTTGAATGATATACGTGTTATCAAAGTATTTAAATGGAGAAATATACCGTTTTACATCATCACCGGATGTCTCACTAATCACGCCTAAAAAGTAAAATGCAAAGACCGTTGCTAATGACACTGTTAAGACTGACTTGATTTTTGGAATGATGACAGAAAAGAGGATGCCGATAGCTAGAAAGATTAATTGGATAAAAAACATTGTTAACGACAGCATCACAAACTTTTTAACACTATAATCCACTGTTTTCACCTGCGAAGCAATTATATTAACGGCAACTAAATAGACTATATTTGTCATCAATAGGGACGTGACAGCCGCGAGTAGCTTACTCGTCAGAATTTGTGTGCGGGTAACTGGCTTAGTTAACAAGAAATCCGCCGTTTTTTCGCGAGTTTCTTTACTGACAATCCCCGTTCCCAGATTCATGGCCTGAATGGCCGCACAAAGCGTAGTAAACGTCAATGCATAGCTATAGAATCCTAAAATCGTAAAAATATTTTCCAAATTAAGTCCAATTGCCTTCCTCATCGCCAAAGGATAGCCTGCTAGCAACTTTTTGAACTCATCAGCATCTTTTGCAAAGGAGGGGAACATAGATAAGAACAGCAATGCCACTATGATTAACGAAAAGGTCCAGATGATCGTTGACTTCCGATACGCTTTCAGCTCATGAAAAAATATATTCATCGTTTCTTAAGCCTCCTTTTCGTAGTAATGCATAAAAATCTCCTCAAGGTCAGGCTCTTCAATCCATAAGTTGGTGACCTCAATTTCGGCTAGCTTTTTCAGCACCGTATTGATATTCCCCTTAAATAAAAAGCTGATTTGATTGTCCTTAGCTTCTAGATTATTCACACCGTTGATTCTAAAATACTCTGGGTCCAGGGCCGATTTCAATTCCACCTTAAACTTTTTATAATTATTTTCTTGTAAGGTACTTATCTTTTCTACCGTAACAATCTTGCCCTCTTTGATAATCGCTACTCGATTGCATAGTCTTTGAACCTCGCTCAAAATATGCGACGAAAAAAGAATCGTAGCGCCCTTTTTGTTTTCCTCTTCCAGCAATTCAAAGAATTTTTGCTGCATTAACGGATCCAGTCCGCTTGTCGGTTCATCGAGGATAATTAGCTTTGGTTCATGAAGCAGGCCTTGAACGATGCCGACCTTCTTTTTATTTCCCAGGGAGAGATCATCAATCTTTTTGTTTAGATCAAGATCCATGATATCCGCTAACTCTTTGATTCTCTTACTGCAGTCCTTCTTGTAAAAGCTAGCGGAGTATTTTAAAAGATCCTTCACTTTCATATTGTCATAGTAAAAAACTTCAGAAGGCAGGTAACCTATTTCTTTTTTAATTTCAGGCGCAAACTGAATACAATCTTTTCCAAAAATCGTTGCACTGCCGCTTGTTGGATAAATCAACGATAGCAGTGTGCGGATAGTGGTAGATTTACCGGCACCATTTGGCCCGATAAAACCAAATATTTCACCCTGTTCGACATGAAAGCTAATATCCGTAATCCCTCTTGACTTGCCGTAAGTCTTTGTCAGGTTGTTAATTTCTATTACATTCATGCTTCCCGCTCCCCTATTTATAAAAAACCTTTGTTAACACCTCAAAATATTTTTCCGCTTCAAGCTGGATGCTTGGATAGTCAATTTCGTGATTCGGCGCTAGCTTGGCTTTGTTAAGCTGTTCTTCACTTAGTTTTTCAAATGTCCAGGTGATAATTTTTAAGATCTTTTGGATATCGATATCGTCTCTGAATTTACTATAATCGATTCCCTCGTAAATCCTCCCAATGTTTATTTTATTTAGTTCCCTCACCTTTTTCTCAATTTCCCCTTTGATTTCCACCGCATCATCCAGATAGGCTTCCTCAATAAATTTAAAGATGTCGGGATATTTCGCAAGGAGATCCATTTTAATTAAGACCGCCTTCCGGATTCGTTTGAAAAAATCGGTCTCTGTCAGGTCGACTTTTTTGTAGAATTCATCGGTAATGATTTGGATGCAATGGTCAAATAAGAATAAGAACATTTGCTTTTTATTTTTAAAATAATGAAAAAGTATTCCCTTCGAGATTTCGGCTTCTTTTACGATTTCATTTGTCGAGGCCTTATCATATCCTTTCTGGGCGAATTCCTTTATGGCAGCATTTATTATTCGATCTTGTTTGTCCGTATCTAAGTTGAGAAATTTTGCGAACACTGGTGCAGTCCTCCCTTTCGTTTGTTGACCACATCAGTCAATGGAGTCATTATAATACCGTTGACTACTATGGTCAATGGGGTGACAACCCTATTTTTTACAAAAATATGAAATTAATGTAGTGGGATATAGTTCAAGGATTTTGGATGTGTTACGATGCAGGTAGATTTGAGGGAGGTGTTTGTTATTTGTATTAAAAGCCGTGATCCGTCATTGAAGTTAGAGGGGTTGGTATCCGCTCAAGGCCGGCTTCCTGGAGGACATTCTATTCTGCCTGTTTTGGCAGGTAAACAAGCTTCTGTTGAAGCGGGGATTGGCGGGGAAGACCGGGTTGCTGATGTTCTCCGGAAGGTCTCCTTTTCATTTGATCATCATATTTTCCACGATTTGTCTCCTTCTTCAGATGAAAGCTTTCAAATGGATACGTTTACGATGAGCCCTTGGTTTGGTGTGGTGTTAGAGGTTAAAAATATTGGCGGTAGTCTGGAGTTTAAAGATAATCCGCCACAGTTGATTAGGAGCCGGGAGGATGGGCATCGGGATGGGTTTGAGAGTCCTGTCGTTCAACTGGAACGGAATTATGAGTTATTGTCTGACTGGCTAAGAAAGCGGAATATAAATATCCCCCTTTACGGTGCAATTGTATTAGCTTATCCCAAACAAATTGTTGTGGTCCCCCCTAAGAACACAAAGATATTGTTTCCGAACTTAATCCCTTCTTACCTAAAAGGCATTCCTAGGCAACAACAGCGACTAGATATAGATACCTTTAATTGGCTATCTACGGAGCTTCTCAACAGTCACCAGATGTATATTCCTAAACCAATTTGTGAGTCTTATCAAATTCCTTTTAGTGATTTTAAAACCGGGGTAAGGTGTCTGATATGCGGCAGGATTGGAATGGTTAAGACACCACGTACCTGGGTTTGTCCTTTTTGTAACTCGCACGACCATATAGCTCATATACGGACTATACGAGAGTGGTTTTTGATTTTCAACAGGAGTATTACGAATAAGGAGTGTCGTGAGTTTCTACATGTAGATGATATTTACACTGCAAGCAGAATATTAAATAGTATGAATCTAACAAGTGAAGGGAGGTATCGCTACCGTTCGTATAGAATGGATTTTAGTTTTAAAAAATAATATGGCCGTTGTGCAAATTGAGTGATTTTATCCGCAAGTGGAAGTTGCTTATCCACTAATTGAATTACTCTATCCGCAAGTTGGAACGCCTTATCCGCTAATTAATTTGCTTCTCGCAAGTTGAAGACGCTTATCCGCTAATTGGCTTACTCTTTCCGCTAGTTGAACCGCCTTATCCGCAAATTGATTCGCTTCTCGTAAGTTAGCACCCTTCAATCCATTAACTTTATTCAAAATGTGTAACCCACCCCCTAAAGTGATATGATATTCATGATTACATACTCAAAAAAGGGGAGTGCAGCAAAGTTGAAAAACGAACTTATTGAAAGATTTACTTCCTATGTAAAAATAGACACACAATCCAACGAAAACAACGAAACATGCCCATCAACAGAAGGACAATGGACATTACTCCGTATGTTAGTCGAAGAACTAAACCAAATCGGCATGCAAGAAGTAACCATCGACGAAAATGGCTACGTAATGGCTACATTACCGGCCAACACAGACAAAGACGTCCCAACCATCGGCTTTCTTGCTCACGTTGACACCGCCACCGACTTCACCGGCAAAAACGTCAACCCGCAAATCGTCGAAAACTATGATGGCGGTGAAATCACGCTAAACAAAGACCTAAACGTCATCCTGTCACCAAAAGACTTCCCAAGCCTGCCAGAATACAAAGGGCACACCTTAATCACTACTGACGGCACCACATTACTTGGCGCGGACAACAAGGCGGGCGTCACCGAAATCATGACCGCAATGGCCTATCTCATCCAGCATCCAGAAATCAAACATGGTAAGGTCCGCGTTGCGTTCACACCAGATGAGGAAATAGGCAGAGGCCCGCATAAGTTCGACGTTGCGGCCTTCAATGCAAAATATGCCTATACCGTTGATGGGGGCCCTCTCGGCGAGTTAGAATTCGAAAGCTTTAACGCTGCCGCAGCCAAAATCACAATCAAAGGCAGCAATATCCATCCTGGCTCAGCAAAAGACAAAATGATTAACTCGATTAAAATCGGCATGGAATTACATAGCAAACTTCCAGCACAAGAAGCACCTGAGCATACCGAAGGATATGAAGGCTTCTATCACCTGCTTGCCTTCAACGGCGATGTAGAGCAAACCAATCTTCACTACATTATCCGTGATCACGACAGGGAAAAATTCAATGACCGCAAGGCCGCCATACAAGCAATCGTGAGCGAGCTGCAAGCCAAATATGGCAGCGACAGAATCGTGCTCGAACTGAATGACCAATACTACAACATGAGAGAGAAAATTGAACCAGTAAAGGAAATCGTCGATATCGCCCATGAAGCAATGGTCAGCCTAGGCATCAAACCGATTACCAAACCAATCCGCGGCGGCACCGACGGCTCACAGCTTTCCTATATGGGTCTGCCGACACCCAATATTTTTACCGGCGGTGAGAATTTCCATGGCAAATTTGAATTTATCTCCGTTGAAAATATGATAAAAGCAACCGAAACCGTCATTGAGATTGTCAAACTTACAGAGCAAAAGGCGTAATAAAAAAGCTAACCCAAGCACCCTTGGGTTAGCAAACCAAAGCTTCTGCGCACTGCTTTAGGCTTTCTATCGTTTCACTAAATTGCCTATTCAATTGTTCCTCCGGCCATTTAAGCGCGCTTGCTTGAAGATCTTTCTTAATGAGTGCAATCATCCAAATCGAGAAGACCGCAGAAAATAGAAAATACTCCCTCATAAATAAGTCACTTTCCAATTCAAACGTCACTTTATCAACGTATTCCTTCAGAAGCTGCTGTCGATGATCATGTGTTACCTTTTTGGGAAAAAGAGGGTGCGACATATCGATTAAGTGATACAAATCCCAATACGGCAGATTTAAATGAGTATGCTCCCAATCCAATATCTTGATTTTACCTTCGACTATTGAAAAATTGCCTACATGTAAATCTCCATGGGATAAAACTTTCCGATTAGAGAACTGATTTTTCTCAAGCAGCAAATACACACGCTCCATGGACTCCTTAACCAATCCTAGTTCAGGAAGCTGCTCCAGAAACGCATCCTTAAAACTACAGACATCCGCTATAATCTCCGCAAATCTTGGCTTTAATGCCGTGGTCGGAACATCGCTTATTTTTTCAACAGGTAAGGAATGCCACCAGGCCATCCATTTAATCACTTCTAAGCCACTTGTTTCATTAAATTCATGGTTCAGTGTCCCAAGATCCTCTAATATCATCCAATTCAATTCGGGATCGTCACATATTTTATAGGAAATAATCTTAGGATAGATTGCAGGAAATTGCGGAAGGATATGATCATGAATCCACACTTCTTTTCCTAACTGGTCATTGTTGGTCAATGGTTTAAAAATATAACTGCGGGACGGTGATAGAAAAAACCTTTCGACAAATCGGCCATTCATTCCTTGGTAAAGGGCATCTCTTTTTACAATCAGCGCTTCATTAAGGGATCCATTTTCAAGGACAATATCAGCAGGCAGCTCCATAGCCCACCACCTATTCATATATTCATAGTTTTAAAATACCTTAACTTATATGTATTCCTTAGGTGTGAGTTTATATCTAATTTCCCCATTACATATTCCCTACTATGTGGGGCACAATAACTATCGTTCATTTTGAAAAGGAGGGTTACGTTTATGGAAGACAATACAACACATGAGTTTGTTGAAAAGCTGCATGAAAGACAAGAAAAGGACAAAGACAATAAGGAACGTCAAAGTAAAGGACATCAAGGTTATAAATTACCGAATAAACAGCATTAATCAGGAAAGCCCCGTCTAATAATAGGCGGGGTTCCAGTTTTATTTATTCATATTAGCCAAAAACCCGCCAAGCAGGTCATCCGCATCCAGTTCCTCTTCTTTTTTCTCTTCAGGCAGCTCCGGCTTCTCGGCTGTTTCCCAGTTAAAGGAATCTAAGTCGTCGTCCAAGTCATCCAAATCGGCCGCCACCTCTTCAAAAGAGCTTGAGAGCTCAGCACGGCCAGCTGATGACGGAGTGGGCACAGACGGAAGATTCTCCTGAAGGTATAAAGCCTCATCAAGATCTAAAGAATTACTATTCAGCGAAGCTAATAAAGAAGTGGCCCGGACCGGATCAGAAATTAATTGATAGAGAATACTGCCAAGCATTGCTTCGGAATGTTCATGCTTTAACCAATCCCGCTGAACCTTTGACAACCTCTTGGGCAGGGGAATGGTGATGGTTTCTTTTTCACGTGAAAACGACTGACTTACCCCTTGCATAACAAAATCAGCAATGGTACTGGAGAAATTTCTCCGTTCTGTCTCTTTTAACCTTTGCAAATGTTTCACAATATGGTCAGGTGCATCAGAAGGGACACGGAAGGAGATTGCTTGGCCTCTTATAATTTCATTTTGGGAAGTTCTCTTCATACCATTTCACCTAGTTCGCTTTAACTGGTTCTTTAGGCTTCTCCGTTTTTCTTACAAAATCCATGATGAGCTTATAGTAAGCATTAGCCATCATCCAAATGCTCTCCTTGTCATCCTCAAAAAATTCAATATTATAGCCGTCTAAATTGTTATTTAAGGTTTTGATGTAATCCTTCAGGACATGGGACCCGCCGCCGACAAAATAGCAAATCTCTGTCTGGGAATTTTTTTGCCATACATTTCGTAATAAACGATATTGTTTTTTGGCTAAATCAAGCAAGATACGGTCCGTAATATCATGAACGCTTGTCCGGCTTCCTTTAACCATAATATGATTGCGATCATTTTTTCTAGTAATGATCTCAACAACATCACGACGGCTGTCGAGTTCAACACCGTGCTTTATGCGGATTTCCTCACGGATGGCTTCTAATGATTCTGAAACCCCAAGGTTAAAACCTTGCGCCTTATCATCATCTACATTTCGATTTTTAATTACAGCGATATCTGTTGATAAACCGCCAATATCTTGGATTAAGATGCGCTTATCGATTAGATCTTTGTTAATGATTTTTAAGCCGTTGTCCATTACTAGATTAATATAAGCGGCAAATCCTTCTGGATAAACCTTTACTTCATTAAATTTAATATTAACCTTTAATCCTTGGTATTTCGGTGTTACCAAAAATTCAACCTGGTGGACATTTCCAACCAATCTTGAGCGATAACCTGCATCCTTACCTTCCTTTACTTCACGAAGAGGAAGGCCCGTTCCCAATGTATAAGAAGCATCAATTACATTCTTCACTTTTGGAAAACCAGTTTGTTGTACTGCATCCAATGCTAATGTAGCAAGAAGCATGATTAGTGTTTGATCTTCTTCTGATTTGCTGCTTCCTGGATCTAATTCAGTCGCATTATCTGTTTTGGTTGCTAAATTACCGACACGGTAAATAACATTATTCTCTTTGAGGGCAGGGGAGTGGACTTTGATATGAATACCATCTAATGGATTTTTGTTATCAAGCTCTTCAATTCCGATAACAGGACGATCCTCTGTATCACGGGCGATTATATTAGGAATATTCAATTCGTATTCTAGTTCTCCGAAAATAGCCTTAATTGAGTCATTACCTACATCAATTGCTGCAACTCTTGACTTAGTCATATATATATCATTCCCTTTCAGTTTTAAGAGTTTTATGTATTAAATCTCTGTATCTATAAGACTATATCAAATTGATAGATTCTTCAATGGGACTATTAGAACAGAAATAAAAGTGTAAAAAAGTAAACATTTTGTAAACTTTGCCAGCGTTGTATACTTTAGTGTAAACAAGTATACAAACAACGCTTGAGTCCTTTTATATCAACACGTACACTTCTTTGTATACATGTAAACAAATTTGTAGACTCGAAGTATACAAAAAGTGCACAAGTAAACAACGAATGTAAACCATTCTGTGTACATGTAAACGAAATGGTTTACATGTTTATAAATAAGTAAACATATCTCTCTAATAGACATGAACTCTCGCAAAAAAATTTCCTCCATCAAATGGTGAGACAGTTCATTGAAAATGAAAGGGAGGAGGAAGCACCTACATAGCGATCCAAAATCGAATTCAAATCTTTATCTTTACTTACATAATAATAATACCTTTGTATTGTTATACCTCAACATCCAATTGTTCCATTTAAATGATTGAATACATAATCTTGGGATCCTTCTTGTCAAAGAAGTGCCTTATCTCCCTGTCTTCATTCAGGTCTGTATTCATGGCACCAATTTGATCATAGCAGGTATCTTTTATTATCTATCGCAGCAAGCCCGTGTTCAGAGCTCCTTTTGCATAATAGTCTTTTAAAAGACCCTTTCTGGGGTGTAGGTACTTACTCTTCATATTTCCACTCTAAAAGATTCAAGCTGCTGCCTCTCTATCATAAATGTCTAGTGAAAGCTTTATTTGATGGTTATTAACTGGGGTTAAGTGCTGATTATTGTTTCTCCAATGGGACTTTTCAATAAGAATCAAGGGATATATAGTGAATATTTCATCCAATTCAGCAATGATGATTACAAATATGTAAACAAGAATACGAATTCAGTTTACATCCCGTTATATCAACATGTGTACAACTTTGTATGCATGTCCACCAATTTGTTTACTCAACGTATACAAAAGGTTTACAAGTAAGCATTAATTGTTTACGTTAAAGTATACTTGTAAACGGATCGGTTTACGTATTTGTGTACAAGTTTACACATTCTTTCAACCATAAAAAAATTCCATAAAAAATCCTTCCTTCACATATGGTGCAGCAGGTCATCTATAATTGAATAGTGAAGACAGGTGCTAGAATGCCAATCTATAATTGAAATCTTGGCCATTTCTTTACTAACTATAAAGGAAGTACCCATTATTCTTATCTTTCACCCATCCAGTCGTTCATGGTCTTATATAAGTGACTGGAATCCTCGATATCCTTAAGACCACAAAACTCACAGATAGACCTTTAATACTAGGTAAATTAGTGTTCAATTTCAATTCACCGTTTGCATTAAGATTAAGGTAATACCATTTTTCCATCATCCTCAATCCATTCCTTCTTCATAACTCCTGATTAAACGAAATAATACTTATTTCCGCTTTCTTCGTACAAGCCGTTTTAACTGCCACTGTTTGATCAAGATAAAACTTTTGACTGTTCTCATTAAGCTAACCGGTTTGCATGACTCCATTACTGGCTACGTAATAACTCTTCCCTCCATTATCTCCCCAGCCTGTTTTCATAGCGCTGTTTAATCAAAATAATATTAATTCCTTTGGACTATTAACCACCTTTCTATCAAGAAAATACTTTTCCCCATCAGCATCCGGATTAGGATCCAGCCAGCCTTTTTAATTGTTCCGTTATTAGAATAACAATATTTATTATTCCCCTTACTCACTTCCTTGGATTCAGCGCTGGTTGATTGGGACGATTAGATATGAAATAAAGTATATTCGACAAAGTTGTTTACATATATGTTTACATGAATACGAAGGCTGTTTACATCCCTTTACATCAACATGTATACCGGTTTGTATGCATGTAAACATCTGTTGTATACACAAAAGTACACATGTAAACGATATGGGTTTACATGTTTGTATACAAGTATACACATGCCCCCAAACATAAAAAATTTTTCATGAATAATCCTGCCTCCACACATGGTGAGGCAGTTAATTGAAAAAATAAAATTTTAAACCAAATATTACGTCAAAATTTGGAGCGAAATATGTAATAATCGTAAGTATTTTGTTAAATGCTGGACAAATAAAACGAAAAAGTTGACATAATCAGTCTTTAAACTAATTGTGTAAGATTATTAATATGCAAATAGGAGTTATAGTGACAGGCACCTAACGCACCTTGAAAAGGGTAGGGAATTTAGGTTATTCTTAATCAAACAATTCCACTTAAGGTTGTGGTTATCATTAGGATTAATAAGTTTATTAGTGAATCGGGTAAGAGCTCAAGACGAGGGGCAGATAAGTTAATTAGTGAGGGCAGGGTTACAATTAATGGCCTGGTTGCTCAAATGGGCAGCCAGGTGGCGACTGGTGATGAAGTACGGGTCGATGGAAGCCTCGTTAAGGTAAAGAAAGAATATGTCTATATTGCCCTAAATAAACCGGTTGGGATTACAAGTACAACCGAGAAGCATATTAAGGGGAATATTGTTGATTTTGTTAATCACCCATTAAGGATTTTTCATATTGGCCGTTTGGATAAGGACTCAGATGGATTGATTCTCCTGACAAATGACGGTGATATCGTCAATGAGATCCTTAGGGCAGAAAATAAGCATGAAAAAGAATATATTGTCACTGTGAACAAGCCGATCACAGCCGAATTTGTAAAGAGAATGGCTGGAGGAGTGGAGATTTTAGATACAAAGACAATTTCCTGCAAAGTCACCCAGATGTCAAAATATGTCTTTAAGATTATATTAACCCAGGGACTTAACAGGCAAATTCGCCGTATGTGTGCAGCTCTAGGTTATGAGGTCGTCAGACTTCAGCGGACTAGGATCATGAATATCCATTTAGGAAACCTGCCAATTGGCCAATGGCGTGACCTCTCCAAAAAGGAAAAAGAGCAGTTATTCCAGGATCTAAATTATCAGCCTCGAGAATGGTGAGGAATTATGGGATGAACAGCATATCCATGATCTGTCCATCCTTTCATTTAAAAAACTAATTTACTCTCTTTTCAAAGTATATAGTATCTATGTCATTGCCGCGATGATTGATCAACCGCTCACTTACCTCAAATCCCAAACTGCCTAAAATATGCAGATGCGATGCGTTTGTTGACCATGTTCTGGTTGCAAGTACGGCATTCGATATTGAGCGGGAAGCGGTGAGGATTGGATCAACTGATAAAACTTCCTTGTTATTCTTTGGTTTCGAGCGTCCCTCCCAACACAAATGGTTGTAATATAATTACTTTCGGGTAAAGTTTTTTACTCTGGGCATGATAGTTATGCTTAAATGTCATAAAGCCTGCAACCTTGCTGTTCTGTTCGCTCACAGCTAATATAATGGGCTGTTTTATTATTTGCTCATAGTAAGAATATGGCAGAGCCTCCTGATTTACATCATGCTGTAGAGCAGTTTGAAAAGTGCTTTCCCTAGCCGATAGCGGCGGGTAAAATTCCTTTTCATTTTCAGGGCAATCATCTGAATATGGCGAGATTCCAGTCCTCTGATTAACTCTTTGTCTGCCACCTAGTTTTCCCTCTTTTAGGACTATACAATTTTTATAAAATTTAAAAATTACTATCCTATTATAAATTGTTTTCTTGAAGAGGACAGGTAAGACAACTAGTAAATAAACACTTACTTTACTATAATAAAGCTATTTTAATTTTTCTCTTTTATTTTGAAATATTATTCTATATAAAATTTTCAAAAAGTTTTGCTGGATGATTTTTGGGAATTAACAATAATAAACCTCTAGATTTCTCCACCCTTAATTTGAACCCAGCGATTAAACTCACGGCTCATCGGACACAATAAGGCCTACAAGTTATCGTGCATCTGTAAAATTTTTTTTTATTTTTCTCTTGCTATTCACTTTATATACTGCTAATATGAAGTAGCATTATTTTTGGAAAGTTAATATTCAATATATCTGGATCTTTCCAAGCAGATAACCTTGACCACTTCCTTCGAAGTTAAGGCCATACGGACAGCCGGGTCAACTGCCGATTGGCAACTTTGGTTGCCTTATTGATTGAGTTAAAAGCTCAAATTTTATAAGTTGGTTACTTTACAACCAGTGCACACATGCACACAACTTGTGAAACGGTCAATAAGAGTGGTAAAAGTGATTATTTGCTATATAGACTCTGATCCTAAAACGATATATTTCGAATATTAAAAAGCTTTCTGCCAAATGGGTGAAGACTTGGTAGGGTATAGATATGACCTTTTGTCATGGATATACTTGACTTTTAATATTGAATATATCAAAGCAAGTGTTGTGCGCAATTAATTCCTGCGTTTTGCACTTGCTTTTTTTGTTGTCACGGAATTTAGTTGTGCCTAAAAAATTCTATTACGTTAGGAGAATGAAAATGGGTAAAGCGCTTATTATCGGGGCTGGCGGCGTAGCATCGGTTGCAGTCCATAAATGTGTTCAAAACAGTGAAGTATTCGAAGAAATTTGTATTGCAAGCCGTACAAAATCAAAGTGTGATGAATTAAAGGCGAAACTTGATGGCGGCAAAACTAAAATTACCACTGCACAAGTTGATGCAGATAATGTAGATGAGTTAATCGCGTTAATTAATGAAGTAAAACCTGATATCGTGATGAACTTAGCATTACCATACCAAGATTTAACAATCATGGATGCTTGTCTTGCAACAAAGACACACTATATGGATACAGCAAACTATGAGCCAGAAGATACAGCAAAATTTGAATACAAATGGCAATGGGAATACCGCGAGCGTTTTGAAAAAGCCGGCATTACAGCCCTTTTAGGCAGCGGCTTTGACCCAGGTGTAACAGGCGTATTCTCCGCATATGCATTAAAACATTATTTTGACGAAATCGAATATATCGACATTCTTGACTGTAACGGCGGCGATCACGGCTATCCTTTCGCTACAAACTTCAACCCTGAAATCAATATCCGTGAAGTTTCTGCTAACGGACGTTACTGGGAAAATGGTGAATGGATCGAAACTGAGCCAATGGAAATCAAGCGCGTATACGACTTTGCTGAAGTTGGCAAAAAAGATATGTATTTGCTTTACCATGAAGAGCTTGAGTCTCTTGCTGAAAACATCCCTGGTCTTAAGCGTATCCGTTTCTTCATGACATTTGGCCAAAGCTACCTAATGCACTTAAAGGCCCTTGAAAATGTAGGCATGACTTCTATCGAGCCAATTGAATTTGAAGGTAAACAAATCATTCCTCTTCAGTTCTTGAAAGCTGTATTACCAGATCCAGCTTCCCTTGGACCTCGTACAGTTGGTAAAACAAACATTGGCTGTATCTTTAGAGGGAAAAAGGACGGAAAAGACAAAACGTATTATGTTTACAATGTTTGTGACCACCAAGAATGTTATAAAGAAGTTGGCTCTCAAGCCATCTCTTATACTACAGGTGTTCCTGCGATGATCGGTGCAGCAATGATCCTAACAGGTAAGTGGAACAAAGCTGGCGTATATAATATTGAAGAATTTGATCCAGATCCATTCATGGAAGAGTTAAACAAATGGGGACTTCCATGGGTCGAGGACTTTAATCCAGTTCTAGTTGACGATGAGCCTGCAGAGAAAAAAGCAGCGGAGCTAGTTAAATAAGATGCGGTTTGAAGAATTACCAACACCGTGCTATGTCATCGATGAAAGTCTCGTCGAACGAAATCTAAAAATCCTAAACGGTGTTATGCAGCGTACAGGAGCAAAGATTGTTTTGGCACAAAAGGCATTTTCTATGACAACAATGTATCCCCTCATTGGAAAATATTTAAGTGGCACCACAGCAAGTGGTTTATTTGAAGCACGACTAGGCTACGAAGAAATGGGCAAAGAGAATCATGTCTTTGCCCCCGCCTATCGTGATGATGAAATAGATGAAATTATTTCGATTTGTGATCATATTATCTTTAATTCCTTCTCACAGTTGGAAAAATTTAAAGACAAGGCTCTAGAAGCTGGACGAAAAGTGGGCTTACGTATTAATCCTGAATGCTCTACCCAAATTGGACATGCAATCTATGATCCATGTTCACCTGGGTCTCGATTTGGCGTCATCAGAGAGCAGTTTCGTCCTGATTTACTTGATGGTGTTTCTGGGCTGCACTTCCACACCCTTTGCCAGCAGAACTCTGATGACTTAGAAACCACTTTAAATGCAGTGGAAGAAAAGTTTGGCGAGTGGCTTCCGCAAATGGAATGGATTAACTTTGGCGGCGGCCATCATATTACAAGAGAAGATTATGATATTCCAAGACTCGAAGCTTGTATTAAGAGAATGCAAGAAAAGTATGGTTTAGAAGTATATCTTGAACCAGGCGAAGCTATTGCCCTGAACGCAGGTTATCTTATTACTTCCGTACTGGATTTACATCGAAACAGAATGGAGATCGCCATTCTTGATACTTCGGCAACCTGCCATATGCCAGATGTATTGGAAATGCCCTACCGCCCTCCTTTATTTGGATCAGGGGAAGCAGGCGAAAAGCCATATACTTATCGACTTGGCGGGCAAACTTGCCTAACAGGCGATGTCATCGGGGATTATTCCTTTGATGAACCATTAAAAAGCGGTGATCGCTTAGTTTTTGGCGATATGGCCATCTACACAATGGTGAAAAACACGACATTTAACGGCATGCCATTACCAGCTATCGCGATCAAAAAAGCAGATGGCGACTGTGAAGTTGTACGCGAATTTGGCTATCAAGACTTTAAAATGCGATTAGCTTAATAGATTGGAAGCAAGGGGACGGTTCTCTTGCTTCTTTTTTAGTTTGGTTGTTGATTTTCGCTCCAAGCGCTCGCTTTCCACTTCAATCAAAAATGCCATTTCACAAAATATACAGAGGGACGGTTCCCTTGCTTCATTCGAAGCATGAGAACCGTCCCTCTGTTTTTCCTTTTTTTATATATTGTGAAGGGGTTTGTCCGGTAAATTTCTTAAATACTCTTGTGAAATAATTTAAATCACTATATCCCACCATTAGCGCGATATCTGTAATTGTTGTGCTTCCCGCTTGTAGATGGAGTTTAGCTTCCTCTACTCTTTTTTGATTTACGTAGTCAATGATAGTCAAGCCTGTATCCTGCTTAAACTTGCGGGATAAGTGGGAAGGATGAACGTGGATGCTAGCCGCGATTTCCTTTAGGGTTAATGTTTTTTCCAAATTTAAATCGATATAATCCACTGCCTTCCTAACAATTGTGCTTAAGTTTTTAGTGGAGTGTTTCTGAACGTGGTCACAGTATTCGTTCATCATTTCGTAAGCTAACTTTTTTAAGTAGGGAAGGGTTGGTGCCCTTTCAATTAAAATCGCAAATTTCTCTGACATATGGTGAACGGTGACAGGCTGCAGGCCTCCTTTTTCGGCTGAAAGCCTGCATATCGTATTTAGGACAAACAGGATATTTTTAGCAGAACGAAAGGGGCTCTCAGGAATACGGTCCGAAAAGTCCAACAGGTCTTTAACCTCCTTCGATAACTTGGCGATTTCTTCTTTTTCACCTTTTTCGATCGCCCTCATTAACCTCTTTTCGGCTTTATATCTCTCTTCAATCATGGTTTTATCGTCATCGTAAAGAACTTTATGAACTTTTTTCGTTGATTTCCTTACTTCCGTATTTACTAATTTACCTTCTATATAGGAATGTTGGCACATATTAACCAGCAGGTCCCCCAGATAAGTTGACTTTTTACTGCCAATAATAGAAAGTGATTGATAATAATCTTGAAGCTGTTTCCGTTCACTAACTGGGAATTTATGTTTAGAGATAAGGTCACTAATCAGCTCATTGGAAGGAATACTAGACAAAAATGGACCCAAAACAATAAATCCCTTATATTGATTTTCACGTAAAATCCCTGCTGCTAAGTATTCAAGACCAATTTTATTTATGTAATGAAGATACTGATCGTTGTCAGCCTTCATGCATGTTTCATTCATTGTTTGATCATCATTGGCAAAGGGTTGCAGGAGCAAAGGAGTTTGGATCTGCGATTTTTGAAAGATGATATTCCCCTCACAATCCACAATCTTTACACCTAAATAAGTAATCGAATACAGGAGGTTTCCTTTTTTAGTCGTTTCTATCGATGGATTCATCCTTTTTATCCTCTCTATTTATTTTCCCTATTTAAACCTTCTGAAGAAAATATGCAATATTTATGCTAATAAAGTCAAATTTGTATGATTATCTTTTGAAAACGTATACTATAATGAATTTGATTTAATCGATATTTAGGAGGAAGTCAAATGAGAAAAGTCTTAAATATTAATTCTAATTGGAAATTCATTAGACAAGATGAAGAGAATGCTCACGCATTAAACTATAATACAGAAAACTGGCAGGAGGTTCAGGTTCCTCACACCTGGAATGCCATAGATGGTGCCAATGGCTTTGATTATTATAAAGGTGCCTGCTGGTATCGAAAAGAATTTGTAATAGATGCAATAGAACAAGGAAAAAGAGTATATATTGAGTTTAATGGCTCTAATAGTATTACGGATGTATATGTGAATGGCCGCCATCTTGGACAGCACCGCGGCGGTTACTCCATTTTCCGTTTTGACATTACAGATGTAGTCGATTTTGGAAAAAAGAATACCCTCTCCGTCAAAGTGGATAATACCGTTGTCGATGATGTATATCCACAGATGGCCGATTTCACTTTCTATGGCGGAATCTATCGCGACGTAAATCTTGTGATTGCAAACTCGATCCACTTTGATTTACTAGATTATGGTTCCAAGGGTGTCTATATCATTCAAGAAAATGTCTCAAACGAGCAAGCTGTCTTAACAGTCAAATCTAAGGTCGTAAATGACCTGGATATTGAAAAGAAAGTAAGAGTTTGGGCAGATATCCTAGATACTAATGGTAAAATTGCAGCTTATGGAGCAAAGGAGGTTTTCCTTGCAGCAGGGGAGACAGCAGAGGTTGAGATTCCTGTTACAATTGAAAACCCTGTATTATGGAACGGAAAAAAGAACCCATACCTTTATGAAACGAAGATCTCACTGGTCAGCTTTAACGATGTCCTTGATGAAATAACCATCCCATTTGGAGTAAGATACTTCCACGTTGATCCGGAAAAAGGTTTCTTTTTAAATGGAGAACCGCTCAGGTTGAATGGCGTATCTAGACACCAAGATCGCAAAGACATGGGCTGGGCGATTACGAAAAAAGAACACCTAGAAGATATGGAACTAATCAAGGAAGTCGGCGCCACTTCAATTCGTTTGGCCCACTATCAGCATGATCAGTTCTTCTATGAACTTTGCGACAAAGAGGGCATGGTCATTTGGGCTGAGATTCCATTTATCTCCGTTATGTCAAAACATGAGTTAGAAGGCATTAATGCCAAGCAGCAAATGACAGAATTAATTCGCCAAAATTTCAATCATCCATCGATTATGTTCTGGGGTATCCAAAATGAAATCCAAATCAGCGGTGAGCGTCCTGAGCTTAGAAGACTTGTAAATGAATTAAATGAACTCACGAAAAAAGAGGATCCAACTCGGTTAACCACCATGGCAAATGTCATGTTTGTACCGGATAAAGATGAATACAATTATGTGACGGATGTGGTTGGCTATAATAAATATTACGGCTGGTACCAAGGAAAAGCGGAGGACTTCGCTGACTGGCTTGATGGTTTCCATCAAACCAACCCACAGGTTTCTCTGGGTATCTCCGAATATGGCGCAGAAGGAATCCTGCAATATCATACCAATCATCCACAGGTAAAGGATTATTCAGAGGAATATCATGCTCTTTATCATGAAAAAGTATGGGGAATTTTCTCAAAGCGTCCATACCTATGGTCAACATATGTTTGGAATATGTTTGATTTTGGGGCCAATATCCGTGACGAAGGCGGCGTACAGGGCAGAAACAACAAAGGGTTGATCACATACGACCGTAAAATTAAAAAAGATGCCTTCTACATGTATAAAGCAAATTGGTCTGATGAAAAATTTGTTCATATCACGAGCAAACGCTACATTGAACGGGCAGATGATCAAATTACCATCAAAGTTTATTCAAATTGTGAAGAGCTGACTCTTTATGCAAATGGCAAAGAGATTGGAACGAAAACAAGTGACAACCGCGTGTTTGTTTTTGAAAATGTGGAGTTAGAAGAAGGAATGACTGAAATCAAGGTTACATCCCACCTAGAAGGCGTCATTCTTGAGGATACAGCTAGATTTACAAAAGTGGCCGAGCCTAATCCAAGCTATGAGGCCCCGGAAGAAGATAAAGGCGGAGTAGTCGGAAACTGGTTCCAAATGCCTGAAATTGAAGATGTCGAAGTAGAAGAAATAGAAATCACCGATGATGTCTATTCTACACGCGATACCTTCAAGGTATTAATGGAAAACGAAGAAACAAAAGCCATCCTAGAAAAATACTTAGGCAACTTTACTGAACATCCAATGTACGGAATGGCAGCAGGAATGCAGATTGACTTTATCGCCTCCATGGCACCAGAACAATTTACCGATAAAATGATGTACACCTTAAACAAAGAATTAACAAAAGTTCAGAAGTAAGCGCAGGGACGGTTCTCATGCTTCAAAAGGAAGCATGAGAACCGTCCCCTTGTTTTGTTACCTTAACAGCACTTAATTTGAATCCGGGCATCCGGCAGACAGGGTCCAGTTCTTTTCCGACAAGAACATTTACATTTTGGGAGTCTGCCCAGTGGAAAGGAACAAAAATGGTATCTGGACGGATTGCCTCAGAGTATTTGCTTCTAACGATTATGCTTCCTCTTCGGGATTCAATCTTCACTAAGGAATGATCGGCAATTTGATAATCCATCGCTGTTGAGGGGTGAATCTCCATATAAGATTCAATATTTCTAGCCGCTAATGCAGGACTCCTCCTTGTCTGCACTCCGGTTAAGTAATGAGACACGACCCTTCCTGTCGTCAAATATAAAGGAAATTCACTGCAAACCTCTTCCTTTGGAACCACAGGTTTATTGGGGACGACAACCATCTTGGCCTTACCATCAGGATGAGCAAAAGAAGTCTCAAACAGCCTTATGGTCCCTTTATGGTCTAGGTCAGGACATGGCCATAAAATACCGCCTTCCTTTCGGAGCCTTTCATAGGTAATTCCATAATAGTCAGCAATTCCTCCCCGGCTTGCCAATCGCAATTCATTAAAAATTTCTTCTGCAGAGGAAAAAGAAAAATACTTTTCCTTTCCAAGAGCTCGTGCAATATCAACGATAATTTGCCAGTCATGCTTCACCTCACCCGGACAAGGGCAGCTTGCTTCTCGTAACGTTACTCTCCCCTCCACATTCGTCATAGTCCCCTCATCCTCTAAGTAAGAAGAGGTTGGTAAAATTAGATCTGCGAGTTTGGCCGTTTCTGAAACAAACAAATCCACCGCTACAAGGAATTTTAATTTTTTCAACGCATTCTTTACAAATTTAGCATTTGGATTGGAGACAACTGGATTGGAGCACATCAAAAACAGACCCGTAATTTCTCCTTCATCAATCTTCTCCATTATTTCATATGCAGAGACGCCTTTTCCTGGCAAATCATCTGGCTCTATTCCCCAAACATCTGCGACATACTTTCGATGCTCCTTGTTTTCAATCGAACGATACCCAGGAAGCTGGTCAGCCTTTTGACCATGCTCTCTTGCACCTTGGCCGTTTCCTTGACCTGTAACGGCCCCAAAACCGCAATACGGCTTTCCTAGCTTGCCAGTAGCCACAAGGAGATTGAGAAAGTTACGGACAGCGGCCGAACCATCTGTCTGCTGCTCGACTCCTCTCGCGGTAAAAATCATGCCTGACTCTTCTTTAGCAAACTTAATGGCTGCTTGATGAATCTCATTTATGGAGACACCCGTAATCGCTTCTATCTCCTTTAAGTCTACTGCGGCTAGATATTCTTTCACTTCATTAAATCCATGGGCACGTCCCTGAATAAATGCCTCATCACAATATTTTTCTTCGATTATCACCTTTAACATCCCGTTTGCTAATGCGGCATCTGTTCCCGGTTTCAATTTTAAATGTAAGTCTGCGAGTTTCGTAGTAGCTGTTTCACGTGGATCAATCGCAATGATAAAAGCTCCATTTTCTTTTGCCTTTTCAAAATAGGGCATGATCGTCGGCTGGCACTCCGCGATATTCGTTCCCGCTAAAATCATACACCGGGTAAACGGAATTTCAGCCAGGCTGTTTGTGAATCCTCGATCCATTCCGAAGGTTTGACTCGCTGCTGAGGCAGCTGCAGACATACATAACCGGCCATTATAATCGATATACTTTGTCTTTAAAGCTACTCGTGCAAATTTACCAAGTAAATACGCTTCTTCGTTTGTAATCGATGCACTCCCATATACAGCTAAAGCATTCAGTCCGTCTTCCTCTTGAATTCTAGTAAAATTATTTTTTATTTGGTCCAATGCCACTTCCCATGAGATTCGGACAAATTCTCCATTTACCTTTAACATCGGATATTTTAATCGGTCCTTATGAAAAGCATGCTGGTAGGCATTCAAGCCTTTGACACACACACGACCTTGCGTGGTTGGATTATCCTTGCCAACCGTTTTATATTGTTTCCTTGAAACAACAGACTGTTCGATTAACTGCATCTTACACTGCATACTACAATAAGGACATTGGGTATTATAAACCTTTTCCGTTTGCACTTCCTTTTGCTTTTTACGGAAATACTTTAACATCAATTCTGTCATGATTCTCACCTTTTCACATTAGATCATTATCATTGAACTTACCCATTACCTATTTACTGGCAGGACTGTTAACTAAAATACTTTTCCTTAAAAACAATTCTTCATCCAAACGCTCTAATAATTCCTGACGAAGCTCTTGATCAAACAATATTTCTCTAACATGGATTAAACCCAAGCGTTCGATCCATTCCCAAGTTTGCTCCAAGTAATTAGCTGATTCACGATAATATTGGATAAGCCCAATAGTGATTTCAATGGCTTCTTCATCTGTTGGGGCAACCATAAATAATTTTCCTGGCCGCTCCATTTCCTCGCTGCCGCCCGCATAAATTTCCCAACCTCTGGCCATTCTCATAAGCTCGAAATCTTTTATTGTGGAACCATCTCCATTATGTGTACAAGCAGCCACTCCAATCTCTATCGGGAAGGGAGTCTTTAAGGATTTTAATCTTCTTTCTAGCAGGTCCGCTATTTTTAAAGCCGAATGTTGATCACACTGGCAAACGTCTTCCCGGATGCTAGCTTTTATATGTTGCGCCGTATTGAGGTCTGTGGAGTTTAAGGGCAATTCGGGATAGATCATTCCTAAGTAATACTCAAGCGCAGGGCGGCAGGTGCTGCAGCCCTTCTTGCTGCGCCAATTAAGCTCCACTGTTACTTCTTGGAGGGTAGTGATCCCAAGCTGCTGCATTTGTTGTACTACTTCATCTTCTGTCATGGAGGTACAGGAACACATGGATTTCTGTTCAACGATTTCATTACATTCATCGCTTTTTATATAGGCTAGCAGCTCCGTGACTAACGACTTACACCCTCCGCAAGAGCCCGATGCCTTCGTGCATTTTTTTACCTGGTCAACGGTAGTCAGTTCTTCTTTTTGAACAGCCTCCAAAATTGTCCCCTTTGTTACCCCATTACAGTTACAAACTATTTCACTAAGAGGCATTTGTGCCATTGAATAGCTGGTCTCAGTGGTAGATTGCAATAATGCCGTTTTCTCAGGGTCTGAAATATCCTGCAGTTTGACCATTATATCTAGCAATCTCGTACGATCTCTTGTATCTCCCAAAAGAACCGCACCGATAAGTTTATGATCTTTAAAGATCAATTTTTTGTAGGTTCGATTCACCTCATTGCACAGCTTAATCGACTTTGACGATGAGTCCTCATGTACCTGTCCGGCAGAAAACAACTCTATACCAGAGATTTTTAATTGTGTCGAAAGAATGGAACCCTTATAGCCTTGGTCCTCCATGCCGCAGATATGTTTCGCTAATGCCTTTCCTTGTTCATACAAGGGCTTAACTAATCCATATACACTTCCGCGGTGTTCAACGCATTCACCGACAGCATAGATATTCTCAATGCTTGTTTGTAAAAAATCGTTCACGAGGATCGCTCGATTTATGTCTATTCCGGTTTCCCTGGCTAACTGAACGTTCGGTCTAACCCCAGCTGCCATCACGACCAAATCTACGTCAAGCTCGGTTCCATCTGTAAAAATCATCCCTTCAGCCCGGCTATTTCCGATAATTTCTTGTGTTTGTTTTTCAAAAAGAAACTTCATTCCTTGGTTTTCCAACTCATCCTGAAGCATTTTCGCCGCAGTTTCATCTAATTGCCTTTCTAATAAAAAGCGGCCAATATGGACCACACTTACTTCCATTCCAAGGTTGAGGAGCCCCCTTGCCGCTTCAAGCCCTAACAAACCTCCGCCAATGACAGCAGCTTTCCTAAAATGCTTCGCTGTTTCCATGATTGCCTGACAGTCTTCAATGGTTCGAAACGTCGTAACTCCCTTTTTATCCGAACCAGGTATCGGCAGAAGAAATGGGACCGAGCCAGTTGCTATAATAAGGCGGTCATAAGAAACCTCTTGTTGTTTATCTGTTATCACAACCTGTTTTGCGGTATCTATCTGGACAACTGTTTCCCCTGTAAATAGTTTAATTTGTTTTCCTTCATACCAATTACGCCCATTTATAGTAATATCCTCAAGCGATGTATCGCCTTGCAGCACTGTAGACAAAAGAATCCGATTGTAGTTCACATGTGGCTCACTGCCAAAAATCGTAATATCAAAAGCATTAGAATTCAGCGTTACGATTTCCTCAATACAACGTACCCCCGCCATCCCGTTGCCTATTAATATTAGCTTTTGCTTCTTCATAACAAACCTCCAGTATTGTAAGAGTATCTCCTACAGCCATGAATAACGTTTATTATTTCATAAGTTAACCAGTTAAGAATCAATCATGTTATATTTCCTAACACAAAAATTTCCATGTTAGAAGACCTTACAGCATTCATGACAAAAAAATATTGGCAGACTATTCTTACAACATGCAAAAAAATAAAGAAAGCTGGAGGTTCCATTATGAAAAATAACGTCAATCTGTTCTTATTCTTGCTGTTACTAGGGAAGGTTATCTTTTCAAAAAAACCCAATGTCGGCTGGTAATACTTTGGTTAAAGGAAAAAGCAGTTGTATCGATTTACTGTTCATAAAAGGAGGAGAAGTACTGATATGAAGTTAGCAGAGTTAAGAAAAAGTGGTCATGCGCCATCATTAGTTGCGTCATTTTTATATTTTGATGTCAGTTTTATGATTTGGGTGATATTAGGTGCGCTTGGGGTGTTTATTACAAAGGACTTTGGTCTATCTCCCGCACAAAAAGGCCTCATTGTAGGGGTTCCTATTCTTAGTGGTTCATTTTTCCGATTGATCCTTGGTGTCTTAACAGACCGAATTGGCCCCCGAAAAACAGCGATAATTGGGATGCTTGTCACAGTGGTCCCACTCGTTTGGGGATGGTTATTTGGCAAGACCTTAACCGAGCTTTACTTAATAGGGATTCTGCTTGGTGTAGCAGGGGCAAGCTTTGCCGCGGCCATTCCAATGGCAAGCCGCTGGTATCCTCCTCATTTACAAGGATTAGCTATGGGGATTGCTGGTGCTGGTAATAGTGGAACCCTGTTTGCCACACTTTTCGGCCCGCGTCTTGCAGAAAATATTGGCTGGCATAATGTGATCGGGTTAGCAATCATTCCTCTATCAATTGTTTTTATCCTTTATGTCCTCATGGCTAAAGATGCACCCGAACAGCCTTCAGAAAAGAAGGCAGGGAATTATTTTACTATTTTTAAACAGAGGGACACCTGGTATTTCTGCTTGCTTTACAGTGTTACCTTTGGCGGATTTGTCGGGTTATCAAGCTTTTTAAGTATCTTTTTTGTAGACCAATATCAATTATCAAAGGTTAGTGCAGGGGATTTTGTAACACTTTGTGTGGCGGCGGGGAGTTTTTTCCGTCCTGTGGGCGGTGCCATTGCGGATAAAATTGGCGGCACTCGTCTTTTAACCTTTTTATTTATAGCGGTAGCTGTATGCATGTTCGGTGTCAGCCAGCTTCCGTCCCTAGCGCTTGTCACCACATTACTGTTCTTCGGGATGCTATTTTTGGGAATGGGAAATGGAGCCGTCTTTCAATTAATCCCGCATAGATTTAGAGATGAAATAGGGAGGATTACCGGGATTGTTGGAGCGGCAGGAGGCATCGGCGGGTTCTTTGTACCAAATATCCTAGGAACACTCAAACAAATGACAGGAACCTATACACCAGGCTTTTTGGTTTATGCTGGTATTGGATTAGCTGGTTTGATTGTAGTCCTCATCGCAAAGCTATCTTGGCAAAAAAGCTGGATCTCAAAGGAAGCTACTAGACAAATTTAACTTTTCTCTACAAAACAACTAATCTAAAAGTGGAAAGGGACATTCAAAACACAGAATGTCCCTTTACTAAACTAGAATCATTTAAGCAAATCATTGATTACCTCGTTTGCAGCCCTTTCTCCCGTTTCAACCGCTCCATTTAAATATCCTGGATAGTTAATCGAGGTATGCTCACCAGCAAAGAAGATATTACCTTCCCGTTCTCCCGGAATACCAGCAAATTTCGTAAATTGGCCAACCTTCCAATAGGAATACGCTCCTTTGCTCCATTGATTACTCAACCAGTGATCAACAGTGGAAAGGCCATTCCAGTTTTTTTCGCCATCAGGCAAAACAAACTTTAACTTGTCCAAAAAATCCTTAGTCCTTTCCTTTAATTCCTCTTCAGTAGAAGCCATCTGGCCTTCCGCTGTCTCTGCACCCGTAAAATTGACAAGGATTCCGGACCTGCCAGGTTGTGCACGAGAGGACTCAAAGGTCTGCTGATAGCCTGTATCGGAAAAGGTTTCTCCATTATTTCCAAGCTCTTTCCAGAATCGATTGGAAAATTGGACATGAAGTTTCGTGTTAACGCCCATTCCAAGCTCCTTAATCGCTGTTTTTTTCAATGAGGAGAATCTTGCACTCTCATAATCTATCATCTTTAAAATTCTAAAGGGTATCGCCAGAATGACCTTATCTGCTAAAACCTCAAACTCCTTATCAGCTTCCCGAAAATGGAGTCTTACCCCGCTTTGAGTGTTTTGTTCAATCTTTACTAATTGAGAATGAAATCTAATTTGTCCATTAAGTTTTTCTGCCAATAGCATAGGGAGTTGATCATTGCCTCCCCTTATATGGAAGCATTCATCTGAATCTCCGTAAATCTGAAAGCGGTCAGATTTTGCAAAACCTAATAAATAAAGCAAATTTAATGCACTTTGTTGATTGGCATCAGCTCCATTTTCAATCGTGTAGGCAACTTCTAATAGTTTGCCAAAATTAGAATCGATCCCACCTGGCACAATTTCATTAATATAATCAGTAACGGACATATGATCCAATTCATATCCACGCTCTGTGTAACTATGATAAAGTGTCATTTCACCAGCTTCTTTTAAATCCCTTTTTAGGTTTGGGAGAATCTTTAAAAAATCATTTGTTACATCTTGCTGGGAATAAGGACCTCCATTGAAAAAATAAACTGGGGCAGTTCCTTCAGATTCTGCCATGGGTAAATGATCAAGCTTTAAACCTAGTTCTTTTACGAGTTCGACAATCTCCTTATGATTCGTATCAATAAATTCACCACCCCCTTCGACAATTTGCTCCTCCTTGAAGAAGCCCCTCCTTGTCCAACAACGTCCCCCAACCCTTCCTGTTGCTTCATAGATAGTAGATGAAATTCCAGCCTGCTTCAAACGGTAGGCACAAGTGAGCCCCGCCAAACCCGCACCCACAATGACAATCCTGTCAGGATTTTCTTTATTCCTACTGATGTTAATTAGTTGATCCATTTCCTCTTCTTCAGTAATACGGTTTTTTTCAGGGTCAACTGCTTGTAGGAAAGCTTGTCCAGAACTTGTTTGATTCATCAGCACGTTGCTTGCTATTGCAAAACATTTCTGCAAGATACTTGCCAATCGTGTTCGTGTCAAGAAACCACCCCTTTAGGCAAAAATAGACCATGCTCATCATCGATTAATTTACTATCGTACAATAGTAACGATCTTTAATAAAATATGCATAGTGTCTTTCATTTGCTATAGGCAATAAGGTGGTTCTGTTTTTTCTGATGAAAACGGACTCCTCCTAGAGAGCATAAAAATCAGCAGCTTTAATTCATAAAATTGGAAATTTTACTTTTAGGCATATTCATGTTCATAATACCCATATTTTTACTGAGCCTTTTTTACCCGTTCAGAAGTCTCTAAATCTTGTATTTAACAAGCAAATATACATATTTGCGATACATTTTCCTTTTATTAATCTATCTTTTATAACGATAAAGAGTAACAACCGAGTGAAATTTTGGTATTATCTTGGTATAATCGAAATAGTCATAAATGCTCTAATAGCTTACTAGATTTTCAAATTAAATAGTTTTAATATTGGAAATACTTAACTCTCCCTAGAGGTGAAGGTCTTGCGTAAAAATAAACTCATCATTGCCGGCAGTTTCATTGTTATCATCGCGATAGTATTTGCAGGTGTCTACTATCACCAGTCAACTCATTTCAATTCGCATATCACGATCAATAACACAAAGGTCAGCGGCCTGACTGCTGAACAAGCATTAAAAAAACTTAAATCCACTGTATTAAAAAACGATGTCTATATCGGAAAAGATCGTATTTTTGATGGTACAGATACAAAGATGGAATTCAAGAGTAATGATCTTGCTAGTGTGGAGAAACTATTAAAAAGCCAGCAGACTTTTTGGCCTTCCTCAAAAGAAAAAAACTTATCATTACAGCCGGGGAAAGTAGATTTGTATCGAAGCCAAACGATGGAAAAACTCGTAGAGGAAAAGCTCCTTTCTATGAATAAAAGCTTACTAGCGCCTAAAGATGCGGAGGCCCGTTTAGAGCAAGGCAAAATAGTTGTCTCTAAAAGTGTTGATGGGAAGCAGTATAATGTTACTCAATTATTAAAACAGTATCAGAAACAGGAATATACAAGCGAAATCCATTTGAAGCCTGAGTACATACAGCCGATCAAAGAGGACAGTCCACTTATAAAAAAAGAAGAGAACAAGCTGCAGGAACTTGTTCAACGTACGGTTGATTATAAAGTTCAAGATAAAGTTTATCGTTTACAAGGCAGTGATGTAATTCAAAACGCAACAGTGACAAAAGATTTGAAGGTTACGATTAACCCGAAAGAAATACAAAACCAGATTAATGATATTAATGACTCTCAATCCACTCTAAATAAAGATTTCAAATTTAAAACCCACTCAGGTTCGGTCGTATCAGTAAAAGGAGAATCCTACGGATGGGCGATTAATGTCACGAAAGAAGCGAATCGGGTCCAGGCAGCCTTCGAAAAAGGTGAAAAGTCGCTAGAGGCCGATCATATTTACGGATCTGGCTGGAGCACTTACGGCACCGGTTATAACGCTACAACCAACAATGGGATTGGCAGCACCTATGCTGAGGTATCCATTAAGGAACAGCGTATTTGGCTTTATAAAGACGGAAAATTAGCCTTTACAACCAATGTGGTGACCGGCAGACATAACACCAATGAAGATACACCGCCAGGAGTATGGTATGTCATGTATAAAGAAACTCCATCTGTACTCGAGGGAACTAGTGTAGGTCATGGGAATTATTCCGTTACAGTCCAATATTGGGCACCATTTACCCTTAGCGGCTGTGGGTTCCATGATGCCAGCTGGCGTAGTAACTGGGCAAGTAATGCTTACCTTACCGCAGGGTCAGGCGGCTGTGTCAATACACCTTCAAGTTCTATGAAAACTGTCTATAATACTCTCAGTAAAAATGAACCAGTTGTTGTATATTAAACATAGCTAACCGACTATATCTTAAAGACAGAAGAGGCTCATCCTAATGGACAAGCCTCTTTTTGATTTCTATTTTTTTCATACTCTACTAAATTCATCGGGATCCGCAAACATACGTTTATCTTGGTTAAGGGCGTTTATTTTATCCATATCCTCTTGGGTAAGTTCAAAATCAAAAACGTCTGCATTTTCAGCAATTCGATGAGGCTTAACAGACTTTGGAATTGTCACAACCCCCGTTTGAATATCCCAGCGGATAATCACTTGAGCAGTCGATTTATTGTATCTATTCGCAATCTCAACTAACACCGGTTCGTCTAGAAGCCCCCCTTGCATTAACGGAGACCAGGCCTCCAGCTGAATTTGATTCTTTTTACAAAAATCATGCAGTTCCCTTTGATTGAAGCGTGGATGATATTCAACTTGGTTGACCATTGGTTTAATTTCACAGTTTGCCAAGATATCTTCAAGATGATGGACTTTAAAATTACTTACGCCAATCGCACGAACCCGGCCATCTTTGTAAAGCTTCTCAAGTGCTCTCCAAGTTTCAAGGTATTTACCATGGGATGGAAGAGGCCAATGAATAAGAAAAAGGTCTAAATAGTCTAGCCCAAGCTTACTCAAACTCACGTCAAATGCGGCTAATGTTTCATCATATCCTTGATCAGCATTCCAAACTTTAGTCGTAATAAATAGCTCCTCGCGGGGTATGTTTGACTCCGCGATGGCTTTGCCTACGCCCTCTTCATTTTTATAGATAGCCGCGGTATCGATGCTTCGATAACCAACTTCAAGAGCGGTTTTAACTGAATTTACTACTTCATCTCCGTCTTTTACGAGAAACACACCTAAGCCTAGCCATGGCATTTCAACACCATTATGCAATGTAGTGGTACTTTTCAAACTAGAAATCATAGACTCTTTCTCCTCCTAAACGCTTCATTTTTCAAAAAACACTAAAGCTTTACGTACTCTCTCCACTTATGAACAGGCTCCCAGTTGAGCAGTTTTTTTGCCTTTTCATTGTTTAGCAGTGGTGCAAAACCATTTAGGTCTTTACGGAAATCCTTTACAGATGGATAGCAAATTTCCATGAGTTGTCTACTTTCTATATCCATACTTGTCTCATCCGCACCAATATTAAGAGCAACCGAACCAAGTCCGTCTGTTTCAATAGCTAATCGGTAAGCGGTTGCAGCATCCCTCGTATCAATATAGCTCCAAAGAATTGTTTTCCGTTGTTCAGGGTCGTGGATAAAGCCAGGGAAATTTTTATACATTTCTGGTGAAATTACATTTCCTAATCTAAACGAAACCACCTGCATACCTGTTCTTCGATGAATCATATCGGCTGTTTTTTCATTAACAATTTTGGATAATCCGTAGCTTTCTTCCGGCAATTGTGGATGATCCTCATCGATTGGTACATATTGAGGCTGTAAATTTTGCTTTGAAAAACAAACACCATAGGACGATTCACTTGAGGAGATGACGGCCTTTCTAATTCCTAAGTTCCCTGCTGCTTCTAGAATGTTATAAGTGGACAGGACATTATTTTGGAAGGTCACTTCGTTTGGATGGGAGTAAGCAACTGGAATCGCCGCAAGATGGACGACAGCATCAGCACCAGTCAATACTCCGTACACTTCACCTAAATTAGTTAAATCTGTAATAACTGTCCGACAAAGCGCTTCCTTTGGGTATTTCATATCTGCATTTACAACATCATATCCGTGATCTAAAAATTCTTTTATGACGTCCGCTCCCAGAAGTCCACTACCGCCTGTTATCACTACTTTTTTCATGTCTTGTCCTCCTTTTTTAACGGTTAGCATTAGGCTGTTGACATTTGTTTGTTGTTTGCATAAACTAAGTATAGTATAAAAATCTATATTTTCAAGCAAATTGTCTTAATTTATTGTTCTATATAAAACGCTTCCTGTATTTATATGTAACTAAAAAACTTTTAAAATCTTGGCTCTTTTAATTTGGCTGTTGATTTCCGCTCCAGATGCTCGCTTTCCGCGGGCG
>NZ_JBALPZ010000056.1:142080-155214 GCF_036965645.1 Neobacillus drentensis
GCCCCGTACTCCCACAGGATTCGAGCACCCTCCGCTCCAATCAACAGAGGATAATACACAACAATTTCTTATAACAGAGTTAAAATCTTAAATAGCAAGGGGAATAAAAAATGGATAAAATTATAAAACCTAATACACCACTAGTGAAACATATGTATACAGCTGACCCTTCTGCCCATGTTTTTGAAGGCAAAATATATATTTATCCTTCCCATGACCTTGATCATGATGGACCTTCAACTCATGAAGGGGAACACTATTCAATGGAAGATTATCATGTCCTGTCTATAGATGATTTTAATTCTCCTTGTACTGATCACGGGCAAGTGTTACATGTAAAGGATGTCCCATGGGCAAAGAAACAGATGTGGGCACCCGATGCAGCTTATAAAAACAATAAATATTATCTATTTTTCCCTGCCAAAGACCATAACGATATTTTTAGAATAGGTGTCGCGACAAGCTCAAACCCTGCCGGTCCTTTTACACCAGAAAAAGATTACATTCCTGGCAGTTTCAGCATTGATCCGGCTGTTCTAGTGGATGATGACCAAAAGGCCTACATGTATTTTGGCGGACTGTGGGGAGGTCAATTAGAGAAATGGCGCACAGGTACTTTTCTTCCTGATGATGAAGGCCCTGCTGATACAGAACCCGCTTTAGGACCCATGGCAGCAGAATTAAGTGAAGATATGCTTACCTTTAAAGCAGAACCTCAGGAAATTTCCATCATAGACGAAGAGGGAAATTTAATTCTTGCTGGGGATGAGGAAAAGAGATATTTTGAGGGCCCATGGGTCCATAAATATAAGGATCATTATTATCTTTCTTATTCTACTGGAACTACGCATTGTATTGCATATGCCATGAGTAAAAACCCTCAAGGACCATTTGTTTATAAAGGGATTATCCTAACTCCCGTAATAGGGTGGACCACCCACCATTCGATTGTTCAATATAAGGATAAATGGTTTTTATTTTATCATGATTGTTCATTATCGGATGGAATTGACCACAAACGCTGTGTAAAATTTACAGAACTAAACTATAACGAGGATGGTACCATCCAAACGATAGACCCTTATAAAGGATAAAGGTTGTCATAAAAAGTAAGTAATCAAAGGCCATCTCTTTAGAGTGGCCTTTCGCTTTTACGCACAAAAAAATACTAGGAACAGTGTTCAAAGTAACAAACTTTTAAAGTGAGGCCATTAGTACTATACGAGAAAACACCATTTTTAGGAAGGGAAGTGATATGATATATATAGAAAATAATGCTAGAAAGGAGCATCAGGATGGACCAGGATATCTTATCTCGGAATAATGTGAAGGTAAAAGGCCATGGTAAACAATCAATTATTTTTGCTCCCGGCTTTGGATGTGACCAAACGGTTTGGAAGTCAGTTGCCGAAGCGTTCGAAAACGATTACCAAATTATTTTATTTGATTATGTAGGTTTAGGCCGTTCAGACATACTTGCTTATGACTCGAAAAGATATAGCAGTCTTGCAGGATACGCACAAGATGTATTGGATGTTTGTTCAGCATTAGATTTAAAAGACATTGTCTTTGTTGGACACTCTGTTGGAAGTATGATTGGTATGCTGGCATCATTGAGTCATCCTGAATACTTCTCTCATCTTGTTATGATTGGCCCTTCTCCATGCTACCTAAATGACCCTCCGCATTACTATGGTGGCTTTGAAAAAGAGGAGCTTTTAGGTTTAATTGATATGATGGAGAAAAATTACATAGGCTGGGCGAATGTTTTTGCCTCGACGGTGACAAATAATCCAGAGCGTCAAGAGATTAAACATCAGCTGGAAGAACGGTTTTGTTCCACTGACCCTATTTTTGCACGTCAATTTGCGGAGGCTGCTTTTTTCGCAGACAACCGCAGCGACTTAAAAAAAGTAACGGTACCAACACTTATTTTACAATGTTCAAATGATATTATTGCTCCTTTAACGGTGGGAGAATATATTCATCAGCATCTTCCTAATAGTATGTTGAAATACATGGATGCAACGGGACATTGTCCGCATATGAGCCATCCCGAGGAGACAATCCATTTAATCCGCCAATACCTAAGCCTGGCAGCTGTTGATGTCAGTCTGGCAGGCAGAGGAGAGCCTATTTAATGGACGAACAGTTGAATCATGCACCATGTGGATTTCTAACTCTGTCAGAAGATGGAGTGATATTATCCATTAATCAAACATTGCTCAAGATACTTGATTACACCGAAGATTCAATAACAGGGCAGCATGTCAATTCTATCCTGACTGTCCCTGCCCGGCTGTTCTTTCAATTCTATTTCTTTACGCTTTTAAAAATTGAACACCGGGTTGAGGAAATGTATATTTCACTAGAGTCCAGTAAAGGAGAAGAGATTCCCGTTCTTATCAATGCTCTCTCTAGAAGAGTAAAAGAGACTACTAAATTTGAGTGTATTCTTATCCCGATGCGCAAAAGAAACGAGTATGAAAATGAATTGCTTCTAGCAAAAAAGGAAACCGAAGAGGCCTTAAAAGCAAAGCATAAAGCGAATGCAGAATTAGAGGCTACCCTTAAAAAGCTCAAAATCCAAAAGGAAGAGCTACTTGAACTGAACAACCAAAATCAAAAATATAAGATAGAAACAAAAAAAGAGTTGGAGCTTGCTAGAATCATTCAAGTAACATCACTAACCGATCCCATTAACAATGAAAAGGTTCAAATGGAAGTATTCTATAATGCCTCTGGTGAATTATCCGGTGATATCTATGGTATTTATCATATTGATCAGCATCGCTATGGAATCATCCTGCTTGATGTTATGGGCCACGGTATATCTTCAGCCTTAATTACAATGACTCTTCAATCTCTTTTTCAAAGATTAATTTCAGCAGGGTTTAAAGTTGATATGGTAATGAAAGAATTGGATAGCCACCTTCACAAATTGTTTCAAAACAATGAGGAAGCTAGGCACTATTCTACCGGTATCTTTCTTTTAATTGATACAGAGAGCCAAACAATAGATTATGTCAATGCGGGTCATCCCCCTGCCTTATGGCAGGACTCTGACGGAAAACAATATGAATTACTTTCTACAGCACCGCCACTTGGAACCTTTGAGGGTGTAGAATTTAAAACTAAAACCTTTACCTTTAGTAAGGGAGGCAGACTGCTTCTCTACACTGATGGTATTGATCCTCTTGCTTCAAACCATTTAGCCCCTTTATTAAGGAAAACGATATCATTACCTTTATTTAAACTGAAAGAGGAAATCTTACAGTCTCTAACTAACGAAAAAAATGTCTATCATAAAAGCGATGATGAATGCTTTATTCTCATTGACTTAAAATAATCATAAATAACCTATATAGAAAAATAAAAATGAGGTAATAAACGGTGATTTCATTTAGTATTATTGGTGGAGCTAGCTTCCGAGCACAATATTATTTAAGAATCGCCCAGGCGCTTCCAGACCAATTTCGTGTATGTGGAATGGTTGTAAGGGATGAGGCTAGAGGGCAATTATTAGAACAAAAGTGGAAGACAGCCACTTACCGTAATGTAACCCAACTGTTGAAAAATGAACATCCTGACTTTGTAGTAGTATCCGTTAGTGGTTCAGCATGCCCTGAATATTTATTGCAATTAGGAGAACTCGGGATTCCCGTATTAGCTGAAACTCCGCCAGCCCCAACCATAGATGGCTTAATCACTCTCCACGAGCAGCTTACTTGTAAAGGGGCCAAAATACAGGTCGCCGAACAATATCATCTGCATCCGGCCCAGCAGGCAAGACTTTCGATCATTCAATCTGGAAGACTAGGGAATGTCACACAAGCCACTGTTTCTATTTCCCACTTTTATCATGCTGTAAGCTTGATGCGGAAAATGCTCGGAATAGGCTTTGAGGATGCCGCCATTAGAGGAATGAGATTTGAAGCTCCGATCGTAACAGGTCCAGACCGGAGCGGCCCTCCAAAGGAAGAAAAAATGATCATAGCAGAGCGAGACTTAGTCTGGCTGAAATTTGATACTCAAAAGTTAGGCATTTATGATTTTACAAAGGACCAGCATCGTTCTTGGATTCGCTCCAATCATCTATCCGTTCGTGGCAGTCATGGGGAAATTTCCGATAACCATTTGAATGTCCTGGCTGATTATTCTATGCCTGTTCACTTGGATTTAAAGCGCATTAATAAAGGGGAAGAGGAAAACCAGGAAGGCTATTATCTTGATGGAATCATGGCAGGGGAACATTGGGTGTATCGAAATCCCTTTATCCCAGCAAGGCTTTATGATGATGAAATAGCTATTGCTTCCTGCTTGAAGAAAATGGGAGAATATATAGCGGGTGGCCCCAGTTTTTATAGCCTTCCCGAAGCTTCACAGGATCAGTATTTAGGAATTATGATGGAAAAAGCTATTCGTTCTTCAGAATTAGTCAGGACTGTACGTCAACCCTGGGCTAACTAAACTTACTCTATTAAAAATGCCCACTTGTAAGTGGGCATTTTTACAAATATCGGTTTATGATTATAAAAGAGATTCTGCTCCATCAATAAAGATTTCACTTCCGGTAATGTGGCTGGATTGGCTGGAAGCAAGGAAAAGAACCAGGTCGGCCACTTGTTCAGGTTTTCCTGCTGCGTGTTCTAACGGCTGGCTGCCTTGGGGATATTCAACGGGAATTTCAACTTCTTTTAATTTCTCTTTATCTTTCCAGGTATTCTCATTGATATTTGTTTCTATAGCACCCGGGCAGACAATATTGACCCTAATTCGATACTTAGCAAGCTCAAGGGCGGCCATTTTCCCAAATCCCATTTGGCCAATTTTGGATGTACTATAGGCAGACATCCCAAAGTTTTTATAGACCCTATTTCCATTTATGGAACTAGTAATAATAATACTTCCTCCACTTTTCTTTAAATGAGGAATGGCATATTTTACGGTTAAAAAGGTACTGGTTAAGTTATTGGAAATCGTCAGGTCCCAATCTTTCGGATTCATATCTTCAATGGGGGTTACTTCCCCGTTAATGCCAGCATTAGCAAAGACAACATCTACCCTTCCCCACTGATCAACCGTTCGTTTGTAACAGGTCTCTACTTCCTCGGGATGAGACACGTTGGCCTCCAAGACAAGTGCTTCACTGCCCATTTCCTCAATTTGATTTTTAACTTCTTCCACATTTTCTTTATGCAAATCTACTAGAGCAATCTTTCCTCCATTTTGTGCAAGCTTTATAGCAGCAGCCTTGCCTATCCCTGATCCGGCTCCAGTAACAAAAGCAACTTGATTTTGAAGTAGTTTCTCCACGTATTTAAGCCTCCTTAAATGATGATGTATATTACTATATCCATCCTAGAGATTTTAAAACTAGGAGAAACAGTCCCTTTTTATTTACAGTATTTCAGCCAATTCAATTCAATTAAAAGAAGAGGCAGGAAATCATTAGGATCATTTCCTGCCTCACTTTTTCTATCTCTATAAGAATTTAGTCTTAATTCACTTATCGCATTTGTTTCTGTCTAACAATTATTCTATGGAAATAATACCCTTTTCACCCTGCGAAATCATCCCTAGCTTCTTAATATTTAATCTCGTTAAGTTTGTAAAAATAATCGGAGAAGCAGTAGACGTTGCAGATTTCTTAATCTTTTCTAAATCAAATCTTATTATTTCCTGACCTTTTTTGATGGAATCTCCCTCTTTTACGAGGACGGTAAATCCTTCTCCTTTTAAATTGACGGTATCTAAACCAATATGAATCAAGATCTCATATCCCTGTTTAGATTTAATTCCGACGGCATGTTTCGTTGGGAAGACATTCATTACTTCTCCATCTACAGGAGAAACAACCGAACCCTTTGCAGGAATAATGGCAAAGCCATCCCCCATCATTTTCTGTGAAAAAACTTGATCTTCGACTTCCGTGATAGAAATAATCTCTCCCTCAATTGGCATCACAAAATCTTGTTCAGTTAACGGTAAATATTTTGGATCTTCAGAAGTTGTCACCTCTTGCACAGTAGGAATAGTAATTGTATTTGTATCCAATCTCTTCATGGCATCCGCTACAAACTCAACCTCGGTTCCCACAATAATTTGAAGGTTTGTTTTGTTCAGCTTCATAATGCCTTTGGCACCATGTGATTTTAACGAAGAATCTCTAACTTTATCCATATCTTTAACATTTAAACGAAGACGTGTGGCACAGTTATCAATGTTAGTAATATTTTCTTTACCGCCAATATCATTTATAAAGTGATACGCCATCGTTTCGTATTTATCTGCTCCCGCAGCCATTTCTATTGTTTCCTTCTCCACGGATCCATCTTTCTCGTCTTCACGACCAGGTGTTTTAATGTTAAATGCTTTAATGACACCATAAAAAATAACGAAATAAATAACTCCGTAAATCAAACCAACTAATAATAAGAGTAACGGTTTTTGAGCAATATTAAAGTTCAATATATAATCGATTGCCCCAGCCGAGAAGGTAAAACCATCTTTAATCCCCAACATGGTGACGATTACAAAAGAAAGACCAGTTAGTACGGCATGAATTCCATATAACAGCGGAGCAATGAACATGAACGAAAATTCAATTGGTTCTGTAATACCTGTAAGAAAAGAAGTTAGTGCTACACCAATAAACATACCGGCTATCGATTTTCTTTTTTCCTTCTTAGCTGCCGCAATCATCGCAAGTGCAGCCCCCGGCAAGCCAAACATCATGATTGGAAAGAATCCTGTCATGTAAGTTCCAGCGGTTGGGTCGCCTTCAAAGAAACGAGCGATATCCCCTGATTTACCTTCAAATGTCCCAAATTGAAACCAAAACAAACTGTTTAAGACGTGGTGAAGACCTAGTGGAATTAACAAACGGTTTAATAATCCGAAGATACCTGCTCCAATGGCACCTAAACCAATGATCCAGTTACCCACTCCATTTATAGCATCTTGGATTGGCGGCCAAACAAATCCCGCAATTCCTGCAATAATAACCATTGTAATGGAGGTTATAATCGGTACAAATCGTCTTCCACTAAAGAATCCTAGCCATTCAGGTAATTTAATATCACGAAAACGGTTATATAGAAGTCCTGCGATAATTCCCGTAAGAATTCCGCCAAGAACCCCCATATTGATGTCTTTATCAATAGCCAGGGTTCCTTGTGTTAAAACCAAATAACCAATGGCACCTGCTAAAGCGGCTGCCCCATTATTGTCCTTTGCAAACCCCATTGCCACACCAATTGCAAAAATTAATGCCAAGTTAGAAAAAACGGCATTACCCGCATTTGCGATAAATGGAATATTCAGCAGATCCGGCTGGCCAAAACGTAACAACAACCCGGCTGCTGGTAAAACGGCAATTGGAAGCATTAAGGCTTTTCCAATACGCTGTAAAAATCCTAACATTAGAAATCTCTCCTCTTTTTTGAAAGCGTTTTTTATTCACAGTGCCCATAATACCATCAAACCCTTATAGTTGTCTATACCAATAAATATTGAATTTACTGGAAAATACCAAGTGAATAGGATAAAATATAAGTAGACATTATATTTTTCTCGCAAAAATTGGTATAGACATCTATAACTTAGGGATGATAAAATTACGGATGTTTAGAAAGGATGTAAGAAAAATGACTACGAATTTTAAACCTATTTTGCTCAAGGGCATTCGCATATATTCTGATGGTCAATGGATTGAACACGGCTATATTAAAATAAAAAATCAAAAAATAATGGAAATAGGCAATACTGATCATCTTTCCTTGCAGGAAGAATATGAGGTTCTCAACGTTCCGTTATCCTTAAAAGCTATTCCTGGTTTTATCGACGTTCACATCCATGGGGCGAATGGTGCAGATACAATGGATGCTACGAAAGAAGCTTTGGATACCATGACACAGGCACTGCCTGGAGAAGGGACTACTAGTTTTTTAGCAACCACCATGACCCAGGAAGAAAAACAAATTGAAGAGGCCTTAATAAATGCCGGAAAATACATCAGTGAAGTTCAGCCTCCAGGAAAGGCAGAAGTACTTGGAATCCATCTTGAGGGGCCCTTTGTAAATAAGGAAAAGGCTGGAGCTCAACCCATTCAGCATATTATTAATCCAAATCTGGAGTTGTTTAAAAAGTGGGAAGAGCTTGCTAACCAGACCATTAAAATTGTCACCTTGGCACCGGAGCAGCCAGGTGGTCTTGAGTTGGTCCGATACTTAAAAGCAAATGGAATGATTGCCTCCATCGGTCACACGAATGCAACCTATGAACAAGTACTGGAAGCCATCGATGCAGGAGTAAATCATGTTACTCACCTGTACAATCAAATGACTGGGCTGCATCACCGTGAACCAGGTGTGGTAGGGGCAGCATTCTTAAAAGACGAGTTAAAAGCAGAACTCATTGTAGATGGAGTACATGTTCATCCAGAGATGGTAAAACTCGCCTACAAACAAAAGGGAAAAGAAGGAATTATTTTAATAACCGATTCGATGCGGGCGAAATGTCTAAAAAATGGAAATTACGATTTGGGCGGACAGGACGTAATCGTACAGGATGGAAGAGCCTTCCTGAGTAACGGAACCCTTGCAGGAAGTATTTTAAAATTAGGTCAAGGGGTTAAAAACATTTTATCTTTCACTGGCTGTCATATCGAAGAGGCTATTGAAATGGCTGCTGTCAATCCGGCAAAGCAGCTGCATATTTTTGATCGTAAGGGCAGCATTTCCGTGGGGAAAGATGCTGATATTGTCCTTCTCGACGAAAACTTCGATGTCTATATGACCATATGCCGCGGAAAAGTTGCCTACATTAAAGGAGGAAAATAACATGAAGATTATTGAAGCCACCGATTATAAAGATATGAGTAAAATAGCAGCCGATTATATTATTCAAAAAGTGACTCAATCTCCAAAAATCAAGCTTGGACTCGCAACAGGGGGTACCCCAATGGGAATTTATTCAAATTTAATTGCTGATCACCAGAAGAATGGTACTTCCTATCAAGGGGTTACGAGCTTTAATTTAGACGAATATGTCGGACTGTCCGGAGAGAATCCAAAAAGCTACCGTTATTACATGAACGATAACTTATTTAATCATATTGACATTCAAAAGAGTAACACGTTTGTTCCACGTGGAACTGTCGATAATGTCTTAAAAGAATGCGAATTCTATGAGGATTTACTTACTAAATACAAAGGAATTGATTTACAAATTCTTGGAATTGGGGCAAATGGCCACATTGGATTCAATGAGCCCGGAACATCATTCCACTCTCAAACCCATGTAGTCCAGCTAGCTCCTTCTACAAGACAAGCTAATGCAAGATTTTTTAACAGTTTGGAGGAAGTTCCTATAAAAGCAATTACAATGGGAATTGCTACCATTACGAAAAGCAAAGAAATTCTATTACTCGTTTCTGGAGAGGAAAAAAGAGAAGCACTGAGAAGACTTTTGACAGAGAATGTGGATGAAAGATTCCCAGCATCCGTGCTCAAAAATCATCCATATGTTACAATTATTGCAGATAAGGCTGCCATTGCTGGTTTAAAGGTTCACAGTTGAGTACTTCCTCTCTGTGTCCTTTTAAAGGAAAGCAGACCGTTTCCTAAGTATAAAAAGAAAGGATGCAGTAAAGAGGAGAATGATAAAAAAGGATTCCCCCATCCCAATATATTATCAGCTTCAAGAGCTTATAAAGGAATTAATTGATAAGGGTGAGTTAAGACCTGGTGATTCCATTCCTCCGGAAAGAGAGTATGCTGAAAAATATCAGATTAGTCGGATGACGGTGAGACAAGCGCTAACACAACTTGTGAATGATGGATACCTTCACCGAATCCAAGGAAAAGGTACTTTCGTTTCGGAGCGAAAAATAGAACAGCCACTTCATCGATTGAGAAGCTTCACAGAAGATATGGTTGCTAGAGGGCTCAAACCAGGGAGTCAATTAATATCCTTTGAAATTATTCCTGCAACTAGTCAAGTCGCCAGCCAGCTCGGTATTTTAGAACATGGACCCGTTTATGAAATTAAACGTATTCGGTTAGCTGATGACGTCCCAATGGCCTTAGAATCAAATTATATCTCAGCCAACCTTGTTAAAGGTCTAACGGAACAGATTGTAAAAAAATCAGTATATGCTTTTATTGAAGAACAATTAAATTTTCAAATTGATCATGCTTCACAAGTCATTGAATCATCGATTGCTAATCAGGTGGAGGCCAAGTTTTTAAAAATAAAAAAAGGCTCTCCCATCATGTTGATTCAACAACAAACCTTTTTAAAAAACGGAACACCTGTTGAATATGTTCGATCATCTTATCGTGCCGATCGGTATAAATTTATGATTGAAATGAAACGGTAACTACAATAAAAAAGCCAAGAATCATGACTTTGGCTTTTTTTTCGTTCGTTAAAAAATCCGTATATTTTATTAGTTATTTCTTAACTTCCATATCGTCGAAACCGATTCTCTTACAATTAACTCCGTTTCAACCAATATCTTTTCACCTTTCATTTCTTGATGTTCAACCACTTCCAAGATTTTTTCTGCCCCAAGTTTGCTGATTTTTTCAATCGGCTTCTTTATCGTTGTTAAGGAAGGATTTGTATATTGCGCAGATTGAATATCATCAAAGCCAATTACCGATACGTCTTCCGGGACAGTTAATCCCTTTGCAAATACAGCATTAAGAGCTCCTACGGCCATATCGTCATTAGAACAAAAGACGGCTGTTGGCGGATTCTTTAAGTCTAATAATTTTCCCATCGCCTTATATCCGCTTTCCATATCATAATTTCCGTTAACAATGTACTCATTACGAATTGGAATCTGCTCATCAATTAATGCTTTTAAATATCCTTCTCTCCGTTCCAAAGAGGACCTAAATCCTTTAATCCCTTCAATAACCGCAATATCTATGTGGCCCTTTTCAATCAAATACTTTACTGCATGACACGAACCTTCCCGGTCGTTTGATAAAATATTGATGATAGACTGGTCGTTGACCTCTCTATTAATTACAACAATCGGGATCTTTTGATTAAGTACATGATAGATAAAGGCATTATCGACTTCACTTTGGCTCATTAGAATAATCCCGTCGAAACGTCTATGGTTGATCGATGAAAAGTCATGATAATCATCTATCCCTCTTACAAATAAGTTATAATTTTCATTAATCACACTATTAACACCTTTTACCGTGTCGGCAAAGAAACTAGGTGATGTACCATTTGAGATACTTGTAAAGAATAGGCCTATCGTATAAGACTTTTGCATGACAAGACTCTTCGCATTAAAGTTAGGTATATAGTTTAGCTGAGCAGCTATTTCTTGTATCTTTTTTTTAGTTCCTGGCTTTATAAGCGGACTGTCATTTAAGGCACGGGAGACAGTCGTATGGGATACATTTGCCAGTTTCGCTATATCTTTAATTGTGACCATGTTTCTTCACCCTTTATTAACCTTCCGCTTTTCATTTTACCATGTGATCCTATGCATCATGACTATTATAGCCTTTCAGCTTAATTCTTCATTTTTTTAAATGTTAACGTAAACATTTTACATATTTTTATATTAACTCTTAGAAAATTTTCTTTCCAGCGTTTTTGTAAAATGCTCAATATCTCAGAAGAGTTCTGTATAAGTTGCCTTATGAATCTTTGTAAAACCCTTGATCTCTAACCTTTTGGACGGTTTGGCTTGTGAGTTCGAGCTGATGGCAGCTTCAGAAAGTAGCAGATGTTGTTCTTTCACAATCTCCTTTTCCTACATCCCCTATTTTTCAAATATAAATAGAATATTCAATTTTTTTAGAAATATTATTGTAATATATATGCTACGAATGTAAACGATTTAACATCTCCCTGTTCTTTGTTTCAGAAATATCTATGTTACGATTATTAAAAAATTAGCAACCAAAGAACATGGGGGTAAAAGAAATGCTTAAAAAAATGATAACGATTTTAGCAGTTGCTGTACTCTCGGTAACTGTAAGTGCTAATGTACAGGCTGCAACGTTAACAGTACAAAATGGGGATACCCTGTGGGATCTCTCACGTGAAAATAATATAACATTAGCAAATATCCAAAGGTGGAATCAACTTACTACTGACCTTATCCACCCCGGAGATATCCTAAACATTTCACCGGATAAACAACATATTGTTAAACAAGGTGATACATTATGGGACATCTCTATGAATAATCATATAACAGTTTCGCAACTTAAAGAGTGGAATGAATTACATACCGATCTCATCCATCCTGGATTAAATCTACTAATCTTTAATAGTATAAATACTACTAATAGTGCTGTAACAGAAAAAGAGGCTATACCTGCTGCACAATCCCAAAAGGAAAGTGCACCTGCAGTATCAGCTGCTTCCTCCAGTAATACAGGTTCAGAGGAAAGTACACCAGTGACACCAGCTGCATCAACGAGTAATACAAGTTCAGAGAAAAGTGCACCTGCGGCACCAGCTGCACCAACTAGTAATACAAGTTCAGAAAAAAGTGCACCTGCGGCACCAGCTGCACCCACAAGTAATACAAGTTCAAAGGAAATTACAGTGAAAGCAACTGCCTATACGGCATCGTGTGAGGGATGTTCTGGTACTACGGCTACTGGAATTAACCTAAAAGCAGACCCAAATGCTAAAGTAATCGCAGTTGATCCATCTGTTATTCCGCTTGGCAGTAAAGTTTATGTGGAAGGCTACGGTGAAGCTGTCGCTGGAGATACTGGCGGAGCTATTAAAGGTAATCGAATTGATATCTTTATTCCCTCTGAACATGACGCAATCAATTTTGGAGTAAAACAAGTAAAGGTAACAATAATAAACTAACATATCCAATATAAAAAACTGCAACCCTTTTTGTATAGAGGGTTGCAGTTTTTTTATGAATTAACTTTAAATAAAGTTAGCAAAAATATACAATATGACGATACTAATTAAAATGGTGATATTTGATATAATGGCGATTAAACGAGTAGTACTATATTTAAATTCAACTGCAAAGGTCAGGGCAGATGCTGCACACGGCAGCAGCAGACCAATTAAGAGTGTAGATCGAAACATCTGGCCGTATGGAAGGAATAAGTATAAAGC
>NZ_JBALPZ010000057.1:0-33819 GCF_036965645.1 Neobacillus drentensis
TTTATGGGTCACAGTTCATATATGAGTGGGATTGTTTTCTTTTCCGCTTGGATTTTTTATCCTCCTGTATACTTAGGATTCTGAAACCGTGTAAATTTATGTCATGTAACTGAAATAATTTCATATGATTAAATGATATTGAACTAAAGGGAGGGCGACTATGAATACACATTTTAAAACCCATCATCCTTATGCCAGTCCGTTTGACCCTTGTAAGCCAATCCTTGAAAAAGCATATTCTACTCCACCAAATTTATATATGGGATTTCAACCGCCAAATTTACCTCAATTTACACCACTTGAAGCATTAAGGGCAGGAACATTATGGAAAGCATTTTATGATCCTTGGTTTAGTCCACTCGAACCTGGGCAAGGAGGACTACCGCAATGAAACAAGTTCCTGCTGAGTATTATCAACTGATGGAACAGCTGCAAGCAGTGGACTTTGTTTTAGTAGAATTAACCCTGTATTTAGATACCCATAATGACGACCAAGAAGCCATTAATCAATTTAATCATTATGCGAAAGAAAGGAAACGAATAAAAAAGTTATTTGAAAGCCAGTTTGGACCTTTACAACAATATGGAAACAGCTACTCCGGATACCCTTGGAACTGGGATGATACACCTTGGCCATGGCAAGTTTGAATTGGAAGTAATTAACAACGTTCAAGGGAGGGTCTATCATTATGTGGATTTACGAAAAAAAGCTGCAATACCCCGTACGTGTTAGTTCGTGTAACCCAAGATTGGCTAAATATTTAATCGAGCAGTATGGCGGTGCGGATGGAGAGTTATCTGCTGCACTTCGTTACTTAAATCAGAGATACTCGATTCCCGATAAAGTTATTGGGCTTCTTACCGATATCGGAACAGAGGAATTTGCCCATCTAGAAATGATCGCCACCATGGTTTATAAATTAACCAAGGATGCCACCCCTGAACAAATAAAAGCAGCTGGTATTGAAGATCATTATGTTAACCATGATAAAGGCTTGTTTTATCACAATGCTGCAGGAGTTCCCTGGACGGCATCCTTTATACAGTCAAAGGGCGACCCCATCGCAGATCTTTATGAGGACATTGCAGCTGAGGAAAAAGCGAGGGCAACCTATCAATGGATTATAAACCTTAGCGACGACCCCGATTTAAATGATGGATTACGGTTTTTAAGAGAACGTGAAATTATTCATTCTCAGCGCTTCCGTGAAGCAGTCGAAATCTTGAAAGATGAGCAGGGTAAAAAGACCATTTTTTAATGGGTAACAAGAAGCAGCAGGAAAACTGCTTCTTATTTTTTTTCATGGTATAAGTTAATATCATATTGTTTCTTCATGATTTCAAAGACAATATGGCGGTTTTTCCATTCTTCCTCCCTTTTCCACAAATCTTTACTCCGGTCAACGATTTCACATCGTAACTCTTGATATTCCTTTTCCTTCTTTTCCTTTTGCTGTTTTAACAAGTTCATTGCTCCAAACCCCACGATGGAGAACGCTAACAAGTAAACAGCAACAGTATCATTTAGTACTGCAGACAGCATAGCTAAAAAAGAAAAGGAATATTGCTTTATAAAAGTTAGGTAGAAATAGACTGTAAAGATAAAGGCAAAAAATAATGTTCCATATATTGAAAAATAATGCCACATTTTCGCATCATCAAACTTTTTCTTTCTCTTTCTTACATTTTCTAGCATTTGTTTCGTTGCCTGATCTGTATGTTCAAGCTCTTTGATTGGCATATCCATCCTGTTCACCCTCCCTCCTCTTATATGTATGATCTTGTCCTAAGATTTATGTTGAAAAAGCAAAAAAACCGATTAGAAATCGGTTAGTTGTTTAATGGTATTATTCGTACTTTACCCACCTATATATTTTCGTTTTGCAGTTTATTCACCCTTCGTATCTTTATGATCAGGATTCGATTTTTCAAGATTAACGGTTTCATATCCAGCTGAGCTTCCAGAAGTTTTTTGTGTTCCATTGACCTTCCCTCCACTATCTCGATACGAAATCACACTAAAAATAATGATGGGAAGTAAAATAAAACACAAGACTAATAGCCTGATTACTGGATACTTAACCTTCCATTTTGTTTTCTTTTTCTTTTGTCTGTGGACCTGTTCTCTTGGCGGCAGCTTATCACTGTCACCGACGGCCTTTTCATTTATTTTTTGAATCCTTTGTTTTAATCTTTCAGCTTGGTATCTGTATGGTTCTTCTTTATTCACAGAGCTGATCCTCCCTGTTCTTTTCATTTGTTGTCTGTCTAAATTTTATATATACACCCAGAAGAAAGTCTATGACAAAATGCATCATAATGGTTACTGCTAAATTACCGGTCCATTTATAAATAAACCCTATCAAAAAACTCAACAGAATAATATTTAAAAAGAGGTACCAATTAAAAAGGTAACGATAATGAATAATGGCAAAGATGATACTTGCCATTATAAGACCAACCTTTGTTTGGATAATTCCCCGAAATAGCAATTCTTCACTGATTGCTACAAAAAGAGCAATAACAAATGTGTGAAATACATGCCTGTTTTTAAAGATCCTCTCATTTAATCCACCATCATCATAAAAGGATGAGGATAACAGTTTCATTAACAAAATATCAGCTAAAACAATGATTACACCAGCAGGTAATCCAATTGTCAGAATATGATAATCTATAAAATCAATATGTTGTAAATAAGAAAAATGATCAAATAAAACTGCTCCCAAAATAAACGAAATAAATAGAAGGATGATTTGCGTGAGGTATAAATGTTTTAGGAGCTCTTTATCTGTTAACTCTGAGATTATTTGATTATATTTTCTTTTCATTTACTCAACTCACCATTTATTAAAATTTTTGCAAGATAATCCTTCCAGTCCTCTTTATATGTCTGTATGGTTGTTGATTTTGCAGGTGCTTGGTATTCTCTTAAGTTCACACCACAAATATCACAACAGGATGAAACTTTTTGCGTCCATTCTTCAGCAAAATAATGTAAAATAAATTCACGTCTACATGAGTCAGCATCAACCAATTTTTTCATAAAGAAAATATTATCATGCTTGATTTGTGATCTTTCTCTTACAAACTCTTTCAAAGAAGTTTTTAACCTATCAAGATTATTAATCTGGCGGTCTGGGTTATTAATATATTCCTTTATGATTCTCCATTGGACTTCTGAAAAACCACCAAGTGTGCTTAACTCCTGCTTCAATTCAATTTCACCATCTATTAACATCTGCTCTCCAGTTAAATTGGCAAATAACCAATCGATTTGCTGCTCAGATGGTAATTCACCCTCCGCAAGCTGAAGCGGAAGCTGTTCATCACCTGGAGCGTATAAAAGAATGGCAACACTAGGCAGACCATCTCGTCCTGCCCTTCCAATCTCCTGAAGATACGACTCTATTTGCATTGGCATATGATAATGAATAATAAAACGAATATTTTCTTTATTAATCCCCATACCAAACGCACTGGTAGCACATACGACATCGAGCTGATTGTGAATAAATTGTTGTTGAATCAATACCCTTGTATTCGAATCCAATCCGCCATGATAGGCCATTGCTTGGCAAATTCCCCTTTCAAGTAAGAGAGAGGCCATATGATCAGCAGCCTTTTTACTAGAAAAATATATAATTCCTGGTTTTTCCAGTTGCGATACTAGTTCAATGATACGATTTTGTTTATCTTGATAGTCAGCTAATTTTTCAAAAAAGAAGGCAATATTAGGGCGATCAATCGTTGATTCTATTTTTTTTATTTCGTCATTTCCAAGCTCGAGGGAAGATATAATATCTTCGCGGACTTTTTTGGTGGCAGTCGCTGTAAGTGCGAGGGTTAATGGACTGCCCAATTTCTTCCGTATCTTACCTAACTTTAAATAGTCTGGCCGGAAATCAAAACCCCATTGTGAAATACAATGGGCTTCATCGACAACGAATAAAGAAATGGTAAGCTGCTGCAGGGCATGAATAATAAAAGGAACCCTTAACATTTCCGGTGATATGAAGATAAACTTATAATCTCGTAAATGACGTAATACTCTATTTCTTTCTGGTAAGGAGAGAAAAGAGTTCAACGCAACTACTCTTTTCTCCCCTAACCGTTTCATTTGCTCTACCTGATCTTGCATTAAAGAAAGTAATGGAGAAATGATTAGGATCTGCCCATTTAAAATATAGCCAGGTAATTGGTAACACAATGATTTTCCTGTTCCTGTCGGGAGCATGGCCAAAGTATGCTGACCGGAAAGCAACGTGGTTATTACCTCTTTTTGCCCTTTTTTAAATGAAGAATAGCCAAAGTATTTTTTTAAAAGAATTTCTAATTCCATTTTCTATCACCATACTTCGCCAATACTAACCTTATTTGAAGATAATTTACAGCCTTCAATTGATTCTTTATCAGCTTTAGTTGTCTAGTTCCAATAGATTGTGAAAGTTCAATAATCTTTGATTGTATATCTTTAGCAACATAAGGATCGATAGAGAAATTATCAAGATGCAATGCAAATTCAACTAAATGATCTTCAATTGTACTTATTTTCAAATTTCTTATTTCTGCTATTTGTTCAGGTGTGCAGCCTTGCCTCAAAAGTTTCCAAGTTTTCCTTGAAGAAGAGGTTAATTCATCCCCCTTCTCTAAATCTTTCATGAGAGCAGCTAGTATATTAAAGGAGCTAAAATCATTTATAATTTTTTGAATTAAATAATGCAGTGTGTTACTAAATTTAAGCTGATAATCGTGAATGTCCATATTAAGTTTTTTAGCTGATTGGGCTGCCGTTAATCCTATTTGCTGGAATCCAGTTAATCGAAACACTAAAACAGAAGGGTCAATATCCTTAGCCTCCATAAAGCAGTTATTCAATTCCGAATATAAAATTGTGCCTAATTCATTCCTTGGTACATTTATTTCTTTTAACATTGATTTAAGCCAATTATGAACTTCTTTATTTTTTTGTATGGGGATATATTTGGATTCCTCATAAACAAGATTGGAAGTAACCTGTATAAGAAACGATAATCTTTCCCAAAACAATGAGGTAAAGGAGTGAAAGTTCCAGCCATTTAAATAATGATCCCATGTTGTAGTTTCTAAATGTTCTAAGCCTGCATCCGTTAATCGGTACTTTTGTTCACCGCAGTCATCAATTAAATTTTTTTTAAATAATTCTTCAGCAATCTGGTCAAAGCCTTCTCTTGTAAGCGTCTCATACACACCAAAGAATTCCTTTAAGGAGAATAAATGGGCATCTTGAATGGTTTGCGATGACTTTTTTCCATTTAATAAATGATAAATGGAATAAATGGTCCGTTCGCTATTTAGCTGTTTTAAACAATATAGAATAACTGTATCTAATTGCAGCATCTTTATTCACCACTTTACCCATTTATCGACATATATCCACATATTTTCTTTTTTATTTTAACATGAATTTAATATTCCAGGTTGGTTAATAATGAAGAAGTTTCATCGTTTTGAATCCCCCGCCAAAGCATACACTAATATCATTTTTCTATTGAAAAGTTTTCCGCACAGCTTTACAATAGGTATGAGTAATTCGTTTCCCTATCTGAGCAGGAAACAGGAAGCATAATATTTGTTATTTACTGGGAGGTTTTTTTCATGGCTAAGTATACAATTGTTGACAAGGAAACTTGCATCGCATGTGGTGCATGCGGCGCAGCAGCACCAGATATTTACGATTATGATGATGAAGGTATTGCATTCGTAACCCTTGACGAGAATGAGGGTATTGTTGAAATTCCAGATGTATTAATTGATGACATGATGGATGCTTTCGAAGGTTGTCCAACTGATTCAATTAAAGTTGCAGATGAACCATTTGAAGGTAACCCAACTAAGTTCGAATAACATCACGCTAAAACTTGCTTTAAAATCCACCTCGTCTTAAACAGATGGGGTTTTTCTATTAATAATATAAACAAGAAAAGCAACCATAAGGCTGCTTTTTTTGTTGTTTATTTATGCCCTTTTTATCACTGAAAACTTATTAATCCACGCTTGCATGCGAATAAACAAAAGCATAAAGATGATTGACATCATGATACCCTTCAAAATATTAAAAGGTAAAATCGCAGGTACTACTAAATTTCTCATATCTGGAAATCCCATCAGCAGTGTGTATGCAGGAAGGATTACAATGTAATTTAAGATACTCATAACTACAGCCATGATGACTGTTCCGGCCACTAAGGCAATAGTCATACCCTTTCTAGTTTTAAGTCTATTATAGACAAATAATGTTGGAAGAACAAAGACAATTCCTGCAACAAAATTTGCAATATGACCTACGGGTACTCCTGTTTGGCTTCCAGTGGCAATATAATTAAGAATATTTTTGAATAATTCTACTAAAATACCAGCGAGCGGCCCAAAAACCAATCCTGCAATTACCGCTGGGATATCACTGAAGTCGACAAATAAGAAATTAGGGAACATTGGCAGTGGAAATTGTATTAACATTAATAAATAGGCGATACTGCTCAGCATTCCAATTGAAACATAAGCCTTTACATTTAACTTCTTTCTTTTCTCCATTTTCCTCTCTCCTTTTTGATCCATCATGTTAGGAAGAGAGGTTCAGCAAACAGACGACCCAGAAACTCAAAACTCCCTCAAGAAAAATACTTGAGGGAGTTTACAAAGGCACGCTTAATAAACATTCAACATTTTAAATTTTTTGAATGTCTGCAGAACCTCCATCTTCTCCCATCCAGACTATACTGTCGGCTTTGGAATCTCACCAAATCCTGCCCCATAAGGCTCGCGGGCTTAAGAGCAATGCTCTAATACCGCCGATCGGGAATTTCACCCTGCCCCGAAGATAGATCGATATTAATTTACCTTTTATTATACTAGACAATAATTGTTTTGTTAAGAAAAAAATCTTACGTATAAATAAAAAGAAACCGCGGCCGCGATTTCTTTTATCAAGGAACTATTAATATCTGTTTGGGTTTAATTAAATCTGATGTTAAATGGTTAAGATTCTTCACTGCTGAAACTGTGGTATTCTGTTTTTGAGCGATTGTGGACAAAGTGTCCCCTTCTTTGACCATGTATTTATCCAAGGGTGTTGAGATGTTAGGATTATCATTCTGATGTAAGCGCAGCTGGGAACTTGCTGCCAACACTGATTCACCCATACTTGCAATTCCTGCCTGGACAGATTCGCCAACATTCGCCTTACCTAACAGCTTCTCAGGGTCCAGCGCATATTTTTTATCAAATCTCCATTCCAGCTGATGTGCTTCAAAATGAAGATGTGTTCCTGTAGCTTGTCCTGTTTTTCCCATTTCCCCAATAACATCACCCTGTTTGATTATTTGTCCTCTCGGCACATTCCTTCTATTCAAGTGTGCATAAACGGTCACAAAATGACTGGGGTGCTTAATAAAAACAACATTTCCATATGTATTAGAATAATATGACTTTTCCACAACACCATCTTCAACTGCAAGGATGGGTGTGTCTATTCTTCCCGCAATATCAATTCCTTTATGTCTCCCTTGCCTTGTTCCGTATGTATCTGAAATGATTCCGTCTGCCGGCCAAATCCAGTGGTCATTGATGTCATTGACCTCTTCTGTCCCTGCTGCTTCCGAATGTGTTCCTCCTAAAAATAATAAACTGACAAACAGCGCCATAATAATGGCAATTAAAAATCTCTTTATGTAGTCACGCATTCCTTACTTTTCCTCCTTAAATATCGTCCTCTCCTCCACACCATATGTTTAATGGATCCTATTTAGAACGAACCTGCACCTGAGCTCTGTGGGGAGCATGAGCATATTTGTTATAATTTGGAGACTTATCATATTTTATTCATAAAAAAAATCAACCACAAAGGTTGATTATGGTATATTACGTAAATTAGGAGCAATTGGAACTTTAATTTCTTTAGTTAAATCGAATGTGCCAAGGTTTGTTAAAGGTGGATTTTTTATGATAACTTTTTTCACACCAAACTCTTTTGCCGTTAAGAGTAAAGCCTCGAAACATATTATGGATTGCTGATTATTCTGTATACGCGTGTTTTCTTCAAAAGAAAGGTACATAATTTTATTCGAAAATGATACATTATTTATTGGAGGTAAAGATCGTATAGAGCTTTTTAACCCCATTGCTTGATCCATCTTCATCGCTTCAAGAGCAGTTGTTATATCCTTATACTTTTCAGTAGACGGTGTAAGGAATGGTATTGCGCTGCCTTCAGGATAATAAAAGAAGTAGGCATGTTGAATCTCAGGAACAACATCCATTTCGTTTACAACTCCAAAATTTCCTAACTCTATACCGGGCAGACTATTTGTTGTAAACTTAATTTTTTTACTATCGCTATTGGTGGAGATATCTTTTTTTAATATATTCATAAAATTTGTTTCAGTGGCCGAGCCTTGACCGTATTGATGATCGGAGGGAACATCAACTATTACTGTATTTCCATCTTTATCTAGTTTCATCGTTGCATTTAGAGGATAGAAATCTGATAAACCCCATTCCTTCTCCTGTAAATTTGCCATTAACTTCGTATATTTTGTAAGCCAGGATTGTCCTTGGCTTTGATTTACAATAATTGAAACTGGAATAAGTATTTGGGCTTGTGCATCTGGAATCCAGTAGGTTAACACATCTCCATTACCAATATCCTCTTCATAAATAGCTGTCTTAAGGTTTTCTGTTTTTAGTAATTCCGCCTGTTTAGGAGATTCCGTTTCATTAGAAGAGGCATTCTCTCTTTTTAAAGAACTTCTGTCCTGTTGTTCAGTTGAATTACCGCTGGTAGAAGATTTTTCTTCTGCGGTTTCATGTGATAAATTTATTCCTCCCATATACTTAGGTACAAGAATAAAGAAAAGAAGTAAGGCAGCAGAAGCAGCGAGGACGGGTAACAACCACGGTCTAGTCTTTCTTCTTTTAAAAGAAATATTCTGGTAAATGTCACGAGGATCGCGATGATCATGAATTCTGGGCATTTGCCTTAATAGTTCTTCTAGCTCTCTATCGCTCCACTCTGACTTTTTCACTTATTAATCCCTCCTTTTCATAAAACATTTCCATATGCTTCTTTAATACTTTTAAGGAGCGATGTTGTGTTGTTTTTACTTTACTTTCTGTCCAGCCTAGAACTTTAGCTGTTTCCGATATGGATAAATCCTGTAAATATCGAAGGATGATGACAGACCTCTGATCCACCGTGCAAAACTCTAGACATCTGTATATCCATTTAATCTCTTCATTTTGAATTGTAATTTCTTCTGGAATCGGATACTCATCCTTCACCTGATTGGTTGACCAATCAAATTTATCAAGCAGCCGATCCTTCCACCCCTTTTGTTTACGGAAGAAATCGATAGCAACGTTTCTCGCAATTGAAAAAAGCCATGTTTTCTCACTGCTTTTACCTTCAAAACGATGATAAGCCTTAAATACTCGAATATAAACCTCTTGGACGAGGTCTTCAGCCTGCTCCTTATTTCTAACCATATAGAATAGAAATTGAAATACGTCATGATGATATTTTTGATATAGCTCATCGAAAACGGAGTCCATCAATTCCCCTCCCCGTTCATAATATTAGTCGTTGTAACAATTAAAAGGTTTCACCCTTTTAAATATAGACTTTTTTTAGATAAAAAGGAAGATATTAGAAGATAATTAATATCCGTTGCGCTGATAAATTCATATTAAAAAAGCTCATCTCGAAAGATGAGCTAGTAGCTTAAACTTTGATAAATATCTAGCTGCAGCGCCTAGGAGCTCGAGGTCATAAGCCCCTAGGAAAAAAGGAACTACTTTTATCCCTGATCAAGGCGCTTCAGCATTTAATTGTTTCTTGTGTATCAAGAACAATCGGCAAAATAGTTGTTAATATTACTTTTTTCGTGGCAAGAAAAAGGAGAAAGTCGTCCCGGCATCAAATTTACTCCGAACAGAAATCGTACCATGATGTGCATCAATGATATTTTTGGCAATGGCAAGTCCTAAACCAGTGCCAGCCCTGCCTCTAGTTCGAGCCTTGTCTGCTTTATAAAAACGCTCAAAAACAAAAGGCAGGTCTTCTTCCGGAATACCAGAGCCGGAATCCTTTACCTCCATTTTAACCCCTCTGTCTTCCGAAACGACAAATACCTTAACTTTTCCGCCTTTTGGTGTATGTCGTATTGCATTATCAATTAAATTCGTAAGTACCTGCTCAATCCGGTCAGGGTCAAAAAGAGCATCTGAACTATCATTTTCCACTTCTGAATCCAACAGGATTTCATTATCCTTAGCTAAACCTTGAAACTTATAAATAATCCGATTGATAAAAGAAGAAAGATTAACATCCTCCATAGAAAGATGGATATGTCCAGCCTCCATTCGAGCCAAATCCAAGAGTTCATTAACCAGCCTGCCCATACGCAAGGATTCATCATAAATGACTCTGGCCATTTCCTTTTTCTCTTCTTGCGTTTCGGCAATATCATCAACGATTGCCTCACTATATCCCTGTAACATAGAAATTGGGGTCCTTAACTCATGTGATACATTTGCGATAAAATCTTTCCTCATTTTTTCCAGCTTTCGTTCTTCGGTCATATCTCTTAGAACAGCAACTGCGCCTCGAATAAAGCGATTGCTATAAAGCGGGCTGACTAAGATGACCCAATGCCGGCCTTGAAGTGAAATCTCACCAATTTGCTCTTTTTCTGTTTCTAAAGATTTTTGAAAAAGTTCCATCACTTGAGATGGGATGGCTTCAGAATCAGTGAATCCGTCCTTTTCATAATACCAATATTGCAAAAAACGATCTGCAGGTGGATTCGTAATCAATATGGTGCCATCGCGATTAAAGGTAATTACCCCATCCGCCATACTGCTTAAGATACTTGCAAGCTGCTCCTTTTCCTGGCTTAAGGCATTCATATTAAATTTTAATTGTCTGCCCATTTGATTAAAAGCGGTCGCCAGTTCGCCGATTTCATCATGTGTTAAAATCGGAACTTTAGTATCAAATTTTCCTCTTGCGACTTCAAAAGCAGCTTCTCTCATTTTTCTGAGCGGCGCAGTTATTCTGGTTGACAGAAAAAACGCAAAGATTGTTGTTAATATAATGGCGACACCCGCAACGAGAAGAATGTATTTTGTCGTTTCATTGGATGTTTCCTTCATTACTTCAAGTGATTGATAAATAAAAACAGCTCCGTTTTTTTCATCGGGAAGATTAAGTGGTACTCCTATGATGGAATAACTCTCATCTTGACTAGTATCATTTGAAGATAAATTGGAAACCTTATCAACCGATTTTTTGTGATGAAACACTGCTGAAAAATCCGGGTCATTATTGATATCATCAAGAGACAGCTTTTTATCTTTTTCTGTGTTTGGAGAATAATAGACTTCATGCTCATTTTTAACGATTACTACTTTAGTGACATCATCAATAATCTCCCAAGAAATCTCAAGCCCAAGTGGAAATTTATTATTTGGATGTGTTTCCAAAACATTGGCAATCTTCTCAGCAGTATTAGTTAAATTATTCTTTGTTTCAAGAATGTTGTGGTTTTGGAAAAGCTCAAGGAGCATCACCGTTAGGATGAATAGTACAAATGAAACTAAAAAAATAATGGTAAACCAGAGTTTACCTACGACACTTCGTAAAAAGGTCATTCATTAGTTACCTCAAATTTGTATCCTACTCCCCATACGGTAACAATCATTCTTGCAGCCTGTTCTGAAACCTTATTTAACTTTTCACGGAGACGTTTTACATGGGTATCAACAGTTCGTAAATCCCCAAAAAATTCATAATGCCATACTTCTTTTAATAATTGCTCACGTTCAAATACTTTATCTGGCGCTTTGGCCAAGAAATATAACAATTCGTATTCTTTAGGTGTTAAACTTACTTCTTTCCCATCGGCGGTTACCCGATGTGCATCATTATCAATAGTTAAGTGAGGGAACACAATTACATCTTTTGTTGTTGTTTCTGTTTGCAAATAACTCGTCTGAGAGGAGCGTCTCAATAATGCCTTCACACGCAAAACCACTTCCCTTGGGCTAAATGGCTTCACAATATAATCGTCTGTCCCAACCTCAAAGCCCTGAACACGATTAATTTCCTCTCCTTTAGCAGTTAGCATAATAACAGGAGTGGCTTTTTTTTCTCTAAGTTCACGGCAGACTTCAATTCCATCTTTACCAGGCATCATTAAATCAAGTAAAATAACATCGTAATCATTAGCAAAAGCTTTTGACAAAGCTACATTTCCATCCTCTGCTTCGTCAATTATATAATCTTCACGCTCTAAATACATTTTTAATAAACGGCGAATTCTTTCTTCATCATCTACCACTAAAATTTTTACGTCTTTATCCATTATTAATCCCCCCATGGAGTTTATTTTACAAAATGGTACTGCATTTTTCTACATTTTCAAGGTAATTACTCCTAAAGAGTGTGTCAATAATTTGACAATGTGGATTTTGCCATAAAAATTGCTTGATTTGATAAAAAGCCTCCACTTTGAAAAGTGAAGGCTATATGGTATGTGCACAGATGTCTTATCCTGCATAAGAGTGTAGACCGGCAATTACGAGATTAACGGCTACTAAATTAAACATAATGATAACAAAGCCAATTACTGCCAGCCAAGCAGATTTTTCACCATGCCATCCTTTAGATAAGCGGAGATGTAGAAACGCTGCGTAAAAGAGCCAAGTGATTAATGCCCATACTTCCTTTGGATCCCAGCCCCAAAATCTCGACCAAGCCATTTGCGCCCAGATCATCGCAAATATAAGTGCTCCCAATGTGAATACAGGAAAGCCTATTAAAACTGATCGGTAGCTAATTTCATCTACAAAATCGAGTCTTATATTTTTCACAAGTGGTTTAAGGGCGGCCGCAATTCGTTTTCGTAACACAGAACGAATTAATCCATATAGTATTAAGCCGCCAATTAAAGACCATATAACCGTATTTGACTTTTTGGCATTAATGAAAGCTGGCATTTCGACTAATGGTTTAAACCCATTCTTAGTTAATAGTTCCCCAGCATGAGGTCCGGTAATAGCAGGCATTGTATACTCTACAGCCACTTGATTATCATGTTTATCTACCCAGTTAAATTTTTCATGATAACCCATAGCAGAAAAGACCGATGACACTGCCACAAACCCAAGTACCGTGACAAGGGCAAACATTACCATTTCAAGCCAAAAAGTTTGTTTATTAGATTTGGTTTGGTCGATAGCCTTTACCAGATAAATTAGTCCTGCAGCAAAACTTATTGCAAGGATAGCTTCTCCCATTGCTGCAGTTGTCACATGGATATGAAGCCAATAACTTTGCAGGGCAGGTATTAGTGGTGTAATCTCTCTTGGAAACATACTTGCATACGCAATAACTAAAATGGCGACGGGCATCGTAAATAGTCCAAGTAAGGTAGTTCTGTAAATAAAATAAATAACAATAAATGCACCAACAAGAGCCATCCCAAAAAAGGTGGTAAACTCAAACATATTACTAACTGGAGCATGACCTGCCGCAATCCATCTCGTAATAAAATAACCAAGCTGAGAAATAAAACCTACGATTGTTAAAATTACAGCAATTTTCCCCCAGTTGTTTGTTCCAGTTTTTTCAGTTGATCCATTCTTTGATTTAATAGATCCACCGTAGAATAATGTCGCAATTAAATAAAGTATAAAAGCAATAAATAATAAATTACTACTTATTGTTGCCAACTAGACTCCCTCCTTTTCCATATTTTCCTTTTGTTGTTGATCTTCGGGGATGTCAAGCGTGGTATCCTTTAAAACCGTCTCAATTTCCCTTTTTATGCCATACCAATTTTTATTGGTATGGGCGGCAATCCATACTTGTCCGTTTTTATTTTGAACCCATATCCGGCGATGGTTCCAATATGCGCCTTGAATTACTCCAATCATAAAAATAATTCCGCCTAATATAATTACCCACAAGGATGAATCTTTTCGTACAGTGAATCCAGAAACATTTTTGGTTTCAATTCCTTGAAACGCCATTTTATAAGTGTTTTCTCCTAATGGCTCAAGCGTTTGTTTAATAGCTACAAAACTTGTTTCAGGTTTAGATTTATCCGGTGTGACCATTTGGAACACGAAGGCAGGATTATTTGGGAGCCTTGATTTTGTAGATGGCTCGTTATTTTTATCAAATTCGAAATCCGGAAAATAATTAATAATTTTTACAGAATAACCGTTTCCTAAATCATATGTAGCTTTAGGATCCTCAAGATCAATGTTCACTTCTCCAAATGATTGTCCTGTCTTTTTATTCGCTAGCACAAATGACATTGTTTTTAGCTCACTGCGATAGGATGACTGAAAAATAGAATACCCATTAAAATCTAACGGATGATTGACTCTGATCTTATATTCCTTAAGCTTTTTAAGTTCCGGTTTTTCACCAGGAAGGTTTTTACTAACACGTTCATATAAAACAACATTTGATTGGTAATTTTTAACTACCTCACCCGCTTGTTCTATCGCTTTTTCGAACGTTTTATCTTTTTCTTTATCATAATGCTGCAAGATAAATTGATTGTTTTTTATATAATACTTTTCACCGGTTTCAGGTACAACAGCGGTTTCTCCTTCCTTTACCCACAGATCTTCATTCACATAAAATCCTGGGATAAAGCGGAGCATTGCACCTAATAAGAAAATGATTAAACCCACATGGTTTACATATGGACCCCAGCGAGAAAAACGGCCTTTTTCTGCCAACAAGTCCCCATTATCTTCGCGAACCTGATAACGTCTTTTTCTTAGTTGATCTTTGATCACAGACAGATCGTTTTCGCCTGCATGTTCTGTCACCCCAAAAATCCGCTGACGTCTTAAAAAACCTTCATGCCTTGTTACCCTTTGTGCTTTTAAGGCTTTATAAAGTGGTACTACTCTGTCAAGACTACATATAACTAAAGAAATACCAATCATAGCAATTAATAATAAATACCACCAAGAACCATATAAATCATGCAGCCCTAACTGGTAATACAGTTTCCCGAACCAGCCATACTCCTGCTCATAATACACTTCAGGAGGCAGATTGATATACATTTTTTGCGGAAGGATCGTTCCCAGTGTGGATGCAACCAACGTAATCACAATCAGCCAAATACCCACCTTGACTGATGAAAAAAAGTTCCAAATTTTATCAATAATCGTCTTATTGTATGTTTGTGAACGGCGTGCACTTCCCTCATAGCGCATGTCAAGAAGTTCTTTATTGTCTTTCTCTTGCTCATCCAGCACTTTTCCACAGGCTTCACACAACACGGTTCCATGCGGATTTACATGACCGCATTCACATTTAACATCGTTCATTGTAAAAAACTCCCTCAGGTCCCCTTAAGGTTTTATTTGCTCCATAAATTCCTTTACCTTATTTTCGGTTAGTTCTCCAGTGTAATATTTGACTACCTTCCCGTTCTTGTCCACTAGGAATGTTGCCGGTAAGAGATCAATCCCGTATACATTCATTACTTCCTTTTCAGTGTCAATCATTATAGGAAAATCCAGCCCAAGCCGTTCGGAAAATTGATTTACAGCAAGTTCTGGTTCCTGAATATCTACCGACAAAACTTGAACACCTTTGTCCTTATATTGCAGGTACTGATTATTAATATACGGCATTTCTTTCTTACATGGAGGGCACCAAGTTCCCCAAAAGTTTAAAAATACCCCTTGCCCACGATATTCTGAAAGACGGTGTTTATTCCCTTGCATATCAACTAAAGCAAAATCTGGAGCTATGTCCCCAACCGCGACTTTTTGTTTTGTATCTTTTGTAAGATTAGAATAAAGTGAATAGGCAACGGCAGCACCTAACACAACTAAAATAATTGTTCTAATGACTAATCGCCGTTTTTTCATAGATTCCCCTCCCGTACATCACCTGACACATTTGTCTAAAATTATAGCATTTTACAACAAGCCCACATTGTTAACACCAGAAACCAAATGTGACGATTTTATGAATTTTTCTTCGATTGATCCATTGCAAGCGCCCTTAACTGTTTCACCTCATGTGGAGTTAACTCCCTTGCTTCTCCTGCTTTTAAGCCGCTCAATGTCAAAAATCCATAACGTTCACGCTTTAGTTTCAATACTTCATTACCAATGGCCTCAAACATTCTTCTGACTTGACGATTTCTACCTTCATGAATAGCGATTTCAACTATCGCGGTCTGCTTCTTATTATCCGCCGAAAGCAGTTTTACTTTGGCTGGTGCTGTTTTTCCATCCTCAAGATGGATTCCTCTTTGTAATTTTCTAAGATTTTCTCTTAATGGAATTCCTTTAGTTTTAGCGACATAGACTTTGTCAATTTCGTTCTTAGGGTGCATAAGCAAATTGGCAAATTCCCCATCATTGGTTAAAATCAATAACCCTGAAGTATCATAATCAAGACGGCCCACAGGGAAAATTCTTTCTTTATAATGAGAAAAATAATCAGTGACTACTTTTCTCCCTTTGTCATCGCTTACACTCGAAATAACCCCTCTTGGTTTGTAAAGAACAAAATAAACAGGTTCTTCTTTTTCAATTTGCACCCCATTAACCTCAACTCGATCGGAAGGAGATACTTTCAAGCCTAATTCTGTTACCACTTTGCCATTTACTTTGACTCTGCCTTCTTTAATCAGTTCCTCGGACTTTCTTCTAGACGCAATGCCCGCTCGAGCGATTACTTTTTGCAATCTTTCCATTTATTTCACCTCAAAAGTTCTGTTAGTTGCTAATCATTGTTAGTAGTAAAGAGATTTATTCCTATTAATAGACGAAAAAATCACTATTCTATCCTAATGAATTATGACACAATTTCTCCACTTTTCAAAGTAACGGGTATTAAATACAAAAAAAAAGCATGTTCCTACCGGAACACACATGCATGGGTCAACATTTATTAGGTTGTACCAAAGATGAGGGCTACTACTAAAATAGATACAATAATCCCGACTACATCTGCAAGCAGGCCCACCTTTAAAGCGTCTCCCATTTTCCTGATCCCGACTGCACCAAAATAAACGGTCAATACATAAAATGTGGTATCGGTACTTCCTTGAAGTACAGATGCTAGACGTCCAATAAAGGAATCTGGTCCATAAACAGCAATTAAATCACTTGTCATCCCTAGTGCTGCCGTTCCCGAAATCGGCCTGATAATAAGTAAGGGCACAATCTCGGCTGGAACCCCCATTGATTTCATTAGCGGTCTCAGCCAATCCATTAAAGCTTCCAATGCACCTGATGCACGGAAAATGGAAATGGCTACAAGCATCCCTACCAAAAAGGGAATGATCGAAACGGCAATCTTAATTCCCTCTTTTCCACCTTCAACAAAACTCTCATATGTCGGAACTCGTTTGTATGTTCCATATAATAGAATAAATCCAATCAATAAAGGAATAAAAGTTAGCGAAATATACGAAATGAACCCCATAACTTCATCATCCTTTTCTGCTTCTGCGATAATAGAAATAACGATCTATCAATACAGCACCGATGGCTGAGAGAATCGTAGCAATAATGGTTGGTACAACAATCTCTGTCGGAGATGCAGAATGATAATTTATTCTTATTGCAATAACCGTTGTTGGAATAATGGTAATACTGGCTGTGTTAATCGCTAAAAAGGTTATCATACTTCTAGAGGCCTCTGCTCTTCCTCCATTTATTTTTTTTAGCTCTTCCATTGCTTTAATCCCAAGAGGCGTTGCCGCATTCCCCAAACCAAACATGTTGGAAATCATATTCGATAAGATATAGCCCATAGCAGGGTGATTGGCTGGTACATCAGGAAATATTGTTTTTACAATCGGACGAAAAACTTTAGTTAGTTTTTGAAGTAGTCCTGATTCTTCGGCAATCCGCATCATACCAAGCCAGAAAACAAGTACACTAATTAACCCGATACACAGAGTTACCGCCTCTTTTGCCCCCTCAAAAACCGCTTTGTTTACTGCTTCCATGTTGCCGTTTATTAGTGCAAACACAATACCTATAATGGTCATCGCTACCCATATATAGTTAACCATTAGCGTTCACACCAATGACTGAAAGAAACATTTGTTTTATCGAGTCAAGCAAGCCCTTCTTTTCTTTTATCTGGACCTTTTCGAAATAAATAGGATCTTCTTCTACTACTCTCCCATCCAAATAAACTTCTGCCTTACCTACAATTGCTTCATTGCGTGAGACTAGACTTTTCCTAGGTTTTTCCAGTTTGTATTTTATAGTAAATTGGTCCATCTCTTGACTAGTTGCCGGGTACACAATTGACTTTTTGAGATAAAGATGACCCTTATATAATTTACTATTGGAAATGTCGACTTTTCCTTTGGTTACTATTTCAGCCATATCATAAGTTTTAAAACCGGTTTCATACATTGAAATATGATCATTCCAATCATCAGGTGCATTTAAGGTGACGGCAATTAAATCCATATCACCCTTTGCAGCGGTGGTGACAAGTGTCCGCTTTGCAAGTTTAGTGTATCCCGTTTTTCCCCCGGTTGTATATTTATATTTAATTAGGAGGCGATTCTTGTTCTTCCACACACGATCCCAATCTTCCGTTGGATTAGGAGCACGATAAACCTTTGTACCCGATATTTTTTGAAACGTTTTATTTTGCATGGCATAACGCATGAGAATGGCCATATCATAGGCTGTTGAATAATGATCTTCATGATCATCAAGTCCATGCGGATTGGCAAAATGGGTATCATACATGCCTATTTCCCTTGCCTTCTGATTCATTAAATAGGCAAAGCCATCCACACTTCCTCCAACGTATTCGGCAATAGCCACAGCTGTATCGTTTCCAGATCTCAGCATTAAGCCATAGACAAGGTCTTGAAGTTTGATTTTTTCTCCCGGTTTTAAATACACCGAAGACCCTTCAGTCCTTGTTGCTTGTTCACTCACCTTTACATACTTGTTCATTTTTCCCGATTCTATCGCAAGTATCGCTGTCATGATTTTTGTTATACTAGCGATTCTTCTCTTTGTATGTGCATCCTTTTCAAACAAGACCCGCCCAGATTTTTGTTCCATCAACACGGCACTCGCAGCACTTACACCAGAGGAAGCATCAACCTTTTGAGGAATGTTTACGATCAAAAGTGAGATCATGAGTGTTATCATTACCAGCTTTGGAATCATTCTCATCAGATTAATCTCGTCTCCTTTATATCTGTCTATTAGAAGCTTGTCTATTGCAGCTGCTTGAACAGGGCATGTTCAAGCACCCATTCGCTTTTCTACAAGTTTATGCGGGACGAGTTATGTTATGACAGTAAATTAGAAAAGCGCAAGCGCCTTGATCTGCCCCGATATAGGGCGATTTGTCGACTGGCCGGCGAAAGCAGGGACAAAGACTAGTCGCCCTTAATGCGTACAGAAAGCAATAGCTTTCTGTAGCCAAGCATAAGACGAGCCGGCCGAAAGGTTGCTTTTTAACCTTTTGGACGGATTGACCTAAATGTGGAGGCGACTGCTCTGGGACGAAGGCATAAGACGGCCCCTGCAAGAAGGCGCTTTTTGCCTTCTTTAGGGGTTGGCTTATGACTCGAGTCCCAAGGAGCCGCAACTGGATAAGCTGTAGACCATCGAGGGGCTAGGCGCTGGAGCTAGATAATTCTTAAAGTCAAAAACATTTATACTTTCTTATCTCATAAAGAAAACTCGCCGAGTGGCGAGTCTCTTTTTTAGAAAGCAGGCCATTTGATATCTGCCGCTTTTTCAAACCTTATTTCAACCTCATGCCAATTTACAAGATTCCACCACTTATCTACATATTCACTTCTATTGTTTTTGTATTGAAGATAATAAGCATGCTCCCAAACATCCAAGACCAGTAATGGTATTGTATCCCATTGTGTAAAGAGCATATGACGTTCAGTTTGCAGTACCTCCAAGTGCCTTGCTCTGGGGCTCCAGACCAATATTGCCCAGCCAACACCCTCTACTTGCTTGGCAGCCTCCGAAAACTGCCGCTTAAATGCCTCAAAACTTCCAAAGTACCTTTCTATCTCCTCTTTTAATATGCCTTGGGGACTTCCGCCGCCATTTGGACTCATGTTCTTCCAAAAAATCGTATGCAAATAATGTCCAGAGCCATGAAAAGATAACTCCCTTGACCAATGCTTTATTAATGAAAAATCATTGGTTTCTCTTGTCTTCTTCAAATTTATTTCAGCACGATTTAATCCGTCAACATAGGAACGATGATGCTTATCATGATGCAGTCTCATAATTTCCCCGGATATATACGGTTCTAAGGCATCATATGCGTATGGAAGCTCCGGTAATGTGTGTCCACCAGGTGGAAGTGATTTTTCAACCAGCCAGATTTTACCTGCTTCTTGTTTATTCCTAAAATAATATTCCATTTGCTGATGTATATTTTCTGCTTTTGCCTGAAGACTAATTAGCTCCTCGTTTGATAACTCCCGATTTGTACTTTCAATTAATTCCGTAAATTCATCTAATTTTCCCCATAATTCTGCCTCTTGACCAACCTGTTCAGATTGAAGAAATTGTCTCATTTGCTCATTCCAAACAAATAAATCGTTTACATATTGGCTAAACCGTCCCATCCGTTTCCCTCATTTCAACTTATAAGTAATCCTTCTAAATGGTATGAGGGGCAACACTCAATAAGAACGGAAAAAGACTGTTCAAAAGGGAACAGTCTTTAGTGTAAATTGATTTATTTTTATTTTGATTGGATCATTTTTGTTCGATAATCTGTTTCATAGTATTCAAGTTCTTCCCTTATCCTCTGGAAATCACCTTCTAAACTTTTAATCAGGGCAGAAATCTTTTCCGAAACATTACGATAATATTTGATCGAGTTTCTGCCTGTATAGGCAGAACGGCTATTTTCATACCAAGCATCATTCTTTGGTGAGAAAAACTCTTCAATACATTGATGATAAATTTTATATAGTGTTTTTTCAGCTGCAGCTTTTTGAAAAGGTTCGCCTTGTAAAATGACCGAGCAGGCCTCTAAGCCTTCTTCACTATAAACAACCAACTTCCGCATATTTGCCAGGATTAATTTAACGTAAACTCGATCTTCATCATTTCCAACATTTAATTGCGAGATGGTTGTTTCATTTAGAAATTCTTCAAGTGTTGTTATTGATTTGGTTAAGAATTCCTTTACATCATTAAGTTGTGTTTTCACCAATGTATTTCCCATAATTACCCTCCTAAATTAGCTGTGCTGATTAGTGTGATTGCAAAATGAATTCAAGTGGAGAATGGAGTTCAAACTCTTTGTTTTGCTGTATACCTAAAAATATTTCAGGTAATTTATTAAAATTTATATCTTGAAAATAAGAAGCAAACTCATGCTTAGAATTAATATATAATCTTTTTCGACTGCGAAGTCCTGGATTTTTTAAGAGACAAACAAGAGCTACAATATCCTTAAAATAAACCTCATTGGTTTCTAGATTAAAAATAGGGTCTTGTTTGTAAGGAGTAAACTCTTGAAAGAGCTCATCAAAATACCTTACATATAAGACATGAAGCGTTTTTTCCTGTCCATCTTCGAAAAACGTAACTTCACTTCTGTTAAAAAAGTCCTCTGAAGTATTTGATTTTTCCTTCTCCAATTCGTATCCCTTACACTCTTTGATTAGCAATGTACTCCCTCTCCTTATCAACTGGCTGCAACAACAATAAATATAAATNNAATTTATATTTATTTTAGCATAAATTCTTTCAGAAGATTTAGTTAAGAGTTAATTGTTTCCTGAAATTTTTCAAAAAACAGGTCCGCTTCTTCCTGGATATATTCATCTTCTACTTTTTCTGGTAACTGTGGCAGTTCTTTTAAGTTCTTTAACCCGAAATAGTCCAGAAATTCCTTTGTTGTTCCATATAAAATAGCACGTCCAGTTCCTTCCGCTCTCCCTGCCTCTTTTATTAACGCCTTTGCCATTAAGGTATGCAGTGGACGCTCAGTTTTTACTCCACGAATTTCTTCAATTTCCGCNNATAATTGCCAATGTTTCTAATGCAGCTTGTGAAAGTGTAGAAGTATGAGGGGAATCAACTAATTTTTTTAAGTAGGCTGCATTCTCCTTTTTCGTGGCAAGCTGAAAAGTTCCTGCCAATTGAACAATCATAATGCCCCTTTTGTCATCGCGGTCATACTCTTGACGTAAGGACTCAATCATTTCACTGGCATGCAGCTCATCGACTTCTAATACCTCCGCCAGTTGTTTTAGGGATAGCCCTTCATCTCCAGCGGCAAATAATAGGCTTTCTAGTATGCTGTTCCACTTTATAATTTCCACTTAATTTGCCCCTTCCTTTACTGCTTCTACAAAAATATCCCCAAAATTCTCTTGCTGATCCACATCGATGACCTTTCTTTTGATTAATTCCAATATGGCCAAAAAGGTTACAACAATATGGTCTTTCCTAGGGTAAGGAAATAGGTTATTAAAATTTGTCCTTCCTTGTAATTGCTGTAATTCAATCATTATTTCGTTCATTCTTTTCTCAATTGATATTTCCTGACGGGCAATCTTTGTCGCCATCGGCCGCTGTAATTTCTTTCTGCGCAAAAGTTTCTGGAAGGCTGCAAGCATATCATACAAGGATACATTTAATTCTGTCCGCTCAGGATTCATTCCTTTGGTATAATCGGAAAGATCACTTGGGGGTTTAGTATACATAAGCCCGCGTTCTTCCTCCAAGGTTTTTAGGTCATGGGCAGCTTCTTTATATTTTCGGTATTCAATTAATCGTTCAACCAGCTCATCTCTTGGATCATCGTCATAAGCGATATCTTGGTCCACTTCATCTCGTAGCTCTTCATGCTTCGGTAAGAGCATTTTGCTCTTAATCGCAAGCAACGTGGCAGCCATAACTAAAAACTCACTTGCAATATCTAACTGAAGTTCATTCATTGTTTGGATATATAATAAATATTGCTCCGTAATTTCAGCAACAGGAATATCATAAATATCAATTTCGAGCCGGTTAATTAGATGGAGAAGTAAATCTAACGGCCCTTCAAACACATCGATTTTTACCTGGTAAGGCATTTTTCATTCACCAAAATTCTAAAAATAAAATTAACTTGTCCATAAGTCTTACTGACTATTATTAGTATAGAGGATTCAAGTTTGTTATCCAATAGAAAAATCACCCTTTAGAGATTTTTACAAAGTTAGGGTGTTTGCCCATAACAATGGACAGGTATCCCTCATATGATGACAAGGAAAAGGAATAGAATAAAAACTTTCAAGGAGGTCTTTCATATGGATGGCGGATTTGGAGCCGGTTTTGCTTTAATTGTCGTTTTATTCATTTTGTTAATCATCGTGGGTGCTTCTTGGGTTTACTAAGAAGTGAGAAAACGCCGGTATGACGGTAATATAGACCAAAAAATATTACGAGCAAAGGGATCCGCCAATTTTGACGGGTCCTTTTGCTAGTTAAATGGATAATCATATATGGTAAACTAAAAATACTTCATTCTAATAAGGGGGGATTATTTGTACCCAAAAGAGTATATCCAATTTTTAGCTCATTTTCATGGTGACAGAGATTATTTTGAATGTCACGAGATTCTTGAGGAATATTGGAAAAAACACGATGTTAAAAATAAAAACTCCATCTGGGTCGGTCTTATTTTACTGGCAGTTTCGACCTATCATCACCGGAGAAAAAATTTTAATGGTGCTAAAAGAACATTAGAAAAAGCGATAACAATTTTCAAGACACAGTCCGATCTTGTGATAAAGCTTGGTTTAGACCTGCAATTGCTTCACAATATTTTATTAGAGCGGCTATCCCTCATTAACAATCAACAAAGATATATTAGTTTTAACCTGCCAATTGGGGACCAAGGTCTATTGAATCTTGGCAAGAGATATTGTCAGCAAGATGGTTATGTCTGGGGTATGGAAAGTGACCTCTCAAATGATCAACTAATTCATCGACACAGCTTACGGGATCGAAAAAGTGTAATCGACGAAAGAAATCAATCCTTAAAATTAAGAAAAGGCAACGTCTAATCCGTTGCCTTTTTTGGATATCTCAGCAAACATCACATTTTTCAATAAATGGAGCTGTGTTCTCATTTGAAATAATTCCTTTATCTTCATACATTTCTTTTAATGCTTTCACCATTTTTTTTCCGATCCCTTGAAAGCGGTGAGATGGGTTTACAGAAATATGCTGAATGATAATCTTATTGCTTGGATGATCAAAAAGGACTCCAAGCAGCCCGATTATATCTTCTTCCTTCCAAAGAAAAAGCTGCCAATTTTCTTCGGTTTCATATTTCTTCATCGTTGATTGGAGTTTCTTCAAGTCCTTTTCATCCGGCATAAAGGACAATAAACCCATGGCAATCTTTTCTAAAGTCTTCTTGTATCGAATTAACATTTTGATCCCTCATTAGATTAAATAAACCGTTTTCTGTCTGGTTTAACAATAGTATATTTTTTCCTAATTATTGAATAATAAACATTTATTCATTATATGTAATTTAAATATATAGTGTTTCACTAAAAAACATCATACATAAATAATGGGCAATGATCAAATAGAGTATCCATCATTTACCAGGGACAATAAAAATCCAGTAAATCAATCCCCAGATTGCAGAAAGACCAATAAGGATACTAAATAATAGCCAGTTATTCTTCATAACAGAAAGTTCCTCCAAAAGCATACTATCCTGCCATCATTCTACACTATATAACAAAAATAATCTATTTTCTCTGCAAGATGTTGCTGAATATACGTCAAGGTTACGTAACTATGAAACTTCTGGATAAAAAATTACGCTTAATTTAATAGTTTCGGTTATATTAGTAAAAGAGATTTTATATTTATTGTAAGATTTCTTTAAAACTTCAAGGAGGCACCAAAATGAAAAAAATAATCATTCTTCTACTCTTATCACTTATAAGCCTTTTTCCTATTCATAGCTTTGCAGACATGGCTGAAGGGGATATGATTGTTACTCTAGGAGCAAATTTAACAGAGTCGCAAAAAAGTAATTTATTAAAAGAGATGGGTGCACCTGCAGATGTACAAATAGTTACCGTTACAAATCAGGAGGAGCATCAGTATCTAGGAAAGTATATTGCGCAATCTCTCATTGGCACCAGGGCGATCTCTTCATCTGCTATAACTATTGCCTCAACGGGATCTGGGATTAAGGTTAAAACAAAGAATATTAACTGGGTTACAGATGAGATGTATGTTAATGCATTAATTACTGCTGGTGTTAAAGATGCAAATATCTATATCACTGCACCTATTTCAGTATCTGGAACAGCTGCCTTAACCGGAATTATTAAGGCATATGAGATTTCTGCGGATAAAACGATTCCTGAGGATGTAAAACAGGCAGCGAATGAAGAAATGGTTCAAACCGCAAAATTAGGCGATTCAATTGGAACTGAGAATGCAGCTGCATTGATTGCAAAGGTTAAAGAGGAAATTGCCAAGAATAAGCCAAAAAATGATGCAGAATTACGAAGCATGATTGAACAAGCTGCTAAGGATTTAAATGTGACTCTAACAGATACGGAAATGAATAGTTTACTCGACTTTTTCAACAAGCTAATCCATTTAAATATTGACTGGAACCAAGTTAGTGACCAGCTTAATAAAGCTAAGGACCAAATTTCTAAATTTCTACAATCCGATGAGGGGCAAGGGTTTTTAGAAAAACTCAAACAATTTTTCATCTGGTTGATAGATGCGATAAAATCCATTTTTTCATAAGAATTGAACTAAAAAAGCTGCTGCAAAAAAATTTGCGGCAGCTTTTTATATTTGCATTAATTTAATAACAGTTAATTTCGTGTTTATTTTAATGGCAGATCCAATCGGACTAAGTCCTCATAGGATTCTCTTTTCACCACAAGTGCAGCCCTTCCGTTTTCCACAAATACAACCGCAGGGCGAGGAATTCGGTTATAATTGTTTGCCATAGAATAACCATATGCCCCGGTACAAAATACTGCGAGGATGTCTTCTTCCCCAGCTTCAGGCAGCGGCAGATCCCATATCAGCATGTCACCGGATTCACAGCACTTTCCGGCGATAGAGACTGTTTGATTTGCCTTAGCTAATGGTTTATTAGCAAGTACTGCTTCATATTTTGCTTGATAAAGGGCCGGACGGATATTATCACTCATTCCGCCATCAACCGCCAAATATTTTCTAACACCAGGGACTTCCTTAGATGAACCTACCTGATATAAGGTAATACCTGCATCACCAACAAGTGAGCGCCCTGGCTCAATCCAAATTTCCGGCATTTTTAAGGAATGCTGCTCCGTTAAGTGTTTTACCTCGGTAATAATTTCTTGGACATATTGCGAAGGAAGAATCGGTTCATCTTCCTTTGTATATCGAATTCCAAAGCCTCCACCTAAGTTTAGGACTTTGGCGGTAAAAGAAAGTTCATTTTTCCACTGTTCAAGCTTTTCAACAATTTTTTTTGCAGCTAATAAGAAACCAGTCGTTTCAAAAATTTGCGAACCAATATGGCAGTGCAGCCCTAGACAATTAAAAGAGTTACATTCAATCGCCATTTTTAAAGCCTCTTCTGCCTGCCCGTTTTGAAGGTCAAAGCCAAATTTTGAATCTTCTTGTCCGGTTAAGATATAATCATGTGTATGCGCTTCGATACCTGGTGTTACCCTTAGAAGAATATTAGTAGTTGCATTTTTTTCCCGGCACAGCTCTTTTAACAGATTGAGTTCAAAAAAGTTATCAACCACAATACAGCCTATCTTGTGGTCTAATGCCATTTCCAATTCTTCTCTGCTTTTATTATTTCCGTGAAAATGAATTCTTTCAACAGGGAATCCTGCAACAATGGCGGTGTATAATTCTCCTCCAGATACTACATCAAGTGATAACCCCTCTTCTTCTGCCAACTGAATCATGGCAACAGTTGAGAATGCTTTGCTAGCATAAGCTACCTGGGCGACGACATTTAAATCATCGAATGTCTTCTTAAACCCTCGTGCCCTTTCTCTCATTAAGGCTACATCATAAACATACAGAGGAGTCCCATATTGCCGTGCTAACTCAACAGCATCAACTCCGCCTATTTCAAGATGCCCGTTTTTATTTACTCCTGTTGATCCGTAAAAATACATTCCCTCTCCCTCTCTTCACTTCGCTACTATAGTCTATGAGACATACTAAAAATAAATAGACAGAATCCACAAAAGATACTGCCTATTTTTTTGACTACTTTATCCCTTTATTTAAATAAAATAACTTTAGCATAACTAAAAAAAAACTGCAATTATAAAAAAACACCATTATTTCTCATTAGCACTTGGCGGCTGCCTGAATCGATTGCGGGGGCGAACAATACTTGGTCTTAACAAAGAGCCAGGTATTGCACGACGAATGAGAATTTGCAAAAATCCTTTTGGCTCAAAAGGAAGGAATGGCCAAAAGTATGGTGTGTTTAACGCACGGATATTGACAACAAATAAGAACATTACTGTACTTCCAATCACAAACCCTGGTGTATGGAACAGAGCTACCAAAATCATAAGTATCATTCTGGCAATTTTATTGGCTACACCCAATTCATAACTTGGAGTTGTAAAGGTTCCTATCCCTGAAACGGCAACATACAGGATGACTTCTGGAACAAACAGTCCTACATCAATCGCAATTTGTCCAATCAAAACAGCGGCGATTAAGCCCATAGCTGTTGATAACGGGGTTGGAGTATGTATTGCAGCCATCCTTAAAAACTCAATACCAAAGTCAGCTAATATCAATTGGACAACCACCGGAATATTGGTTTGTTTATTCGGTCCAATAAAGGCAATATTTTCAGGCAATAGGGATGGTTCTACCACAAATAGTAACCAAAGTGGCAGTAATATGATAGAAGCTATTATCCCTAAAAACCTAGTCCATCTTACAAAGGTTCCCATTGCAGGGGATTCCCGAAATTCTTCAGCGTGCTGCACATGATGAAAATAAGTTGTCGGAGTTATAATGACACTAGGTGATGTATCACAATAAATAATGACATGTCCTTCTAAAATATGGGCTGCGGCCACATCCGCCCTTTCTGTATATCTAACCATGGGAAAAGGATTCCATCCCTGCTTGACAATGAATTCCTCAATCGTCTTATCTCCCATGGGGATTCCGTCGACCTGAATTGCCTTAATTTCTTTTCTTAAGATACTTAATAAATCAGAATCGGCGACATCCTCTAAATAGCCGATTGCCACATCCGTTTTTGACCTCTCTCCTACTTTAATCATCTCAAAACGCAGTCGTTCATCTCTAATTCTTCGTCTTGTTAATGCCGTATTTAAGATGATATTTTCAACAAAACCATCACGAGAACCCCGGACAACCTTCTCAGTATCAGGTTCTTGTGGCGATCGTCCTGGATAGCTTCTTACATCAACGGCCAATGCCGTTTTTTCACCTTCAATAACAACGACAATCTGACCGCTAAGGACTAAATCCACGAGCTCATCTAATTTATGAATCGGTTGTACGGATTGATTGAGAAGCCGATTATAAATGAGCTTATAAATATCCGTTGATTGTTTTTCATGATCATTTAGCTGGACTAATTCTTCTATTAATTCAATGATAAAACGAGTGTCACAAAGACCGTTACAATAGTAAATTTGTACATCTTTTTTGAGGACATTCAACTTTCTTACGCCTAGGTCAAAACTAATGCCCAGCCCGACTCTTTGTTTCATATAATTTTCTATCTCATGAACTGATTCAGGGATTGGCCATTTTTGCTCATTACTCCTTGACATGAAAGCCACTCCTTTCAAGTATAAGTTCTACTGCTTTTTTCGTGATTGGAGCACCAGATTTGTAAGAGTCATGGCGTGCCATTTTTCCAATATCGCCAACTCCTACGATGAGTGGGATATCTAATTCATCCAGACAATACACCGTATCTCCATTTATCCTCCCGAGTTCCAATTCCTGTATTCCGTATTTATCGACACCGTACGGAGTTAAGATACCATCCCGATCTATACTTACATCAACCCTTGTCCATTCTTCATGTCTGGACCTTGCTGCAACCGCAATGGCCCCTAAAACTTCAATATCTTTATGTGTGGCCACATATTTCAAGGCTGATTCTCCAGCACCCTCTCCTACAATTCCGCTATCATCAAACATCACTAATACTGGGTCGTGCGGTGTTTTTTTTATTAATCTAACGATTTCAGGCCCCGTTAATTTGGAAGGATTTCCATAGGAACTGGTAATACAACGCCCACCAATCTCTTTGGCTACATATTCAACAGCCCTTTTTGCATATTCATCACCGTCAGTAATTAAAATGACGCGCCTCCGAATACTCATACTTTGATGTCCCTTCCTCATTAAAGAGTAAATTTTAATTCACTTATTGTCTGTCAAAACAGGGAAAGAGTCTTTTCATAGCAGATTTTCATTTTTAATGATAGATAAAGTAAAGCCACTGAAAAATGGACCCAAAAATTTTCCCTAGCACAATCCCCATAATCAAAATGATAATTTGTCCATCTAGCCGGATCCTTTTAGCGAGGATTGGAAGCACATTTACAACTTCAGTTAACCCTGCTGCAAGCATACCGACAAATACTCCTCCTGTAAGTCCTAAGGGGATTAAAAAGTAGGCAGAGATATGTAACGCAGGGTCCCTTAAGCTTGCAAACACCCCGACTAGTACCCCCAATACAACAGCCCATTCGTATAAAGGGATCATCTTCATTGATTTAGAAAGCTGGGTCAGTCTTGGAATAATACCTAGTACAGTTAAAAATGCAACAAAGCCAGCCCCAACCATCAATCCACTTGCCAGACCTATAAAGATAACCGCTAGAATTCTAATCGTCATCAATATGCTTCATACTTTCCCTATTTTCGTGAATGACTACGTAATTATCTAAATCAAGCTGGTAATTAAAAATTTCTACTTCAAGTGGGCTGGGTTCTTCATTTAGACGATGCTTAAAGACATGATTAAAAAAGAGAATCATTCCAAGACCAAGACCAATAGAATAGGGGATTTGGAATAGTAGTGGCTTTACTGCCTTTTTTTCCGTAATGATGGTATATATTTTTTCCTGGACGCTTTGCATACTGACATCATCATGGAAATTCATAATCGTCATCGCAGAACCAAAAAACAATAAAAACCATATAAGGATAAAAATAGGCATAGAAACCTTTTTCTTCTTAAAAACTACTTCAACTATGGTCTGCGATGGACCGATGGATTGAACTTCAGCTTCCTTAAATGTAGTGGTGATTTTCTTGATTACCTCCATCACATCAATAACGATTATATTTCGGTCCTTCTCCGTAACTTGATAAATCATCATTGATTGTAATTTCAATAGGACCGCTTCTGGGGCAATGATCTGAGCAACGTCCTTTAAATTAATTTTCTCTTCTGGCCGGACATGAACACGATGCCGCATGCGGATGTAGATTGTTTTTTCCAAAACATACACTTCCCACACAATGATTTCCTTAACAATAGTATGGATAATTTTCCGCCCTTTCATGTAAGCAAATAAAAAACCGCATGGATCAGAGATCCATACGGTCCTTCATTTGCTGTAATATCTTCTTCTCAAGACGTGAAACTTGTACCTGCGATATCCCCAGCCTGACTGCCACTTCAGATTGTGTTTGGTCTTTATAATATCGCAAGTAAACGATCAATCTTTCCCGTTCATCTAGCTCTCGGATTGCCTCTTTTAATGCAATCTTATCAAACCATTTCCCTTCATTGCCATCGTCAATCTGGTCTAGTAGGGTAATTGGATCCCCGTCATTTTCATAAACGGTTTCATGAATAGATGATGGTGTCCTGCTTGCTTCTTGGGCAAGGATTACATCCTCTGGTGAAAGTTCCAAATGAGCTGAAATCTCATTTACCGTCGGAATTCGTCCAAGCGTTTTGGATAATTCATCCTTCGCTTTTCGAATTCTGTTCCCCATTTCCTTCAGTGAACGGCTTACCTTTACAGTCCCATCATCGCGGATAAAACGTTGAATTTCACCAATAATCATGGGTACTGCATATGTGGAAAATTTGACATCATAGGAAAGGTCAAACTTATCAACAGATTTTAATAATCCAATACATCCAATTTGGAATAAATCATCCGGGTCATACCCCCTATTAAGGAACCGCTGGACAACAGACCAAACAAGACGCATATTTTTTTCAACGATTAAATCTCTAGATTCTTGATCTCCAGCTTGGCTCTTTTTAATGAGCTCTTTTACTTCATGATCTTTTAAGTATGTTTGACTTTTATCGTTCTTGACCTCCACATCCATCGGCAAGTCTCCTTAATTGCAAAGCATTTTGTTCAGTTTTAAATGCTTCCTTAATCTAACCTCGGTTCCGCTGCCTGGCTGTGAATGAACCTCTACCTCATCCATGAAATTTTCCATGATGGTGAATCCCATACCGGAACGTTCTAAATCCGGCTTCGTTGTAAACAATGGCTGACGAGCTTCCTCCACATCTGCTATACCTAAACCAACATCTTTAATAGACATATCAATTAAACTATCCTCAATCGTTACCTGAATATAAACAATTCCACTAGGATCATTTTCATATCCATGAATAATCGCATTTGTTACGGCCTCTGAAACAACTGTCTTAATTTCGGTTAGCTCATCCATCGTTGGGTCAAGCTGGGCAATAAAAGCAGCGACGGTTACACGTGCAAACGACTCATTTTGACTTAAAGCACTGAATTGAAGTTTCATTTCATTCTTCACTCAGGCCACCCCCAATCTTTGCAATGCAAATTCCTCAGTCGGTTCCATTTTGATGATTTTAAATAAACCAGACATATCGAATAATCTTTGTATTGCAGGGGAAATTGCACATACTACCATTTCACCGTGCACTTGCTTTATTTGTTTGTATCTACCCAGAATAACGCCTAATCCTGAACTATCCATAAAAGAAAGTTGTTCTAAATTTAAAACAATATGGTGAATATTATTTTTTTCTATAACAGCTGTGGCTTGTTCACGAAGGTCATCCGCTGTGTGATGATCTAACTCCCCACTTAAGCGAATGCATAAAACATCATGTTTTGTTTCCATATCAATGTTAAGACTCACTATTTCCGTCCTCCTTAATCTGGTATAGTGAGTCAATTCGCTTTTTTAATGGAAATATCCTTCTATACATACAAAACTAGTCTGATTTCGCTAAAATTAGAATTGTAGTTTGAAGTTTCGACAAATGCTTTAATTGGGTAAATTAATTTTAGATAATCTTACAGCCACTTATTTTCCAGACTTTGTAAACATTCCGAATGCACGTTTGTAAAGTGTCCACCAGCCTGCTTCTTTCACGGTCTTGCTGGCAACTAACGGGCTTTCAAGAATGACTTTTCCATTCTTAACCAATTGAATTTTTCCAACCTGATCGCCTTTTGAAATCGGTGCTTTCAGATTCTTTTCAAGTGTGACTTTTTGCTTAACATCTTGTGTTTTTTCTCCTTTTTTCGTTAAAATGGAGATTGGTTCGCTAGTAACTGCTTGAACGGACTTTTCCTTCCCTTTGCTTACTTTGGCCAAACCAATCGTTTGATTTCTTTTAAACATTGGGTGTGTTTGATATTGGGCAAAGGCATAATTAAGCAAGTCAGTTACTTGTGCATTTCTTTCCTTAGAGGTTGGTGCACCAAAAACAACAGCAATAACACGCATGCCGTCTTTTTGGGCGGTTGCTGTTAAGCAGTACTTTGCCTCTGCAGTAAAACCGGTTTTTAATCCGTCTACTCCAGGATAAAAGCGCACTAATTTATTGGTATTAACCAGCCAGAATTTTTTATCAGTATTTTCACGAAGATATGCTTCGTACATGCCTGTAAATTTTGTGATATTTTCATATTTAAGCAACTCTTTTGCCATTGTGGCCATATCAGCTGCTGTACTGTAGTGACCGCTTACTGGAAGCCCAGTCGTATTCTTAAAGAATGTATGCTTTAATCCCAGCTCTTTGGCTTTAGCATTCATCATATCAACAAACGCATCCTCTGAACCAGCAATTCTTTCAGCCATTGCGACGGAAGCATCATTTCCTGAACCAATCGCAATTCCTCTTAACATTTCCTTGACGGTCATTTCTTCGCCAGGCTCAAGGAAAATCTGCGAACCACCCATAGAAGCTGCATACTCACTTGCTCTAACTTTTTCATTCCAGGATAGTTTGCCTTTGTCTATTGCCTCCATTATGAGGAGCATCGTCATAATTTTGGTCATACTCGCAGGCGGCAGCTCTTGGTTACTATTTTTTTCATATAGGACTGTGCCAGTATCTCGTTCAATTAAAATAGCGGATTTAACATTGCTGACTATATCGGTATTCTTTTTTTCTTCAGCAGCAAATGCCGATGGAATCCATAAACTTGTTAGTAAAAAAGATGTCACTATGAAAGAGACAAATCGCTTCATTCGCATAACCCTCCATTCTTTATAGTATCCATTTTTTCCAATTCCATTTACTTTATACAGTTATTTCCTATAATTCCAAATTAATTAGGCTGAAAAAATGAAAAAGGGTGACAGGCACCATGTGAATTTTTCACATGGTGCCTGTCACCCTGCCCGTTTTTATTCTGTTATTTCGCCATGAATAAGAATTGGAGCTTCTATCTTTTCAGAAGTAATCTTAATGTTTTCATAAAGCTTGTCTTTTAC
>NZ_JBALPZ010000058.1:0-18483 GCF_036965645.1 Neobacillus drentensis
TTCTAAGGAGTCCCTTTTTAGTTAGATTCCGATATTTAACTCTTGCTTTAAGTTTAGGATCAAGATAAATAAACTTGTCATTTTCCTCTATAATAAAATCCCTATATTGTTTCTTAAATTCCTTCCGATTAGCTAGAGGCATAAACTCCATTAATCCTGCGTATTTACCATTATCAAAGTTTAATAACAGTCCAAATTCATCTTTTCTCAACCCTGATATATATACATCCTCATATTGATAATTAATTACCTTTAACCAATCATGTGAACGTTTATTTATTTGATATTTGGAATCTACTTTCTTTTGTACAATTCCCTCTAGTTCTTGCTGCTTAATAGCCTCGAAGTATTGTAATGCATTTCCTTCAATCCATTGAACTTTATTGAGTAAAGGACTGTCTTCAGGTATAAGTTCATTTAATATTTCCTTGCGTTCTAATAATGGTAAATGCGTTACTTTTTCACATTTATGATAAATAACATCAAATACACTAAATGAAATTTGATATTCTGATTTACGGCTCAAAAACCTTTCCATTGTAGCTTCAAAGTCTGGTCTCCCTAGATTATCAGTAACAATAATTTCACCGTCTAGTACAGTTCCATTAGGGATAGGCAGGTTAATCAATTCGGGGAACTTAGAAGTAACCTCATTGTTGTGTCTGGTGTAAATTCTGACTTTATCATTAAACTTAGTCCAAATTGTTCGGAATCCATCTAGTTTTAGTTCTGTTATATAGTTATCATCGTCAAAAGGATGATTAGATTTGTGTAGTAACATTGGAGAAATAAACAAAAATACCACCTCAAGATAATTGTACCATGACAATTTTTATCTCAAGATGGTAATTAAATGTAAAAAAACTACTATGATAGTACGAAAAATACTCCCTGAAATATGGGGTGGTATAATACTACATCGGATAGACAACTGTAAATCCATCTCCACCACTATATGGTACAGAAGGTACTGCAATTGGTTTATTTTGTCTGTTGAACATAAAACCTCTGTCTTTTACAGTAAATTTTGGTGAATCAAAGTTTATAGTACAGTTTTCGAATGATACACTGCCGAAATTTGCTAACTCAGCTGGAGCACCCGAGAATGTAGCGTGTTCTACTATGAATTCGACTGTTTCCCCCGGTCCATAATATGGCATGGTATTTTGAAAACTCCAATTACGGGTCTTGTTAGTTATCGAAACAGTACCCCAACGCAAGAGAGGGAAACCAAATCCAGGAAAATCATCAAATAACGACACCTCTGCAGTTATTAGATCACCCGGAAAAACTGGATGAGATTCAATTTCCACTATATGTGTATCGTCCACTCTGTCAGCACCAGGTGGGTATTCTATTTTTTCCCACCAACAAAAATATTTAGGTGGTGTACCATATGCAACCTGTGCCCCTGTACCGATTTGAAGCAAATTATGAGAATCTGGTTTTCCAACAGAAACTTCACCGCCATCTATTCCAACCCAAATGACAACTTGAGATCCAGGGTTACCTGTAACAGCAGGAACAATCCATTCACCATGCACATGGAAAAAAGGTCTCATAAGTTCATATCGTGTATTTGGAATATTCCCTATCGAATCATAATATGGTTCTGCATATCTACTATATCCTGCCCAATTGGACGATTTCCAACCATAACTTGACAAAAGATCCAGAGCTCTGTAATCCACAATTGGACCTGCCGATCCTGATTTCTTGATCAAATTTATTGCCTCCTCAAATTAATTTCTTAGAGTAAAGTCGTATAAACTGAAATTTTAAAAAAATGAACTATATTCGCTAAGTATTTTACGGTAAAAGGCACAGTAGTATTCAAAATATGCTTACTTTGTTATAATTCCTTCTTACACAAGATACTTATTGACGAGTTTCTTAAATTTGAACATTAAAGCAACCTAGCGATTTTTTTATACACGTTTACTAAATTTTTCTAATTAAGAAAGGATCTTTCCTCTTTCACTAAACTACTCAATTAGTCTTAGAAGTAATTTGTCATTACATTAAACTAACAAAAGAAGGAGGGTTACTCCCCCTTCAGATTATTTCTTTGTACATACAACTTGCTTCTTATTCCTTTTCCCTCTTGTAGTTTTGTGGTATACACACATTGTTGACATTGTGAGTACTTTCTTCCGTCAATCTTAATTTTAATTTCCATCCCTTTTGCCTCCTAAGTTGTTTTATATAAACCCTCATCTTATACAGCGTTACCTACTTGTTTTAAAATGTCTAAGATAAGTGGGGATACCTGTATTAAGACATAACCTAAACCAGCCTTCATAATTGTGTCAAAGCCCTTTTCTGCTCTGTCAAACATGAAGAAGAAACATGAGCCAACAATTATTACAGAAGCAACAGGAAAAGCAAGTGCCACCATTATATCCACCAAGGGATCAAGCACGTGAGTTAACAAATCAAGACTTTGAGCACTCATCCATTCTTTTGCTCCGACTTCAACAGCTATAGGCGCACTAGCAACAACTGCATTTGTACCTGTTGTAGCTGCAAAAGCCTTCATTGCAAATCCAAGCGTTCCTACTGCTCCACAAGTTGCAATTGGAAGGGCTGCTGAAACTGCTAATTGAGTTACTTTTCTTACTCTCTTTTGCCTTCTCTGTTTTTCTTTCAATTTAAATTCACCAGACATAAATTCATTGAAGTTAATTCTTTTAGACTTTGCCAAAATAATCATCCCCTTATTTAATGTCATTCATGGTGTAAACTCGATAAGGCAGACCTTTACATAATAATGTTAATTGTTTCCTTCTTAGTTCGGTTGTAGTTAGCCATATTAATTTAGGAAAATACCCCAAATGTTTGGCGAGTTCTCCATTTCTCATTAAACCCTTGTATTGTTCGATCTTCTTTTTGTTAACACTCATTTTTTGAGTTGAATCAACTTCAAGAAAGTGATACTTACTTTCCTTTTTAAAATACGAGTCTGGAACAATAGTGAAAGTTCCATCTGATACCTTTATTTCATTTTCCCAATCATGAGGACATCCCATATAAATGTAAAAATCATTTCGATAAAGGTAATGATTAACAAATTTATTCTTTCTTCTAACTTTGTCTGTATTGACATACTCCCTGCCTTCTTTATTCAAGAAATATATAGTGGAGAAAGATTCTTCACGGAAACCAGTTAAATAAGGGGACATTTCTTTGAGGATACGATTGGCATTTCTTACGCTTCCAAGACGATGAATCCTAGTTAGTTGATCACGATTAAGAAAGTCCAGTTTTCGTAATGACAATAGAATTTCTTCCTGTCTCATGCTTAGTGGCTTCAACTGTTACAACCTCCCTCTTTTGAACAATATAAGGTGTGATTGTTTTTTCAATATCTTCAGGAGTAATAAGAGGAGTTTGAACTATTGTACGTTCATCTGCCATTTGGTATATTGCCCTTCCTTTAATTTTGGGTAAGGCTTCAGCACCATCTGTATCAAGAACAACTCTCGAAGCTACACCAGACTGAACACGGAAACAAAGTTTAGCATCACTATTTTGCTTACATTGACGAGGGATAATATCTCCTGTTCCATATTGGGTTGCTAGGATGAGCCGAAACCCTAATCCTGCTCCGAGACGAGATATTTGGCTCATATACTTTTGACATTCTCGCTTTAATACTTTTTCCTCTTTCGATACCGCTTCATCAGGGTTTAATTCCCCTACCTCATCGATAATAATAAAATGCCTTTCATTTATCCCAGCATCCTCCACCTTTTTCTTTCCAGCCTTCCTCAATATGTCTTGTTTCTTACGCATTAAGTTGTAGGCATTTGCTAATGTCTCTAAGGCTTCCTCTGGTTCATAAGCAATCGATACAGTTTGTTTAACATTCTCATAGTCACATAGTTCTACCCCACCCTTTAAATCAATCAAATGGAGTTTTACGTTGTCTGGTTGCTGCTTTATCAAAGATGTAATTATGCAGTTGATTAAATTAGATTTACCGTAACGTGTAGCACCTCCTAGGCATAAATGAGGAATTTTTTCAAAGTCATGGAAAATAAGTTTGTTTCTACTCCTTGTTGCTCCAAAAACAACCTTCCACTCTTTTCCTTCTTGAAAACTAATCATAGTAGGCATTGGTTCATTATAAACACGAATAATTAACAATCCATCGTAAGACAATTCTATTTCTTTTCTATCTGTTAATTTTTTTGTGTAGAGACTTTTAATATTAGAGAAAATATTTCGGTCAAGTTTAAATTCTTTTAAGTCTTTAAGTTTAATCTTTACTGAGCGAGTATTGATTCCTGATTCGATAACTTTTTGTTTTACTAAGTAATCTTCAAAACTCCTACCTAAAGGTATTCGGTAACGATACTCAACACCCCAATCATAATTTCTCTTTTTAATTTGTTGGGCTGTTAATGTTTGATTGCCGTCCTTAACATTAAGACCACTGAGAGCAAAAATTTTGTTTATTTTTTTTGAGTCGTTCCCTACCCCACTTTTTGAACGATAAGCTTTCAAAGAAATTGCACCCAAAATTGTTGATGTGACAACTTCAAAAATCATTTTCATTTTCCTCCCTTCATCAACGCCACCTCTTTAGACTTACGATAGTAAGTATCCCAACTAAATAGAATTTTGAATTAGTTGATTTTCCGTTGATACTATTGGGTTTAGATCCTACCATGCTAATGTCTAACTTCGTAATTCCATTGGCTATAGTAAATGGTATTAAGATTGGATTGTCCCTTATTCCTATCTATCCAAAATAAATTTTGATAACTACAAATTAAATTGTGAAAGGATTTTTTTTAGGTAATATGGAATTGTACTTATAGGTGATGACATTGATGAAATTAAAGAGTAATATTGGATGGTTAATTGATAAATCGAATTATACAAGAGAAGATTTAAGACAAAGATATAATAAAACAGCTAATACAATATCTAATTGGTGTACTGGTAAAAGTTACCCTTCAGTACTCGAATTGTTTGATCTTGCTGAACTGTTAAATTGTAAGGTGGATGATCTTTATGAGCGATCAGTGGAGAAAACTAATTGAAAACTTCGAGGAGAATGGATATACACCAAGAGACATACAAATGATTGTCCATTTTTACGATTTGATGAAAGAACAACATAAGATTATGAAGAAGTACTATGAGGAAGACCAAGATGAACATAACTATTGAGATACATTACATTGCTGCCAGCCGGGGTTTGCAAAGAGGTTCTTTTCAATTGAGAGGACGCAAAGTTGAGGTTGTAGCTCTTCAATTTTGGAAACAAATACAAAAGGAAATGTCATATCATGCTAAATTAGAACAAGTCATTGTAAGCAGAGATCAGCAAGATATTACTGAGTTAGTACTTGAATTGGAGATACAGGAACGGAATAAAGCAATGAAAGATGATTTACCTTTCTAGATTCAATTAATTGAATTATTCACAATTCTGTCACAATTTAACAAGTTTTCGTTTGGTAAAATAGTACCATCGCTGTAAAAAAAGGGGTACTAAAGTTGAGCACCGAAGACGTATTTAAGAAAATTGAACTAATCAGAAGGAAAATGATTGAAGTTGGGATGGAGAAAGGATTTACATCTCCAGATACGATTAAATTGAGTGAAATTCTTGATAAATTAATTACTAAAATCATGAATACATAAGTAAAATAGTTCTTCTCTATCGAGCAGGACTTTTTATTTTGCCACAAATACGTCACAAGGTAATTGTCACTTTTTGTCTAATTAACAAAGTATCAAATAAGAAGGACTGATACTATGAAGGTCGGAGAAAAGAAAACATTTGTTTATATACCGTGGTTAGGATTTATTGAAGCAGCTGACACAATGGAAGAAACGATTAAAAGGATTAACCAAGATGAAGCAAAAAAAGAATGGGAAGATAAAAAAATGCTACGTACATTACAAAAAGCAAATCCCGAAAAAAATATCAAGAAAATTGGAGATTCATGGCTAATAAGTGAAGCCCCCTTAGATTAATAAATATAATTGATAAACCAAAAGTTTTTGTATAATATTTGAAACCATACCATACTTATTACGTATTAGTAATATAATTCAATTGGACTAGACAAATAGAAAAGTGTGGAGGGAAATAGAGTGAGTGAAGTCATTGTTAATGTTAATCAGAGTTACGTAGCACAAGCAGAAAGTAAGTCTTATTTTGATGGTGGTTTGCTGCAATATATTGGGTGGTCTATTTTAGGTTTCTTAGTTACAGTTTGTACCTTTGGAATTTGTTATCCTTGGTCAATTACCATGATCTTAGGATGGAAAGCAAGGCATACTGTCATTAATGGGAAAAGGTTAAAATTTACTGGTTCAGCAGTTGGACTTTTTGGAAATTGGATTAAATGGTGGTTATTAACGATTATTACTCTAGGAATATATAGTTTTTGGTTATTTATTGCTATAGAGAAATGGAAAACTAAACACACTCAATTTGCTAACTAAGCATATTACCAAAAGCCCTTTCTTTTTAGGAGGGTTTTATTTATGTTATTAAAATTGCCCATTGACATTGGTAATTTATGTTATAATTGTACTAAATACCTAGGGAGTGAATATTATATGAAGATTGATCAATACCTTGCGGAATTCGAAATCGACTCCAAGTGCTTTTTGCTATTAACAATTACGCCTAAAGGTGAATATCCTTTAAAAAGTTATGGTCAAGAGTTTGATAATTTTGTAGAAAACATATTTAATGGCAGAGAAAAATACATTGGATTGTTTGATCCAAAAAGAAAAGAAATACTTCAAGATGTTGCATTTAAATTATTTACCATGCCACTAATAGGTGATTCTTATGATATTAGGAATAAAAAATTAAACAAAGTTAAAAGAGCCACTGAATCAAATATTGAATCATTTGTTGTCTTAAAGGAATTTTATTCTACTGTCCCTCACGGGGAGTTAACTGAAGAAGATGCCATTGAAATCGGAAAAGAAAAAGCGGTAACATTTCTTCAAGAATTCCCTTTAGATCAATTCGACATTACGATTACAAAGCATAGCAGAAATGAAGATGGAGTTCAATTTTCACTGGATATGGAATTTAATTTTACAAAAGGGTATTATTTCGATAAGGTTTATTCCTATTAATTAGGAGGTAAATCAATGTCCATTAATAAAATAAGAAGTATTATTTATGGAACTGCTAAAATTCTTGGGGATGTAAATGCAGGAAAAAGAGGAAAAATTGGAAAAAGAATTGAGAGAAGAATTGTAGGGAAATTTACAAGCAGGATACTTGGGAAGTTATTCAAATGAAGCCCTCCATTTTGGAAGGCTTTTTTACATTTTAACCCCTCTTGCACTAACACCTTTAACAATCTGACTCAAGAAAAACTCAGCATCTTTTTGTGAGCCTGTCATTTTATCAACTTTAAAGTTAATATTAAAATTATTATTTGTATTTGAAGTTGGAGTTACATTTCTTGTGCTATTCGATGTGTTAAAAGGATTATATTTTGCAGGAATGATTGCTTCTCCTTTATGAATTAACGCTAATTGATCATTAGGTACATAAGGAGTCCCAACATCATAAGATGCAGTTTTACCTGAAGAAGTCGTTTTTTCTTCAATCTCTAAAGTCTTCTTTTTAGGTTTTTTATCATCCCAAAATGTAAGCCACTCAAGAGCTGTTTTAATCGCTCCAGTTACATCTTCAAATACACCGACAGTCTTATCTACAACATCAAAAATTGTATCAAAAGCTTTCTTTACAATTGAACCAATCTTTGGCAAATATGGTTCAATAAATTCCCACAGCTCACTAAGTACAGGCAATAAATAATTTGAAAAAATATCCCATGCAACTTGAACAACATTTTTAATAATGCCAAAAACTTTTTCCATAATGGATTTAATTTGAGGCATTTTATCTTGTACATATTGAAATAAGCTTGATAAGATTGGCAACAAATTATTCTTAAAGAAACCCCAAGCCCTTGAAACTACACTTACTATTGCATTGAAAACACTTTGCATTGTACTTCTGATGGTTGGCATATTAGAGGAAATCCAATTATACAAGCTTAAAAATATAGGTAAAAGGTTTACTTTAAAAAAGTTCCATACTGTTGTTGCCACTGTTACAACTGCATTAAACACAGTTTCAATGACCGATTTAACAACAGGAAAAATAGAACTTACATTTGTACCGAAATTAGAGAAAATCGGGAGAATATTATTTTTGAACCAATTGTAGACAGTTGATACTGCTGTTCCTATTGCAGTAAATACTGTATTAAACACACTCTGGATTGTTGGCATTTGTTCCATAATCCAACTAGCAAATTTATTAAGATATGGCAATAGCATTTGACCAATTGGCATAATAAGCCCTGTATTTAGGTTCCTTCCAATTCCCTGAACAGCCTGACCAAATGAATCGTATTTGACTTGATTTATTTGTTCTAAGGCATTCTTTGATAATGAGGCATTAGTTCCAATATTAGCTAGAGAAGCTATCCCCTTTGCTTCTAAATCTTCAAATTGAGTTCCAAAAAGTTCAACACCAATTCTATTTTTCTCAATGGGGTCTTTAACGTTGTTAAGTGCTGTCATGACTTTAGAAAAAGCCTGTTGAGCACTTGAACCACCTTTGGCAAAACTCGCTGACATTTGTTCACCGTTAAAACCAAGTGACTTAAAAGCATCAAGGGAAGTTTTTGATAAGTCCTTTGAACGAATGTTAAACTCCTTCATAGCGTCCCCGACTTTATCAATTGAGAAAGCACCATTTTTAGCACCATCAATTAATACATTGGTGAATTGTTCCGCAGAAAATCCCATTGCTTTAAATTGAGGAGCATATTCATTTAATGAATCGATTAAATCACCGTTCTTATTGGCACCATTTTGAGCACCTTGAGCAATCAAATTAAAAGCTTGATCCGAGGTAATCCCGAACTGCTTCATTAATGAGTTTGCTGCATTAGTGGATTCCCCAACATCAAATTCAAATGTATCCCTTAAAGCTAAAGCATTTTGAGTAGTGGTTTCTAACTCTTTTCCAGTTAATCCCGTATTCTGCTTGACTATTGCCATTGAATCAGCAATATCTTGAAAAGATTCACCATAATTATTATTGTAGATATTTTTTAGACTATCTTCCATTCCTCGCATTTCATCATCTGTCATTCCAGTGGAAGCTTGAAGCCCATTCAAAGCCTTTTGAAGATCATCAGCCATACTTACCCCAGCAACACCTGCACCTACAAGAGCAACACCGAGTCCTGCAATAGCACCTGTTGCTAGTGTCCCTAAACTTGCTCCAAATAAAGAGGATTTCTTACCAACACTTTCAATCTTACCTTCTGCATTATTCATGCTACTATCAAATTGAGAATCATCTATAATTATCTCGGCTCTATATGAGCCTAAATCAAATTCAGACATCTAAATTCTCACCACCTTTTTCGACTGCGTTATAACCTCCAAAACTTCTAATAGCTGATAAATCAGCATGTTTTCGAGGATTTGCAAATTTCCTTGCTTTGTCTAAATACTCTCGTCCCTCTTCTGTTTGTTCCATATCGAATATGTAATTATGCTTAAGAGTTGCAAGGTATAGACTATGGGGAAGTTCAAGAATATCTTTGTAGGTCATATTTGCTTTCCTAACAAGGTAAGTAAATACTTCCATTATTTCATTTCTTTGATATGAAGAAGCCGCCCCTCCTTGTTTATTGCTTTTAGGAAGAGACGGCACTTTTAGTTTGGGTTATTTTGATTTGCTAATATTTTATTTGAATAAATTTCTACAACCTTTTGCATTTGTTGAAGTGACAAGTTCTTAATAACAAAATCAGTGTCAATCTTTTTCGATGAATCTTGACTAAGAATAGTAAGAACCATTTCTACAAACATATCAAATTGTTTTTTGTGATCTTTAATCTTTGGCATCTTTTCTTGGAAATCATAAATTTTTAAAACTAATTCCACTTTAGGTTCAGGTGGGATTGTAAATTTATTTTCCTCTGAAAATTTAAGAACTAAAGGCTCTTGGGTCAATATGGACAAATCAATAATTTCTGACATCTTAATCCTCCTATAGATAAGCAATAAAAAAGGAAGGGAAAGCCCCTCCTCTTATTCTTTAAATCTCTTCTGTAATAGTAACGATATTTCCATTAGTTTTAGATTTATCAGCAAAAAGTGTAAATTCAAATTCGAATACACTAGCTTCTTCATTGTTAAACGTCCACTCTAATCCATTTCGATTTTGAGCTTTGTGCATATCCAATGTAATAGTTTTTCCATCTTCTTTGGTATGTACAAATCTTAGACGTTTAATCGGCACATTCTTAGCACCACCAATGCCTAGAGTACGCTTTCCATTTACAGTATCTTCAGTATATGTAGCTGCAATAAATTCACTGATAGTTGCCATATCATAGGTAACGATTCCAGCATTAAAAGATACTGTTTCAGAGGTCATAAAACTCTTTAATAGTTGATTACCAACCCCTCCTCGAACATCAACGAATTCATATTCAATAGCAAGAGTTGCCTCACCATTACTTTCACCAACTTTAACTAAGGCTGCTGCAATTTCACTCTCACTTGCTGTTTCTAAATTTAAGGAATCAGGGACAATATAAATATCGCCTGAACCAAAAAGAATTTCTTGTGTATCTGCCATTTATAAACACTCCTTATTGTGCTTTGATATTAAATATTAAAGTCTGTTGAAAGACTTTGATGTCAGGATCATAGATAATTCCGCTACCACCTGCATGTTTTGAGGAATAGATGGATTTTTCATTGGAAATAAATCCTGTTTTTCTTTTGTGCAATAAATCAATTAATCTATTTGAAATTGATTCCAATAAAAGAACGTCCTTTGTTAGGACGTTTATTTCACAACGATATTGAGTAGTGGGATTACCAGCCAAAAAAGGGGAAATTTCAAATACAATGTAAGGATAATCCTCTTTATTGAATGGAACAAATTCATTTATTCGTCTATTTTTGTCTGTATAACTAATTAAATTTTTTAATTGTTCATCAGAAACTAAATATTTAAAGATTGCTTTAATCACCTACATTTAACCCCCTTTTTATTCTGTCTTGTATCTCACCAACATTTTCATCAATTGCAGGTTTTAAATATGGTTGAGGCTTGGTTCCTGGGTGATTTACTTTTCCAACAGTAACCCATTTACCATCAATTTTTAACTTTAGAGGTTTTCCATCCTTACGTTTGATTTCGTGAGGTTTACTTCCTTCTTCTACAATTTGAGCATACTCTAAATTTGTACCAATCTTGGCAATGCTTTTATTATCATCGTGTTCAGTTTCATGTGTAATCCTTCTTCTAAGATCACCGGTCTTAACTGGAGCACGTTGCTTAGCTTCTGCCTCTACAAAAATAGCAATTTCTTCGGCTGTCTCTTTTCTTTTACGTTTCATTTCTTGAATAGCATCCTGAAAACGACTCATTATTTCACCTTCTTAATAAGGACTTCATAATGATTGTCATAGGTTGTCATTTCTGTAACTTCAAATTCTAATCCATTGTATTCAATGATTGATTGAATCCTAATTTTGTCATTAGGAAGACAGAAAACACGATTAGATACTTCTACAGATACACCATATTGTGATTCAGCTAACCTTGAAGAAAATGGCTCAACCTCTGCAAGAAAAGGGGTTTTTCTTGGAACATCTTCATAAATAGGTCTGTCAAATTCGTCTACACCTGAAGGAGTATCACTCTGAATATTTTCAACGATATAAAGTGTTTTGGTTAACCTCATAAGAATTTCACCTTTGCATGTCGGTTTAACCGATTCATAATATTAGGTGGATATTCCGTAATAAATGATTGACTTAAACTCCCCTTACCTTCAGATTGCACATTTTCAATACCTTTTTGTCTATATTGAAAAGCAATCATTTGGCTAATGACTGAGTTTAAACTTGTAGTAATTTCTGACACATTGCAATAATCAGAGATATAATCAATTGCATTTTGAAAATAATACTCAAAAAGACTATCATTATCTGAATCTAACTGCATATCTAAAATTAACATTGCTTTTTCAATTATGTCCCACTGTGTTATATCATCCATTATTATTCACCTACTTTTTCAGGTGACTGTTTATCCTTTTTTGACTTTTTCGGTTCATTTGGCTTTACTTCTTCATAATTTTTATGATTCTTTAATCGTTTAACATGGTCAGGATCAGTCACTTCCCACACTAAACCAGATTCTAAGTTTTTAAAAAACATTCATGTCACCTCACTATAAAAAAACGAGTAGAGAATATATCCCTACTCGTCTATTAATTATTTAGATTAAGCAATAGTAGCTGTTAAAACTGCTAATGCTTCAGGGCGAAGTACTTCAGCACCATAAACCATTAAACCACGTACACCATCTGCAAAATCACCTTCAAGGCGCATTGCTTCAGTTTCGTCAATTTGCTTACCATAACCAACAGCAGATTTATGAAGGGCAATAAATTTGAATTTACCAGAAGTATTTGCAACTTCTTCAGATACTACAACTTGCATTCCATTGATTACTTGACCTTCAACCACACCATTTTCTAAAACAACAGGTTGACGAGTAAATCTGTCATCTTTAGAAAGAAGTCCAAGTGCATCAGAATTAATAATTACATAGCGACCTGCTTTAGGAACTTTCTTTTTATTTAACTTTGTACCAAGGTCAACAATCTTATCGTAGACATTGAGCTTATCTAGAGCAATTGGAGCCGCATCTGTACCAATTACATTATCTACATGAGCACCAGCATACAAACCTAGAACGAATTTATCTACAGTTTCCTGTAATGTAGCTGCTGCTTCAGAAGTATGGGAATCCACTAAGTCACCTGCTGCCTGTGCTTTATCAACATCTTTAACTTTGAAAGCAAAGTATTTCTTTTGATCCATATCTAATTCAGCAGAAGAAGTGCTTAAATCATCAAAAGAAACTGAACCTGCATAATCTTTAACTGCTACTGCACCAACACGATTGAAAATAATTTTGTTACCTTTGATTTCTGTTGGGGGAGTTGTAATTACATCTGCAATAGATGCCTTATGAAAATTTGTTAATAGTTTAGCTTCCCATACTTGAGGAATGAATGTTGTTACTGCCATTATTTATCACCTTTACCTTTTCTAATTTTAGTTTTTTAGTTTTTCAATGCTTCATTTACTACTTTTGGGTCTAACTTTTGAATTTCCTCAGCAGTCATTCCCTTTAATTGCTCTCTTGTAATTGATGGTGGTGTATTACCCTGAGCAGGATTAATCCCACCGCTTTTTAATTGTTCTTGTACTCTTTCATTGATGTGAGTATCAAACACTTCTTGCAATGTTTTTAAGTTTGAAAGGGTGCTTTCTTCATCATTACCAACAAAATAGTCAACAATTTTCAAAGGCAATTTATGTTCAGAAGCCACATCTTTCGCCTTTGCTTTTAAATCCTTTAGAAGTAATTCCCTTTTGAGGTCTTCAAGTTGTTTTTCCAAAGGATTAGTTGGAGGATTTTGTTTTCTAACTTCATCATCCACTAACTTTTTAAGGTTATTACTCTTCCAAGTTTCCAGCCCTTTTGTAAAATACGAGTCTAGTCTAGGTTGAAGTAATTTCTTCCCGTCTTCAGAATCGAGAAATGATTGAACTCCATCAGGTGTTACTTGTGATAACCCCTGTAAGTAGCTTTTTACATCCTCATTATCTTTCTGTTCCTCAAAAAACTTTTTAATTTCTTCTAAATTCATTTCCTATACCTCCGTAACCCTCTATGTGCTAGCCATAAAGTGTTGTATTTTTTTCCAGTTGTTCTTTATTCCGTCTTCAACAAGAAAAAAGACAATATAAAAAGCCACTTAAGAAAGTGACTTAATTACTTAATACCTTTAGATTTTGACCAGTCTTTATAATTCTTGTACTCAATGATTTTCTTAGTTTCATTATTTTTTCTTACCTTAGGTTGATAATCTTTAACTGCTGGAATCCAACATGATCGACAATTCGGGTGAGCTGGAATCTTTGGACGAGTATCATCATCTATTTTCCATCGTATACCGTCACGACCACGACAGATTTCAGAAGTTTTATTATCAAGTGTAGCAGTATAGATTAATTCTTGAACAACTCCACTTTCTTGATAAATCTTTTCCTGTGCAGAAGAGATAACCCTTGCACTCTCTGTCCTCATTAGCCTTTGTGAATTATAAACGGATGTATTAAATTGCTTCCTGATCCTTCGTGCCATTTTATCAACACTATCACCAGCAATAATCCCTTGTGTTAATTCAGTCCTTAATGCCTTCACTAGAGCATCATTATTACCCCATATTCGTTCAGAAAATGTAACTCCTGACCATTGAAAAGCAACTACTTCCTTCACGAATTCAGGCTTTAACAACGCAAAATCAATTACTGCTTGTGTTCCTGTTTCCAATGTGAAAGCTGTCTGATAATAAGATTGTTTATAAACCTCTGTGAGGATCGAATTAAATTGTTTAGTTTCAATACCACCAAGATTCTTAATTTCCTCTTTAATCTGCTGTTCAATTGAAACAAGTCGATTGTACTTATTCAAATCGGCCAATGTTAACTTTCCATCAACGGCATATTGCATAAATAATTTAGCTATTATAGTTTGAATATTATCCAAGGAACCTTTATATACTTGTATGATTTCTTTGTGCTGCTCATCGGTTAAATTGAACATGCTATCAACCAAGTTTAGAAAATCATCTTCAAACTTAGCCATTTAAACCACCTAATAAATCAGTATTTAAGCCTAAACTGTCCTGTTCTTCTTTTAATTTCTTTAAAGAAGCTGTAGGATTTGTAATTCTAGGTAACCAAGATAATAATTCCTCTTGTGGAACAATGCCCTGTAAATCACGAACCATTGTTACAATGCTTGCTTCATCCACTGGTACGTTACGAGTAAAGGCAATATTAATATCCCGATAATCATACTCTTTATTTTTTGCAATCTTTAGCCATTCACAGAAGAATTCTAATCTGTCCATCAATAGCCTTTCAAAAATGGATTCAGCAATTGCAGACTGATTTTCCAATTCTTGAAGCTTTAGTCGAATAGACACACCTGAAGTATTACTTTGAAAATTCTCATTCATATTAACCTGTTGAGATTGGACATAGATTTCATCCCTCAAGTTAGTTAATAAATCTTTAAAGAATTGGCTGTTAGGATTTTTAGTTAACCATTCAGCTTTGGCTTTCTCATTAGGAAGAATAATAATTCCATTTTCCTTCATTTTTTGTGCTTCTTCTTGTTCAAGATTACAATTAGTCAAGACCAAATAAGCATTTCTAAAGTCCATCATTTCTTGTACAGAGATAGAATGAAGACTGTTATACATATCGATAATCTTTATAATATCTGCAAATGTACTCTTTTCACTGTCATTGTTCTTTAATTTACGAACAGGACAACGTGAGAATCTATGTGGTTTTTGCTCTAATAGATTTAAACCACTTCCACCCAATGAGTACCTTGTATAATTGACATTGTCCCAGACTTCTACATACTCAGTTTCATCAAATTCTACTTTATATTTCCTTACCGCTATGGAAACTTTAGAATCTACAGTCCCATCATGAAGAACAACCATTTCTAATGGTGAAAAATAAGCACACTGAAATTCCCCTTTTGTATTAATAAAGGAAACTTCATAAGCTGCACCATGAATAGCACTCTTCAATTTAAGATTAATATTATGTTCCTTTTCCCAAATGGAATAATACAAAGAAATTAAATCAATGAATTCTTTATTTCCACTTTTAGAGGAATAGTTTACTGGTTTTCCTAATATGTAACCGACTGTATTTTGAACCATCTTTCTACAATAGTTAAAATAAGCCCTCATATCTGACTTTGTAGGATCTGATTTCCCTTTTTCATGGAGAATATCATGATCACCGTTATAATAACGTTCCAACTTGGAATATGTAGCCTTTCCAAGATCGATTTTCTCAATGAGTTTTAAAATAACTTCATTTTGATTCACTTTTTCACCTTCCTTTCATTAAAAAAGCCATTCTTTAGGAATGGATTTAATGTCTCTTGGTATATTTAATTCATCAATTAAACGGTCAAATTCTGCTGTAATATCAGGGGCATCGTCATGTAAAGTAAATTTTTCCCCCTCATAAGCTAGAATCTGGTCTGTAAAATCTTTATCCTCTTCAGCAAAAACAATAAAGCCGGAATCAATCTTTCCTGAAATGGCTCTAATTTTCGCTTCTTTATTCTTGGTTTGTCTTTCATTGACGATGGATATTCTACGACTCTTTAAATTGATATCTTTTAGAATACGTTTTTCAATTTCACGTTTATCTGCTCCATTGAAGGTATTCTTTTCAATCCAAATAGTCTTAATATCTTCATATTCCCTAAGTAATTCAATTACTTTGTCTATGTAATCATCAAAGGCTAACCGCTTGATTAAACCCTTACGAACCCATCTAAAATTATTAGTACTTTTAGAACCGACTATCAAAGCTGTATAGTCATTATTCGCCTTTGTTTCAACAGCAGGATCACAACAAAGGATTGTATTTGTGAAAGTTTCCTTTTCAATCTCTTCTCTAGACATAGTAGTAATTTGATGAAAGGCTTTTTCACCAATCTTTGAAGCATCATTCTGCATTTCTTGTTTGAATGCTTGAGGATTAGAATAATAATCTAATGCCAGGTCCAAACAATCATATTTGTCTTCCCAAAGGACAGGATATTTCATTTCTTCTTCATAGTTAAAATAAAATTCTCTTCCATGTTCCTGGGCTAACTCATCTTTAGAATTAAAATAGATTTTCTTAAACTCTTCCCATAATCCAGTATTGAATAATTGGTCTACATCATCCACTAAAATAGCTTTCTCCAATATATGTACATACGAATGATCTTTTAATAATCGTGAAATAAAACAATCCCTATGTAAAATCGTACCAAGCACTATAAATTTTGTAGCCATTTTAACTTTCTTATCATTACGGAATACTGCTTTATCACCAGCATAAACAGAGTCTTGCTGCCATGTATCATACTTCTTATCCCTTGCTTCTTGGGTTATTACATCAGACTTTGATTGATAGTCATCCGCAATAATTAAGGATGGACGATTTCCATTAAACTTTTTACCACGCATGGAAGATGTAGAAGAAATAGCTTGAATTTTAGTTGTATTAGATAATTCCAATTCCAACTTATTGACCGTATATTTCCGAGTATCAATCAATTCCCCAAAGGTATGTATGATATAAGGATTCTCTTCAAATGCTCTCCTTGTTTCCCGAATAAATTCAATGGAATCTTGCTCTGTCTTACCTGCAACGAGGGTATAAATAGAAAACTTGTAACAATGTGCCCATACGGATAAAGCGAAGTCACAAACAGTTGTCTTTGCTGCTCCCCTTGGCATTACTAACTCTAACTTATCAAAGGAATCTGAAATAAACATTTTCTCAAGGTTATTCCATATCTCATAATGGATTGGAGCTAGTTTCCTTGCCTGATTATCCGCCTTAGGGGTAAATGTATCCTGAAGAAAATAGACACAAAAAAACTCAATGGAGCGTTTGCCTAGTGAATAAGCAAGACCATTGAATTCGAATAAATTATCCTTATGTTTTAACATTAATTCTTTTGCTTTATTTGATCCGTAAAACTTGGACAAATACTTATAGAGAAGTTGACGATTCTCTTTTGTATTAATTACGTCATTTTGTTTCGTTGCTATTCTGTTCACCTCCAAACTTGAAAAAATACTATTAATTAACAGGAATGGAATACAAATAGATAAGGATAATTGATATTGGGATAGAAATTACAAATGTAAATGAAGGTTTTTTATAATGTAAACGAAGCAGACAGAATAAAAGTATATTAAATAAAAACGAATCCAGTATAGTCCACCCATGATAGTATTTAATCGTATCTGTTTTTAATAATATCCATTCGTTTGCCGTATATATTACTACCCATAAAGCAGTCCACCATAGCGAAATAAAACGAGAACATGGATACCTTCCCAAAAAGATTAATATTGTACTTGTAAATACAATAAACTCTCCAGTTAGACATACAAATTCACTTTTAATCGGCCATGTCGGAGCAAGTGACCATAATCGATGGTTATAAGATAAATAATAATACAGAACATCGCCCAAAATAAAATAAAGAATCGTTCCATAATACTTGCTAAAATTTTTCCAGTCGCCCCATTTTAATCCTGCTAAAATCCAAGTGCTTACCCCAATAATTTCAGCCATTCATGAACTCCAATTCGTAAATAATTTGCGATATTTCCTTATCGTTTCCAATAAAACACCAGAAAATTCATGATTCCCCATTTTTATACCAAATATTAGTTTATCATTTCCGAACTTGAGAAAATTTCATAAAAAATTGTATTGCTTACCGCTACCCTATTTGGATTTTTTAAAAACAGAAAG
>NZ_JBALPZ010000059.1:0-15267 GCF_036965645.1 Neobacillus drentensis
GAGGATAATTAAATGAGAATCTTATTAACGATAAATCAAAGAAAAGGACAAAAATCTAAATGAGAATTATAATGAATAATAGAGAATCATTTGATTAAGTAATGTTGGATTACAATGAAATTTACTTAGTGATTCCAATATATCCAACTTCATAAACATTCCTGCATTGCTATTACTGACAAGAAGTTGAGTGATTCTACTTGACAATGCAATCAGTTGTATATGATAATACTTATTGAATTAGAATTATTATAGTTTACAAAAAACTATCAAATCATATCTAGGAGGAATTTGATTATGTCATTAATCGGAAAAGAAGTACAAGCATTCACAGCACAAGCTTACCATAACGGTGATTTTATCACTGTATCTGAACAAAACTTCAAAGGCAAATGGAATGTTGTTTGCTTTTACCCAGCAGATTTCACATTTGTATGCCCTACTGAGTTAGAAGACCTTCAAAACCAATATGCAACATTAAAAGATCTTGGTGTGGAAGTTTACTCTGTATCTACAGATACTCACTTCACTCATAAAGCATGGCATGATCATTCACCAGCAATCAGCAAAATTGAATATGTTATGGTTGGTGACCCTAATCAAAAGATTTCCCGCATCTTTGATGTTCTAGATGAAGAAGAAGGTCTTGCACAGCGTGGTACTTTCATCATCGATCCAGATGGTAAAGTTCAAGCTATGGAAATCAATGCAGATGGCATTGGCCGTGACGCAAGCACGATTGTAAACAAGATTAAAGCAGCACAATACGTACGTAACAATCCAGGTGAAGTTTGCCCAGCTAAATGGCAAGAAGGCGGAGAAACACTTAAGCCAAGCCTTGACCTTGTAGGTAAAATCTAAGCAGTACGTTTTAAATTCTAAGGGAATTGGAAGCTTCCAATTCCCTTTTTCAGTACATAATGAAAACGATTATTATGAATCTACTGCATCACTCTTCTTTTTAAGTCGAAAGATATAGGTATTTTTCACTTGACTGATAATTAGTTTTATATGATAATGATTATAGAATTATAATTATTATTATTAACAAAATTATCAACTGACTCGCAGGAAAAATTTAAGGAGTGAGAGATTAATGATATTAGATAAAGACATAAAAGCACAGTTAGCCCAATATCTTCAACTAATGGAGGGTGATGTACTGCTTAAAGTCAGCGCTGGTTCCGATGACGTTTCTCGTGACACACTAGCTTTAGTTGACGAATTAGCCAACATGTCTTCTCATATTAAAGTAGAGAAGACTGAATTAGAAAGAACTCCAAGCTTCAGTGTGAATCGGATTGGCGAAGACACTGGGATCACTTTCGCTGGTGTTCCTCTTGGACATGAATTCACTTCATTAGTATTAGCTTTATTACAAGTGAGCGGACGAGCTCCTAAAGTGGATCAAAAGCTTATTGATCAGGTTAAAAATATCAAAGGTGAATTTCATTTCGAATCTTACATCAGCTTAACCTGTCACAACTGTCCTGATGTGGTACAAGCTCTAAACGTAATGAGCAATTTGAACCCAAACATCACACATACGATGATCGATGGTGGTGCGTTTAAGGAAGAGGTTGAGAGCAAAGGCATTATGGCTGTACCAACTGTATTCTTAAATGGAGAATCATTTGGCAGCGGCCGGATGACACTTGAGGAAATCCTCGCCAAGATGGGCAGTGGTTCGGATGCATCAGAGCTTTCTGATAAGGAACCATTTGATGTACTTGTTATTGGGGGCGGCCCTGCTGGTGCAAGTGCAGCGATCTATGCAGCGCGGAAAGGAATCCGTACTGGTATTGTGGCCGAACGTTTTGGCGGCCAGATCATGGATACCCTCGGCATTGAGAACTTTATCGGTACGAAGTATACAGAAGGCCCTAAACTTGCTGCAAGTCTTGAGGAACATGTTAAAGAGTACAATGTCGATGTCATGAATTTACAGCGTGCGAAACGTTTAGAGAAAAAGGACTATATTGCTGTCGAACTCGAAAACGGTGCGATTTTAAAAAGTAAAACCGTCATTCTTTCAACAGGTGCCCGCTGGCGTAATGTTGGTGTCCCTGGCGAAGCAGAGTTCAAGAACAAAGGGGTTGCTTACTGCCCGCACTGTGATGGTCCATTGTTTGCCGGAAAAGACGTTGCTGTTATTGGCGGAGGTAATTCCGGTATTGAAGCAGCAATTGACCTTGCAGGTATTGTAAAACATGTTACCGTTCTTGAGTTTGCGCCAGAACTGAAAGCTGATTCTGTCCTGCAGGACCGTCTTTACAGCCTGCCAAATGTGACGGTTGTCAAGAATGCTCAAACAAAAGAAATTACCGGAACTGACAAAGTAAACGGCATTTCATATATTGACCGTGAAACAGGTTCAGAGCATCACATTGAATTGCAAGGAATCTTTGTTCAAATCGGACTTGTACCAAATACAGACTGGTTAGAGGGAACACTTGAACGTACTCGCATGGGTGAGATTGTTGTCGATAATCATGGTGCAACAAGCATCCCTGGAGTATTTGCTGCCGGAGACTGTACAAATAGCCCATATAAGCAGATTATTATTTCGATGGGATCAGGTGCGACTGCTGCATTAGGTGCGTTTGATTATCTGATTCGAAATTAATTCTACAAATATTATTACGTTACCACTCTAAGGGAATTGGATTCGTCCAATTCCCTTTTTAAATCAGATGTGCCTAGAGTTCCGTTACCAGTATTATATTAAACTTTGACCTAATTGCGGGCTATTTGAAGTGGGAGATTATGTATAAGAAAAATTTCATACAATAACAAAAAGGAGGCTTTAGAAAGGCCTCCTTTTTGTTACTTTAGATTTTTGATATCAAAACCCAATTTTTTTAATTTTCGATAAAGGGTGCTGCGGCTCATGTTTAATTCTTTCGTTGCATCCGTGACGTTCATCTGTGAGCGTTTTAACGCTTGTTTAATCCAGTCTAATTCAGCCTGATTGACGGGATTTATTTTCACCGTATTAATAGCTAAGGTCTGTTGTTTATGGATATGTTTTGGTAGACTCTCAGGGGTAATGATACCGTTGGCTGAAAAATTGGCATATTCCATCGCATTCTCCAACTCACGAATATTTCCAGGCCAAGAATAATTTCTTAATATTTCCATAGCTTCGTCAGTTAGATGGGATGGACCGTGGTGTTTCTTAATGGTAAACTATTGCACAAAATTTTCAGCTAGTAATGGAACACCTTCTGAACGATGACGGAATGCTGGTAATTCAATGTGAAAAACATTAAGCCGGTAATAAAGAATCCTTACGAAATTTTCCCACCGATATTTCTTCAGGAAGATTTTTAATGGTCGCTGCAATGACGCGAACATCAATAGGGATACGTGTTTTATCCCCGATTCGGATAATTTCTTGCTCCTGAATCACACGAAGCAGTTGTACTTGTGAATCCAGAGGCATATCACCTAATTCATCCAGGAAAAGTGTTCCCTTATTCGCCAATTCAAACTTCCCTATGCTTCCTTTCAGATTAGCACCTGTAAAGGCACCAGCCACATATTCAAAAAGCTCACTAGGAAGCAAATCCTTTGGTATAGCAGCACAAGCTTTTTCTTCTTAGAATACTCTATAGCAGTTCTTCTCACACGTCCATTTACTTTCACATTGAAAGCTCCCGTTTTGAATAATCTTTATTCAAACGAGAGCTTTTTCGATCTATTATTGAATAAATTTTTATAAAAAGAAGGTATAAAGATTGTGCAATTTGTACCTTGTTTTAGGGTTAAACTGACATATATTGACTTGGAGGAGTGAGATTATGTTCTTGCAAGGGACCATAAATAAAATCTATCATTATTTAAAAGAACATCAGCATGAAGATGTAAATAAGGCCTTTACAAAAAGCAAGCAGATCCAATGGATCTGCTTATGTTTCTTTATGGATTTGTTGACCATAGTCCCGCAGTTTTTACGAATACTCTTGGATTAAGTTTTAATCCGGCTACGATTAATTCAGCCAGGTCTTCTGGGTGCATAACATTTTCTTCATTGCCACTAACAAGGTTTGTATCAATTGCCAAATCTGTTACGACCGTACTTGGTGTTAAAGCTGTTACACGGATATTATGCTTTCTTACTTCCAGCATGAGTGATTCTGTTAGTCCTAAAACAGCAAATTTAGAAGCACTATAAGCACTTGTTACAGGAGCACCTTTTTGGCCAGCAGATGAAGAGATATTGATGATATCACCTGATTTTCTTTCAATCATGCCAGGTAATAAAACTCTTGTTACATTATATACACCCATTAAGTTTACTTGGATGATTTTTTCCCATTCTTCAGGAGTTAAATCAAGAAAACCGCCAAATTTAGCAGTACCTGCATTGTTGATTAAGATATCAATCGGTCCTAGGTCCGATTTAATATGTTCAAGAGCATGAGTAACTGATTCGAGGTCAGTAACATCTGCTGTTGCAGCTGATACTATTACGTCAAATTGTTCTAGTTCAGCAGATACCTTTTCAAGATTGGTCATGTTCAATCCAATCATTCCGATATTAACTCCTTCTTTTGCTAAGGCGATAGCAGTAGCTCGTCCAATACCTCTTCCTGCTCCAGTAATTAGAGCAGTTTTTCCATTTAAAGAACTCATTTTATCACTCCTATAAAAAATAAAAAGCATTTAAATAATAAAAAATTGAAGTAATTGAATACTAACAGAAAGACCACAATCTTTCATTGGAATAGTTTGCGGTCTTTACTAGTTAGATTTCTTTATTCTAAATTGGCATGTCTACCATACATCTTATCGGTATCCAAACCCTTTTTCTCCATGAACCTCAGAATGACTGCGTCGTAGAATACTAAAAGTGTTTGTTCAAATAATGAGCCCATTGGCTGAATGGTTGTATAATCACCTTTGGACTGATCTTTTGGTGATCCAGATAATTTAATGGTGATATCAGCTAATTTTCCAATAGTTGACTCAGGGAAAATAGTTACAGCTGCTATCGTCCCACCTATACTTTTTGCTTTTTCAGCCATGGAAACTAAGCTTTTTGTTTCTCCAGAACCAGATCCGATGATCAATATGTCATCTTTTTCAAAGTTAGAGGTTACCGTTTCGCCTATAACATAGGCATCTATACCCATGTGCATCATTCGCATTGCGAAAGATTTAGCCATAAATCCAGATCTACCTGCGCCGGCAACAAAGACTTTCTTTGATTCAAGTATTCCATTTACTAATTTTTCAGCTTCATCGTCCGAAATTAAGTTTACGGATCGATATAACTCTTTTATAATTTCAGCTAAATATTGAGTCGTATTCATGCTGTTCATTACCCTTAATTGATCATTTGTTGCATTTTAGCAGCAGCAGCTTTTTTATCAGCTTGTCCAGTAATACCGCCACCTACAATGACAAGGTCTGGTTGTACTTTAACGACTTCAGGAAGTGTTTCTAATTTAATACCGCCTGCGATGGCCGTTTTTGCATTTTTTACAACACTTTTGATGGTTTGAAGATCCTCAAAAGAGTTTTTGCCAATTGCTTGAAGATCGTAGCCAGTGTGCACACAAATATAATCTACACCCATTGCATCCACTTCTTTAGCACGTCCAGCAAGGTCTTTTACTGCAATCATATCGACAAGGATTTTTTTACCTTGTATTTTCGCTTGTTCTACAGCACCTTTAATAGACATATCTTCAGCAGTTCCAAGAATAGTGATGATATCTGCACCTGCTTCAGAAGCTTTCATCACTTCATAACCAGCAGCATCCATGATCTTAAGGTCTGCTAATACTTTTAAATTAGGGAATGCTTCTTTTATAGCCTTTACTGCATGGAGACCTTCATTGATCACAACCGGCGTACCGATTTCTACGATATCAATGTGCTCCTCCACTTCTTTTACCAACGCAATTGCTTCTGGAATATTTACTAAATCTAAAGCTAATTGTAATTCCATCTATATTCACTCCTAATAACTTTTATAGATTGTCGTACAGTAATAATATCTCCAAAGTGTAAAAGTACCTTTACAGTAATATTTTCTTATCGGATATTATCTGTACCAGCAGTAGGGATTGATGATGCTCCTTGTCGCTGAACAATTGCAAGTATACAATGTATGATATTATATTAAAAGTACGCACTTTTTTTTTACATAGTGCTAAAAAGTATACTATGGGTTAAGCTTTTCCCCTGCTCCACATAATAAAGGGACGGTTCTCTTGCTTATTTTTAAGCATGAGAACCGTCCCCATGTTTCATTCATAATGCGGGATAACTTGTTTAAAAAGCCTCCTAAATTGCTCCCTATCTTCTTCCGTTAAAGGCTTGGGGCCCTTTGTCCGCTTGCCGCTTTTTCGAGCCATTGCACTTAAATAACGTGTTTGTAATAATTGGTCAATATTTTCGTTTGTATAGCTGAACCCTTTATGATGGAGGACTACACATCCTTTTGCTAATCCTAGCGAGGCAAGTCCATAATCTTGCGTCACAATAATATCTCCCGTTTCTGCTAACTTCATTATCCGATAATCGGCAGCATCTGCACCAGAATCCACATAAATGGTTTCCACACCGGATGGCTGCTCCGCACTGGAAAAATGAGAAAAGCTTGTCACAAGGATCACAGGGATGTGGGCATTCCTTCCTTCAGAAATAATAATATCTTTTACTGGACAGGCATCTGCATCTACATAAACTTTCATTTGTATCTCTCCTGTAATGAAGTTTGAATTACTAGTGATACTATTGGTTAATTGAGCTTTTGTCAAATGGTGTAAGCTCGGAAACCTTCATAATTCAAGCCTTGTTTCCACAAAAAAAAAGCAAGAGAACCGTCCCCTTGCTTACCTTTCAAGGATCATAACTCCATAGCCTTCCATAGCTATGTTTCCAATAAGAGTTTGCCCTGTTAATTTTTCTTTTATAGGTTTGTACATGGTGATTTCTTTTGGGTCTTTACTATAGTTTAACAAATATATTAGGGCCTTTTCAGTGTCTATATGTTTACGAATAGCGAGTTCGACGTCTTCTGGAAGCTTCAGTACATCTGAAACAGGTGAATAAATCTGAATTCTATCTACTAAAAGATTTACGATCTCCTGGTTAAAAACAGCTCCGTAATAATAGACATCTCCATTTCCAAAAGTGTTTTTTACAAGCCCAGGCTGTCCATCATAATAGGCATTTGAATAAGTCCCCAGAACCTCAGCCTGATCCGAATCCACATGTAGTATATCGTTGAAAGATTCTGCAAAAATCTCTTGTTGAGCATCTACACCCTGAATTGTAATTTTAGGTGGTGCCTCGTTGGGACCAATCATCGTAAAGTCATCGACAGTTACACCACAAAGCTCGGCAACCGGCCCTGGCATTGGTGTTAAATAACAATGACCCGAAACATCTTTATAACCTGTCCTGCAGCCAAATACGATCTTACCACCTCGATTTACGTAGTCTTTTAGTAAGTTCGCTTTCTCTTCCGGCATAACGGCTGGATGAGGGTAAACAAGCAGCTTATATTTTAAAAGATCCTCTACAGTCGAGCTCTCAGTTAGAAATAACGCATCAACTGGGATATGACGCCGTTGAAGGACCTTAAACCAAGCCATCTCACTCTGGGAATTGAAAGGACCATGCCAACGATCTAACTCTCCATCCCATTCATTGTCATAGTCTTTAACAATCGCTACATCCGCTTGATATTTGGAGCCAGCAATCTCCTCCCCGATCATTCCCAGCTCTTTCCCCACTTGTTCAGCTTCTAAAACACGGCGGTTTTTACGATTGTCGTAATTATGAATTCCGTGCCAATAGATTTCAGTTCCAAAGGCTGCTGTCCGCCACCTAAAATATAGCAGCATGTCAACACCGTGTGCGATAGATTGATAGGTCCACAACCTGAGCTGTCCTGGTTTTGGTGCCGGCATATCCATCCGATTTACCCAGCCGCCAGGACCTGATTGCTGTTCCATAATGCAAAAATTGGATGAGATGCTTCGTGCGACACTTAAATTCCAGCTCCATTTTCGGTCTAACAATGGATTTGGCCCTTTATCCGGATAGATTGTGCTAAATTGTGGATATGAATCATAAGAAATAAAATCAAGATATTTATCGGCCAGCTTATGGTTATCTAAGTGGCCAAAAAGACCATTAGTCGTAATCCACTGATTTGGTGCAAGCTTACGAATAATATCCACCTGATTTTTAGCAAACGCGATCGCACTATCTGAGAAAAAGCGCTTCTCATCCAGTGCTTGGTGAGGATTAGGAGAATCACTCACCGTTGGTCGTGTTAAGTGAACCTGACTCCATTCTGTATAACTCTGATTCCAAAAAACCGTTCCCCAGCGTTGATTTAACTCAGTCAACGATCCGTATTTATTTTTTACCCAGCTTCGAAATGCCTGATGGTCGGCCTCAGAATAAAACACATTCATTTCACAGTTCAGTTCATTATCAATTTGCCACCCTATTACTGCTGGATGATCTTTATAATGTTCAGCCATTTTCGTCGCAATTCTCGCACAGAGTTCTAGATAAATTGGTGAGTTATAATTGTAATGACGGCGCTGACCGTGTTGATATTGGACACCTTCCTGTGAGACATTCAACACTTCAGGGTACTTACTCGTTAGCCATGCTGGAGGTGTGGCCGTAGGAGTTCCAAGAATCACTTTTATCCCGAAACTGTGCGCTAAATCTATGACTCTATCGAAGAAATTAAATGAAAATTCTCCTTCTTTTGGTTCAAAAATGGACCAGGCAAATTCGGCTAACCTAACTACTGAGAACCCCATTTCTTTCATTCTCTGAAAATCCTTTTCCCATAAGCTTTCTGGCCAATGTTCGGGATAATAACAAGCTCCAAGAGCAAATGTATTTGATTTAAGTGATTTATCCATTAGTTTTATCCTTTCTCTTTATTATTTCTATCTAAAGATTAATTCTTTCAACCCCACTCAATGACCTCCTTTTGATAATTAGGATTTAACCCCTCCCATAGCGATCCCTGAAACAATATGTTTCCTGAGGATCGGGAACATGATCAACATAGGCAAAATGGAGAGGAAGGATCCGATTAAAATTAACGGATATAATGGTTGTCCTGTCCCTGCCGCATTTAAGTTAGCCGTCCAGATTTGCAATCCTACTGTTAAAGGATAAAGGCTTGTTTTATTTAATAGAACTAATGGTAAGAAAAAGTTATTCCAAGACCCTATAAAAGTGATTAGAAAGAGTGTCACAAGACCGGGACGAATAATAGGAAGAGCAATTCGAAAAAATATCCCGTAATCGCTTGCCCCATCGACTCTCCCAGAGTCAATCAGTTCATTCGGCATGGATTCCTTGATAAAGACCATCATGAAATAGACACCAAATGGATTCACAATCATTGGTAACAGGACGCCAGCGTAGGTATTGATAAGACCCAGCGATTTAATCATCAAAAAGACAGGTATCGCCAGTGCAGCTCCTGGAATCATTAAGGATCCTAAAACAGCAATAGTTAAGAAATTTTTCCCCTTAAACACATATTTAGCCAAAGAATAACCTGCCATCGAACTTACTAAAGTTCCCAATAGGCCTGCACCTACGGCATAGATGACTGAGTTTAAAACCCAGCGCCAAAACATCCCATCTTGATAAGAATTTAACCACTTTAGATTAGCCATAAGGTTTAAATGCTCAGGAAAAGCGAGCATCGATGTAGTAAATAATTGATTCGTACTTTTGGTCATCGCGACTAGCAGCCAATAAAGCGGAAATAAAAAGTAAGCAGCCATTACAATCATCAGAATCATCGAGAATGAAGTGGATATTCTCTCTTTTTTGGATTTGCTATGATTCTCCCGTTGGAGATTAGTGGTAGTAAAGGAATTCGATTTTAGGCTCATATAGTCTTCTCTCCTTCTCCTGTATAGGACAGTGTCGACGAACTCACCGTTGAATGACTATTGATTGTATTTCTAACTCTCTCCTTCTTAGCTGTTGTTCGTTCAGAAGTGGCATACATAAACAATAAGGAGGCAATAAAGGTAATGAGAACCAAGGTAATGGATAGGGTGGCAGAGTAAGTAAAATTCCCATAGGCAAACGCCATATTATAGATATCCATATTTGGTGTAAAAGTAGCCGGAATACTTGTCAGAGAAGAAAGCACATATGGTTCATTAAATAATTGGAGTGAACCAATGATTGATAAAACGGTGGTCATGACGATGACCTGCTTCAGGAGCGGAAGTTTTATATGCCATGCTGTCTGGAACTCATTACAGCCATCAATCTTTGCAGCATCGTACAGTTCGATCGGAATAGAAGTGAGACTTGCAAAATAGATGGTCATATTATATCCGGTCCATGCCCATGTTGCCATGTTCATAATCCCATACAAGACAGTTCCTGAATCCAATAAATTAAGTGGTTTTCCGCCTGTAAAAATTCCAAAAATACTTAAAATAGGGTTAAGATCAGGGGAATACAGAAACCCCCACATAATTGCGGCGATCACACCTGGTACCGCATATGGCAAGAAATATATCACACGAAATACAGCTTTGTTTTTAACAAATCGGCTATCTAAAAATAGAGCTAGTACTAAAGCCAAAACTAGCATAATCGTAACTTGTACCACCCCATAGTAGGCAACACGGTAAACAGCATACCAGAAGCTTTTATCCTCCCAGGCAGTTAGATAGTTGGTCAAACCAACAAAGTGGTACTTCCCTTGGATATTAACGAACAAGCTCAATATAAGTGAATAAAGAAAAGGAAAAACAAAGAATAGAGCAAACAAGATCAGAAAAGGTGTAAGAAATATATAGGGAACACGTCGAATTTTTACCATTACCATCCCTCGCGTTTCTGCATTTTATTAATAGCTTCCTTTAACCAGTACTTTCTTACAGTTCTATTTCTAAGGATGATTGTCTTCTCTTAAAGAACCAAATAATCAGCGCAATAGCGGCTAAGACAATGACAACAGGTAGGGCAGGCGTACTAAGAGCGGATAGAGGTTGTTTAGATGAGCTCTGTGCCTCCTTAGAAACGATTTTATACCCCGCAGATTTTGCAAAAACAGTCACTTCATTTTGCAAATTATCAAGCGCTTGATCCCATGATTGTTCTCCTGCTGCTGCTTTTGTAAATTCAATTGTCATTTGGTTGTACACATAATCCGTCCACGGGCTCCATTGGTAGGAAGTATCAACAGATGCAGCTGCTTTCGAATAGATAGGACCAGAAATTTGATTTTTAAGAGCTGGATTAGGCGCATTCATCTCTGATTGTTGGATGCCATATTTATTCCCTGGTACCTGGCCCCGTCCGCCCTTAGTTGTGTCAGTAACATCTAGCTTTTCAGCAGCAGCACTCGTATTAATCCAAGCCGCAAAAAGTGCAGCCGCTTCAGGATATTTCGATTGTGTGGTTACGGCATTGGTTGACCCGCCCCAGTTACCGTCAACGAATTCCCCATTTGCCTCCCATTGAGGAATATCAGCTGCATTCCAGTTATCGGTTCCCTTCTTCACATACGGTTGGATCATGTATGTTGGAGACCAAGCGGCACCCGATACTGAAGCATACAATCCCTTACCGATGTTGCTTTGCCATTGTGGATTCCAATCATTTGTTGCATGGACAACCCCTTTTTTGATTAAATCCCCCCAAAAATTTATCACTTTCTTTGCTTCAGGACTATTTAAATTAATCTCCCATCCCTTAGATGTTTTCGTGAATGGTCTGGCGCCGGCCTGCCACAGTAAACCTGTAATAAATCCACCGTCGTTAACCGGGAAGTAAGACATATACATATCCGGATTCTGCTTGTGTAATTTTTCAGCTTCTTTTGCAAATTCATTCCAAGTTTTTGGAATAGCTAAATTATATTTTTTAAATATATCTGGCCGATAAAGTAATGCCAAGGGCCCGATATCTTCTGGAATGGCGTAAATCTTGCTGCCTTGTTTTACCTGGTTCCATGTCCAAGGCTGGAAGTAGGATTCGTATGGTTTTACATAATTTGATATGTCCAAAATTCCACCTGTATCAACAAACTTAGGGATGTACTGGTACTCAATCTGGACAACATCTGGGGCCCCTGCGCCTGCTTTAATAGCAGTGGTTAATTTGTTATACTCCGCGTTTCCACTTCCAATTAACGGGTGATCCACTTTAATGTTCGGATACTCTTTGTTAAAAGCTGCAATAACTTTGTCGGGATTTGCTGTCCACGTCCACCAAGTGATGGTTGCGTTTTTCGTGTACTTTGGGTAAGTTGGTTGTTGTACACCTTCCGCAAAACTGGTTGTTGTGGTTGTGAGAAAGAAACTACAAAGAACAAGCAATGTTACAATAACTCTTCTTTTTTTCATGATCATCCACCTCACTTTTAATATTAAAAATATTGTAAATTTTTAATATTTTAAATATAAATTTGTATGAAAGCGCTGTCAATAATAGTTTGTACCTATAAAACCGCGCTATTTTCCTTACTTTTCAACGGAATTTTCTAGCTGATACCCAACCATTGCCCTAATAATACATGCTTTTATAGGGTAAAATACTATTCCTGATACTTTGCTCTTTTAGGTATTTTTTCATGGAAAATAATTCTATTTTTATTGATTTAATATAAAAACAGTCCCTTTTTTGATAGGAGTTGGGTTAGTAATGAAGAAAAGCTTGCTTGCCGGTCTTATTTGTCTGTCTATGACAGCAGCTCCCTATTCCGGTTTGGCACAGTCACTTCCAACCACAGAAGTTAAATATAGACAAATGAATTTACGTCCAATAACCACTGAGGTAATGGTTATTGCTCATCGCGGGGCGTCTGCCTACGGACCGGAAAATACACTAGCTGCCTATAAGCAGGCGATAATGATGAAGGCGGATTATGTAGAGATTGATTTGCAAATGACCAAGGACGGCCAGTTGATTGCCATGCATGATGAGACACTGTCGAGAACGACCAATGCTAAGGAACTCTTTCCTGACCGCGCCCCATGGCGAGTTAAGGATTTTTCGATAGAAGAGATCAGTCGTTTAGATGCAGGGTCATGGTTTAATAGAGCCTATCCAGATCAAGCAAGAACCGAATACACAAGACAACATGTCCCAACCCTTGAGGAAGTCATTGAATGTGTCCAAAAGTATGGAAACGGAAAAGTCGGTCTTTATATCGAAACAAAGTCGCCGAGTGCTTATCCAGGAATGGAAGAGAAAGTAATAGAAATCTTAAACAAAACCAACGTCCTTGATGACCGGAGGCTTTTCCTCGAATCCTTCAGTGAACAGAGTCTTCGAAAATTGAAACAATTCGCCCCACATGTAAAACTGATTCAACTTTATAAAAAAGGGATGCTGGCAGGAAAAAATGTGTACCAAGAATTCAAGCGAGTCTCGGAATATGCAGCGGGTGTAGGTCCTTTTAAGGAGCTTGTGAGTCGGAAGTTAATAAAGGCGGCACATCAGAATTACCTTCTGGTCCATCCATGGACCGTCAATTCTCAGAGCCATATGGCTTCCTTGCTTTCACTCGGAGTGGACGGTCAATTTACCAATAACACTGACCAGCTTGTGGATTTACTGGAGAAGCCGTTTATTTCACACGAAGTTGCCAAGGGGGATATAACCGACTCATCAGCGGTTTTATGGGCCGGGACTAATGGAGATGCAAGCGTTCAATTTCAAATTTCAACGGATAGCCAATTTAAGAATGATCCCATTGTCAAAACGAGCCACGCCGATGATAAACATGATTTTATCGTAAGTGTAGAATTTATCGGATTAAAACCTGATACAAAATACTATTACCGGGTCCATGCGGTCTCCAGCAAATATACGGTGACCGGTTCATTTCAAACGGCCCCTACGGAAAATCGAAACTAAACAAAGGGACGGTTCTATCGCTTCTAGAGCAGGAGAACCGTCCCGGATTTATAAGAGTGGGGCTTACATTTCATGAAAATATTTTAATATAAAAAGCCCCCAAGACTATATATCACTAAATCAAAACGCCCATCTTTCTTGAAACACCTGTTTTCATTGCAGTGGAAGCAACAGCTTCTGCAACATGTGCTGCTACTCTCTGGTCAAAAGGATTTGGGATAACATAATCGGCATTCAGTTCTTCCTCTATAATTAATCCAGCAATCGCATGGACAGCCGCAACCTTCATTTCCTCATTAATTTCTTTTGCTCGAACATCTAGTGCTCCGCGGAAAATCCCTGGAAACGCTAAAACATTATTGATCTGATTAGGATAGTCCGACCTTCCGGTACCTACTACCAATGCTCCTGCTTGTTTTGCTTCTTCCGGCATAATCTCAGGTACCGGGTTGGCCATAGCAAAAATAATCGGATCACTCTTCATCGTGCGAACCATTTCTTTCGTTACAGCACCTGCTGCTGAAACTCCTACAAACACGTCAGCACCAACAAGAGCATCGGCCAACATTCCTTGTTTTTGCTCCTTGTTCGTAACCTCTGCCATTTCCTTTTTGAAATCATTCATTCCAAATGGCCGCCCCTTATAGATGACTCCTTGTGTATCACATAGAATGACATCTTTTACTCCCATACGAAGCAAAAGCTTTACAATTGCCACTCCTGCTGCACCAGAACCGTTTACCACGACACGAATATCCTCTAGCTTCTTATTGGCTAGTTTAAGAGCATTGATTAATCCAGCAGCTGTTACAATAGCCGTACCATGCTGGTCATCATGGAAAACAGGGATATCACAAATGCTCCGCAGTTGAGCTTCAATTTCAAAGCATTGAGGTGCAGCAATATCTTCTAAGTTTATCCCTCCAAAGGTAGGCTCCAATAATTTTACCGTTTCTACAATTTCTTTTGTATCAGTAGTATCTAAACAAATAGGAAACGCATCTATATTCGCAAAGGATTTAAATAACACGGCCTTCCCTTCCATTACTGGCATAGCAGCCTTGGGGCCGATATTTCCAAGACCAAGTACCGCTGTTCCGTTTGTTACAACCGCAATGAGATTCCCCTTGATTGTGTAATCATATACCTTACTCTCATCCTTATAAATCTCTACACAAGGTTCTGCAACACCAGGAGAGTAAGCTAAACTTAAATCCTTTGCATTTTGTAGTGGAACCTTAGAAGTTACCGCAAGCTTTCCTTGATGTTCTTTATGCATCTGTAATGCTTCGTCCCGTAAAACTGACATATTCCGAAATCTCCCCCTGTTACAAGAAAAGCGCAAGGCGCCCGCCTATCGGCGACAAGCAC
>NZ_JBALPZ010000059.1:15329-15657 GCF_036965645.1 Neobacillus drentensis
TTATACTTTCTTATCTTATTAAAAAGGGGCACCTTTCCAAATCAGATGCTGCCCCTATCTTATCTTCCACTAAATTAACAATTAAATCTTAGCAGGAAGTTTCTTATACCCGTATAACCAATCAACCATTTCGAATTCCTTAGCTTCCTTACTCTCTAAGAGAGTATTACGAAGCAAAATCGAAACTGGATTTTCAGCGTGGATTATTTCTCCCCAAGTACGTGCCGATTTTTGTACCTTTGCTGAACGCGGAATTCTTTCTTCTTGATAGGCTGTGAATGCTTTCTCAAAGTCATCCCCATGAATTCTAAGCATATCAGCTAAATAA
>NZ_JBALPZ010000059.1:15689-28607 GCF_036965645.1 Neobacillus drentensis
AGTATTGAAGCATTGGATGTGCAGCATCACCTAGGAGAGTGAATTTCCCTTTCGTCCAATTCTCAATTGGCTCACGGTCATACATTGGCCAGCGGATTTGACGTTGTATGAATGATAAAGCAGTTTCAACAAGAGGGTGACAGCCTTCAAATACTCGGTCCATTTCTTCAGGAGTTCCCCAGTCATCAGAACCTACCTTATAGTTAGAGCTTTTAAAGACAACAACTTGGTTATATAATTCTCCTCTGCGTACAGGATACTGAACGACATGAAGGTTCGGACCGATCCACATAATGACATCATCCATATTGGCATCAGAACTAATTTCAGTAATAGGAATCGTGCCCCGATATGCCACATAATGGGAACAAATTGGCTGATCATCGGAAAAATACTTACGGGTTTTTGACCAGAGACCATCCGCTCCAATAACCGCTATTCCTGTAAATTGTTCTCCCCTTTGATTTGTAACTGTTACACCTGCTGCAGTTTCTTCAACTTGTTCAATAACCTGGTCGTTAATAAGGCTGATAAGTGGATTCTTTTCACATGCTTCGAATAATACTCGGTGTAAATCTGAACGATGCAATACAATGTAAGGAAAACCGTATTTCGCCTTAAAATCTTCCCCTAAATCTAGGGACGATAATTCCCTTCCTGTATAAACATCTTTTAATACAAGCCGTTGTGGAAAAACTGCATACTTTGCAATTTCATCCGCAAGCCCAAACCGGTCTAGGACTGCCATTGCATTAGGTCCCATCTGAATCCCTGCCCCAATCTCTCCAAACTGAGGTGCTTGTTCGAATACCACCGTTTTCTGACCTGCTTCTGCTGCTGCAAGTGCAGCCCCTAATCCACCAATTCCGCCGCCAATCACAAGTACTGCTTTTTCTAACTTAGTCATTATTTCATCCCCCATTTTTAATTTAAATCCCCTTTTAATCAAAACGCCTTTCATTCCTTCCCCTTGTAAACGGATTCATTTATTAGGTCATTGAGTCTTTTTTCAACCATTCCTGCTCCTCTAAAGAATACGCTTGCAAAAGTAAGCACCTTCGGTTTGGTCTTCGAATTCTCCTAAGAAATAAATATTTCGGCTTCCCACAAATTCTGTAAAAATTCCCAATGACCTTGAATGAAGTACCTTGTAAAGGAAGGTTTTCTTTCAATCAATAACAAATATCTCTTCTTTTTCATCACCTCAGATAAGCATTATCGAAATAGATAACTCTTTTCTCTATTTATATAATAGAATGAAATTTATAATGTTGTCAATATTATCAATAAAAAATGTATTCAGAATCTTAATCCTTAATTTTTATAGTAGGATATGGGTAAACTGCTATGCTAAGATATGAATAAGATAGGGTTCAATAGGAGGATTAGAATGGAAGGCTTAAAAAAAGGAACAACCATTCAATCATTGCAGGTAGGAATGGGGATTGTAGATTTAATTGCCAAACAAGGAATGCCGTTAAAATTTACAGATATTCACGATTTAACAAAGGTAACCAAAAGTAATTTGTATAAATACTTAAATACTTTTACTCAATTAGGAATCCTTTATCGTTACAAAGATTCAGGTGAATATGTTCTGGGAAGCAGGTTAATTGAATACGGGATGTCTGCAGTAGACCAAGAAAATGTTATTGACCGAATCACACCATATCTGCAAGACATTAACATGAAATGTTCGAGTACCGTACTTTTTTCCAGCTGGACTCATAATGGTCCTATGGTTGTTAAAGAGATTAACACAAACCGAGGGTTTAATATTGGAGCTCAGAAAGGAACCCTTCTTCCCATCCATTCTTCAACAGGAAAATTGTTTATGGCCTTCATGGATGAGCATTTGATTCGTGAATGGAAGGAGAAAGAATTCATGCAGCTCCCATCAGAACGGGTTAGTAAACTTGAGGAAGAACGCAGATTCATTCAGGAGAGGAAAATTGCCTTTGCAAGGGAACCCCTAGTTTCATCTGTATCCTCTGTTTCTTTCCCTGTATTTAACTTCAAAGAGAAACTCCTAGGAGCAGTAACGATTGTAGGCTTTTCCGAGTTAATACCTCAAGACGAAGAAAATGAGCTAAGTCAATATTTGATCCAAATAAGCAAAGAATTATCTATAGGGTTTGGATATCGAGCAGCTGCAGATGTGAATGATAATGAATAGAAGGTAAACAAAAAAGCGGGGGAAATCCTCGCTTTTTTTAATTATCTTAAATTAATAGAATCAAAACTCCACTCTGCCTGTATTAGTTTACAGAAAAATATTAATATTTAATTTTTTATATTGAAATTTTATGATTCTCTGTTTATAATCTCTAAATAGATAACAATATTCACTATTTTTATAGTAGGAGTGGTGTTTAGTAAGTGAAATGACCAATCTAAATGCATTTTAGTAAGCGTTATCATTACTTTTAAAGGTAAAATAAGGGGGAGATCACTTGGCAGCTATTAATACCGCAGAGATTATTGCTAAAAGTAAATTTAGCCGTTTTCATCTAGGCTTACTTCTATGGAGTTTCTTTATTATTTCATTTGATGGATATGATTTGGTAGTATACGGAACCGTAGTACCAACCCTAATTGAAAAATGGCACCTTACTCCTGTCGAAGCAGGTGCTATCGGAACGTACGGATTATTTGGGATGATGTTCGGTGCCATAATCTTCGGAACACTAGCAGATCGAATTGGAAGAAAAAGTGTTATTAGTATTACGTTAATTTTGTTTAGTTTATTTACATTCTTATGCGGCTTTGCCAATTCACCTACTGTTTTCTCAACCTTACGCTTCTTTGCAGGATTAGGACTAGGAGGAATCATGCCGAATGTCATCGCCTTGTTGACAGATTATGCCCCAAAAACAATGAGAAGTATGGTCGTTTCCATTGTGCTGTGCGGCTATTCGGTCGGAGGAATCCTCGCTCCTTTATTAGGAATTCTTTTAATGCCTAATTTCGGCTGGCAATCTATCTTTTGGTTTGCAGGTCTGCCTCTATTACTATTGCCGTTTATTCATAAGCAATTACCGGAAACGGCTAGTTACTTGATTCGAAAAGGTAAAAAAGAAAAATTATTTTCCACTCTTGCAAGGCTAAATCCAGAATTGAAATTTAATCAGAATGATGAATTTGTAGAAATAAAATCAAAAGAGTCTAGCCTTCCAGTTATTGATCTATTTAAAAATAAGAGGGGATTAAGTACTCTTATGTTTTGGGCTGCCTTTTTCAGCTGCTTATTGATGGTTTACGGTTTAAATACTTGGCTTCCAAAGTTAATGATTGAAGCAGGATATGGACTAAATTCAAGTTTAGCTTTCTTAATTGCTCTTCAAGGCGGAGCCATTATTGGAACGCTGATAATCGGACGACTTTGTGATAAATACGGTGCCAAAAAGATGCTTGTTCCAATGTATGCCTCAGGTGCAATTGCATTGACCATCCTGGGATTTGGAGGAAATTCCTTTTTGATTTACCTCTTAGTAGCGATTGCAGGTGCTGCGACAATTGGTGCACAAAATATTGTACAGGCCTATGTATCCCAATACTATCCTCCATACGTCAGATCCACTGCCTTAGGGATGGCATCTGGTATAGGTAGAATTGGCGGTATGCTTGGACCACTATTAGGGGGATTCCTCTTATCGATTTCTTTACCCATACACATGAATTTCATTGCATTTGCCATTCCAGGCTTAATAGCGGCATTGGCCCTTGCATTAGTACCAGCGAAGAATGCCCACAACCATGAAAGCGATACCAACTCAGAGTCTATTATGAAAGTCACCAATCTATAATGAATAAAGCACAGGGACGGTTCTAATGCTCCACCTGAGCAGGAGAACCGTCCCTGTGCTTCTTTTATTTTAATTGATTAGATAATACGAGCTGTTACGATTCCTTCGATTTGGTTGATTTTCTCTACCAATCCAGGAATGATATCGCCGTTTACTTCATCTTCAATGTCAATCATCGTATAGGCAAATCCGTTGCGGCTTCTGTTCACCATGTCTGCGATGTTCAAATTATAGCTAGAAAGGGCTGATGTGATCTGCCCAACCATATTTGGAATGTTTTTGTGGAAAGCTGCGACACGACGTTTTCCTGTGTAAGGAAGCTCAGCGTTTGGAAAATTGACTGAGTTTTTAATGTTTCCTGTTTCCAAAAATTCCTTCACCTGACGAGCTGCCATAATGGCACAGTTTTCCTCTGATTCCGCCGTTGAAGCGCCAAGATGAGGAATGGAAATCGTATTTTTCATTTTTAATACCGTTTCATTCGGGAAGTCTGTAATATACCTGCCAACGGTTCCTTCTTCAAGTGCTACCGCCATATCCACTTCATTTACTAACTCACCACGGGAGAAGTTCAAAATATGAACACCAGGCTTCATAATGCTAAATGTATTTTGATTAAACATCCCTTTTGTATCATTGGTTAAAGGCACGTGAACAGTAATATAATCTGACTCAGCGAACAACTGTTCAATTGTCATAGCCCGCTGTACATTACGAGACAAGTTCCATGCTGTATCAACAGAAATGAACGGGTCAAACCCGATTACATCCATATCTAAATCAAGGGCATCATTCGCTACAAGCGCACCGATTGCACCTAAACCGATAATCCCGAGCGTCTTTCCTTTAATTTCTTTCCCTACGAATTGCTTTTTCCCTGCTTCGACAAGCTTAGGCACCTGGTCTCCTTCGCCTTCTAATGTCTTTGTCCAAGCTACACCAGCAAAAAGGTTACGAGAGGAAGAAATCAATGAAGTTAGTACCATCTCTTTTACCGCATTCGCATTAGCACCAGGTGTATTAAATACCACAATTCCTTGATCCGTGCATTTGTCGACGGGAATATTATTTACACCAGCTCCAGCACGTGCAATTGCTTTTAAGTTATCGCCAAATTCAAGTGAGTGCATATTAAAACTGCGAACAACAATCGCATCAGGATTTTCACTGTCATTATCAATTGAAAAATTCCCCTTATTGAATACCTTTAACCCGCTCTCTGCGATATTATTTAATGTTTTAATTGTTTTCACGTTGTCTAAAACTAGTGTGCTCATCCTGTATACCTCACTTTAGATATGATAGTTTTTTAATTTCCTCATTTATCCTTACACCATGCAAAACTACTAAAGTTTCTTTCTACAAAATTATGGAAGATCGCCTCCTAATATACAGAAAGAGGTAAGGGATCCTTCTTCTTCCCTTACCTCTGCCCAGGCGAACGGCTTCGATACTATGTGCTCCCTCACGGTTATCCGCGTTTCGCCAGTTACACATAGCCTTTTAAATTTATTTGTATTTTAACAAATATTCTAATACTTTTCAATTGAAAAATAATGCAATTTTGTTACCAATTTGCACAATCTAATATATTAGGCTGCAGTTATTCTATTTATTTTTTATCATATCAAAAAACTGCTCGCATCTTTATTTCAACGTCCTGATAAATTCACAATCAGCACATCATCTGCTGTTGGAGTTTCCGCTGGTTCTACTCCCATAAAGTGGATATCTTTTACTTAATAGTTATTTTTAATTATGCGTCGTTTCTTGGTATAATAAATCAGTTAATAATTTTGATGATTATTATTACTGTTTTTCAGATAACTCTTGAGGTGAAGTTGAAATAGATATATTACTAAATAAACAAAAATTGGATGTTAACCAAGGATTAACCACCTATATATACACGTACGCCTTTTCTGATGATGAGCGCTCATTGTGTGCTTTGGAAATGCGATCTTTTTTCGGTGATGTATCTCAATCTAACGTTTTGGAAACCTTCGTAAAAATTGATCCGTCGCGAAGTCCGTTTATGAAAGAACGAATTAGTGTGATATATGAAGCGCATAGCCTTGAGGATCTGTACAAGCAGGTAGAAACTTTACAAATGAACGGGGTAACTTTTAAAGTTATATATGTAAAAAATAGGGATCTTCCAAAAAATAAACAAGATGGATTCGAGAAACGGCGTGAAATTGAACGAAAGATTGGGTTACACATTAAGGGTAAAGCAGATCTTCGTCATCCAGATCGATTGTTTGGCGTCATGCATGTAAACGAAAAATGGGTATTCGGTGAGTATGTAAAAAGTGAGTCGGTTTGGTTTAGACACCAACAGAAGCCAAATGGTTATTCCACCGCACTCAACACACGCGTTGCTAGAGCTGTAGTCAATATCGCCATCCCAAATCCAAACGGAATTAAGGCAATCGATCCATGCTGTGGAATTGGCACCGTCCTAGTCGAAGCCCGATCAATGGGAATTGATATGGTCGGAAGCGACCGAAATCAGCTGATTATCCCAGGAGCACGAGAAAACATGATGTACTTTGGTCTTAATGGAGAAATAAACTTAGCAGATATGCGTGATATCACCAATCATTATGATGTAGCCATAATTGATTTGCCTTATAATTTGTGTTCGGTAATAACTCCTGAAGAGCAACTGGAAATGCTTCAGAGTGCACGAAGGTTTGCAAATAAAGTAGTCGTGGTCACCGTTGAACCCGTAGATGAAATCCTAATTAAAGCAGGTTTTTCGATTATGGATCGAGCTGTTGCTAAAAAAGGGTTATTTATTCGAGAAGTGGTTATATGTAATTGATTAATCTCAATTTAAAGCCTTATTCAATTACATAATAAAGCAATTTAAATGTTAAAAAGGGATGTTTAATGAAAAGAGGGAACGTAATGATTAAAGAATCCATATATGGATTAACTATAGATAAATTGGCAGCATGGCTGCTTGAGAACGGTCATAAAAAGTCGAGGGCACAACAAATTTGGGAATATCTTTATCAAAGGCGTGTTACATCTTTCTCTGATATGACGGATGTTAATCAGGCGTGTGTTCAACTCCTGTCAGACAACTTCGCGATCCAAACCTTACAGGAGCATATTAAGCAAGAATCAGCCGATGGAACGATTAAGTTCTTGTTCAAATTGCAGGACGGCAACTTAATTGAAACGGTTTTAATGCGACAAAAATATGGCCTTTCGGTTTGTGTAACCACGCAAGTAGGATGTAATATAGGATGCAGTTTTTGCGCGAGCGGTTTATTAGCAAAAAGCCGGGATTTATCCAGCGGAGAAATTGTCGAGCAGATTATGAACGTTCAATTGCATCTGGACAAAAAAGGCCAAGGAGAAAAGGTAAGTCATGTGGTCGTGATGGGAATCGGTGAACCATTTGATAATTTTGAAAATCTATTAGACTTTATCAAGGTGATCAAGGATGATAAAGGGCTTGCCATTGCTGCTAGACGTATCACCGTATCAACCAGCGGTCTTGCAGACAAGATTGTTGAATTTGCGGACAAACAATTGCAGGTAAACTTGGCCGTCTCCTTACATGCGCCAAATAATGAGCTGCGCACTCGTATTATGAAAATAAACCGAGCCATTCCAATTGAAAAACTTATGAAGGCGATGGAGTATTATATAGAAAAAACAAATCGTCGGATTACGATTGAATATATTCTGTTGAGGGATGTAAATGATCATAAGCAAGAAGCCGAGCAGCTTGCCTCACTTCTTCGTCCTCTAGGACAACAGGTCTATGTGAACTTAATACCCTATAATCCAGTGGATGAACATAGTCAATACCAAAGAAGTGAACAGGAGTCGGTTCTCTCGTTTTATGATACGTTGAAAAAAGGCGGGATCAATTGCAAAATCCGCCAAGAACATGGAACAGACATTGATGCCGCGTGCGGACAGTTAAGAAGCAAACAAATTAGAAAAGTATAAGCTCAATCATCTTAAAAAAGGTATCTAAAAGATTTTTAGATACCTTCTTTTTATTTACCTTCCTTCAGAGGACTCATCTATTGTTATTCAGTAAATTTTTTAAAAATCAATGTGGCATTATGACCGCCAAAACCTAATGAATTTGATAGGACCACTTGTACATCCTTCTTCTTCGCCGTATTTGGGACATAATCTAAGTCAAGTCCCTCATCTGGTGTTTCATAATTAATGGTTGGGGGAATGATGCCTTCCTTGATGGCTAAGAGCGAGATAATAGCCTCAATCGCTCCCGTTGCCCCCAATAGATGTCCTGTCATTGATTTGGTTGAGCTTACCGATAAATTATATGCATGCTCTTTAAACACTTCTTTAATTGCTAACGTTTCGAACAAATCATTATAATAAGTAGATGTTCCATGTGCATTGATATAATCTACTTGTTCTGGTGAGATTTCCGCATCCTGTAATGCTAATTTCATTGCACGCTGGGCGCCTTCTCCATTTGGCGCAGGAGTTGTAATATGATGGGCATCACCTGTAGCCCCATAGCCAATCAGTTCTCCATATATGCGGGCACCACGGGCCAAAGCATGCTCTAATTCTTCTAATACGACAATTCCAGCACCCTCGCCAATCACAAATCCATCCCGGTTCTTATCAAAGGGCCTGCTTGCTGTGTTGGGATCTGGATTTTTTGAAAGAGCGGTCATATTCGAGAAACCAGCAACAGTCATCTCTGTAATGGTTGCTTCTGTACCGCCGGCTACCATCATATCCACATCACCCTTTTGAATCACACGGAATGCATCACCGATGGAATTGGCCCCAGACGCACATGCGGTGACCGAACAATTGTTCATTCCTTTTGCTCCGAGTTCGATGGAAACCTGCCCTGCCGCCATGTCCGGAATAAACATGGGAATGGTAAACGGATTTACCCTTCTTTGGCCTTTTTCAATAAATTTCCGATGCTGTTCCTCAAATTCACCTAAGCCGCCAATTCCAGACCCTATCCAAACACCGATGCGTTCAGGCTGAATGTCCACACCGATTTCAATGCCTGCGTCCTGGACAGCCATTTTACTAGCAGCAACAGCGAACTGACTATAACGTCCCATTCTTCTTGCTTCTTTTTTATCTATAAATGCTTCTGGTTTAAAGTCTTTCACTTCAGCAGCAATTTTGACATCTACTTTTTCTACATCAAATATAGTCGCTGGACCAATACCTGAAACCCCTTTTTTAATGTTATCCCATGTTGTAAGAGCATCATTCCCTACAGGAGTAACGGCTCCAATACCTGTAATCACAACTCTATTCATTTTAATGCTCTCCCCCGCTATTTTAATTAAATCGCAAACGAATCATCTGCATTTCCTTATATTTTAACTAATTCAGGGGGTTAAGGGAAGCACGGGGACGGTTCTCATGCTTCTGGAGCATGAGAACCGTCCCCGTGCTCCCACCTCCTCTTCCCAGAAGAAAAGCCGTCCTTCGATATAATGGAAGGTACGGCTTTTCAAGTTAGGCCAATTTTGGTTTGAATTCACCTATGATGGTTTGATGGCCTTTATTTTGTTCGTATGGTTGTGACTGCTCAAGGTCAAATTGTTCCATAATTGGCAGGTCACTGACTGAGAACAGATATGAATCTTCATCGGCTACATGCTCATGCCATGCCCAGTTTGGAACGACAAAATAGTCTCCTGCTGACCAGTCAAAACGGACACCATTGATGACACTGTATCCTGACCCTTTATAAACATTATAAATTGTCGCATGGGTGTGGCGATGTGCTTTGGAATGATATCCTTTGGGAAGCTTCTGCATCCATGATGCAATATTTTTATTAGCCGTTTCACCTGTTGATGGGTTGATGTACTCTACAGCATAACCATCATATTGGTCAGGCTCATATCTGCCTAAACCTCTAATGGCATCCTCCGTTTTGTTCCATTTATATGCACCAAGTGGAGCAGACTTTGGATAGCGGTCTGCGATTGGCCGAACCATTCCTCCCTCATAACGGTGAGAAGAGAAGTTATCTGGTACTTTCGGTTCTTCAAGTTTCTCTGGATAAGGCTCAAAGAAGGTACCACCCATGGAATAAACCACTGGAATATCCAGCACATCCATCCAAATCATTGGCTTATCACCAATATGACCATGACCATGCCAAAGATTCTTTGGTGTAATTAGGAAATCTCCTTCTTCCATAAAGATCCGCTCACCTTGGACAATCGTATACGCACCTTCACCGTGTGTAATAAAACGCAGTGCGGCTTGTGAATGACGATGTGATGGAGCTTTCTCGCCTGGTAAGATCAATTGTGCAGCCGCATAAAGAGTTTGAGTCGTCGAAGCCCAGCCCCACGGCTGCCGATACGTTAAGCCTGGGTTTTGGAAATAAATCGCTCTTCTTTCTCCGCCGCGATCAGGAGTAAAGATAGTTGAAGCCTCCATTAATTTTTTATAAATCACTTCGCCCTTCCACAAATAGGCCTTCGCCTGAGGTTCTGGCTGTTTATGCATTAATGCCGGGATTGCCTCCCAAAGCGGTCCGAGATTATATTGTTCAAGATCTTTATTAAAGTCCAATACCAACTTACTACTCATAAATTCTGTTTTCTCAGCCATTAAAAACCCTCCTCCTTATTAACCTAGTTTCGATAGATTTCGTTGAATTTGTCCTAAATGCTTACTCGCATGCTCCACAATTAAATGATTCACTATAAACGAGATTGGTTTTGTTCCAAAGTTAGGATTACGACTCGGTGCTTCCGCTGCTAGAGTATCGCTGTCTAAGCTGCCGAGTTCTTCTTCCACTTGATCTTTTAATCTAGTAAGTTCATTAACAATTTCCTCTACACTTCGCTGATCCGCAGCTTCAACTGCATCAAGGCGGGCCTGCTGAAGGTGATTCCTTCCCCATTCAGTTCCAGGATTCGCTTTTAATTCATTGATTTCACCGATCCAATAGGGAATAGCTTCTAAGACATGACATAAGATTTCCATGATGGACCATTCTTCCTCGCTTGGTCTCCAGCGAATGGTTTCCTCAGAAAGTGCGTTGGTTGTTTTAATCATTTGTTCTAACGATTGTTGAACCGATTCTATAGCTGGCTGAATCGTGGTCATTGTCATTATAATTTCACCTCAACAGCCACTTTTTTGACCGTGTTTTCTAGTGACCCAATTTCATCAATTTCGATTTTGACGACATCTCCATCTTTAAGGAAGGTCTGCGGGTTCATTGCAAATCCTACTCCGCCTGGAGTACCTGTTAAAATGACATCTCCTGGTTCAAGTGTCATCAAGTTAGATAAAAATTCAACTAAGTATTGAACAGAGAATACAAGATTAGCAGTATTCGTATGCTGTCTTTCTTCACCGTTCACTGTTAATACGACCTCTAAACCAGATGGGTTTTCTAGTTCATCGGTTGTGATAAGCCATGGACCCATTGGGGCGCTTCCCTCAACTGTTTTTCCTTGTAACCATTGAATGGTACGGCGCTGAATGTCACGGTAAGTAACATCATTTACAATCGTGTAACCGGCCACATAGTCTAACGCATCTTCTTGTGATACATTCCTTGCTCTCTTTCCAATAACAAAAGCAAATTCCGCTTCATAATCAAGCTGCTCTGAAATTGGGAAGAACGGAATATCGTCTTGCGGACCAATAACAGTATTAGCAAACTTTGCAAATACAACCGGATGCTGTGGAATTTCACGTTTCATTTCCAAAATATGTTCCCGATAATTATGACCAACACAGATCATTTTCCCTGGATTTGGAACAGGCGCTTCTACTTTTACCTCATCTAAGGACAAGACAAGTTTGCGGCCTTTGTCTTCTTTCGTTTTTAGGGCATATTCAATTGCTTCCTCAGCTTTCGCTAAACTTTCCTTGCCCCCTTGTAGAAGACCATTTATGTCTGCAGGAACATATGCTTCAGCAATTTGGCGGTAGCGAACCTGCCCCTCTGATTCTTGCAATGATTGGTAAGCCAAATTCAAATCAATTACATTGCTGCCTTCCACTGCTCCTACACGAGAAACCCCTTCTCTTGAAAACGTTATCAATTTCATTTGTCCATTCTCCCCTTTTGGTTTTTATGTGTCATTTCCTGTTCTTTCATTGCTAAGTAATTTGATATTCATCGTATCCACTAATAAGATACAATGGTCACTATTATGATAAATCAGTATTCTGACAATTGTCAATATTAACATTATAAAAAATAAATTTTGGAGTTAATCTTATGTCTGTCTCTTTAAAAGTAAGATAGAGTTTGTTATTTTAAAAACATATAAACTATCGGTAGATGTATTGGAGGGCAATATGGAAAATGTTAAAAAAGGGGCTACCATTCAATCCTTAGAAATTGGTATGGGGATTATTGATTTAATTGCTAAACACGGAAGGCCAATTAAATTTTCTGAAATTCAAGAGCTTTCACAGACAACAAAGAGTAACCTTTATAAATATTTGAACACCTTTACTCAATTGGGAATCCTGTATCGTGATAAGGGGTCTGGTGCCTACTTACTTGGGAGCAAATTAGTGGAATACGGCATGGCGGCGGTCGACCAGGAAAATGTCCTGGATCGGATTACGCCTAACTTAGAACTGCTTAATAGCAAAACTTCCAGTACGGTGTTGTTTTCTATTTGGACCAATAATGGACCAATGGTTATTAAGATGTTTAATGTAAGCCAAGGATTTAATATTGGAGCAACCATTGGAACGCTGCTGCCGCTGTTTTCTGCTGCTGGTAAAATTTTTATGGCTTTTTCGAATCAGGATATTATTCAGAGCTGGAAAGAAAGTGAAAGCCAAAGGATCCCCCAAAAACAACTTCAACAACTGGAAAAAGAGATTTTGACCATTAAGGAAAAAGAAATTGCATTTGCAAGAGAGCCGCTTGTACCTTCCGTCTCCTCAGTTTCTTTTCCAGTTCTAAATTACAAAAAGGATCTATTAGGTGCGGTGGCCATTGTAGGCTTTTCCGATCAAATACCGAAAAACGAAAGTGATACTCACAGCGAGTTTATTTTGGAGATTAGCCGTCAGATATCTGAGAGCTTTGGCTATAGATCGTAGAATAAAAATCACGGGGACGGTTCTCCTGCTT
>NZ_JBALPZ010000060.1:0-35718 GCF_036965645.1 Neobacillus drentensis
CGCCGATGATAGTTGGGACTTTGTCCCTGTGAGAGTAGGACGTTGCCAGGCACAAAAAAAGACAATCTTAGCTGATTGTCTTTTTTTGTGCAATTAACTGTAAATCCTAATCCACAGTGAAAGCGGAATAGTGGATTATGTCCATTAGAGCAGATTTATCACTGGCCTTTGTACAGGCTAAACACCTCATCCCAATTCCAGCGATCATAATATGTGCTTGGCATCGTTATATGATTAATCCACTTATCTTCTGCTTCAGCCCTGGATACAAATACAGATGCAGTATTTGTATTTGTTCTAATCCATAACAGCCTATCGTTAACAAACCGAGGAGCAAAGTCCGCCTCCTTTTCAGCAGGCAATGTTATCTGCTTTGGTTGGCCAAGGGCCAAATTGATTTCATAAATTCTTGGCATTGGCCTTTTGTTCATATCTGCCTGAGGTTCTTCTTTAGCGCGCGCAACAAATATGGCTGAACTATTCTTCCATGAAATGTCTCTATCCACATAGCCTTTTGGAGTAAGTGATTTTTTACTTAGAGGAGGAGCATGAATGATATCAACCTGCTTATTTAGATTTGCCTCTCTTCCGATTCCCTTAACATATCCAAGTAAGGTCTCTGAAGGTGCCCACTTAAACCATTCTTCCTCATACAACATTTCAGCCTCTTTTTTAAAAAACTGCCCGTCCTGAGATAACAAACAGAGAGTATTTGCGTCCGCTGACAACGATGCTGTTGGGACTAGTAAGAAACTAATCCATTTTTGGTCATGTGACCATTTAAACTGACTTGTACTGATAAAAAATTCATTGTCACTTACTGGTATCTTAAAAAATGGTCTGATGGCTGGCTTGTAAGAACCCAGAGTAATTTTCGATAAAAGGATGTCCGAATGAAGCTGCTTGCTCTCCTTTGAAGATGTAAGAAATCCGCTGCCATCAGGAAGCCAGGAAAAATTCTCGATATTTTCTCCCATCTTGTTCGTTAAAAAGGGGATGGCGGGGTCTAGATTTAAGGTATATAAATGTTTAATTACTAAAAAACTAATTTTATTATCTAAAGGTGCCCATTGGAAGTTATTATTTACATTAGCTCTAATTTTAAAATGGTTATTCGTCTTATAATTGAAGAGCCACAATTCACCATCATTGAGCGGTGGTTTTCCTTTTTTGGTCACTTTAAGATAGGCAATCCAATTTCCATCAGGAGACCACTTTGGATACCTTATATACTCATTGTGGGTGATCTTCTGTTCCCTGTTTCCAACTTTAATCCACAAATCATCGCTTCTAATAAAAGCTGCTTTAAGGGTATCTAGGCTTGCTGAGCGTGTTGCTGCAAAAGAAGATGGGTATGTAAAAAGAAACAAGAACAAGATTACTTTTTTTAACATTATAACCGCCCTTTTACCTATATTGGTTTTTTGTTATTTTATACAAATAAATAAGAATAATCATGAATTCTAAAATATTTGTGTGCTAAAGTGAGGGATGTGCAAGAATAGGAGGAATGAAGTGTGTTAGACAATAGTTTTATGATGGTAGCGATCATACTAATCATTAATATCATTTATGTTTCTTTTTTCACGATAAGGATGATTTTGACCTTAAAGGGTCAGAGGTATTTAGCTGCTTTCCTAAGTATGATTGAGGTTGTTATATACGTGCTTGGTCTTGGCCTTGTCCTGAATAACTTAAATGAAATTCAGAATTTGATTGCTTACGCAGTTGGGTACGGAATAGGAGTTATTGTTGGAATGAAGATTGAAGAAAAGTTGGCTCTGGGATACATTACGGTCAATGTCATTACCGCGGAATATGATAAAGATTTACCCAAACTTTTAAGGGAGAAAGGCTATGGAGTGACTGACTGGGCCGCACATGGTCTTGAAGGAAATCGAATGGCTATGCAAATCCTTACACCACGAAAATTTGAATTAAAACTTTATGATATGATTAAGAGCTTAGATCCTAAAGCCTTTATAATCTCTTATGAACCAAAATCTATTCATGGTGGCTTTTGGGTGAAATCAGTGAAAAGAGGGAAGCTATTTTCATGAACAAAAAAAAGCTGTTATTTGAGCTGCAGGAAAATGAAAGTATTGAGGAATGTCTGAATAGGATGAAACAGCAGGGTTATACTCCCGTTAAGCGGACAGAGAAGCCGATTTTTCAAGAGGTAAAAAATGCTAAAGGAACCAATTATGAACCTGTAGGCCGTCAAATTGTCTTTGAGGCAAGGTTAATCGAGTAAAACACGAACATTGTTGAGGTATTTAAAAATAATGTTCGACAAATTTATTGACAGACTAAGGTGTGGTTGGTAAGATAAAGCTATCAGATCAAACAACAATTTTTACCCTCGTATATCCATGGGGATATGGCCCATAAGTTTCTACCCAATAACCGTAAATTATTGGACTATGAGGGAAAGTCAATATGTTCGGAATAAGGGCTTGTCCCCTTATTTTCCTTGCGTCTTCATGCCCGGACAAATGGCTTTCTCTTACAATGAGAAGCTATTTGTTTCGGGCATTTTATTTTGCCTTATAAAGGGGGATCTAGGATGACCACACTTGTTGGTGTCATCATGGGAAGCAAATCGGATTGGGAAACCATGAAATATACATGTGAAGTATTAGACCAGTTAGAGGTCGCTTATGAAAAGAAGGTTGTTTCCGCACATCGTACACCAGATTTAATGTTCACATATGCAGAAGAAGCTAGAAACAGAGGGCTGAAAGTGATTATTGCTGGAGCCGGCGGGGCAGCCCATCTTCCTGGAATGGTCGCAGCTAAAACAACCTTGCCAGTCATTGGGGTTCCTGTTCAAACCCAAGCGCTAAAAGGGATCGATTCCTTGCTGTCCATCGTCCAAATGCCGGGCGGTGTGCCGGTGGCCACTGTGGCTATCGGAAAAGCAGGTGCAGTGAATGCGGGATTGTTAGCTGCACAAATTATCGCAACGGAAGACCAAGAGCTTGCTGGCAGATTAGAAGCAAGGAGAGAAGCCACAAAACAAGAAGTACTAGAAAGTAGTGATCAACTTGGATAAGAAGACCATTTTACCAGGTGCAACGATTGGAATCATCGGCGGTGGGCAGCTTGGGAGAATGATGGCTTTGGCAGCTAGGGCTCAAGGCTTCAGAATTGCCGTTTTGGAACCGACATCAGATTCTCCATGCGGACAAGTCGCAGATATAGAAGTGATTGGCGCCTATAACAACCGCGAGGCAATCAGCCGGTTGGCTGAAGTCAGTGATGTCATTACGTATGAATTTGAAAATATAGATGCTGATACGTTAAGCTGGATTTGTGAACAAGCATACGTGCCGCAAGGACCTAAGCTGCTCACGATCACGCAGGATCGGATTAAGGAAAAGGCAGCTATCCAAGAAGCAGGTGTGGAGGTGGCACCATACGCCGTCATAAGAGCTTCTCAGGATTTATTTTTAGAAATAAACGAGATTGGTTACCCGGCTGTGTTAAAAACCGCAAGAGGCGGCTATGATGGGAAAGGCCAGCTTGTTATCAGAGAAGAGCAGGACATAGAGAAGGCAGAGCCGCTGCTAGAACATGGTGACTGTGTATTAGAGAAATGGATTCCATTTGAAAAAGAAATTTCGGTCATTGTAACACGCAGGCTGGACGGGGAAACAGCAATTTTTCCAGTGGCTGAAAATGTTCATAAAGAAAATATTTTGCATAAAACGATTGTTCCAGCGCGAATTTCGGAGGCAACTGAGTTAGATGCGATTCAAAAGGCGAAGCAGATTGCCGATTCGCTAGAGCTTGTTGGGACACTGGCTGTTGAGATGTTCGTGAACAGCGATGGTACGATTTTTATTAATGAGTTGGCACCGCGCCCGCATAATTCCGGACATTATACGATTGAAGCCTGTGAGACTTCACAGTTCGAACAGCATATCCGGGCTATATGCCATTGGCCATTAGGAAATACAGAGTTGTTAAAGCCGGCCGTAATGGTTAACCTATTAGGTGAGCATCTGGAGGACCTGTATGAAGAAATACCCGGCTTGAATGGTTGGAAAGTTCATTTGTACGGCAAGAAGGAAGCAAAAGTTAAACGTAAAATGGGCCATGTGACTATTTTACGTGAGAACGTAGAGCTGGCTCTTAAGGAAATTGATGAAAGCAGCATCTGGGAAACTGCTAAAGAAAAGATCGGGGGATAAATGAATGATTGATCGTTATACTAGACCAGAAATGGGAGCTATTTGGACGGAGGAAAATCGTTTTAATGCTTGGCTTGAGGTGGAGATACTTGCCTGTGAAGCATGGGCAGAGTTAGGGGAAATCCCTAAAGAAGATGTAAAGAAATTACGTGAGAATGCTTCTTTCAATATTGACAGAATCAAAGAAATTGAAGAGGAAACAAGACACGATGTAGTAGCCTTTACCCGCGCGGTTTCGGAAACATTAGGTGAAGAACGGAAATGGGTGCATTATGGTTTAACCTCAACAGACGTGGTGGATACGGCGTTATCCTATCTCTTAAAGCAGGCTAACGCAATTCTTTTAAAAGATATCGAAAACTTTATTGAGATTTTAAAAAATAAGGCCATTGAACATAAATTTACAGTTATGATGGGCCGGACACATGGGGTTCATGCTGAACCAACCACTTTTGGTTTAAAGCTTGCATTATGGTATGAAGAAATGAAGCGCAACCTTGAGCGTTTTAAACAGGCGGCTGCAGGAGTTGAATTTGGTAAGATTTCTGGTGCAGTCGGGACCTATGCAAACATTAATCCATTTGTAGAGCAATATGTTTGTGAGAAATTAGGAACCAGCCCGGCGCCAATCTCCACACAAACCTTACAGCGTGACCGTCACGCGCACTATATGTCTACGCTTGCGTTGATTGCCACTTCAATTGAAAAGTTCGCGGTTGAAGTTCGCGGACTGCAAAAGAGTGAGACACGTGAGGTGGAGGAGTTTTTTGCAAAGGGTCAAAAGGGTTCTTCCGCAATGCCGCATAAACGGAATCCAATTGGTTCAGAGAACATGACAGGATTGGCCCGCGTAATTCGCGGCTATATGATGACTGCTTATGAAAATGTGCCCCTATGGCATGAGCGAGATATTTCCCATTCGTCTGCAGAGCGGATTATCCTTCCGGATGCGACGATTGCATTGAACTATATGCTAAACCGCTTTGGTAACATTGTGAAGAATTTAACGGTGTTCCCAGAGAATATGAAGCGCAATATGGATCGTACTTTAGGGCTGATTTACTCTCAGCGTGTCTTACTAGCTTTGATTGATAAGGGCTTATCACGTGAAGAGGCTTATGATACCGTACAGCCTAAAGCGATGGAGGCATGGGAAAAGCAAGTTCCATTCCGCAGCTTAATTGAAGCAGAGAATAAGATTACTTCATTGCTTTCACTAGAAGAAATTGCGGATTGTTTTGATTACAACTATCATCTCCAGCATGTTGATACCATTTTTGATCGACTAGGGTTAAATGGATAAATAAATCATGATGAAGGGCGAGGTCTGCCCTTCTCATGTCAGAAAAGTTCCCAATATTACGAATAGAGGTGCAATTAGGATGAGCGAAATGCTTTACGAGGGCAAAGCAAAACGGATTTTCTCAACGGACGATGAACAAATTGTGCGAGTTCAATACAAAGATTCAGCAACAGCTTTCAACGGTCAAAAGAAGGCGGATATTTCAGGTAAAGGCCGTTTGAATAACGAGATTACTAGTTTGTTATTTATAAAGCTAAAAGAACAGGGCATTGATTCCCACTTTATCAAGAGACTTTCAGAAACAGAGCAGTTAGTGAAGAAAGTGACGATTATACCTCTTGAGGTTGTTGCTCGTAATGTTGCAGCAGGATCGCTTTCTAAACGTTTAGGGATCGAGGAAGGAAAGCAACTTTCAACACCAATCGTTGAATTTTATCTTAAAAATGATGACTTGGGCGACCCACTCGTAACCGTTGATCACATCCTTGAATTAAAAGCAGCAACCGTCAAGGAACTGGAAATCCTAAAGAATAAAGCACTTCAAATAAATACAATTTTATCAAGCTTTTTCAATGAGCTTGGGATTCGCTTAATCGACTTTAAACTCGAGTTCGGCAAAGACCATAACGGGCAAATTTTACTTGCCGATGAGATTTCTCCAGATACCTGCAGACTGTGGGATAAAGAAACCAATGAAAAGCTCGATAAGGATGTATTCCGCCGGGATTTAGGAAGTTTAACAGAAGCCTATGAAACTATTTTAGCCAAATTGGGAGGACATCAGCATGTATAAAGTTAAGGTGTATGTAACATTAAGAGAGAGTGTATTAGATCCACAAGGTAAAGCCGTAACTCATTCTTTACATTCTTTAAATTATAAGCAAGTAACAGATGTCCGAATCGGAAAATTCATGGAGTTAACGATTGAAAAATCAGAGCGTGACATTAATGAAGTCGTTAATGAAATTTGTACCAATTTATTAGCCAATCCGGTGATTGAAGATTACCGTTACGAGGTAGAGGAGTGTGTGACCCAGTGAAGTTTGCGGTGATCGTATTCCCAGGATCGAATTGTGACGTTGATATGTTTCATGCTGTTAAGGACGAACTTGGCGAAGAAGTAGAATATGTTTGGCATGATGCCGATAATCTAGACGAGTTTGACGCCATTTTGCTGCCTGGAGGTTTCTCTTTTGGTGACTACCTGCGCACAGGAGCGATTGCCCGTTTTAGCCCCGTAATGAAAGAGGTAGTAAAAGCAGCGGAGGCCGGGAAGCCAGTCCTTGGCGTTTGTAATGGATTTCAGATTCTTCTTGAAGCAGGATTGCTTCCGGGCGGAATGAGACGGAACGAAAGCCTATCGTTTATTTGTAAACCAGTTGAATTAAAGGTGGAGAACAATCAAACGATGTTTACAAATGCATATGGTGAAGGGGAAAGCATCGTGATCCCTGTCGCTCATGGAGAAGGAAATTATTATTGTGATGAAGAGACACTAGCTAAATTGAAAGCAAACAACCAAATTGCTTTTACCTATAATCAAAATCCGAACGGAAGTCTAGCGGATATTGCAGGTATCACTAATGAAAAAGGCAATGTCCTAGGAATGATGCCGCACCCAGAAAGAGCGGTTGATGAGCTACTCGGTGGAGCCGATGGTTTAAAAATGTTTCAATCGATTGTAAAAGCTTGGAGGGAAGCACATGTTGTCAACGCTTGAACCAAATCCTACTCAGATTAAAGCAGAAAAAATATATCAGCAAATGGGTTTGTCCGACGAAGAATTTGCACTGGTTGAAAACATTCTTGGGCGCACACCTAACTATACCGAAACAGGTCTTTTCTCGGTTATGTGGTCAGAACATTGCAGTTACAAAAACTCAAAGCCTGTCTTGAAAAAGTTCCCTGTTACAGGTGAACGCGTCCTTCAAGGTCCTGGTGAAGGAGCTGGTATTGTCGACATCGGTGACGGGCAGGCGGTTGTTTTTAAAATTGAAAGCCATAACCACCCATCAGCGATCGAACCATATCAAGGTGCGGCAACAGGTGTTGGCGGGATTATCCGCGATGTCTTCTCAATGGGAGCTCGTCCAATTGCAATGTTGAACTCACTTCGTTTTGGTGAACTAGATTCTGCACGCGTACGTTACTTATTCAAAGAAGTAGTTGCCGGGATTGCTGGCTATGGAAACTGTATCGGTATTCCAACCGTTGGTGGCGAAATTGGGTTTGATCCATGCTATGAAGGAAACCCACTCGTGAACGCCATGTGTGTAGGGTTAATTGACCATAAGGATATCAAAAAAGGTCAAGCGCATGGTGAAGGCAATACGGTTATGTATGTAGGAGCAAAAACAGGTCGTGACGGAATTCATGGTGCAACATTTGCTTCAGAAGAATTAACAGAACAATCAAGTGAAGACCGTCCAGCCGTTCAAGTTGGCGATCCATTCATGGAGAAACTACTTTTAGAAGCATGCTTAGAATTGATTCACTCTGATGCCCTAGTTGGTATTCAAGATATGGGTGCAGCTGGACTTATCAGTTCATCAGCTGAGATGGCTAGTAAAGCTGGAATGGGACTTGAGATGAATTTGGACTTAGTTCCACAGCGGGAAACAGGCATGACTGCTTACGAAATGATGTTGTCTGAATCACAAGAACGTATGCTGATTGTTGTTAAAAAGGGCAGAGAACAAGAAATCGTTGAGCTTTTTGAAAAGTACGGCTTAGAAGCTGTAGGAATCGGAAAGGTTACTAGCGATAAACAAGTTCGCCTTTTCCATAAAGGAGAAATCGTTGCGGATGTTCCAGCTGATGCACTTGCTGAAGACGCACCGGTTTACCACAAGCCATCTCAAGAACCAAGCTATTTCGCTGAATTCCAGGCGATGGAAAACGAAGTTCCTCAAGTAGACGATTTGAAAGAAACATTAGTCAGTCTTTTAAGCCAGCCTACGGTCGCTAGCAAAGAATGGGTTTATGAGCAATATGACTATATGGTGCGTACGAATACAGTCGTTGCTCCGGGATCTGATGCAGCGGTGGTAAGGATTCGCGGTACACGTAAAGCTTTAGCGATGACTACGGATTGTAATGCACGCTATGTCTATTTAGATCCTGAAGTGGGCGGCAAAATCGCCGTAGCGGAAGCAGCACGTAATATTGTATGTTCTGGTGCAGAGCCATTAGCGATTACGGATAACTTGAATTTCGGTAACCCAGAAAAGCCAGAAGTATTTTGGCAGATTGAAAAAGCTGCTGATGGCATGAGTGAAGCCTGCCGCGTGTTAGAGACACCGGTTATTGGCGGAAACGTGTCTTTATATAACGAAACAAGCGGTACAGCAATCTATCCAACACCAGTAGTAGGAATGGTTGGTTTAGTAACCGATCTTGATCATATCACCACACAGCACTTTAAAGAGAATGGTGACCTTATTTATCTAGTAGGGGAAACGAAGGATGAATTTGGCGGCAGTGAGCTTCAAAAGCTTCTGAACGGACGTGTATTTGGTAAAGCTCCTGAACTAGATGTAACAGTGGAAAAGGAAAGACAAAATCAAGTGCTTGCGGCAATCCGTGCAGGAGTGGTGCAATCTGCCCATGACCTTTCGGAAGGTGGTCTAGCGGTTGCGCTGGCAGAAAGTCTTTTCGCGAATGAAAAGCTTGGTGCAGAAGTAGCGTTAGCAGGAGATTCAGTCTCTGCCTTATTCAGTGAGACTCAATCTCGTTTCTTAATGACTGTAAAACCAGAACATAAAGATGATTTTGAAAAATTAGTAGCAGACGCAGTGCAGATTGGTACTGTAACAGAAACCTCAACATTGAAAATCAAAAATGAGGATACATCAGTGCTTGTTGCTTCAGTAGCAGAACTGAAAGCTGCTTGGAAAGGAGCCATCCCATGCTGCCTGAAATAAAGGGATTAAACGAAGAGTGCGGTATCTTTGGTGTCTTTGGACACCAGGATGCTGCCCAGTTAACCTATTACGGACTTCATAGCTTGCAGCACCGCGGTCAAGAAGGAACTGGCATTGTTGTTTCCGATGGAAAAAAGCTTACAGGTGTAAAAGGTGAAGGGCTAGTATCGGAAATTTTTACTGCTGAAGCAATGAAGGACTTAGAAGGCAGTGCTGCGATCGGTCACGTTCGTTATGCTACAGCCGGTGGCGGAGGCTACGAGAACGTCCAGCCGCTCCTATTTCATTCGCAAACCGGAAGTCTTGCGCTTGCCCATAATGGCAATCTTGTTAATGCGAATTCCCTAAAGTACCAGCTTGAATCCCAGGGAAGTATTTTTCAAACAAGCTCTGACACAGAGGTTTTGGCTCATCTTATTAGAAGAAGCGGTTATCCTCATTTGAAGGATCAAGTGAAAAACGCTTTATCGATGTTAAAGGGTGCTTACGCGTATTTAATCATGACAGAAACAGAGCTTATGGTTGCTCTTGATCCACATGGTCTACGTCCTTTGTCCCTTGGCTGCCTTGGGGATGCTTATGTTGTGGCATCAGAAACCTGTGCTTTTGATGTAATTGGCGTTGAATATATCCGTGATATTATGCCGGGTGAACTGTTAATTATTAATGAAAATGGTCTAACATCTGAGCGATTTGCCATCAGTACCACAAAAGCAATTTGTACAATGGAATATATTTATTTTTCAAGACCTGATAGTAATATCCAAGGAATCAATGTTCATACAGCCCGTAAAAATATGGGGAAACAATTAGCAGTGGAAGCACCATTTGAAGCGGATGTTGTGACCGGGGTTCCTGATTCTAGTATTTCAGCAGCCATCGGTTATGCAGAAGCAACAGGGATTCCATATGAAATGGGTTTAATTAAAAATAAATATGTCGGCAGAACCTTTATCCAGCCGTCGCAATCACTTCGGGAGCAAGGGGTTAAGATGAAGCTTTCGGCCGTACGCGGCGTGGTGGAAGGAAAGCGTGTTGTCATGGTGGATGACTCAATTGTACGAGGAACGACGAGCAGACGAATTGTGAACCTGTTGAAGGAAGCTGGAGCAACAGAAGTTCATGTTGTGATTAGCTCACCACCGATTAAAAATCCTTGCTTTTATGGCATTGATACGTCGACAAAAGAGGAATTAATTGCCTCTGATAAAAGCGTTGAGCAAATTAGAGAACTGATTGGTGCAGATTCATTAACCTTTATTAGCGTCGAAGGGATGATGAAAGCACTTGGCCAGGAAGGAACGAATGGCTATTGCCTCGGTTGCTTCACGGGGAATTATCCAACAGAGATTTATCCTGATACATTACAATACTATTATCAAAAATAAGGTGGGGAACAGCATGGCTAAAGCATATGAAGAGGCTGGCGTAAATATTGAAGCGGGCTATGAGGCTGTTTCACGAATGAAAAAGCATGTCCAAAGAACAGCACGGGCCGGAGTAATTGGCGGTCTTGGCGGTTTCGGCGGTATGTTTGATTTATCATCACTTCAATTAAAGGAGCCTGTTTTGGTATCAGGCACCGATGGGGTCGGCACGAAGCTGATGATTGCGTTTTGGATGGATAAACATGATACGATTGGTATTGATGCAGTGGCTATGTGTGTGAACGATATCGTGGTTCAAGGTGCAGAGCCATTGTTCTTTTTAGATTATATTGCGTGTGGTAAAGCCGAGCCTGAAAAAATCGAGGCTATTGTAAAAGGTATTTCCGACGGCTGCGAGCAGGCAGGCTGTGCTTTGATTGGCGGCGAAACAGCTGAAATGCCGGGACTATACAGCCAAAATGAATACGATCTTGCTGGATTTACGGTTGGAGCTTGTGAAAAATCACAGTTAATTACAGGTGAAACCATCCAGGCTGGAGATGTGTTGATTGGTTTAGCTTCAAGTGGTATTCATAGTAATGGGTATTCCCTTGTACGTAAAGTTTTTAATAACTGGTCATTGCTAGATTTTGTTGATGAGCTCGGCTGTACACTAGGCGAGGAGTTATTAAAACCTACGAAAATTTACGTTAAACCAATTCTGTCAGCATTGAAAAAGTTCCCATTAAAAGGGATGGCCCATATTACCGGAGGCGGTTTTATCGAGAACATTCCTCGGATGCTGCCTGAAGGTCTTGGGGCAAAGATTGAAGAAAAAAGCTGGCCGATTCCACCTGTGTTTCAATTGCTTTCTTCTCACGGGCAAATTGACTATGAGGAAATGTATAATATTTTTAACATGGGAATTGGAATGGTCATTGCAGTAGATCGTGAAATCGCTGCTGATGTGCTTCAGCACTTTGAAGAATGCGGCGAAAAAGCCTATCAAATTGGTGTTGTGACGGATCAGGCAGGGATTGAAATAAAGGGTCAAGGTGGACGGCTATGAAAAAAATAGCAGTGTTTGCCTCAGGTAACGGCAGTAATTTCCAAGCCATCATTGATGTAGTTAAGTCAGGCGAGCTAGAGACGGAAATTACCCTGTTAGTCTGCGACAAACCAGGTGCCTATGCGGTTGATCGTGCTAATGCCGCGAAAATTCCATGCTTTGTTTTTCAAGCAAAAGATTATCCTAGTAAGGAAGAATCTGAGCAAGCGATTTTAGCAGAACTAAAGAGATATAATGTGGAGTTCATTGTACTTGCCGGATACATGCGCTTGATAGGCACTACCTTGCTTAGTGCCTATCAGGGCCGGATCGTCAATATTCATCCATCACTGCTCCCAGCTTTTCCAGGTAAGGATGCCATCGGTCAGGCCCTGGCAGCCAAAGCAAAGTGGAGCGGGGTCACCATTCATTATGTGGATGAAGGGATGGATACAGGTCCCATTATCATTCAAGAACGTGTAAGATTGGAAGAAAATGAAACAAGAGACAGCTTGCAAAAGAAAATACAGCAAATTGAACACAAACTATATCCAGAGATACTTCAAATGTTATTAACACAAGGAGATGTAATCAATGTCACAAAAGCGCGCGTTAATTAGTGTATCTGATAAAAATGGAATTACTGACTTTGCGAGAGAATTAGTCAGCCTAGGGTTTGAACTAATCTCAACCGGCGGTACAAAAAAAGCTCTTCAAGAGCAGGGAATTCCTGTAATGAGTGTTAGTGATGTAACAGGTTTTCCGGAAATTTTAGAAGGCCGTGTAAAAACGTTAAATCCATTTATCCATGGCGGCCTTCTTTCTAAGCATGATAATCCTGATCATTTAAAACAGCTAGACGAGCACGGGATTCAGCCTATTCAGCTAGTTTGTGTCAATCTTTATCCTTTCCAGCAAACCATCGCAAAACCAGATGTAACGGAAGCAGATGCGATTGAAAACATTGATATTGGCGGCCCATCTATGCTGCGCGCTTCAGCTAAAAACCATCAATATTTAACAGTTGTTGTTGATCCAGCAGATTATGCGACGGTTATTGAGGAGTTAAAAGCAGACGGTGCAACGACTCTTGAAACAAGAAGAAAGCTGGCAGCTAAGGTATTCCGTCATACAGCCGCTTATGATGCTTTGATTGCTGAGTATATGACAAACCTTGCACAAGAAGAAACACCTGAAACCTTAACGGTTACATATGAACTGAAGCAGACACTTCGTTACGGAGAAAATCCGCATCAGAACGCTGCTTTTTACAGAAAGCCGTTAGGTTCAACTTTCTCGATTGCCAATGCCGTTCAACTTCATGGAAAAGAACTATCTTACAATAATATCAATGATGCTGATGCTGCTTTGCAAATTGTAAAAGAATTCTCTGAACCTGCAGCCGTAGCAGTTAAGCATATGAATCCATGTGGTGTTGGAACTGGTCAAACCGGCTTTGAAGCATTTACAAAAGCATTTGCAGCTGATCCTGTTTCCATTTTTGGCGGCATTATTGCCTTTAACCGTGAAGTGGACGCGGAAACAGCAGGAAAGCTTCATGAAATTTTCTTAGAGATTATCATTGCACCATCTTTCTCAGAGGAAGCATTAGCGATCTTAACAGGTAAAAAGAATCTTCGTCTGTTAACTATTCCGTTTAATGATGTAAAGAAACCTGAGTTCAAAATGACAACAATTGAAGGCGGATTACTTGTTCAAGAACAAGACCGTTATTCATTAGAGAATGCAACCATTACTGTTCCAACTAAGAGACAACCAACTGAAGAAGAGTGGGAAGCTCTAAAACTTGGCTGGAAAGTGGTTAAACACGTAAAATCAAATGCTATTGTGGTTTCAAGTAAAGACATGACGCTTGGTGTTGGCGCTGGCCAAATGAACCGTGTTGGTTCGGCAGAGATTGCACTTAAGCAAGCGGGTGATAAAGCAGAAGGTGCTGCGCTTGCATCTGATGCCTTCTTCCCAATGAATGATACCGTTGAAGCGGCAGCAAAAGCAGGAATTACCGCGATTATTCAGCCTGGTGGATCGATTAAGGATGCTGATTCGATTAAAAAAGCAGACGAATACGGAATCGCCATGGTGTTTACGGGCGTTAGACACTTTAAACATTAAAATGAGGTGTAATGGATGAAGGTACTAATCATCGGCCGCGGCGGACGCGAGCATGCGATCTGCCGAAAGGTCAGCGAAAGCACATTGGTTGAAAAGGTATTTGTTGCTCCAGGTAACGCTGGCATGATAGATGTGGCGGAATTGATTGCGATTGACGAATCCCAGCATGATGAGCTAATTGCCTTTGCGAAAGAGCAAAAGGTAGGCTTAACCATTATCGGACCGGAAGTTCCTCTGCTTGAAGGGCTATCCGATAAATTTGAAGCAGCAGGTCTGGCCGTATTCGGACCACGGAAGGCAGCTGCTGAAATTGAGGGCAGCAAGTCGTTTGCTAAAGATTTAATGAAAAAGTATGCTATTCCTACTGCAGATTATGCTGTTTTTACTTCGATTGAAGAGGCGCGCAAGTATATTAATGAAAAAGGCGCTCCAATTGTAATTAAGGCAGACGGGTTGGCAGCAGGAAAAGGTGTCACGGTTGCTATGACTTTAGAAGAAGCTCTTGCGAGTGTGGAAGAGATGCTCGTTGGTGCGAAATTTGGAGCGGCTTCATCAAGTGTTGTAATAGAAGAGTTTTTAGACGGCGAGGAATTTTCGTTGATGGCCTTTGTGAATGGGGAAGTAGTCATCCCGCTTGAAATCGCACAGGATCATAAACGCGCTTATGATGGAGACCAAGGTCCTAATACTGGTGGAATGGGTGCTTACTCTCCGGTTCCGCAAATCGGTGAGGACACGGTAGCAACCGCTGTTGAAACGGTTCTGATTCCAGCTGCAAAAGCAATGGTTCAAGAGGGACGCAGTTTCTGTGGGATTTTATATGCTGGGTTGATCAAAACGGCAGCGGGTCCAAAGGTAATTGAGTTTAATGCACGTTTCGGCGACCCGGAAACACAGGTTATTTTACCAAGGTTGCAATCTGATTTGGTTCAGGTTATCTTAGCTCTTTTGAATGGGGAGAAACCAGATCTTGAATGGGATCCGCAGGCAATGATTGGTGTCGTGGTTGCGGCAAAAGGGTATCCTGGGGAATACGAAAAGGGTGCTGTGCTTAAGGGATTAGCGGATGTTTCTAAGAAAGTTTATACCTTCCATGCCGGTACTGTTCAAAATGACGCAGGTGAGTTTTTAACAGCTGGCGGCCGAGTGCTTCTGGTTGGAGGCAAGGCTGAGACTCTTGCTGATGCACAGGCTAAGGTTTATGCGGAGTTAGAGAAATTGAATTGTGATGGAGTCTTTTATCGTAATGATATTGGTGCGAAGGCAATTGTATCTGTCCGGTAAAGTCACTTTTTTGAAAGAAAAAAGTTTAAGTCCTCATGAGTTTTCATGAGGACTGTTTATTTTTATCTCGATCACGTCGGATTATAAGGCACATCCATATCTGCTAACCCTTCCGACACATCCCCAGAATCAGTCGCGCTCTGATGCTCCTTCACCATATCCGCCCAACGCTCACATAATTCTGTCACAGGGCAATAGCGGACAATCCCTTCAGCAACCTTCATCGCGCCACAGAACGCAGCAAGCAAATAAGAATCCCGCCAAGGACGCTTGACCATCTTAGAGGTACTCCAAGCAACAATCGTTAACCCAAAAGTAATTCGAATTAATGCATTCAAAATCCCGATATTTGGTGTCATTTTCATCTTGTTCACTCCTTCACATTTTTTTTACAATTTTTATCAATACTTTACTGCTTTAAAAAGTAAAATATGATAAGATAAGTATCAAAAGAAGTTTTGTAAGGGCTTTCTTTATTGTTAAATCAACTTATTATTATATAGATAGTTTTTTTAGGGAGGGACATGGTATGCTGGAACAACGCTACCGCTGGAAAAATAAACACTTACGCATGCATGTATCCGTTTTGGAAGGTAAAACATCCCCAACAATATTATTGAAAAATGCACTTTACTTAAATCAGACCTTTCGAAAATGGATGAGAGCGAACATCTGGATTTATGAAGACCGCATTGTCTATGTTGGCGATAACATGCCTTCTTACATCGAAAACTGTGAAATCATTGATTGTACCAATGAAATCATTGTGCCTGGATACATTGAGCCGCATGCACATCCGTTTCAATTATATAATCCCCTGACATTAGCTGCCTATGCATCCCAATTTGGCACAACCACGCTAATTAATGACAACATGGCGCTCGTTTTACACTTGAAAAAAAGGGAAGCGTTTTCACTCCTTAGAGACCTGCGCTCCATTCCGTCAACCATGTATTGGTGGAGCCGGTTTGATTCGCAGACCGAACCATTGAATGAGGAAGAAATTTTTTCACATAGTAATGTAAAGGCGTGGCTAGAGCATGATGCAGTTCTGCAAGGCGGTGAATTAACAGGCTGGCCAAAATTGCTCGATGGCGATGACATGATGCTTCATTGGATCCAGGAAGCCAAAAGGATGCGCAAGCAAATTGAAGGCCATTTTCCTGGTGCCTCAGAAAAAACATTAGCAAAAATGATGCTGTTAGGTGCCGATAGTGACCATGAAGCCATGACGGGAGAAGAAGTCTACAGCAGGCTAATGCAAGGCTATATGGTTTCCTTACGTTATTCATCAATCCGGCCTGACCTGCCGCAGATTTTAGATGATATGAAACGGCTGGGAATCGAGGCCTATGACCGGCTCATGTTTAATACAGATGGTTCCTCTTCCACTTTTTATGAGCAAGGAATCATTGACCAAATGATTCGAATTGCCATCGAAAAAGGAGTTCCTGTTATAGATGCCTATAATATGGCAACTGTAAATATTGCTCGATACTACAACATTGAACATCTTCATGGTGTGATTGCAACTGGACGTATTGCCAATATTAACTTTTTATCCAGTATCGAAAACCCTACCCCGGTTTCCGTTTTAGCAAAAGGTAAATGGGTAAAGCGTGACGGTGTAAAAGTAGAAGGAATATATGGGGATATGAACTGGAATGAATATGGATTTAAGCCGATCGAACTGGATTGGCAGTTATCGCTCGATGATCTGCAATTTTCCATGCCGTTTGGGATTAAAATGGAGAATTCCGTCATTACAAAGCCATATTCCATCTCGATTGATGCTTCCGAAGACCAGCTTCCAAAAGAATCAGATGAGTGCTATTTTATGCTGGTAGATCGTTATGGAAAATGGAGAATAAACACCCTGTTAAAAGGATTCGCAACTGGCCTTTCTGCGCTTGCAAGTTCTTATTCTACTACCGGGGATATTATTTTAATTGGGAAAAACAGACATGATATGGTCAACGCATTTAATAGAATGAAAGAGCTAGGCGGGGGTATTGTCATGATGGAGGACGCTCAAGTTGTATGTGAAGTACCTCTTGACCTAAGCGGAATCATGTCTGGTCTGCCTATTGAAGAATTAATAGAACAAGAGAAAACATTATTAAAAGAATTGAGAGAACGAGGATATAAATTTTCAGATCCGATCTACAGTCTTGCTTTCTTCTCAGCGACACATTTACCATACATCCGAATAACGCAGCAAGGAATGTATGATGTTATGAACAAATCAGTATTCTTTCCGTCAATAATGCGATAAACTGTAAGTAAGTAAAGAGTTAAAGCGTGAAAGTATTTTGTAAAATGGATAAAATAGGGGTGTTCACTTCATGAAAAAATGGGCTGTTGCCATGGCAGCTTTCCTTTTACTACTTTCAGGGTGTTCTAGTAAGGAAACGGTAAAAAGACCTGTTAAGGACCAAAAACCGGATACAAAACATGAAAATAAACCAGAAGATGTGACAAAGGCCGACCCTTATTTTTATCCGTTAACAGGTATTGCTACCGATACGAAACCAGATCAACGTGCTGTAGCTGTAATGGTCAATAATCACCCAAAAGCAAGACCCCAATCAGGGCTGAACAAGGCGGATATTGTTTATGAAATTCTTGCTGAGGGAGATATTACCCGTTTCCTGGCTGTTTTTCAGAGTGAGAGACCAACAAATATTGGTCCTGTAAGGAGTGCTCGGGATTACTATATTAACCTGGCTAAAGGTTTAAATGCCCTCTACATTGCACATGGCTACAGTCCAGAGGCCAAACAATTACTCGAAAGTAATTATGTAGATAATTTAAACGGTATGGTATATGATGGAACATTATTTAAACGTTCTAGCTCGCGAAAACCGCCTCATAACTCTTATATCACCTATGAAAACATCTTAAAGGGTGCTGAGCAAAAAGGATATACAATGAAAAACAGTCCTCCTGCCTTTACTTTTTACTCAGTGGAAGAAAGTAGAAAAATAACGGGGCAAGCGGCTAAGTCGGTCAGCATTACTTATTCAAAAAGCGGCACGTTCAATTCAAAATTTGAATTTGATGAAACGCTCGGCAAGTATAAGCGCTTCTCAGCTGGAGATCAAACCGTTGACCTGGAAACCGGTGACCCAATATTAATAGACAATGTTTTCATTATCGAGGCGGTCCATAAAACGATTGATTCCTATGGCCTTAGAGACATTGATTTAGAGTCGGGCGGAAAAGCATATTTGCTTCAAATGGGCAAAGTGAACGAGGTCGAATGGGCTAATAAGGATGGTAGAATTGTTCCGATGAAAAATGGAGAAGAAATCCCATTGGTACAAGGGCATACATGGGTGAATGTTGTTCCGGCCACCCCTGGACTGCATGCAAGTGTTTCACTGAATGCACAATAAATATTCCAATTAGAGGAGTAAAGAATATGCAAATTAATAAATTACGTGGAAAAGAACTTGATCAATTGTTTCAAGCTGTACTTTCCTTACAAGATCTCGAAGAATGCTATCGCTTTTTTGATGACTTATGTACGATTAATGAAATTCAATCATTAGCACAGCGTTTGGATGTAGCTAGAATGCTGCGCGAAGGAAATACTTATCATAAAATTGAAACGGAAACCGGAGCCAGCACAGCCACTATTTCAAGGGTAAAACGCTGTTTAAACTTTGGTAATGATACCTATGAAATGGTACTTGAGCGCATAAAAGAAGACATTAAAGCTGAAAAAGAATAAAACAAACCGGAGACAAACATCTTCGGTTTTTCTTTTTGTATCGGCACTCATGCACAGTTGGATATGATTTCTATATGTTGATTTAATGTTTTCTTTTTTGATTACAAACGGCTAATGCTATAATGATGTAATGGAAAGATGAATGGAGGATTCTTTCAATGTATGATATTCGCGAGTGGCGGCATGTCTTTAAACTCGATCCTAATAAAGAAATAACAGATGACCAATTAGAAATAATCTGCGAATCAGGGACAGATGCAGTAATTGTGGGCGGAACAGATGGAGTGACACTCGAAAATGTCCTCGATTTAATGGCAAGAATCCGCCGCTATACCGTTCCTTGTGTCCTTGAAGTATCTAGTATAGAGAGCGTAACACCAGGATTTGACCTTTATTTTGTTCCAACTATTTTAAATAGCAGGGATCCTAAGTGGATTACTGGGCTTCATCACCAAGCTGTAAAGGAATTTGGAGAAGTCATGGATTGGAACGAGTTTTTTATGGAAGGCTACTGTATCGTAAACGAGGATTGTAAGGCAGCTAAGCTGACTAGCGCGGATGCTCATTTAACAGTTGAAGATGTTAAGGCATACGCGCTGATGGCAGAAAAAATGTTCCATCTCCCCATCTTTTATTTAGAATATAGCGGGAAATATGGTGATCCGGCAGTAGCAGCTGCAGCGAAAAAGGTGTTAGAGAAAACAACGCTTTTCTACGGAGGCGGTATCACAAGCTTTGAACAAGCAGTGGAAATGGCCAAGCATGCCGATGTGATTGTAGTTGGAAACGTGATTTATGAGGATTTTCAAAATGCCCTTGAAACCGTAAAGGCAGTTCGATAGAAATTTGCTTCACAATGATAAAAAAGCTAAAATAAAAACAAGAACAAATGTTTGTAATGGTGGTGGGATAATTGCAATTTTTGACAGATAAGCTCCTAAATGGATTGAATCCAGAGCAGCAAAGTGCTGTTAAGGCAACTGATGGTCCACTTCTTCTCATGGCAGGTGCGGGAAGTGGTAAAACGAGAGTATTAACGCATCGAATTGCGTATTTAATAGTGGAAAAGCGTGTAAACCCTTATAACATTCTAGCAATCACTTTCACGAATAAAGCAGCAAGGGAAATGAAGGAACGAATCGGTAAAATGATGGGCGGGGCGGCCGAGGAAATTTGGATCTCCACCTTTCACTCGATGTGTGTCAGGATTTTACGCCGCGATATTGATCGGATGGGTTTTAGCCGAAACTTTACTATTCTAGATACAACTGATCAACAATCAGTGATTAAAGGGATCCTCAAAGCTAAAAATCTTGATCCGAAAAAAAATGATCCACGTGCAATTTTAGGATCCATCAGTTCAGCCAAAAACGAACTCATTGGTCCCGAAGAATATGAGAAATCTGCCGGTGGTTATTTTGAACAAACGGTAAGTGAAGTTTATAAAGATTATCAAAAGCAGCTTAGAAAAAACCAAGCGCTCGATTTTGATGACTTAATAATGATGACGATTCAATTATTCCAGCGGGTGCCGGAAGTACTTGAATATTACCAGCGCAAGTTCCAATATATTCACGTCGATGAGTATCAGGATACAAACCGGGCGCAGTATATGCTGGTAAAAATGCTGGCCAGCCGGTTCCGCAATCTTTGTGTTGTCGGTGATTCCGATCAGTCCATCTATAGATGGCGCGGCGCCGATATTGCCAATATCCTATCCTTTGAAAAAGACTATTCAAATGCAACTGTTATTCTTCTTGAGCAGAATTACCGTTCAACTAAACGGATTTTACTTGCGGCCAATAAAGTTATTGAAAATAACCTAAATCGAAAAAAGAAAAATCTTTGGACCGAAAATCCGGAAGGAAACAAGCTTGTCTATTACCGTGCAGATAGTGAGCAAAGCGAAGCACAGTTTGTAGCTGGAAAAATTAAAGAAATAACGCGCGACAAAAATTATCAACTAAATGACATTGCGATTCTGTATCGGACTAACGCACAGTCCCGTGTAATGGAGGAAGTGCTGTTAAAATCAAATATTGATTATTCCATTGTCGGTGGAACCAAGTTCTATGACAGAAAAGAAATCAAAGACATGCTTGCCTATTTACGGTTAATTTCTAATCCGGATGATGATATCAGCTTGCGGCGTGTGATTAATGTTCCGAAACGCGGGATTGGTTCGAGCTCGGTAGATAAAATTGCCGACTTTGCCGCAATGCATGATATGTCCTTATACCAGGCTTTAGAATCAGTCGAATTACTTGGGTTGAGCCCCAAAATTACGAAAGCAGCCGCTCAGTTTCGTGATTTAATTCATAACTATACGAATATGCAGGAATTCCTTTCGGTAACAGAATTAGTTGAAGAAGTTCTTGATAAATCCGGGTATAGGGAAATGCTGAAAGCAGAAAAATCTATTGAGGCCCAAAGTCGTCTTGAAAACCTTGAGGAATTATTATCGGTAACGAAAAGCTTCGAGGATTCAAGCGAGGATAAGAGTCTTGTTGCCTTCTTAACAGACCTGGCTTTAGTAGCGGACATTGATTCGCTCGATGAGGATGGGGAAAAGGCTGACGCGATTACCCTCATGACATTGCACTCTGCAAAAGGACTGGAATTCCCTGTTGTCTTCTTAATTGGCATGGAAGAAGGAGTATTCCCGCATAGTCGTTCCTTAATGGAAGAAGCCGAAATGGAGGAAGAACGCCGTCTTGCCTACGTCGGTATTACAAGGGCAGAGCAGACTTTATTTTTAACCAATGCCCAAATGAGAACCTTATTTGGTAGAACAAGTATGAACCCTGCCTCTAGGTTTATCTCAGAGATTCCAGAAGATTTAATTGAAGGTGTGGTACCTGAACAACGGACGGGCAGTTCTTTTGGTTCCGGCAAAAGATCATTTGGATCTTCAGGAACTTCATTTGGTTCGCAAAAGAGTACGTTTACTACACCAACTACGCCAAGAAAACCGGTCATGCGTCCTGTTTCCGCAGCATCTGGCGGAGAGGATATCGGCTGGAAGGTTGGCGATAAAGCGGCACATGGTAAATGGGGAATTGGAACAGTTGTTAGTGTAAAAGGGCAAGGTGAAGGGGTCGAGCTCGATATTGCTTTTCCAAGCCCTGTGGGGATAAAGCGTCTATTAGCTAAATTTGCGCCAATTACAAAGGCATAATAGCTGTCTACACAGTGTGAGATTACCTTTATGAAAGGGCTGGATATATGGAGCTTCAAACTGCTGCGATAAGAATTGAGGAAATAAGCGGCCTCTTAAATCAATATAGTTATGAATACTATGTGTTGGACAAACCTTCGGTACCTGATGCCGAATATGACAAGCTCATGCAAGAGCTGATCGAGCTGGAGGAAAAATACCCAACGCTAAAAACACCTGATTCTCCGTCTGTGCGTGTCGGCGGTCCGGTCCTTGATCTATTTGAAAAGGTGGAGCATCGTACTCCGATGTTAAGTTTAGGCAATGCCTTTAACGAAGAAGACCTAAGGGATTTTGACCGAAGAGTCCGTCAAGCTGTGGGCAGTAATGTTTCTTATGTAGGTGAATTGAAAATCGACGGACTGGCTGTCTCACTTCGCTATGAAGACGGGTTATTCGTTCAAGGGGCAACCCGTGGCGATGGCACCATTGGGGAAGATATCACCGCAAATCTAAAAACGATAAAAGCCATCCCGCTTCGTCTGCGGGAAGCTGTTTCCATTGAGGTGCGCGGAGAGGCCTATATGCCGAAGCGCTCGTTTGAAGCATTAAACCAGCAGCGGGAAGAACGCGGAGAGGAGCTGTTTGCAAACCCAAGAAATGCAGCAGCAGGTTCCCTTCGGCAGCTCGATCCAAAAATTGCAGCATCAAGAAAGCTGGATGTCTTTTTATATGGAATTGGCAATCCTGGAGAAACCGGTGTTTCCGCACATAGTGAAGGGCTGGATTATTTAGATCAGCTTGGTTTTAAAACCAATAAAGAACGAAGAAAATGTGCAACGATTGAAGAGGTTATTGAGTTTGTTAACAGCTGGGTAGATAAGCGGCCGCACCTTCCATATGAAATTGATGGAATTGTTATTAAAGTAGATTCTCTTGATCAGCAGGCCGAGCTTGGCACTACCGCCAAGAGTCCGCGCTGGGCGATCGCGTACAAGTTCCCGGCTGAAGAAGTGGTGACGACCCTTTTAGAGATTGAGTTAAGTGTAGGAAGGACGGGGGTGGTTACACCGACGGCCATTCTCAAGCCAGTTAAAGTGGCCGGGACAACTGTACAACGGGCTTCCTTGCATAATGAGGATTTAATTCGTGAAAAGGATATTAAAATTGGTGATAAAGTAGTTGTAAAAAAAGCAGGCGATATCATTCCGGAAGTGGTCAATGTTCTGGCCGACCAGCGAACAGGTGAAGAAGTGGATTTCCACATGCCAACACATTGTCCAGAGTGTGAAAGTGAACTTGTTCGTCTAGAAGGGGAAGTAGCCCTCAGATGTATTAACCCAAAATGTCCTGCACAAATACGCGAAGGATTGATTCATTTTGTTTCCCGCGATGCCATGAACATTGATGGTCTTGGAGAAAAGGTGATCAGTCAGCTTTTTGCTGAAAAATTAATTGGTGATGTAGCGGATATTTATAAACTAACACGCGAACAGCTATTAGCCTTGGAAAGAATGGGTGAAAAATCTGTCACCAATTTATTAAAAGCGATTGAAGCGTCGAAAGCCAATTCGCTTGAAAAGCTGTTATTTGGACTAGGCATACGCCATGTTGGAGCGAAGGCTGCAAAAACACTCTCCCAACAATTTATGACCATGGAAAAATTAGCCCATGCTGACAAAATGGAGTTAATCAGTATCAATGAAATCGGGGATAAGATGGCTGACTCGATTGTGTCATTTTTTGAACAGGAAGAAGCGATGGAGCTTATAAACGAATTAGTCCGAGCTGGCGTTAATATGGAATATAAAGGGCCAAGACCTATTTCTGTAGAAGAATCAGACAGTGTGTTTGCTGGAAAAACGGTTGTCCTTACAGGGAAAATGGAGCAGTTATCCCGTAATGAAGCAAAGGAAAAAATTGAGGCTCTAGGCGGTAAGGTCGCCGGAAGTGTTAGTAAAAAAACACATCTCGTCATTGCAGGTGAAGATGCGGGTTCTAAGTTAACCAAAGCACAAGAACTCGGAATCGAAGTGTGGGATGAGGAGCGGCTTTTAGAGGAATTAAATAAATAAGAGGTGGATCGACGTGAGAAAAGTCTCAGTGCTCGCTCTCTCCCTGGTCTTGTTGTTAAGTGCTTGTGCACCTAACTTTCAAAAGCAAAATGAAACAGTTCAAACGGAGGAGAAAACAACAGGAAAGGCAATTATTCCTAAATATAATATCTCGAATAATTATTACCGGACCATCCTGCCATTTGAACCGGGGGAAGCACGCGGATTAGTTGTTAACAATATTAATACAAGATATGATTTAAATGAATTTGAAATGGGCTTGATGAGAATTGCCCAGAACAGTTTTGACACGGATAAGTACTATTTTCAAGAGGGCCAGCAAATTAAGGCAGCGACTATAAAACAATGGTTAAGCCGTCAGTATACCGCCGCCCAGCTTAAGGGAAGTAACCTGAAAGCAGCGGACAATATTGGATTAAATCCGGTCAATTCCAGTCCGGCAGGCAGTACACCCTCAAGCCCGATATATCTTGCCCATGTCTTGGAACATGATTATCTAACCAAAGACGATAAGGGGAATGTGTCTCTTGCAGGAATCACGATTGGTCTGGCGTTAAATTCGGTTTACTATTATAAATTACAATCAGACGGCGATACTTTAGAGAAAAAAATTCCGTTTGCTGACATGGAAAAGGAAGGCAAGCAGATGGCAGCGGAAGTAGTAAAACGTATTCGGTCCATGAAAAATTTAGGCAATATCCCCATCACGATTGCCTTATTTGAACAGCAAAGCAAAACATCTGTTGTACCAGGCAATTTCTTTACGTATTCAACGGTTGATCAGGGCAGTTCTGAGCTTAACAGCTGGGAAAAGGTTGATGAAAAATACTATTTGTTCCCTTCCACTGACGCTGAAAACGACCATCGCGATGATACGATTGCTTTCCTAAATTTTAAGCAGGATGTCGAGGAGTACTTCCCTAATTATAATGGGGTGATTGGCAAGGCCTTTTATGTAGGTGACCAACTCCAAGATTTGAGTATCACCATTCCAATTCAATTTTATGGAAAGACAGAGGGGATTGGTTTTACCCAATATGTGACAGGGCTTGTGATGGAGCATTTCCCTAAATATCTTTCAGTTTCGGTTAGTGTAACATCCGTTGATGGTCCTGAGGCACTTATTGTTAAAAAGGCAAATGCCACGGAACCATTCGTCTATATCTATCAATAAGACCTAGCTTCTTGCTGGGTCTTTTTCAATTTTAGGCTCTGTTAAACAAGATTGTTATTTTTTAGACTCTGTTGATTGGGGCGGAACTTAACGGCCAATTTTTAAAAAAATAAGTCCATCTAAGTCTACATTCATTGTAGTTCCTAATCATTCTTAATCATGTTAGAATGAACTTGTATGTAACCGTTTTATTACATAGGGAGGGGATCGAAATGATACAACCATACAAGCATGAACCGTTTACTGATTTTTCATTGGAAGATAACCGCCAGGCCTATCAACAGGCAATAAAAACAGTAGAAGGTTATTTGGGTCGAGATTATCCTCTGGTCATTGGCGGAGAAAAAATCACTACAGAAGAGAAAATCATTTCCTATAATCCAGCAAATAAAGAAGAAGTAATCGGCCGGGTTTCAAAGGCTGACCAAGAACTGGCTGAAAAAGCTATGCAAGCGGCAGTAGAAGCATTTAAAACGTGGAAAAAGACAAAGCCAGAAGTTCGTGCGGATGTCCTCTTTAAGGCTGCATCGATTATTCGCCGCCGTAAGCATGAGTTTTCAGCTTTAATGACAAAGGAAGCAGGTAAGCCATGGAGGGAAGCCGATGCCGATACAGCTGAGGGGATTGACTTCCTTGAGTACTACGGACGTCAAATGTTGTCTTTAAAAGATGGTGTTCCCGTACAAAGCCGTGCGAATGAGTTTAATCGCTATGATTATATTCCACTTGGTGTCGGCATTATTATTTCACCTTGGAACTTCCCATTTGCGATTATGGCCGGAACAACAGTTGCTGCAATTGTTTCTGGTAACCCCGTTTTATTGAAACCTGCATCTACTACTCCGATTATCGCAGCAAAATTTGTAGAAGTAATGGAAGAAGCAGGCCTGCCAAAAGGAGTGTTAAACTTTGTTCCAGGCAGCGGTGCTGAAGTAGGCGACTATTTAGTGGACCATAAAGACACCAGATTCATTAGCTTTACAGGTTCTCGTGATGTAGGGCTTCGAATCTTTGAACGTTCCTCTAAATTAAGCCCAGGTCAAATTTGGATGAAGCGACTAATTGCAGAAATGGGTGGAAAAGATACGATTGTCGTTGATCGTGAGGCAGACCTTGAACTTGCAGCCCAATCCATCGTTGCTGGAGCTTTCGGCTTCTCAGGTCAAAAATGCTCTGCATGTTCTCGCGCAGTAGTCGTTGAGGATGTATATGAACAAGTATTAAATCGTGTTGTTGAGTTAACCACCCAATTAACAGTGGGAAATCCTGCTGATCAAGGCAATTTCATGGGGCCTGTTATCGATAACAATGCCTATAAAAAAATCCTCGAGTATGTTGAAATTGGAAAACAGGAAGGTAAGTTGATGACTGGCGGCGATGGTGATGATTCAAAAGGATATTTCATCCAGCCGACTGTTTTTGCAGACCTTTCTCCAACTTCCCGGATTATGCAGGAAGAAATCTTTGGACCCGTTGTCGGCTTTACAAAAGCAAAGGATTTCACAGAAGCGATTGAAATTGCCAACAATACGGAATATGGCTTAACTGGGGCTGTTATTACCAATAACCGTGCCCATTTAGAACAGGCTCGTGAAGATTTCCATGTTGGAAATCTTTACTTCAACCGTTCATGTACAGGAGCTATTGTTGGCTACCAGCCATTCGGCGGCTTCAATATGTCTGGTACTGACTCGAAAGCGGGCGGACCTGATTATTTGCTTCTTCACATGCAGGCAAAAACAACTTCAGAAATGTACTAAACGAACGAAATAATAGGAACCCACTTCCATGAGGAGGGGTTCCTTTTTTTGAAATGTAATAAAAAAATGTAGAGCGATAACAATATGTTTATAGGATATTTTAAAGTGCAATTCATAAGGAGAAGTTATATACCTAATATATACAACTAAAGAATTTTATGTTAAAAAATACACCCCCTATGATAATATTAAGAAAGCAAGATGAAAAGGAAACATTTTTAAAAGGAAATACGTCATTAATAACGAGCATATTTTTTATGGATCATCACTAAAAAGAACTAGTTAGTAAATCGTCTCCTGGAGGTTTTCGTCCTTTGATCCCATTATATTTGTCTCATGTTACAGCAGTACCGCATAGTGAGAGCTTGCTTTGGACCTTTTTAACCTGTAATGCTTTTGTCGTCATTTCTGGTATTGTCTTTATGTATAAGTTGTTCACGCAAAAGAAAGTACGGATTGCCGGGATTTTGTTTGGATTGGCACTAGCGGTTAATTATATCTTAATAGCCATAATCGGAGACCCTTTTGACCTGTTGGGATAAACAGAATTGGACCGAAGACTCTGAGAGCAAAGTTCACTAGGTGCCTCGTTTAGGAGCAAAACGCAGGTAAAGCCTGAGAGGGGATGACATGTTTGAAATATTATCGTTTATGGGTAATTGCCTTTTTATTAAAATTTATTGGTTCGGCATGGGATGCATCTTATCACTTTAAATATTTATTTGAGGAATACTCGATTCCCCATATTGTTAATACCATGGGATTTGCCTTAGGGGGGATCCTATTATATAAGGAGTGGAGACACTCCACCTACATGGATGCATTTTCAAGGAATCTCATTACGATTGGATATGGGCTGTTTCTTATCGGGATCCCACTTGATTTTACCTATCATATTGCCTATGGGATTGATTTAACGACATGGAGTCCGACTCATTTTATTTATTACATTGCAACAGATATCATGATATTTGGGGTATGGCGCGGGTTTTACTTATTTACGTGGCATACAGTTCCAACATGGAAATCGATGCATACGTGGTTTGCCATGTTCTTGCTAGAGTGCTTCCTGTTTCCAAATATGCAGCAAGAAAATGGAGCAATTTCGTATTATCAATACATCCATGGAAAATCGATTGCCTCAAAAGAAATACTTGAGTTAATTTCCGATCCCGCTTCACAAATCTTTGGCGGAATCCCGGAATATGTTTATCCTATTTATTCTGTGTTAATGGTTGGGATATTAACGGTTGTGACAATTCGGATTTGCCGTGACATTTCGATTCCATTCATGGGAGCGGTACTTTATATTAGTTTAAGATTTATCGGCAAAGCTATCTTTGCAGCTGTAGAATATCCTACCTCCTACGTACCAATTACCATCATCCTGATACCACTAGCCTTTCTATTGTTCGGGCGAACCAATTGGCTCGCAGGACTCATTGGCAGCCTAGCTTATTTTCTCAGCCTATATGCCATTCATAAATTCGGAATCCTAATCACCCCACCGCTGAAATTATGGGAGCTAGTCCCTGTACTCTTAATCGGTATCCTAGTACCCGTCATCAACTCCATCATCAAACCCCAGCTCGCACTAAAAAGTAAACAACCCGCATAACGGAAAAAGGGTGCCTGTCACCCTTTTTTATTTTTGCCACTTTAATATGGTGGGTATGGTAATCACTAGCAATTGACCTGAACATTTACTAGAAATGTTCACAATTAGTCTTTGAGATGTGATGAACGTCACAATTTTTTATAGGTGTACCCTTTACAATCTAAATATAGAGAAAACCTATTAAGTAAATATTAAACAAATAATTATATAAATATCATATAAAGGAGCCAACCAGATATGAAGAAATTAGTAATGATCGGTAACGGAATGGCTGGAGTAAGGACCATTGAGGAAATTCTTAAACTTAATACCGAGCAATTTGAGATTACCATCTTTGGCGAAGAGCCGCATCCAAACTACAATCGAATTAAACTATCAAATATCCTGCAGGGAGGTACTAACTTTGAAGATATTATTATCAACCCGCTTGAGTGGTATAAAGAAAATAATATCCAGCTGCACACAGGAGAGGCCATAGTAAAAATTGATGTAGAAGGTAAGCGCGTCATCAGTGATCAAGGCCGGGAAGTAGAGTATGATGAACTCATTATTGCAACAGGATCTAATTCATTTATTTTGCCAATTCCCGGTGCTGACAAAATCGGTGTAACGGGTTTTCGTGATATCAAAGATTGTGAAATGATGATCAAATCAGCAGGCAAATATCAAAAAGCTGTTGTCATTGGCGGCGGGCTGCTGGGACTTGAAGCAGCGAGAGGGCTCCTAAACTTAGGCATGAAAGTCGATGTTGTCCATCTAATGCCGCATTTAATGGAACGCCAGCTTGACCCAATCGCCTCTTCTTTACTTAAAACAGAGCTAGAATCACAAGGCATGAACTTCTTAATGGAGAAACAAACCGTTGAAATTTTAGGCGATGAGCGTGTAACAGGACTTCGTTTTAAAGATGGTTCTGAAGTCGAAGCCGATCTTGTTGTTATGGCAATTGGAATTAAGTCTAACATACAAGTAGCAAAAGACAGCGGCATCTATGTGAATCGCGGGATTGTTGTAAATGATTATATGGAAACAAGTATCCCTCATGTATATGCAGTCGGCGAATGTGCGGAACACAGAGAAATTGTTTATGGTCTGGTTGCCCCACTATATGAGCAAGGAAAAATCCTTGCCAGTCATATATGCGGAATCGAATCGAGCCCATATGAAGGTTCTGTAACAGGTACACAGCTAAAAGTTGCGGGTGTCGACCTATTTTCTGCAGGTGAAATTTTTGAAGACGGCACAACTAAATCTATTATGGTTTACAATGAATATGAAGGACTCTATAAAAGAGTATTAACTAGAAACAACACAATCGTAGGAATTGTCCTTTATGGAGATACAAAAGATAGTACTAGATTATATCGAATGCTGACTAAAAAAGAAGATATCACCGGAGTTTCTATTTTTCATACAGAATGTACAGGAGAAGGCGGCACAGAAGATATTGCTTCCATGCCCAATGATGAGCTAGTCTGCGGCTGTAACGGTGTCACAAAAGGCGCAATTGTCGAGGCGATTCAAACGCAGGGTCTAACAACACTAGATCAAGTCAGCCATTGCACGAACGCGGGCCGTTCTTGCGGACGCTGTAAACCAATGGTCAGCCAAATTCTTGCCCATACATTAGGGGATCAGTTTGATGCGGCCGCAGCTCAAAAAACTAGCATCTGCGGATGTACGACAGTAAGCCGTGAGGAATTGGTAGCGGAAATAAAGGAAAAAGGCTTAACAAGTGTCAAAGAGGTCATGAACGTTCTTGATTGGAATAATACGGAAGGTTGTACAAAATGCCGCCCGGCCATCAACTATTATCTTGGCATGATTCATATGGATGAATATAAAGATGATCGTGATTCCCGTCTCGTGAATGAGAAGATGCATGCCAATATCCAGAAAGATGGAACGTATTCTGTTGTTCCAAGAATGTATGGAGGTGTCACAACCGCAGCTGATTTGAAAAAAATAGCGGAAGTGGCTGAAAAGTATAACGTTCCTTTAGTAAAATTAACAGGTGGGCAGCGAATTGGATTGTTCGGTGTGAAAAAAGAAGACCTTCCGGCAATGTGGGAAGAACTTGATATGCCATCTGGTTATGCTTACGGAAAAACACTAAGAACGGTTAAGACATGCGTTGGCGCCCAGTTCTGCCGCTATGGCACCCAAGATTCAATGGCACTAGGCATCCAGCTTGAGAAGAAGTTTGAACGTCTGGATACACCACATAAAGTGAAGATGGGCGTATCTGCCTGTCCAAGAAACTGTTCAGAAGCAGGCATCAAGGATATCGGCTTTGTTGGAATTGATGGCGGCTGGGAAATCTATGTGGCGGGTAACGGCGGTGTGGACCTTCGTGCCGGAGATCTGCTATGTACCGTGAGAACAGAAGCAGAAGTGATGGAAATGACCAGTGCATACCTTCAGTACTACCGTGAGACAGCTAACTACTTGGAGCGGACCTCTAAATGGGTAGAGCGGATGGGACTGGATCATGTCAAGGAAGTATTGGCAGACGAGGAAACACGTAAAGCTCTAAATGAAAGAATGAATCAAACCTTGAAAAAATATATTGAGCCATGGAATGAAGCAATTCAAAATGAAGAAATCAAGGATAAATATTATACTAGACATAACATTTCAGTCGGGAGTGAATTCAAATGATCGAAACTATCACTCGTATTCCAGTAGCACATTATAAAAATGTAAAAGCAAGAGCTGGGTACTCTATCAAAGTTGACACGACAGAAGTAGCTCTATTTAAAACAACAACTGGTGAGGTTTATGCATTAGAAAACCACAGCCCCCATCCAAAAGGAGGGGTCTTGTCTGAAGGTCTAATCAGCGGTGATTATGTGTATTGTCCAGTCTATGATTGGAAAATATCATTAGTAGATGGAAAGGTGCAGGCACCTGACGAAGGTCAGGTCCGAACCTTTAAGGTAGAAGTCAAGGAAGATATCATCTTTATTGTTTTATAAAAGGGGAAGGAAGGCTGCAGCAGGATGAAAACAGGAAAAGTATTTTTAGTAGGAGCAGGACCAGGAGATGTGGGGTTAATCACAGTAAAAGGATTAGAGGCGATTAAGCAAGCCGAGGTCATTCTTTATGACCGGCTTGCCAATCCCAAGCTATTAGAATATGCCGGCAGTGATTGTGAGTTCATCTATTGCGGAAAGCTGCCGGATCGTCATACCTTACGCCAAGAGAGCATTAATGACCTCCTAGTGCAAAAGGCATTAGCAGGAAAACTTGTGGTGCGGTTAAAAGGCGGCGATCCTGGCGTATTTGGCAGAGTAGGTGAGGAAGCAGCAGCCCTGGCTGAATACCAAATTCCTTTTGAAATCGTTCCTGGCATTTCATCGGGGATTGCAGCCCCCCTTTATGCAGGAATTCCTGTCACTCATCGGGAGCATGCGGAATCATTTGCGGTCGTCACCGCACATGACAAATCACAGGATGGAAGGCCGCTCCTTGATTGGGAAGGACTTGCCAGAGGTGTGGACACGATTGCTTTTTACATGGGGGTTGGGAATTTACCGTTTATTTGCGAAAATCTCATCAAACATGGGAAGCCTTCGTCTACACCGGTGATATTGATTCATTGGGGTACCTTTGGCCGGCAAAAAACCTTGCAAGGAACATTAGCGGATATTTCCAAAAAGGTATTGGAAGCAAAGTTTAGTAATCCGTCGATTATTTTGGTCGGTGAAGTCATTTCCCTTCGTGAGAAAATCAGCTGGTTTGAGAAAAAACCTTTATATGGCCGGCAAATTTTGCTGGCTCGGACGAGTGCAAGCCACAGTGAAATAGCAAAGGAATTACTTGTACAAGGGGCAGATGTAGTTGAGTTTCCAAAGTGGAAAGTGAAGAAACTGCCGCTTGATCTCTCAAAGGTGACCTATTTTGAAAATATAGTATTCACCTCTCCTGATAATGCGGAGAATTTTTTCGCAGCTGCCATCGAGCAGGAATTTGATATTCGCAGCATACGTGCGGAACTGTTTGGAATGTCCAGCAAAACGCTAAAGGCATTACGAGAACGCGGACTGATCGGGAAACTGGCATTGGAAATGATGGACTCAGAAAAAACGCTCATTGTCGGTGATGATCAATTGTTACAAAAAAACTTTCAAAAGGCAGAGGTTATGGTAACCAGCACCAAGGAGTTGGATCGCCAATTCTTGCCGATTTTTCAACGGATGCTGAAAGAAGCACAGATCAATACGATGATTTTCCCAAGCAGTGCCTCCGTTAAACCGTTTATAACGGCACTAGCAGAATGTGATATAGATGCAGAGCAGCTGTTGAATGGGAAGCAGGTAATCGCTATGGGAAAATCCACATATGCCGCTGTAATAAATGCTGGACTTGGTTCTCCCGAGGTGCCAGTGAGTCCATCGAAGGAAGCATTAGTAAGCTATATGGTAGAGCATCCATTACAGGGAGTATAGGAATGAAGACAAACTATCCGATTATGTTGCAACTCGATGGAAAAAAGGTAGTAGTGATCGGCGGCGGCCGGGTGGCCGAGCGAAAAGTCCGCGGCCTGCTTGGTACGGGAGCTCATGTGGTAGTAATCAGCCCGGAAGCAACCGACGAAATCCAAACCCTTTTTCTAGATGGAAAAATTGTTTGGGAGAAAAAGTTCTTTTCAGCAGAAGACCTTCGGGGGGCGGCTCTTATCTTTGCAGCAACTGACGATAAGGACATCAATCGATCAGTCAAATCATCGGCAGAGAAGCATCAGCTGGTAACGGTTGCCGATGACCCGGACATTTCAGATTTTCATCTGCCGGCACATGTGCAGCGTGGCCGGTTAAGCATAGCGGTATCGACAGGAGGAGCAAGTCCAACACTTGCTAAGAACTTACGCGCAGAGTTAGAAGAAAAGTTTGATGAACGATATGAAGCATACGTTGAATTTCTTTTTACAGCACGGCAATGGATTCTAAAGGAAGTGAAAGATCCTGCATTAAAAAGAAAACTATTAACAGCGATGGTTAGCGAGGATTTTTTAAACAGTCAAAATCGCACGGAGGATTTCCAGCGTTTATATAAGGAATTAAAGTAAAAGCGAGTGCCCTTTTGATGGGTGCTCGTTTTTTTGTACGGATAGAAAAGTACCAATTTATTAAACTTTGGAGAGCATAAACGTTAATAATTCAAGGTTTTGTTTAGAAGTGCTCCCTATCTGGACAGGGGATATTTACACATTTTAAAAAAATTCAGAAAAAATGGTTCACTTTTCCAAATTGCTGTTATATAATACAAAACAGAGGTAAGCACTGTATTATAACAAAGAGGTGAACGAGTACATGTCGACGCAAACTACAGGTATTGAAGTAGTAGGGGCCATAAAAGCCCAGTATGATGAGATTTTGACACCGGGAGCTTTAAACTTAATTGAAGAGCTAGAGCGTAAATTTGGTGAGCGCAGAATGGAACTGTTGCAGTACAGGGTTAAACGACAGGAGGAACTGAATAACGGCAAGCTTCCGGATTTTCTTTCTGAAACAAAGCATATCAGAAACAGTCATTGGACAATTGCGCCGCTGCCCAAGGACCTCCATGACCGCCGGGTAGAAATTACCGGTCCGACTGATCGCAAAATGGTCATCAATGCGTTAAACTCTGGTGCAAAATTGTTTATGGCTGATTTTGAGGATGCCACATCACCGACATGGGAAAGTATCATTGAAGGACAGATCAACTTAAGAGATGCGATAAACCGGACAATACGGTTTGAAAACCCTAATGGAAAAACGTATGAGCTTAAAGAGGAAACAGCGGTGCTCATCGTTAGACCGCGCGGACTGCATCTCGAAGAAAAACATGTGCTATTAGATGGCAAGCCCATCTCCGGAAGCTTTTTCGATTTTGGTATCTACTTTTTCCATAATGTTAAAACTTTGCTGGCAAACGGCTCAGGCCCCTATTTTTATCTGCCGAAGCTTGAGAGCCACTTAGAAGCGCGGCTTTGGAATGATGTATTTGTTTATGCACAGGAGAAGCTGGGGATTCCTCAGGGGACTATTAAAGCAACTGTTTTAATTGAGACTATTTTAGCTTCGTTTGAAATGGATGAAATCCTTTATGAGTTAAAGGAACACTCAGCCGGTTTGAACTGCGGCCGTTGGGATTATATTTTTAGCTATATTAAAAAGCTTCGCCACCAAAAGGAAGTTATTTTACCGGACCGTTCACAAGTAACGATGACTTCACCGTTTATGCGTTCCTATTCATTATTAACCATTCAGACTTGTCATCGCCGCAAAGCACCAGCAATGGGTGGAATGGCCGCGCAAATTCCGATAAAAAATAACCCGCAGGCCAATGAAGAAGCGTTCGCAAAAGTACGCGCCGATAAGGAGCGCGAGGCCCGCGATGGTCATGATGGAACATGGGTTGCCCATCCTGGATTAGTACCGGTCGCAATGGAAGTATTCAACCGTGAAATGCCGACACCAAACCAAATTCATACAGCCAAACAACAAAAAATTAGGATTACAGCTGCTGACTTGTTAGAGGTGCCAAACGGGACGATAACAGAAGAAGGTGTCCGTACAAACATCAATGTTGGCATTCAATATGTGGCATCTTGGTTAAAGGGGAGAGGGGCCGCTCCAATCCATCATTTGATGGAGGATGCAGCAACGGCGGAAATTTCACGGGCGCAAGTTTGGCAGTGGATCCGCCATCCAAAAGGTATCTTGGACGACGGCAGAAAAGTGACTGCCGAAATGTATGAGCAATTAAAGGAAGAAGAGTTGGAGAAGATTAAGCTGGAAGTCGGCGCTGAAAACTTCGAAACGGGCCGATTCACGGAAGCTGTTCAACTGTTTGACGGTCTAATCTTGAATGATGAATTTATCGATTTCTTAACACTGCCTGGATATCAGCAGTTATAAGAGATTCTTTTTAAACGCTGTTGATTGGATCGGATA
>NZ_JBALPZ010000060.1:35784-151229 GCF_036965645.1 Neobacillus drentensis
GAGACCCCACAGGCGCTAATGCGCCGAGGAGGCTCCCCGCCGGCACGCCCGCGGAAAGCGAACGCCTGGAGCGGAGATCAACAGCCCAATAAAACAGAGCCTTTGATAAAACTATTTTAATAGATTAATAGGAGGAATATTAAAATGACAGATTCTAGAGCTGCGCAATTACAAGAAAGCTGGGAAATGGATAGCCGTTGGAAGGGAATTACAAGACCATACACTGCTGAAGATGTAATCAAACTCCGCGGTTCCATTGATATTGAGCATACTTTAGCACGCAGGGGAGCTGAAAAGCTTTGGAAGCTATTAAAGGAAGAAGATTATGTTAATGCCCTTGGAGCGTTAACCGGTAATCAGGCTGTTCAGCAAGTAAAAGCCGGGCTTAAAGCCATATACTTAAGCGGCTGGCAGGTAGCAGCCGATGCGAATCTCTCAGGGCATATGTATCCGGACCAAAGCTTGTATCCCGCAAACAGTGTACCGAGTGTGGTAAAACGGATTAATCAAGCCTTGCAGCGTGCGGACCAAATCCATCATTCGGAAGGCGGCAGTTCGATTGACTGGTTTGCCCCGATTGTGGCTGATGCTGAAGCGGGGTTTGGCGGACAGCTAAACTGTTTCGAATTGATGAAAGGGATGATTGAAGCAGGTGCTTCAGGTGTTCACTTTGAAGACCAGTTGTCTTCTGAGAAAAAATGCGGACACTTGGGCGGAAAGGTGCTGCTGCCAACACAAACGGCGGTGCGCAACTTGATTGCGGCGCGTTTGGCTGCAGACGTGATGGGGGTCCCAACCGTATTGGTTGCCCGGACAGATGCAAATGCAGCGGATTTGATTACGAGTGATATCGATCAGAATGATGCTCCGTTTATTACAGGTGAACGGACACCGGAGGGCTTTTTCCGTACTAGGGCAGGAATTGATCAGGCGATTGCCCGCGGTTTAGCGTATGCTCCATATGCCGACTTAATTTGGTGTGAAACTTCGGAGCCGAATATTGAGGAAGCTAGGAGGTTTGCAGAAGCGATTCATGAGAAGTTCCCTGGTAAACTATTAGCTTATAACTGTTCACCATCCTTTAACTGGAAAAAGAAACTGGATCAGGAGACGATTGCGAAATTCCAAGAGGAGCTTGGTAAAATGGGCTACAAGTTCCAGTTCGTAACGCTTGCCGGCTTCCATGCCCTGAATCACAGCATGTTCGAGCTTGCCCGCGGCTACAAGGAGCGCGGTATGGCCGCTTACTCAGAATTGCAGGAAGCTGAGTTTGGCAGCGAACAATACGGCTACACGGCAACACGGCATCAGCGTGAAGTTGGTACGGGTTACTTTGATCAGGTATCGATGGTTATTACAGGTGGAACGTCTTCAACAACAGCCTTAAAGGGGTCAACGGAAGTAGAGCAGTTTAGTAGTAATAAATAAAGTTGCGTGAGTGGATCCTGCTCTCCGTTTGGAGGGGAGGATCTTTTTTTAGTTTTAAGATGTTAATGGCGGATGAAGGTGAATACAGGCGTATGGGTGGAGATAACTGGCGGATGAGAGGAGATAACTAGCGGATAGGAGGAAGTTACTGGCGAAAGCCCAATTTACTGGCGGATGAATCAAACTTACTGTCGTATAAGCAGGATTTACTGGCGATTCGGAAATTTGGTTCCATAACCTATTTTGTTCAGCACGTTTTTTAAGGTATCATCATACATAATAAATAGCCTTTTACATGGAGTTGATACACTTGGAAAGGAAAACCGTTGAAGATGTCCTGCAGCAAGGCATCTATGGGCCATTAGAAACAAAACCAGAAGAGCGGCGGAAATACCTAGGATCCTTACGTGAACGAATCATCGTCGCGCTAACTCAAAGCCAGGTAGCAGAAACAAACATATTTCCACAAGTAGAGCAATTCATGAAGGAATATCCGGAGGCAAAGCTCTTACTAAATGGAAACATGGCCTATGAAGAGTTATCTAAATATGTAAAGCTAGCCGCAAAAAATAAAATAGAACATAAGATTGTGACCAACAAAGAGCATGAGACAGACATTGGTTTAGTCTTGGCCATGAGCCATGCAATCGACAAGGAAGAGATCTATATAAGCCAAAAAATCCAGATACCTGAAAAGCGGCCAGAGAAAAAAAGTCTATTTGCTAAATTGTTCAAGCGGTAAAACCAAGTGTGTGGTTTAAATCTGGATCACACACTTTTATTTTTTTAAGATAGGCAATAAAATTAAATTTAAAAAGGTGAATGTATGACAATTAAAGGAATAAATCACTTACTTTTCTCGGTGTCTGATTTAGATAAATCAATTGAATTTTATCAAAAAGTACTTGAGGCCAAACTATTAGTTAAAGGCAGAAAAACTGCTTATTTTGATTTAAATGGTTTATGGCTTGCTCTTAACGTTGAAAAGGGTATCCCCCGTAATGAGATCAACCAATCTTATACCCATATTGCATTTTCGATAGATGAGGCAGATTTCTCAAAGATGTGCGCTAAACTTGAGGAGTTAAATGTCAATATATTACCTAGCCGCCCAAGGGACGAGAAGGATAAAAAATCAATCTACTTTACCGACCCTGATGGCCATAAATTTGAGTTCCATACAGGAACACTTCAAGATAGATTGGATTACTACGAACAGGATAAAGAACATATGGAATTTTACTAGAAAAAAGGGTGCTCGGTCCAGGAGCACCTATCCAACTGCAACCTCAACCAATGCGTGCAGCTCCAACTCCACATTCCCTTTAATGGCGCGGCTAATCATACAAGAGGTTTCGGCTTTTTGCGCCAGCTTCTTAGCCAATGCCAAATCTTTTGCGCCAGCACTGCTTTTCAAAACTACACGCGGGCGATGAATAATTTTCTTATAGGTAAAAACGCCGCCGGTCACATCGACAATTGCCTCTGAATCCATCGTTAATGATTCTTTTTCCAGACCAGAACGCTCCAGCATCGCAGCAAGCGTAATAATATAACAGGTTGCCGCTGCTCCAAGCAGCATTTCATCCGGATTTGTACCGACACCGGGTCCGTCCATTTCGGGTGGTATGGATATCTTTGTTTTTAAATTTCCAGCCTCAATCTCGCCAATATCATTACGCAAGCCAGGCCAGTTTGCTTTTAAGTGGAAGTGATGTTCGGCCATACTAAATTCCTCCAATTATTAATTTTTCACCACATTAGTTTAAAACTATGGTATGGTAGAGTTTGACACTTTAAAAATGGAGCAGTGATAATGAAGCTGATTTTTAAACTAATCCTGACACTTATCCTTTGTGTTTATATTGCTATTCTTTCAAAATTAATCCTTTTTAAATATATCCCATTATCTCAAATTATTGAGCATTTTAACTTTACATACGATGGCTACCACTGGCGTGACAATAACTTCGTTCCCTTCAAAACTATTTATTTCTACATGTATTTAGCTGATATTAATCTAAATATCCGAATTGAGAATTTAGTAGGGAATATCATCGGATTTGCCCCATTTGGATTTATTTTACCATTGCTTTCAAAAAGGTACCAAAAACTTAGCACGGTTACGATTACCACCTTTATCCTGAGCTTAACGTTTGAATTCATTCAACTAGTGTTTGAATTTGGCAGCTTTGATGTCGATGACCTCATTTTAAATACTCTAGGCGGCATACTGGGCTATATTTCGATTAAGATCATTCAGTTAACAACGGTGAAAAGTATACAAAATAAAAACACCTAATGTGTCTTTAAAAAGATTCACTAGGTGTTTTTTCGCTGTTTGTCACAGGGACACTATCTACTAACAATTGAATGTTCTTATTCACCTTGGTACTGTAAGAAAAATCACCATAGCAGTATGGGTAACGAAAATTATTCTTGTCTCCTCCGCAATTATATAGGGCTGGTTTTTGCTTTACCTGCAAAAGGGAAAATTCTTTTGCCAGTTCTTCACTATGTTTTCCGCCATGCTGTGCGACAAAGTCAATGTAACCAGCCCCCATATTGTATGCTTGTATAATCGTTGGAAAATCTACCTTTTTTTGATTCCCATAACCCAGGACACGTTGAAAATGTTTTACACCGACCTGAATACTTTGTTTAGGGTCAGTAATCGTATTTTTGGCCAATCCGGCCGATTCTGAGGCTTGCATCGGATCTCCGCCAAGGCCATGACTCTCCTGCTGCATCAAGGCAACAAGAACAGGGGTGTGATCCTCAAGATGATATTTCGCTAATTCATCATGTATATAGTTCTGGTATTTTTTCACTTCTGCAAAGGGATCCATTTTTACAGGCGGAGGGGAACTTATGTGTTGAAGGTGACCTTGAAGCCATGCCAAACAGCAAAAAAGTAAAAACAGCACGAAAAAGGTTTTCCATTTCTTCCGTTTTCGTTTCTTTTTCATGACCATTACTCTCCCAAATTCTTAGCTTATTTGAATATTATAATGGACGTCCCTTCGCTCTGTCAGGTTTCATTTTTATTAAAATGTTAAATGATAATCTAAAACTCTCTTTGTTTGTTAATAATGAAGAAGGAATCATTGCGGTAAAGCAAAAAAGTCTGGTATTATCAATTATAAAATAATATGGAGATTGGGGGTTAAGATTCATGTCACGAATTTCAACGGAAGAAGTAAAACACGTTGCCAACCTGGCGCGATTAGCCGTTACGGAAGAAGAAGTCGAAAAATTTACAAAACAGCTGGATAAGATTATTACTTTTGCAGAACAGTTAAATGAATTAGATACGGAAAATGTGAAGCCTACATACCATGTCCTTGATATGAAAAATGTATTACGCGAGGATATTCCGCAAAAAGGTTTGCCTCGTGAAGAGGTACTAAAAAATGCACCAGAACATCAAGACGGTCAAATTAAAGTACCATCGATTTTGGGAGAGTAAGGAGTGGAAAAATTGAGTCTATTTGATTATAAAGTTTCGGACCTTCATGAGTTAATACATAAGAAGGAAGTAACCGTATCCGATCTCGTAGAAGAATCATATAAACGAATCAGCCAGGTTGAAGACAAGGTCAAAGCCTTTTTAACCCTAGATGAAGAAAGAGCCCGGGCAGCTGCAAAATTGCAGGATGAAAAGTTAAACTCTGGCGATTCAAGAGGCTTGTTATTCGGCATGCCGATTGGGGTAAAGGATAACATTGTCACAAAGGGTTTACGGACAACTTGTGCGAGTAAAATACTTGAAAATTTCGATCCGATTTATGACGCAACGGTTGTTCAAAAACTGCAGCAAGCAGAAACTGTGACAATCGGTAAACTAAATATGGACGAGTTTGCAATGGGATCCTCAAATGAAAACTCCCATTACCAAAAAACACGCAATCCGTGGAATCTTGAAAGGGTACCGGGCGGTTCTTCAGGCGGCTCCGCAGCATCTGTCGCATCAGGAGAAGTGCTTTTCTCCTTAGGATCTGATACCGGCGGTTCCATCCGGCAGCCGGCGTCTTTTTGCGGCGTTGTAGGAATGAAACCCACTTATGGACGCGTGTCTCGTTTTGGTCTAGTGGCTTTTGCTTCGTCGTTAGATCAAATCGGTCCGATTACAAGAACGGTTGAAGACAATGCTTTTCTATTGCAAGCTATATCTGGATTAGATCCGATGGACTCAACTTCTGCGAATGTGGATGTTCCAAGTTTTGCTTCGGCTCTAACAGGCGACATTAAGGGTCTAAAAATTGCCGTACCAAAAGAATATCTAGGTGAAGGTGTAACGGATGCCGTCCGCCAATCTGTACTGGATTCTTTAAAGGTTCTGGAGAGTCTTGGCGCTGAATGGGAAGAAGTTTCTCTACCGCATTCTAAGTATGCCCTTGCAACTTATTATTTGCTGTCATCATCAGAAGCATCAGCAAACCTTGCTCGTTTTGACGGGGTGCGTTATGGCTATCGTACTCAGGATGCAGAAAGCTTAATTGAATTATATAAAAAGACACGTGCAGAGGGCTTCGGTGACGAAGTAAAACGCCGGATTATGCTTGGTACATTCGCACTTAGTTCCGGTTACTATGATGCATATTATAAAAAAGCTCAGCAGGCCAGGACGTTAATTAAAAAGGATTTTGAAGACGTTTTTGAAAAATATGATGTCATTGTGGGACCAACGACGCCAACACCTGCGTTTAAAATTGGCGAAAATATCGATGATCCGTTAACCATGTATATCAATGATATTTTAACAATCCCAGTTAACCTTGCCGGCGTACCTGGAATCTCCATTCCATGCGGCTTTGATGCTGGACTTCCGCTGGGATTACAGATCATTGGCAAGCATTTTGATGAAGCAACGATTTATCGTGTTGCCCATGCGTTTGAGCAGGCAACAGACTTTCATAAACAGAAGCCGGAATTGTAGGGGGTGGAAACAATGGAATTTGAAACAGTAATTGGACTTGAGGTCCATGTTGAGTTAAAAACGGAATCGAAAATCTTCTCAGCAAGCCCGAACCACTTTGGGGCTGAGCCGAATACCAATACAAGTGTAATTGACCTTGGATATCCGGGTGTACTGCCTGTCCTAAACAAAAAGGCAGTTGAGTTCGGGATGAAGGCAGCGATGGCTTTAAATTGTCAAGTTGCCACACATACAAAATTTGACCGGAAGAACTATTTTTATCCAGACAACCCGAAAGCCTATCAAATCTCGCAATTTGACCAGCCAATTGGGGAGCATGGCTGGATTGAGATTGAAGTGAACGGTTATACAAAAAAAATCGGGATTACCAGAATTCATCTAGAAGAAGATGCCGGGAAGCTGAACCACGAAAAAGGATATTCTTTGTGTGATTACAACCGTCAAGGAACGCCGCTAGTCGAAATCGTTTCCGAGCCGGATATCCGCACTCCGGATGAAGCCTATGCTTATCTTGAAAAATTAAAATCAATCATTCAATATACGGGTGTTTCCGATTGTAAAATGGAAGAGGGCTCGCTTCGCTGTGACGCCAATATTTCGATTCGTCCGTTCGGACAAGAAGAGTTCGGAACGAAAACGGAATTAAAGAATTTGAACTCTTTCAACTTTGTCCGTAAGGGTCTTGAATATGAAGAAAAACGCCAGCGGGAAGTGGTTTCTTCAGGCGGGACGATTGATCAGGAAACTCGCCGTTTTGATGAAGCTACAGGGTCCACCATTTTAATGAGGGTAAAAGAAGGGTCAGACGACTATCGTTACTTCCCGGAACCAGATTTACTTGATTTATATATTGATGAGGATTGGAAAGCACGGATTCGTGCTGAAATCCCTGAGCTTCCAGACCAGCGCCAAAAGCGTTATATTGAAGAATTAGGCTTACCTGTATATGATGCCAAAGTATTGACGGTAACGAAAGAAATGGCTGATTTCTTTGAGGCAACTGTTAGCGGCGGCGCTGATGCGAAGCTGGCTTCGAACTGGGTTATGGGTGATGTGTCTGCATACCTAAATGCGGAGGGCAAGGAACTTGATCAAGTGGCGTTAACTCCAGAAGGATTAGCTAGTATGATTAAGTTGATTGAAAATGGAACGATTTCTTCTAAGATTGCTAAAACTGTTTTTAAAGAGTTAATTGAGCAGGGCGGCGATGCGGAAAAAATCGTTAAGGAAAAGGGACTTGTACAAATTTCTGATGAAGGCACACTGCTTAAGATTATTGCGGAGGTACTTGATGCCAATCCGAAATCAGTAGAAGATTTCAAGGATGGAAAAAATAAGGCCGTTGGATTCCTTGTTGGTCAGCTGATGAAAGCAACTAAGGGACAGGCTAATCCGCAACTGGTTAATAAATTGTTGCAGCAGGAATTGCAAAAACGATAATTGGAAGCTGGCAGATTTATTCTAAAGGGTTCCGCTTTGAGGTGCTTTTCTGCAAAAATGTACCGAATTGACAGTCGTTTTGACAGTGTAATTGGCATATAAACAAAGCAAAACTCGCTACAGTATTGGCGAGTTTTCTTTATTATTCCTTTCAATCAAGCATAAGAAATTTGTTTCGTAACTTTGGTTCTAAAAGGAAACCGTTTTATTATTCGCAAATTACAAAATTCATTGTGGTGAAAAATTGATATTTTATCTATTAATGTCACATCATTTAATTAGGAGGTGGAAAAATGGATCAACACCTACATCACGTAGAAGAACACTTTACTGGATCTGACTTTATTCGAGATGTTGTCATTGGTATGTCAGACGGATTAACCGTACCGTTTGCATTAGCTGCTGGATTGTCCGGTGCAGTTGATACAACAACTTTGATCCTTACTGCCGGAAGCGCTGAAATTGCAGCAGGGTCTATTGCGATGGGACTCGGCGGATACTTAGCTGGGAAGACGGATGCGGAACATTACGATTCTGAACTTGCCCGTGAAAAACGCGAGGTTATCGAATTTCCAGAGCGCGAAGAAGAGGAAGTAGCTGAAATTTTTCGGGAATATGGACTTGAAGAAGCTCAAATAAAATCGATTACCGAAACCATGAAAAAGAACCCTGAAAAATGGGTGGATTTTATGATGAAATTCGAATTGGGGCTGGAGAAGCCTGAACCGACAAGGGCGAGAAACAGCGCAATTACCATAGCGTTTTCTTATATTATCGGCGGGATAATCCCTTTGTTTCCTTATTTTATCTTCAAGCATCCTGCAACCGCATTAATGGTTTCTGTCATTGTCACGCTGATTGCCTTGTTGATTTTTGGATATATAAAAGGAAGGTTCACGGGAACATCACCAATTAAGAGTGCTTTTCAAACGATGATCACTGGAGGACTTGCAGCAGCAGTCGCGTTTGGTCTAGCGAGAATTCTCACCTGACGGTTGGAATTGCATTATTACGGGGAATTGTCGAAACATGTCTCGACATTATTTTCCCGGGAAATGGAGGTGGAATCCTTTGATTGTATGGAATTAATGGATTTCTAATCAAACGTTTAGTTGGCAGGGGATATTTGGGGAGTGTGTCGATGGGTGTCGTTGATGAATAATCTCGACAGTATTCTTGTTAGTTAATGCGGGCATCATTTTCCTAAAAGGCACTCGAATTCAAGGATCGTAAGGCTTGAAATCAATTTAATTAAACGCTTGTTTAGTTTCTATATTTCTACAAAATTTTTCTGGTTTTGGTACGAGAAATCCATATGTATCAAGGATATAACGGAATTTAATTAAACGTTTGTTTAGTGTCAGTGGTTTAAAACAAAGAAAACGAGGATAGCTATGCATCCTCGTTTTAAAAGGAAAGCATGGCTCCCCGTTCATCAAAAACAGCACTCGGATTCCATGCTATTTCCCAAAGGTTTTTTTCAGGGTCAGCAAAGTAGGCTGTGCGTCCACCCCAGAAGGCTTCACTTGGTTCTCTTAGAATGATTCCGCCAGCTTTACGGATTAGCTCGATAGTAGAATCTACTTTTTCTGGCTGCTCTACATTTATAGCAAATGTCACGGGGTGAAAAGTTCCAGGTGATTTAGGCAGTTCAACACCAGCATCCTTTGCCAGCTCTGCTATTGGAAAAAGTGTAAGCAGGACGCCCGCTGTTTTAAAGACAGCATAAGTATCAGTGCTGTTCTCCGTTTCCTCCCAGCCCAAAGATTTGTAAAAAGCACGAAGAGCTGGTAAGTCATATGCACCAATCGTTAGTAAACTAACTCTTTTTGGGACCATCGTTTATTCCTCCAATTTTTCAGTGTTATTATTATTGTTCTTCATTTGCTGCTTGTCTCCTCCTATTTGGCCTAATGATTTATTAAATAGGGAAACCTCCCCGTTGAGAAAGCGATAAGTTTTAAAATATAAAGTCTTTTCGATAGTTTATTCTTGATTTTAAATGGTAAGATTTAGGTAAGGGATATCATATGGATGCGAGGCTGAGGAATGACTACTTATATTGGGCTGTTACGGGGTATTAATGTTGGCGGACATCACAAAATTAAGATGGCAGACTTAAAAAACCTATTAGAATCGCTGGGCTTGCAAAAGGTGAAGACATATATTCAAAGTGGTAATGTTTTATTTGAATCAGCTGAGGAAGCAGAACAACTTAGTAAGAGAATTGAGGACGAACTAAACAATACCTTTGGTTTTCCGGTACCGGTCGTTATAAGAACCGCGGAGGAACTACAAAAGATTATTCAGGATTGCCCATATTCAACGGATTCATTAAGTGAAGGAGAAAGTGTCCAAATTGCCTTTTTGGGAGGAGAACCTTCTAGAGAGGGCATCGACTACATGTACAGCTATAACAATGATTTAGAAGAGTGTAAAATTAAGGGGAAAGAAGTTTACTTCTATTTCCGCAAGAGTATTAGGGATTCTAAGCTGGCAGCGCAGCTTCCAAAACTTCGCGTACCGGCAACCGTTCGTAATTGGAAGACGGTTGTGAAGCTGGAGGATCTGTCAAAATCATTTTAAAAAGAGGTGCAAACTAACATGAATTTAAATGAATGGTATCAAAAAGGGTTGAGTGCTGACGAGTATATCCACTCAATGAAGCAAAATAAAGAAGAAATGCTGACTATTTATGAGAGGTTTAACTTAACGGCCGAGGACCAAAGCAAGCTGGGGGCTTTAAAGGAGCAACAATTAAGGGTTATTGCATTGTCAGAGGATTGGTGCGGTGATGCGCTCCTCAATAACCCTGTTTTGATGAAGATAGCCGAAGCAGCGGGGATGGAACTTCGTTTTGTCCTCCGTGATCAAAACCTAGAATTAATGGACCAATACTTAACCAACGGCACATCCCGAGCGATTCCTATTTATATTTTTATAAATAAGGAAGGTGAAGAAGTGGCAGTTTGGGGGCCGAGGGCAGCAGAGATGCAGTCGCTTGTGATGGAAAGGCGTGCAGGACTTCCTGACAAGGACGCACCGGATTTCCAAGAAAAGCAAATGGCAATGTATAAGGAGCTTAGGAACACGTATCTAACTGACGCCAAAATTTGGCAAACGGTCGCTGATAGCATAATATCGAAGATTGGATAAAGCAAGGGGGCGCTTCAAATGAGAAGCCCCCCTCTTTAGTTACATCTTATAGCCGCCGCCGTTCTTTGGAGGAATGCGGTCGTTTATCAGTTTTTTATCATTAATCTTCGGTTCAATGCCAAGGATGAAATTACGTATGTTGGAGCGGTGAAGATACAGTAAAAACAGTGAAAACACTAAGAAGATAAGTTCTAATTCCAGTCTAGGGGAAATTAGGGAATAGGCTAACATGCTGAGGCCAACTGAGATGGAGCCAAAGAATACATACTTTGTTAGGAAAATCACTAGGAAAAAGCATACATAGGCAATGATCAGTAAAGGGATGTTCGCAATCAACAGAGCACCAGCGGTAGTTGCAATCGCTTTGCCGCCTCGAAAACCTGCAAATATCGGAAAACAATGACCAACCACTGCCAATAGGCCGAAGTATAGCGGTTCTATTTCAAGCTGAAAATAAATCGGCAGGTATGCAGCGAGGGAGCCTTTTGCCAGATCGATGAGGAGCACGAACACAGCCCATTTCTTACCGAGTACTCTCAGGGTGTTGGTGGCGCCGGGATTTTTACTTCCCAGCTCGCGGATATCGACATCGAAAAATAGCTTTCCCACAATTAATGCGGTGGGAATGCTTCCAATTAAGTAGGAAGCCAAGAGTAGGAGCCAGAGCATTTGCATCATTCCCTTATAGAGTATTTTCTAATAGCATTCTAACATACTTAAATGGTATTATTTTGTTAAATTATCACAATCAGGAAGCAAAGGGGCGCTCGACATGAAACAGACAGATTTTGGCCAAGTTGCTAATAGCTATGCGCGTTCAAGAGAAGATATACCTGTGGTATTAATGGATAGTCTTCAGCTGAGGAACATTTTTTGGGAAGGGAAAAAGGTTGCCGATATTGGGGCTGGGACTGGGGCGTTAACAAGGAAGATAGCGATGAGAAAAGCTGATGTGGTTGGAATAGAGCCATCAAAGGAAATGACCGCACAGGCTTTGGCATTGAATGTCATAAGAAATTTTCAGATCCCCTACCTTCTTGGAACTGCCGAGATAACTGGATTAGAAGATTCTAAGTTTGATATAGTGACGGTGATGCGTGCCTGGCATTGGTTTGATCGTCCTAAGGCAAATGCGGAAATGAAGCGCATTTTAAAGGCAAATGGTACGTTGATTGTGATTGATTCCGGTTTTCTAACAGGTACGAATGTGATAGAGAAGACGCTTGAGGTGTTATCTAAATATGTGGAAGGCGGCTTAATTCCTGCGGGTTCAAAGGCAGGCACTAAGCAGTGTATTAATGGCTTTCCTGTGGAATGGTTCGAGGAATGGCAGGAGAGCGGTTTTGAACTAAGGGATTTTTATAAGTTGAATTATACAGTTGATTTATTGATACAAGAATGGGTAGACAGGATCGAATCGGTTTCTTGGTTAGCGGATCTCGATGAGTCAGTACGAAAAGAAGCTCTCAAGGAGCTGCTTAATTCTCTTTCTGAACAGGAGCCATTCAAGATAACACATGAATGTAATGTTTGTATTTTACGATTATCAGAATAGGAAAGTTTGAAGCGTGTGAGGAGATCCTTTCACGTTTTTTTATTTTGGTGACTCAATGAGGGGACCCGGACTTTTACAGTAGTCGTGTTATGATGAAAAAAAATTTAAAAATTTTTTAGAAGGTGTGTAGGGGTAATTCAGAGATGTTTCGTCTATTGTTGTGAAAGAAAAAAGAAAGGGGGAGAGATCGATTAGTGACACAGTTTTAATTGAAAAAGTGCTCGAGGGCAATGATCATGCCTTTCGTCTATTGGTTGAGAAGTATCGCAATGATGTGTTCCGGACTGTCTTTGCGGTACTGCGCGATCAAAAGGAAGCGGAAGATGCTGCCCAAGAAGTATTTATGAAAATTTACTCCTCTCTCTCCCAGTATGAAAATCAAGGGTTTAAAACGTGGATGACACGGATTGCTGTCAACCATGCGATAGATGTTAGACGAAAACAGGCAAGGCGAAGAGAGGATGTTGTGGCTGCACTAGAACAGCAGGTTCTTGGGACTCCAAAGGATAGCGTGGAAAAGGAAGTTATCGCTGAGGATCAGCGCCGGCTGGTTCAAAGGAAATTAAATGAAGTGCCGGAGAATTACCGGGAAGTGATTTACGGCTTCTACATAGCTGAGAAAAGCTATCAGCAAATGGCTGAGGAACAAAATGTTCAAGTGAAAACGATTGAGACGAAGTTGTATCGGGCAAGAAACTGGATGAAAAAGAATTGGAAGGAGGACGAATTTTCATGAAGCATTACAGTTACGAAGAATGGCAGCTATATGTGAAGGACGAACTTAGTGAAGACCGACGCGATGAGTTAGAAAGTCATCTCTATACATGTAATCAGTGTCTAGAAGTATATATACGAGCTGTAACAGCAAATGAAACCTCCCTGCCAGCCTTTCTAGAGGACGACGATTTTACTAACCGCGTAATGGAAATGGTACCTTTCACTAATAAGAACGTTAACAATGTAGAAATAGTTTCCCCGGTGCCTGTCACCGATAGCACTTTTAAGGATGTGGAAATGGTGAATTCGGTGCCTGGCACCCAAAGTGACACCGCAAGGAAGCCGTTGTATCAGCAGGCTGGTTTTCATTATTTGCTGGCAGCAGCTGCGACTCTGCTTTTAATGTTTTCGGGGGCGTTTCAATCGCTGGCAACATATGCCGGTTCTTTAGAAAAACCGATGATTCAAGAAAAGAAGCCTAGGCCTTCTGTGACGGAAGGAGTTATTAATAAAACATTTGCGTGGATGGATTCACTAGAAAAAAAGGAGGCAATTAAGAAATGAAAAGTTCAACCAAGGCATTAACACTATCCCTTTTTCCCGGCCTCGGACATATTTATTTCGGTAACATGGTGCGCGGGGTTTTGTATTTACTGTCAATTGCCGGCCTGGCATTTGTGACAGTTATTGGCTTAGTATCCAACAACGAAGAGGTGGCCATCTTAGCGTTTATGGCTGGAATCTTTATTTATTTGGTCAGTTTCATCGATATGGGTGTACAAATTTCAAAACAAAAGAAGGCCCTGCACATGGAAGGTAACCCTGACCCTCAGAATCCTAACAAGGCTGCCCAAGATTCAGAGCGCTTTTATACCATTGTTCTTTCCTTTATTCCAGGACTTGGACACTTCCAAATTGGCCTTATGAACAGAGGATTAACGCTGCTAGGGGCGTTTCTGGGCCTGGCCGTCATGGTTATCTTTGTAACAGCCATGTCCAACCGAAGCGAGTTTATGGTTTTCTTGGCAGGACTTCCGATTATCTGGGTCTATGGATTTTTTGATGCCGTTCAGCAGGTAAATAAAAAGCAGCGTGGGGAAGAGCTGATTGACCGAACCATCTTTGAGGACTTTGAATTGCGACGGGAGGACGGTAAAAAGAGCAAATCGATAGCGACCTTTCTTTCCATTTTTCCTGGGGCCGGCCACCTTTACTTAGGCCTGCAGCGCCGTGGTATTCAGTTAATGGCAGCATTCTTGTTCTCTATCTATATCCTAGATGTTTTAAGGCTTGGAATCTTCTTGTTTTTAATTCCAATCATCTGGTTCTACAGCTTCTTTGATGCCATGCAGAAGGTTTCAAGGTATGGAGTAGAAAAGGTCGAAGATGAACCAATTATCGCTTACTTCCTTAACCATCAAAAGTGGGTTGGAATCGGGCTTGTCTTGTTAGGGGTTTATTACTTATTGATGAACATCCTGCTGCCGGTCCTCTCACCGATTATCAATCGATTAATCAATGTAGATATCATGTATTGGATTCAAGGCTATTTCCAAACCGCGCTTGTCTGTGTGTTGTTAATTGGCGGCGGAATCAAGCTTTTATCTGGTAGTAAACAAAAGAGGGAGGTAAAAAGCCATGAGTAAGTGGGGAAGCAGGATGGCTAGTGTTGTGCTGATTGGAGCCGGAATCGGGTTTCTTTTTAGAAAAAGAAAGGGGGAGCCTAAAGAATGAGGACTTGGCGTGTTGGAACGTTTTCAATGGGGGCCTCGCTTATCGTCCTAGGCCTCTTCTTATTCTTCTCAAAGTTTCTCGGCTTACACTTAGCGGAGGTGCTGATGGCTTGGTGGCCGGTATTACTAGTGGTTTTGGGGATTGAAATTTTAGTCTATTTGTTTCTATCAAGACAGGAAGAACCGGTATTAAAATATGACTTTCTCAGTATTTTCTTTGTCGGATTAATTGGTACAGCAGGTATTGTCTTTGCGGTTCTTAGCTCAGCAGGTGTGATGGGCAAGGTAGAAGAGGTTATGGCAAAAGAAGTCCGTTCCTATGATCTCCCTGCTTTTTCGTATAAAACGGATGACACTATAAAACGTGTAGTCGTCAAAACTGTTGGGTATGATATGACGGTTGAGGCAACAGAAGCCAAAGAGGTCTCGATGTTTGGTACATACAGGGTAGAAACAGCGAAAAAAACAGCGCTGCTTAAGAGTGCGGACGATATTATTACGGCCAATCAGAAGGGGGACACGCTCTATCTGAATTTTAAAATGCTTCCTGACGAAATTGGACCATTTAATTCACAGGGAATCGTGGCAGCCACTATCCTGATTCCCAACGATGTAAAACTAGAAGTGGCAGGAAATAATGATTCACTTAGTCTTAAACCCCGCACACTTGTGAATGACTGGGATATTGAAAGTTCATCAGCTGTAACGGTGAATGTAATGAAAAATAGTAATATGACGGTAGAGACTGTTGGTGTTGACCAATTGAGTGGGAAAGAATGGAAAATCGCAGAGGAACCGAAGGGCGAAGAACTTGATGCAACGCGACCGAAAAATGCTGTATTTCAGTCGGGTGACGGAAAATACCTGATTCATATTAGCCATGCTTATGAGGTTATGCTGAATACAAATCAATAATCAGTTTACCAATATATTTGTAAGCTTGAATAATAATTGGTAGAATATAGAACTGACAACGCCAATTGTTATTTAAAAAATAGGATGATGATTAATGAAAAGAGCAAGACTGATATATAATCCTACTTCAGGAAGAGAAATTTTGAAGCGGAATTTACCGGAAATCCTTGAAAAACTAGAAATTGCCGGTTATGAGGCATCCTGTCATGCTACAACAGGTGCAGGAGATGCAACGCAGGCGGCACGGCTGGCAGTAGAACGGCAGTACGATGTGGTTATTGCTGCAGGCGGCGATGGAACCATACATGAAGTAGTAAACGGCCTCGCTGAACAAGAATATCGGCCGAAATTAGGAATTATTCCAGCAGGAACAACCAATGACTTTGCCCGAGCCCTCCAAATTCCAAGAGATATCGGATCGGCAGTGGACATCATCACCAGAGGCGAACTAATTCCTGTAGACATTGGCCGGATCAATGATCGTTATTTTATTAATATTGCGGGCGGCGGCCGGATCACCGAGATTACATATGAAGTGCCAAGCAAACTAAAAACCATGCTTGGGCAGCTTGCCTACTATTTAAAAGGAATGGAAATGCTCCCATCTATTAAAGCTTCAGATCTGAGGATTGAATATGATGGAAAGCTGTTTGAAGGGGAAGCCATGATGTTCCTTGTCGGGCTGACCAACTCCATCGGTGGATTTGAAAAGCTGGCACCAGACGCATCCATTAATGATGGCTTATTTTCTCTATTAATTTTGAAAAAAGTAAATCTGGCTGAATTTATTCGGATATCTACACTAGCAGTTCGCGGTGAGCATGTTAATGATCCGAATGTGATTTATACCCAAGCTAATCGCATTAAGGTTTATTCCAATGAAAAGGTCCAATTAAATTTAGATGGTGAATTTGGCGGTCTGCTTCCAGCAGAGTTTGAAAACCTATACCGTCATTTAGAAGTGTATGTGCCTCTTGATGATATCCGTCCAAATGACCGTCCTACAGATTGGGTTTCAGGTCAAAGATATAGCTAAGAAAAGCGCAAGCGCCTTGATCAGGGAAAAAAGTAGTTCATTTTTTCCTAGCCCCGACAAGCATAAGACGAGCCGGCCGAAAGGTTGTTTTTTAACCTTTTGGACGGCTCGTCTTATGACCTCGAGGGGCTAGGCGCTGTAGCTAGACAATTCTCAAGTTCAAAAACTTTTATACTTTCTTATTTCAAAAGAAAAGTCCGTTCCTCTTGGGGCGGACTTTTTTCCATAATCTGTGTATAATGAGTGAAAGACTTTTTTTAGGAGGAATCCAGAATGAAAGCCTTAATTAATATTGATTATACCTATGATTTTGTCGCGGATGCCGGGGCGTTAACCTGTGGGGTGCCAGGGCAGCAAATTGAAGCTAAAATTGTTGAGCTCACAAGGGGATTTATTGAAAATGGCGACTATGTTGTTTTTGCGATTGATGTTCATGACAAAGGTGATCAATATCATCCGGAAACGAAATTATTCCCGCCCCATAATCTGAGAGGAACGGCTGGCCGTGATTTGTTCGGCGATCTTCAGGGGGTATACGATGATAATAAACAGCTTGAGAATGTGGCCTATATGGATAAAACTCGTTATTCTGCCTTTGCAGGAACAGATCTTGAAATTAAACTGCGCGAGCGTGGGATACTTGAGGTGCATCTTGTTGGTGTTTGTACCGATATCTGTGTGCTTCATACGGCGGTGGATGCTTACAACAGGGGATTTAAAATTGTTGTCTATAAGGACGCAGTCGCTTCCTTTAATCAAGCTGGTCATGAATGGGCACTCGATCACTTTGAACTAACCCTCGCTGCTATGGTGAAATAGGTTTTAAAATGTTATGATGTGTAATAATGCAATATGCTGTAATAGTATTCCGGAGGTTTTATGATGAAACACATTTATCATGATGATAGTTTATCTCTGCATACCGATTTGTATCAGATTAATATGGCAGAGACGTATTGGAGAGATGGCATACATAATAAACGTGCGGTATTTGAGCTGTTTTTCCGCAAGCTGCCATTTGGAAATGGCTATGCTGTTTTCGCCGGTTTAGAAAAGGTGATTCAATTTATTCAAGGGTTTCGTTTCAGTGAAGATGACCTTGAATATTTGAAAAATGAAGTGGGTTACAAGGATGATTTTCTCGACTATTTAAGAAATATGCGATTCACTGGGGAGATTCGTTCCATGCAAGAGGGAGAGCTCGTTTTTGGCAATGAACCTATCTTACGGGTGGATGCACCGCTAGGCGAGGCACAAATCATTGAAACAGCGTTACTCAACATTGTGAACTATCAAACATTAATTGCGACCAAAGCATCTAGAATGAAGCAGGTTGTTGGTGATGCGGTGGCGATGGAATTTGGAACAAGACGGGCTCAGGAGATGGACGCGGCCATTTGGGGAACGAGAGCGGCCTATCTGGCAGGCTTTGACTCGACCAGCAACGTGCGGGCCGGAAAACTATTCGGCGTTCCGGTTTCTGGGACACATGCGCATGCGATGGTCCAAGCCTATAAGGATGAATATACAGCTTTTCACAAATATGCGGAAACACATAAAGATTGTGTCTTTTTAGTGGATACATATGATACTCTTCGTCTTGGAGTGCCTAATGCCATCAAGGTGGCGAAGGAGCTGGGCGATAAGATTAATTTCATCGGCATCCGCCTTGATAGCGGTGACCTTGCTTATCTTTCTAAGGAAGCTCGTAAAATGCTGGATGATGCCGGTTTTCCAGACGCGAAGATCGTGGCCTCAAGTGACCTTGATGAATATACAATTATGAGTTTGAAAGGGCAAGGGGCAAGGATTGACAGCTGGGGAATTGGGACGAAGCTGATTACGGCTTATGACCAGGCTGCCCTTGGTGCAGTTTATAAAATTGTTGCGATTGAAGATGAAAATGGTGATTTAGAGGATACCATTAAAATTTCCTCTAATCCGGTGAAGGTAACGACTCCGGGAATGAAAAAAATTTACCGGATTATTAATAATATCAATCACCATGCCGAAGGGGATTATATTGCGATGGAAGATGAAGTGCTGCCGGAAAAACGGCTGCGCATGTTCCACCCAACCCATACATTTATCAATAAAGTAGTAACGAATTTTACGGCAAAAGAACTCCATTTGGATATAATTTCTAACGGTGAGCTAGTATATGAAGTCCCTTGTTTAGAAGAGTCTCGAGCCTATTTAAAGCAAAACCTGGATAGTCTTTGGGATGAGTATAAGCGTACGATGAATCCGGAAGAGTACCCTGTTGACTTGAGTCAAAAGTGCTGGGATAACAAGATGAGAAATATTGAAGAGGTAAAAGATAAAGTGGCTGCGATGAAAGCAGAAGAATAATTTTTAGGGCGTCCTGAAATTGGGGCGTCCTTCTTAATGGCTGAAATACGCATTTTCGCGGAATTACAGAGAGATTCGGCGGAAAAATTTAAACTTTAGACGGAATTAAAGGAAAAAACGGCGGAATGAATAAGGATTGATGCTGAATGATCACAAAAACCCGAGGAATCGCGGCACCTCATAAGCCCCATTTCGTGTTCCAACCCATTGTATGTTACAATCTTTCTAGTCAATTCCGGAGAAAAGGAAGAAATAAATGAACAAAACCATTCCAGTAACAAAAAATGAATATATAGATGTAGTGTTCAACGATTTAACTCATGACGGATCAGGGGTCGCTAAGGTAGATGGGTATCCACTATTTGTTCCAAACGGACTGCCGGGGGAAAAAGCCAAAGTGAAAGTAATTAAGACCGGTAAAAGCTATGGCTTCGGAAGATTAATCGAGCTTTATGAAAAAAGCCCATACCGGGTTGAAATTTCAAGCGGTGACCGCCCTAAATACGGCGGCTGCCAGCTCGAGCATATCAGCTATGAGGGCCAGCTAAAATATAAGGAAAATCAGGTCCGTGAAGTGCTGACTCGAATCGGCAAACTAGAAAATGTCGTCGTTCATCCGATTCTTGGCATGGAAAATCCTTGGCATTATCGAAATAAAGCCCAGGTGCCTGTTGGTGAAAAAGACGGTAAGTTGATTGCCGGCTTTTTTAAACCGAGAAGCCATGAAATAGTCGATACGGATGAGAGTCTCATCCAACTGCCGGAAATTAATGAGGCCGTTCAGACAATCAAAGAGATTTGCAGCAAACTTGGTATCCCCGCCTACCAGGAGGAGACCCATAAAGGAGTTCTTCGTCATATTATGGCGCGCTTCGGGAAGCAGACGGGCGAGCTTATGGTTGTGCTGATTACGAGAACGGCAGAATTACCACAAAGGGATAAGCTGGTTGAAGAAATTGCAGCCCGGCTGCCGAAGGTGAAATCGGTCGTTCACAATGTGAATTCGAAACGGACGAATGTAATCCTCGGAGAAAAAACGAAGGTTTTATGGGGAAGCGAGGTCATTTATGACTATATTGGCGATGTGAAATTTGCCATCTCTGCTTTGTCGTTTTACCAAGTGAATCCGGTCCAAACAAAGGTGCTTTATGACAAGGCTCTGGAGTATGCTGATTTGAGCGGGGAAGAAACTGTAATTGATGCTTATTGCGGAATCGGGACGATATCTTTATTTTTAGCACAAAAGGCTAAGAAGGTTTTCGGTGTAGAAGTGGTTCCGGAAGCGATTGAAGATGCTAAGCGAAATGCGGAGTTGAATGGACTTACCAATGCCGAGTTTGCTGCCGGAGAATCAGAAATTGTCATTCCGAAGTGGTACAAGGAAGGCAATACTGCGGATGTGCTCGTGGTTGACCCGCCCCGTAAAGGCTGTGACGAGGCGCTGCTGCAGACGATTATTGATATGAAGCCTAAGAAAGTGGTCTATGTATCCTGTAACCCTGCGACTCTTGCCAGGGATTTACGAATCCTTGAGGATGGCGGCTATAAAACGGTTGAAGTGCAGCCGGTTGATATGTTCCCGATGACTACCCATGTGGAAACAGTTGCTCTGCTCGAACAAAACTAAGTAGTAAAATCAAGGATTACAGCGATAAATACCCATATAGTTTTGTGTGTTTTAAGTCAGATAAACAGAAATCTTAAAAAACTAGTTCTAAACATAATAGATGATGAGGGTTAAGTATGACAAATGAAAAAAAGCAGTTGTCACCAGAACAACGTGAAGAAATACTCGGAATATTGAAGGCTCGTTTTGAAAAAAACATGAATCGCCATGAAGGAATTGAATGGGCTGAAGTACAGGCAAAGCTAGAAACTAATACTGAAAAACTGTGGTCGCTTAACGAAATGGAAAGAACCGGCGGTGAACCGGATGTTATTGTTCATGACCAAGAGGCGGGCGAATACATTTTTTATGATTGTTCAGCGGAAAGTCCTAAAGGGCGGAGAAGTTTTTGTTACGACCTGGAAGCGCTGGAGTCAAGGAAACAACACAAACCACAAAACAACGCTATAGATATGGCGGCTGACATGGGCATTGAGATTTTAACGGAAGAGCAATACCGGGAATTGCAGAAACATGGGAATTTCGATACTAAAACATCGAGCTGGGTGAAAACACCTGCTACTATTAGAAAACTAGGTGGGGCCATCTTTTGTGATCGTCGCTACGACACTATCTTTGTGTACCACAATGGAGCAGAATCGTACTATGCTGCAAGAGGTTTCCGCGGATCGCTAAGGGTCTAATTTTGGGTGTGATATCGCACGTCGAATTTGTATCACAGCTCATTTTAAAGAAAGGCAACTGACCGATTGGGGTGTTGCCTTTCTTCGTTTCCTGAAACGGAAAATCATGGCCGTGACATGGAGCAGTGACTCTTTATTCATACCCAAACTAGAAAATATGATAGCTAAGGAGTGATAAAAATGGCACGTGTTTTATTTATTAATGCCGGTTCAGAAGGACATATCAATCCAACTATTGGAGTTGTGCAAGAGCTTATTTCCCGCGACGAAGAGGTAGTGTACTTTACGATAGAAGCCTTTCGAGAGCGTATTGAGAAGACGGGAGCTACTGTACGAACATTGGACGGTCAAAAAATTATAACTGCCTTTATCTCGGGTGGAAGAAATTATTTACTTGAAAGAATTAACGGTTTATTACTTACGGCAGAGATTATCATACCTAGCGTGCTTGAACAGATAGAAGGAGAACATTTTGATTACATCATCCATGATTCCATGTTTGGTTGTGGACGTTTACTTGCCCAAATCCTTAAGCTTCCGGCAGTCAATTCTTGCACTTCCTTTGCAGAGACAAAGGAATCATTCGATAAAATGTTGGAACAGCTTTCTAAAAACATTCCTTCAGATGTGGTTAAAGAAATAAACGATGAATATCAAAGACTGACGATAAGGGTGAAGGAAAAATATAATGTCGAAATCGGTTCTCCTTATGAGGTTTATTGCAATCCTGCGCCGCTTACAATCGTTTACACAACTAGGGAGTTTCAACCTTTTGGAGAAGCATTCGACCAAACTTACAAATTTATCGGTCCATCCATCTCTACACGATTACTTCAAGAAAACTTTGACCTTACAGCAATCCAGGAAAAAAGACCAATTTATATTTCACTGGGTACTGTTTTTAACCAAGCCATTGATTTTTATAAGCTTTGTTTTAGAGCATTTGGGAACACTGATTATACCGTTGTCATGTCGATTGGGGAAAAAACTCAACTATCTGATTTAGGGGAGATCCCGAAGAACTTCATGGTAAAAAATTATGTTCCACAAACAGAGATACTAAGGTATACTAAATTATTTATTACACATGGTGGAATGAACAGTACCCATGAAGGTCTCTATTATGGGGTTCCGCTCATTGCAATCCCACAAAGTGCGGATCAGCCCATCATTGCTGGGCAAGTTGCCAATATCGGTGCCGGTATTCAATTACAAATGGATGGCTTGACTGCGAATCAACTAAGTGAAGCTGCAGAGCATGTGCTAACCAGCCCATCTATCCATAAGGCTGTCTCAGATATAAGAGAGTCCTTTCAAAAATCGGGTGGTTATCACAAAGCTGGCGATGAGATTTTTGAATTTAAACGTAAATATGATATTAAAATATAAAAGATTCTCTGCTGAGTGTAAACTTACCAGCCCCATTTCCTCCATAAAGCCGAGGCTGTTACAAAGTCTAAAATAAAATAATGAGTAAGATAAAGGAGGTCCATGATGGACAATAATGATATACTAATTCGTTTAAGATATGCGCTAGAAATAAAAAATAAAGAAATGGCAGAAATCTTTAAACTGGGCGGTGTAGAAGTAACTGTTCCAGAAGTGATACAGATCCTGACAAAATCAGACGACGATTATGAGGATGACGATTATGAGAGTGAACATCAAATAAAGTGTAATAACAGCATGTTCGATTCATTCTTAAATGGCTTAATTATTTTTAAAAGAGGCAAACAAGAGCCTAAACCAGGACTGTCTACACCAGAACCGGTTTCACCCAAAAGTGCTAACGTTAATAATCTCCTGTTAAAGAAGGTAAAAATAGCCCTATCATTAACCACTGAGGATATGCTGGAAATATTTGAAATGGCTGGAATCAGGGTATCAAAAGGAGAACTTAGTGCTTTGTTAAGAAAAGAAGGGCATAAGAATTATAAAGAATGCGGAGATAAATTCGCTCGTAATTTCTTAAAAGGACTAGCGATTAAATACAGAGGATAATGCACCAAAGGTGATAAGATGATACATACGTACAGAGGTAAGACGATACGTTTTGAAATAAGGTACAAGAACCGCACCTCCATAGGAATGACGATCGATAGTTATGGAAATGTGGAAGTCCAGGCTCCGAAAGGGACACCTGATGATAGAGTGCTTCAAACAATAGAGCAAAACTGGGACCTTATTCAGCAAAAATTAAACGAAATGAAGGATAGACAGCAAGGTCCGCAGAAAAAGGTCTATGAACATGGCGAGAGCTTTCTTTATTTAGGAAACACTTACCCGATACAAATCTATGAAAACAAAAATATCGAGCAGGACTATGTTGAGTTTGACGGAGAATCGTTACAAATCTATGTGAAGCAGCTAGACGATGCAAGCATAAAACAAGCTTTAAAACGCTTTTATTATCAGCAGTGTAAAGCAATAGTTGAGAAGAGTATCAGCTCCTATCAAAGCTACTTTAAAACAAAACCACGTTCTATACGGATTACAGATAGTAAAACGACCTGGGGAACCTGTGATTCAAGACAGCAGTTAACATTTAATTGGAGGCTGGCGATGGCACCACGAGAAGTCGTTGAGTATGTAGTCATTCATGAAATGTGCCATATGGTCCATCTGAACCATGACCGCTCTTTCTGGCGGCTTGTTGGAAAAATAATGCCCAATTATCAGGAAAAAGAAAACTGGCTGGCAGTATCAAATTGGAAAATGACTGTATAGGAGTAAATTTCTTGTTAAGTTTTCACCAGGACTCCAATAAATAAAGCATCTGCATTATGCAGGTGCTTTTTAACATAAAAAACACATCTCCCCAAATGGCAGAAAGATGTGTCAATTGTTTAACCCTAATTTCCAATTAGATGCAGACAAAAGTCTAAATCGGCTTGTAAATGGCTTTTCATCAGCATTTCTGCCCTTTCGCCGTCCCTTGCTTTAATGGCCTTGTAGATTTCTTCATGTTCATCAATTAGATGAGGACGGTTGTAAAATACAACGGTTTTACGGAAAAGATAAATCGTAGATTGCATCCGGTCAATAATATCAATCATAACTGGATTATTGCTGGCGTGAACAATAATTTCATGAAAGCGTTCATTAGCACGCATGATCTCTTCGACAGTACCTTTCCTTCCAATCTCAACACAGTTACATAGAGATTCCAGTTCGTCTTCCTTCAGATAGGATGCTGCACATTTTGCTGAAAAGCCTTCTAATAGAATACGGACTTGAAACATATTTCTCAAATCCTTTTCGGTCGGCTTAACTACCCTCTTATTCACAATAAGCCCTTCTTGTTCCAATTTACGAATGGACTCACGGATAGGGGTTCTGCTCACACCTAATTCAGCAGCAACCTTTTCTTCCACGATCTTGGTCCCTCCGGGAAGCTCTCCATTTAAAATTTTATCACGAATAATTTCATAGGATTGATGGAAAGCAGGACGAGAACGATCACTTCCTAACAAAGATTTCACCTCAAATATGATTTCACTAATTAAAATTATCTTACCAAATTTAAAGACAAAAAAATACCAAAGTCATCTTTTATCTATAATCCAGTATACACTAAATAAAATTTTGTATACAAAAAAAATAAAAATGTATACAAAATAGTAAAGCTAGTATACAATAGCAAATGTAAACACTAATTGAAAGCGGTTGCGATGGTTCTGAGAGACGCAATTAGCTTATTGTATATTAAATGATAGAAATCAAGGAGGAATAAAGATGGAACGAAAAGTTGGCTTTATTGGACTTGGAATAATGGGAAAACCTATGTCATTAAACCTTATGAAGGCAGGGCACACACTGACTGTATTTGATCTTAATCAAGAGGCGGTAAATAGTTTAGTAGAGGCTGGAGCGACTGCAGCAGCATCACCTAAAGAAGTAGCAGAAAAAAGTGATGTCATTATTACCATGCTGCCAGCTTCTCAGCACGTGAAACAAGTTGTTACAGGTGAGAATGGCATTTTAGAAGGAGCAAATGAAGGTTCTGTCATCATTGATATGAGTTCTATTACTCCTGAAGTATCAAGAGAACTTGCAGATGAAGCGGCAAAAAAAGGTGTAGGAATGCTTGATGCACCTGTTAGCGGCGGAGAACCAAAAGCCATTGACGGTACGTTAGCCATCATGGTTGGCGGTAAGGAAGATGTTTTTGAAAGCGTTCAGTCTGTTCTTTACGGCATGGGAAAGGATGTAACCTTAGTAGGTGATAATGGCTGTGGTGTAACGGCAAAACTGGCTAATCAGATTATTGTAAACCTTAACATTGCCGCAATGTCTGAGGCACTTGTATTAGCAGCAAAAGCTGGTATTAATGTTGAAAAAATGTACCAGGCCATCAGAAGCGGGCTTGCTGGAAGTGCAGTGCTCGATGCAAAAGTACCAATGATTTTAGACCGAAACTTTGTTGCAGGCGGCAGCATTGCTATCAATATGAAAGACATAACCAATGTAATGGATACAGCCCATGAAATCGGTGTTCCGTTACCACTATCAAGCCAATTATTAGAGATTTTCCATGCGTTAAAGGTGGATGGGAAAATTAAAGACGATCATGGCAGCATAGTTAGATATTATGAAAAACTTGCAAATGTTGAAGTAAAGAGGGTTTAAAACATGAATGAGACAAAGAGTGTATCCGTAGAAGTTCTTGAAACTCTTCCTGAAGTAAACCGTGCACAAGTTGATGATTTGCTTGCGGAAGCACTAAAGACACTGAATAAAAAAATTATTGTCCTGGATGATGATCCAACAGGTGTACAAACAGTCCATGACATTTCGGTTTTTACAGATTGGTCGCTAGAAAGCATTGAACAGGGATTTAATGAAGAACAGTCCATGTTCTTTATCTTAACCAATTCAAGAGGGTTTACAGCAGAAGAAACTGAGAAGGCGCACCGTGAAATGGCGGAAAATATTCTAACAGTGGCTTCGAAATTAAACCGGGAGTTCATGATTATCAGCCGTGGAGATTCCACGTTAAGAGGCCACTATCCTTTAGAAACAAACGTTTTAAAGGAAACGATTGAGACTGCTTCTGATTTGAAAATGGATGGAGAAGTAATCCTGCCTTTCTTCAAAGAGGGAGGGCGCCTTACCATCAATAACATTCACTATGTTCAGTACGGTGAGGAACTGATACCTGCCGGAGAAACAGAGTTTGCCAAGGATCGTACCTTTGGTTACACAAAATCTGATTTAGGTGAATGGATTGAAGAGAAGTCTAATGGAGAATTTACTGCTGAAAATACATTATATATTTCACTTGAACAGCTGCGTTCTATGCAGATTGGAAAAATAACCGAACAGCTTCTTCAAGTGGACAATTTTAATAAGGTAGTAGTCAATGCTGTTGATGAGGCGGATGTAAAAATCTTTACCATTGCTTTAGTACAGGCTATTAACGGCGGCAAGAACTTCTTGTTCAGGAGTGCAGCCGCTCTTCCAAAAGTAATCGGAGGAGTGAGTAATAAACCGCTGCTTACTAGAGCAGAATTAGTGGGAGAAGAAACAGGGAATGGCGGATTAATTATTATTGGTTCCCATGTAAAAAAAACTACCGAACAACTGGAAGAGCTTAAAAAGGTAAGTGCCATTGAATTTATTGAGTTTAATAGCCATTTAGTTTTACAGCCTGAAGCATTTCAGAAAGAATGTGACCGGGTAATTGAAACAACTGAGGCTCTTATTAGCTCCGGTAAAACCGTTGCGGTTTATACCAGCAGAGAGCGTCTTGACCTTGGAGAGGGTAAAAAGGAAGAAGAATTAAAACTCTCCGTTTCGATTTCAGATGCGGTCACAAGTATCGTCACTAGATTACAAGTTAGACCGAACTTTCTCATTGCAAAAGGCGGGATTACCTCAAGTGATGTTGGGACAAAAGGCTTGAAGGTGAAGAGAGCAACAGTCGCTGGTCAAATTCGTCCTGGAATTCCAGTGTGGAGAACAGGGGAAGAAAGCAAGTATCCTGGTATGGCTTATGTCATTTTCCCAGGGAACGTAGGATCCAAAACCGATTTAAAAGAGGTTGCTGAAATATTAAGCGGTAGATAGATTTTAAAAGGATGCCAATAAACATAGTATTGGCATCCCCTTAAACAAAGGAGAAGATGGGGAAAATGCCAATAGTATTTATCTGCATAGGGGTAGCATTATTACTATTATTGATGGTGGTCTTTAAGTTAAACGCATTCATCTCGTTGATTGTAGTCGGATTGCTCGTAGGTATAATGGAAGGTATGTCACCAGTCGAGGCGATGACATCCATTACAACCGGTTTGGGCGGCACCTTGGGAAGTCTAGCTTTAGTGATTGTATTTGGGGGTATGATTGGGAAATTGATGGCTGATTCCGGGGGTGCTCAGCGAATCTCTGTTACCCTAATCCGTGCATTTGGCAAGAAGCGTGTGCAGTTAGCAGCTGTTCTTACTGCATTTGTTGTTGGAATCGCTCTATTTTTTGAAACAGGCGTTGTTGTTTTAATCCCATTAGTATTCACGATTGCCGCAGAAGCGGGTGTTCCCATTCTATACATTGGAATGCCGGTTATCGCAGCGTTAATTACTATGCATGGCTTTGTGCCGCCGCATCCAGGGCCAACAGCGGTTGCGGGCATCTATCAAGCAAACCTTGGTAAGACATTATTATATGGGATTATCATCGCTATTCCTGCTGTTATTATTAGTGGACCATTATATACGAAGTTATTTAAAAAGGAAGATTTAGAAGTAGAGATTCCAAAAGGTCTTTTTACACCAAAACACTTTAAAGAAGAGGAAATGCCTGGATTTGGTATTAGTATGTTTACTGCTCTTATTCCAGTTATTCTTATTGCCTTCCAGGCTATTGTAGAAATTGTAGCACCAAAATCAGGTCTTTTACCTGCTGCTCAATTTTTAGGTAATCCTGGTGTTGCGTTGTTAATTTCTGTAATCGTTGCCATTTTCACGTTTGGTCTTAATCGCGGTAGAAAAATGCCGGAACTGATGAATTCACTTACAGAATCCATTAGTAGTATTGCAGTAATTTTATTGATTATCGGCGGCGGCGGTGCATTCAAACAAGTATTGATTGATAGCCATGTCGATAAATACGTTGCCCACCTAATGGAAGGATCATCGATTTCTCCATTAATCCTAGCATGGTTAATTGCCGCAATATTACGTGTCGTTTTAGGCTCTGCTACTGTCGCAGGTATGACTGCTGCTGGGATTGCGGCACCACTGGTTGCAGCAACACATGTAAGTCCAGAGCTTATGGTTTTAGCTACTGGTGCTGGAAGTATGACGTTCTCCCATGTAAATGATGCAGGTTTTTGGATTTACAAGGAATTCTTTAACCTATCCATTGGTAAAACCATTAAAACATGGTCAGTTATGGTTACGATTGCTTCTCTTGTTGGGCTGGCAGGAGTGTTAATCATCAATCTGTTTATTTAAGGAATTAATTAGATTTTATATAAGAAAAAACTTGAAGAGTAACCTATTACCTTTCTCCTTTGAAGGAAGGCAATGGTTACTCTTTTTTATTTGCCTGCCCCATCTTTTAATAAGACTAATGGTCTAAAAAAAGATTTTCTGTTTGAATGCGGACTGGCATAAATAAATATTTTGAACTATATAATGGAAGGATTTAAAAATCAGTAAAGGAGAGAACAACGGGCATGCCTGCGGAAAGCGAGCTCCTTCCGCTCCAATCAATGTCCAAGTTTAACACAGCCTAAAAATAATAAGAGAGGTGCTTTTTATGATCTGTAAACAATGTGGAAATCAGGTGGCGGTTAACGCTAAATATTGTGGCAGTTGTGGAAGCGAAGTATCCTCAGAGGGTTTAGAACGTTCTTCAGTAGATGATGCTGGAATCGTTAAAGAGGACCAAGACAATAAGATCATTTTTGTTCTCTCCTATTTAGGTATATTATGTTTCTTGCCTCTTTTAGTCTGTCCTAACTCGAAAACCGGCCGTTTCCATGCCAATCAAGGGCTCGTCTTATTATTAGCAGGAATAGGCGGGGAAATTGTCCTGTCTATATTATCAGCAATTTTGTGGAGATTATGGTGGTTAATGTCATTAATTAATACTGCATTTGGTATTGCCTTAGTAGTCTTTATGATTATTGGGATGGTAAATGCGAGTAAGGGTGAAAAAAAGCCGCTTCCTATAATCGGAAATATGAAAATACTAAAATGAATTAGCAGTATCCGTAAAAAAGAAAGAAGGCAGCTTATCTACTAGCTGCCTTCTTTCTTTTAGGCTGTGTTAATCTTGAATGTTGATTTCCGCTCCANNCCTCCTCGGCGCTAAAGCGCCTGCGGGGTCTCCCCTGCCCCGTACTCCCGCAGGATTCGAGCGCCTTCCGCTCCAATCAACATTGTGTCAAAATCATCAGTAACCTTTAACACAGCCTTCTTTTAAAATATCAGATATGCCTTAATGATTCACCATAACAACCTTTTTTTCGTTTCCCTCATAAAATTGCTTAATAGCCTGATCCGTGTAAACCCAGCCCTTCCAGCCAATGTGAATAGTATCCTTCATGAAATATGGATCATATTCGTGGCCTGAGAAATCGGCAACTTGGAAGCCTTCAGCCTCTATTTGCTGTTTAATCCGTTTATAATAAGCAGTACGTCCTTGTTTAGGAAACCCAGTATAATCATAATAATGCCCATTAACAGGGACCGAGATAAACAGAGGCTTTGCTCCGGATTGTTTTAATACATCTAGGACAAGCTGGAAGTCTCCGTATTCTTTCGATGTTCCATAGGAACGATTAATGTCTTTATTTTTAAAAGACGGTAAGAAACCTTTAATTTTATTATATTGCGAGTTTACGATATAAAAATGATTGTTTGTTGCCCGTTTGGAACCAAGTTGATCCGCTTCTTGCGCTAACTCGTTCCACGATTTATTCCTTACTTTCGGAGTAAGGTCCCGATGACGAGAAAAACCGCCTGCCAATGAGTAATATAAATCTTTTTTCTCTAGCAAATTCCGATAGACAACAGCAACAGGGTGAAGAACACTGGCTTCCCGCTTTATCCATGGATCATTCGTGATCTCAGCTTTGTAGAGAGTAGAGAGAATAGGATCGTTTTTAACGGATGAATAGGTTAAGAGGCGCTTAATGGCCTTTTTCTTCACCTCTGAATCAATTTGGTTGTTAAAAGCAAAATCATATCCTTGCAGGGAAGAATAATTAGGTACAAAATGCGATTCATCTGCTCCTAGTGGATTAAACCATTGCGGAGACAGCACAAACACGATTTTCTTATCCTTTAGCTGGTTAATATGTTCGGAAAAATTTAAAAAATGAATCAGTGATTCAGTTCCACCACGGCCAATCAGAAAAGGTGTGAAGTCTTCATGGACCTCTTGAAAATAGTTAGAAGGATGAAAACGATCCAGCCTAGCCAGTTCTGATGAACCGTAGATAGGCAAATATCGGCTATCCCCAAGCATTTTTTCCTGTATATACTTCCCTTGAAACATGAAAGGACTTAATTCAGTTGCTGCTTGGCTGATTCGGTTTTTCGGAATCAGGCTCTCAATCCAACGATCTGGAATGATCACAAGGATAAATAAAACAAAGAAAGCTAGAAAAAGCGGTATAAATACAGGCTTTCTCATTTAAAATCAGCCAACTGAATGGCGATATTATTCGGAGTGTTCCAAGTATCCCGGTCAAATTCAGTAATCGGTACAGTGATTCCAAAGCGCTCTTCTACTAAAACTAGTAATTCCACTGTGCCGAAAGAGTCTAATAATGAGGAATCAAATAAATTAATATCCGGATTTTCCTTTACTACCTCGTCTTGACAAATTTCAGCTATTAACTCAATTACTTGTTCTTTAAATTCCATCGAAATCATGCTCCTTTTTGAATAAAATGTCCCGAAAATATATAAAATCCAAAGCAAATAAAGTGGAAGGTAATCACAATACTAACGACCCGAGTGAATCTAGTCTGCGGCCACCATTTATGCTTTTTATTAAACTGCTCGAACGTATTGTAGCCGACCATCAGTAAGGCATGATAGATTCCATAGAGAATATATTGAATCTCAAGCCCATGCCAGAAACCCATTAACAGAAATAACAAAATATATCCGAGGTTAGAGGTAATGTTACGGTTTTTAATCCACTTCTTTTTCGTCATCCAAAAAACAAACCGCATGTAAACATAATCTCGAAACCAGAAGGAAAGGCTCATATGCCAGCGATTCCAAAAGTCTTTTATATTCCTGCTGATAAATGGCAGATTGAAGTTTTCCGGCGATTTGATCCCCATAATATAGCTGACGCCAATGGCAAATGCACTGTAACCTGCAAAATCGAAAAATAAATAAAAACTATACCCATACATATAAAAGAGCTGGCTTTGAAAATGACTTGTCGCAATAAATCTTAAGTTTGGAAGGAAAAAATGATTAATAGAATAGCCAATGATATATTTATATAAAAAGCCCAAGAATATTTTGTTAATGCCATCATATAACAGCTGCTTATACTGCTCAGCTGTTACCTCTGCTTTTAAATCTTTGTCAAACCGACGGTACCGGTCAATTGGACCGGATGAAATAGTCGGGAAGAATAAAATGAAATATAGCAAATTAGCAAGGGGGAGTCTTTGTTTTATTAACCCGTCCCTTGTTTCCATAATCAATTGTGTTCCTTTAAAAGTTAAGTAGGAAATCCCTAAAAAGGACATCCAGTTAGTATCTGAAAAGTAAGGAAGCAATTTATAAATCGTTAATGGAAGAATGGAAGCAATGACGGCAAAGGAAAAAATCCAGCCGCTGTTTGCTTTTTTTCGATAGGCTATATACCCTTCAATTAATAGAACCTGCCAGGTTGTAAAAAGGACCAGGGCAAGCGCACTAGCTGGCTTAGTTGAAAAAATAATGGCTAATACGATAACCGTTATAACCATGTTATATGATTGAAATCTCTTCCCTTGTAAACCAAGGATTATGGTTGGTGCTAAAAGAATCACTAGGATGAAAAAGAAGGTAAAAGAACTATATGGAATCATAGCAATACCTTATCACGGATCGTTTTTCTATCCACTTTACCATTCGGTGTGATTGGCAGTTCTTTATGATAAGAAAACTTCCGTGGAATCATATAGGCCGGCAGTACTAATCCTAGTTCTTTTTTTATCGCACCAGTAAGCTGATATTCTTTTTCAAAAGGATGTTCCGCTGGAATAATCAATACGGATAGGTATTCAATCTTATCATCTTGATAAATGGGAACAACAACTGCTGATTTCACATATTTGCATTTGGCAATATGGTATTCAACTTCCTCAAGCTCCATCCGATAGCCATGTAACTTAATTTGGAAATCTAATCTTCCTTTATAAAAAAGTAGGCCTTGCTTAATGAAACCAGCATCACCGGTTCTGTAAGCCTGCTGTCCATTATAGAGGAAAAAGGCTTTATCATTTAGTTCTGGCTGCCCCAAATAGCCTTTACTTACGCTTGGTCCAACAATGATGATTTCTCCTTTTTCTTCCTCGGGTACAGGCATATTCTCTTCATTTAATAGGATGATTTGTGTATCCGATTTTGCGGCTCCTACAGGAAGAGTTTGATATTCCTCTATCACTTCATCATTTATTTCTAAAAAGGTTACAGCAACCGTTGTCTCGGTTGGACCATAGGTATTAAAGATCCTTGCTTTTGGGAATCGTTCCCGCAGCTGCTTGCAAACTAAAACCGGCAAAATTTCGCCGCAGAAAAGAAATACTGAAAGTTCCGGAAGCAGGTGATCATTAAACGATGGGTCCATCAAACACATTTGGACAAACGAAGGCGTAGAGGTCCATACTTCTGTTTCGGACCTTTTTAACTCTTCAAATAAGATCTTTGGCCTAGCGATCATTTCTTTTGTAATTGCAAATAATGTGCCGCCACTTGCCAAAGCCGGGTAGAGGTCCATTACCGAAAGATCAAAGGAGAAGGGAGCTTGGTTTAAAAAGCGAAGTCCGCCCTTAATTGGGAAGTCTTCCACCATCCAGTCCACGAAGCTTTGCAAATTGTTGGCAGTAATCTGGACACCTTTTGGGTTTCCCGTACTTCCTGATGTATAGATAATATAAAAAACATCATGTTCCTTAACCCAATTGGATGAGCCTATTGAATCGTGTTTATCCATGTCCTCAGGGGTTACAACCCTTATCAATGACTCTTCCATCGGAAGCTCGAGTCCGGACACATTAATTAATAATTCCGCTTTAGAATTCCTGATTATTTTTTCCATTCTTTCTAATGGAATAGAGATATCAACAGGAATATAGGGATGACCAGCTTTTACACTTCCAAGGAAGGAAATCACCATTTCCGGTTCCATATGTCCATAAACCAAAATAGGTGAGTGCTCTTTAAGGTTATGCGCTATAATGAAGCCCGCTAAGTGATCAGATTTCTGCCAAAGCTCACCGTAGGTAATCTGTTTCGCAGGAGAGATAAAAACCAATCTTTCTGGCTGTAACCTAGCATTGTTTTGAATGGCTTGTAACAATTTCATTTTGGGATCCCCCCGTAATTAAAAATCATTGTAAATATACGAACCTGCACTTGCGTCATTGAAGCCATACATAAAAAACAGTAAAAGAAGAATAAGCAAGTAATACAAAAATTTACTGGCCCATCTAACCCTTTCCTGGTAAATAAAACTCTTTATTTTTTCGAGCATAATGATACCCCGCTATAAGGATTGTCAAATGTGACTATAATCCTATATTTTTAACGTAACTATCATAATTCGGATTGAAACTCCTTGCATTAAGATTTAATGAAAAGGACATTATTATTTTTTAATTTTTAACTTCAAAGACCCAAGAAAAGGAAACTTACAATGAGTGGAAAAGGAAATATAAAAAAACAACAAGTGTCCTTCAGTCGTGGATTTATGTATTTTTATGGTGCCTGACACCAAAAAGGAGTAAAGTGGATAGGGGAAAAACCAAAGGAAGAAGGTTTTAATGTTGGAGAAGCTGCAACAAGGGACGACTGCCTTTCGAAGGGCTAATTTTGCGCTCTTTGCTGGAGGGTTTATTACCTTTTCGATTCTTTATGATGTTCAGCCTTTACTGCCAATCTTTACAAAAGAATTTGATGTCACGGCGGCGACTGGGAGTCTGACCTTATCGGTAACCACGTTTACACTTGCTATTTCCATGTTATTTATAAGTTCCATATCCGAAGCTTGGGGGAGAAAGCCGATTATGTCGGTCTCGTTACTCCTTTCTTCACTAATTGTCATTATCACAGCCTTTAGTCCGACCTTTAGCTCGCTGCTGGGTTTTCGTATCCTGCAAGGTATAGTGCTCGCAGGACTTCCAGCGATTGCGATGGCCTATCTCGGTGAGGAGGTTGACCCTAAGAGTCTTGGAATTGCGATGGGCATCTATATCAGTGGAAATTCCATTGGCGGAATGGCTGGAAGAATTATTACCGGCTCGATTACAGACCTGTTCTCCTGGCGCGTTGCCATGGGGAGTATTGGGATCATCAGCTTAATCCTAAGCCTATGGTTTTGCTTTCACCTGCCAAACTCTCGTTATTTTTCACCTAAGCCATTAAAGCTAAAGACTCTAAGCAAATCGCTGATTGGACATTTAAAGGATCCAGCTCTTTTGTGTTTGTTTTGTATCGCTTTTATTTTAATGGGAAGCTTTGTTACCCTTTATAACTATATCGGCTTTGAACTGCTGGCACCTCCCTATCACTTAAGCCAAACCATTGTGGGCTGGATTTTTATTGTCTATCTGACTGGAACATTTAGCTCGACGTGGATGGGGCGTCTTTCAGATTCCCTAGGTCGTAAAAAGGTTTTATGGATCTGTCTTATTATTATGGCAGCGGGGGCCGTAGTAACATTAGCGGTACCATTAGTGTTAAAAATCATGGGTATTGCTGTCTTTACGTTTGGCTTTTTTGGAGCACATTCGATTGCATCCAGCTGGGTTGGCAGAAGGGCACGCACAGCCAAGGCGCAAGCCTCGTCGCTGTATTTGTTCTTTTATTACTCCGGTTCAAGTATTGCCGGTACAGCGGGAGGCTTTTTCTTTTCCAACTTTGGATGGAAAGGGGTTATTGGTTTTATCCTATGTTTGCTTTTGCTGGCTTTCCCATTATCGCTTAAGCTGTCTTCTGTTACGGGGAACCCAGTACAAGCTGCGAACTGATTTATTATGGAAGGAACCTTTCGGACCAAGAAAGGTTCTTTTTCGTCTTCCAACTATTTCACTTGTTTTTAGATTGGTAAAGTCTAAATTTCTAAAAGATGAGTATTATTTTAGAAGAAAGGGAGGGGATAGGGAAAATGGCGAAATCAATTGGGATATTAGGTGTCGGTCAGGCCGGAGGGAATATTGCCGAAATTGCAGCCTCTTTGGGCTTTCAAGCCGCACTAATAAATACAAATCAACGCGATGGAACAGTCAATACGCGGGTTGAAAAGAAGTACTTTGTCCCAGGCTACAGCGGAGCCGGTCAAGATCGGTCGATTGGGTTAAAAGCGGTAAATGAAAATTATCGAGAGTTAATTGACTTTGTCAAACGGTCTTTTAAAAATATTAAACTATTATTAGTGGCGTTTTCTACAGATGGCGGAACAGGGTCAGGGATGAGTCCGCTCCTAATGGATTTATTATTGGACCAGCTGCCGGGCATTAACATTGGTGCGATTGCGGTGGTCCCGGACCGTAACGCGCTGGCGGGAAACCGAATTAATGCCGTAGCCTGTATCGAGGAGATTTCGAGGATTGAGGCTCTGTCTTCCGTATTCCTTGTTGATAATGATCAATTACGGAAGGCTAATCCCCAATCAAGTAAGCATCAGATTTACCTTTCTTCCAATCATCAGGTCATAGATGCCATTAATAATGTGCTGCAAATAACCAAGAAGAGTTCTTTTTTTGGAAACTTTGATAAAACCGATTTAATGAATATACTTAGTACAAGAGGAGTGACGATTATCTCATCAACCACCATCACGGATGCAAGAACAACCGCTGATGTCTCCAGTAAAATTCAGCAATCATGGGTAAATTCTATTTTCTGCCCGGTTGAATCAACAGGCGTTATAAGAGCCGGTTTAATCTATGAAGGACCGGAAAGCATGGCGAAACTGATTAATGTGCCATCCATCTTTGAAAGGGTCGGAGAACCACTTGAATTATTCGAAGGAACGTATATTTCTGAATCAGACCCGACGATTACGTCTGTACTGGCAGGACTTGCTTTTCCGGCCCGGCGGTTGAAGTCGCTTGAAGATCTTCTTGAGAAAAATAAAGACCGTCTGCAGCAACTGGTTAATAAGGAGCGTTCCCAGCATTATGAGTCGCAGGTTTCCTGGGCCTCTAACTTAAAAGCGCGGCCGCAGGAAAGAAAAGCAGATAATGTTACATCCAAATTATCTAAATATGAAAGATAATCGATATTGTCAGTCTTCCTTTAGGAGGCTGGCTTTTTTTTGCTGCTTTAATTGGGTAATTGTTCCTCCATTTGGGAAGACTTTATTTAAATGATAGGACGGAGGTATCAAGCGGAAAACTAGTAGCTGCTGCTGTTTTTACGTTAAAATTAAATAATAGACAAAATGTCTTTTTTTAATAAAGGAGAGAAATGAACGATGTGGGAAGAAGTGGTCTCTAACTTTGCCTCCATGCTGGATTGGCAGATGTGGGCAGATGTGTTGTCCTCACCGAAGGCGTGGGGATTAATTTTATCTTTAGCGGTACTGGAATGTATCTTGTCCGCTGATAATGCTTTGGTTTTATCTGCGTTTGTAAAACCATTGCCAAAGCAGCAGCAAAAGAAGGCCCTGATTTATGGACTTTGGGGTGCCTATGTATTCCGGTTTATTTTTATTGGACTCGGAACATTTTTAATTAAGCTATGGTTTATTAAATTAATTGGTGCGCTCTATTTACTCTGGTTAGCTGTCAAATTCTTTATGGACAAGCTAAAAACGAAAGAAGAGGGAGACGAGGAAGAGGAGCGTAAACCGAAGGGGTGGTTGACCCAAACCTTTGGTGTTTTCTGGGCAACGGTTATTAGCGTCGAACTAATGGATTTGGCCTTTTCAGTTGATAGTATCCTTACTGCACTAGCGGTATCTGATGAGGTTTGGGTTGTCTTGCTTGGCGGTATGATCGGGATTCTTTTGATGCGGGGTGTGGCAACCTTTTTTATCAGTTTAATGAACAGGGTCCCAGAGCTTGAGACGACTGCGTATTTCTTAATTTTGTTTATTGCGGTTAAAATGGGACTTACCCTCGTTGATATTGAAATTCCAAATGAGCTCTTTATCGTTGTTTTGGTGGTAGCCTTTGTTATCACTTTTATCGTCCATGGTATCCGCAAGAACAGGGCTGAAAAATATTCACATTAAAAGAACTTGGCTGCTATTGACATAATAGAAAACAAAACTCAATATGGGAATTAGGAGCAGGAGAATAAAGTATAGGTTCTTCTGCTTTTTTAATGCACAGATATTTCAGGACTTGCTAGATAAATAGGGGATATTAAAATGTTAAGTTTATTTGATCTAAACATATCACAGTGGCTTTGGGTAATCGTGGCGGCTATTTTGATTGGTTTTTCAAAAACGGGAATAAGTGCTTTTTCAATGCCTGTAATTCCAATCATTGCCTTAATCTTCGGAGGCAAAGAGTCAACGGGAATGATCTTGCCATTATTAATTATTGGGGATATCTTTGCGATTTATTATTATAATCGCCACGCCGACTGGAAAGACATTAAAGCATTATTGCCATGGGAGGCTGCTGGCCTATTATTAGGACTTGTCGTGGGTGAGTATACCAACGACGCACAATTTAAAATGATCATCTCTATTTGTGTTATTTTATGTTTAATTATTTTAGTTTACATGGAGAAAAAAGGAGAGGGTGCTAAAGTTCCCAAGGGTAAATGGTTTTATGCCTTAACGGGAATTCTTAGTGGGTTTGCCTCGATGATCGGCAATGCTGCAGGACCAATCTTCAGTGTTTTTTTATTAGCAAAAGGCTTCAAGAAAGATAAATTTCTAGGAACAACCGCTTGGTTTTTCTTCATTGTCAATATTTCGAAGGTACCTATGCAGGCTTTGGTCTGGCATAATATTCATTTAAAAACGCTGTTGTTCGCCCTGATCATGATTCCAGCGATTGCTGTGGGTGCTCTTTTAGGAGCTTTCTTGATTAAGAAAATAAATGAAAAGCCTTTTCGGATTCTTATTTTAGTGGTTACTGCTTTATCTGCGATAAGATTATTAATCTAAAAAAAAGTAAGAGGACTAAGGCGTCAAAAACCTTAGTCCTTTTTGTTAAACAAAACGGTTATCCTTTATAAACATAGAGCGTATCTCCGCCGCCAGGTCCAAACGATGTTTGGTTTTGGGAGCTAGAATCTGATTGCCACTCACTGCTTGGAACCTCTTCACAGTTATCCTTGATCCACTGTGTAACCGATTGACTTTGATCTAGTCCTCTTCCGCCGCGTCCTGATATTAAGAAATACTTAACATAACCTGCTTTCGCCATTTGTTCCAATTTCGAAGGCGTTAGTGCGGGGTCATTGCCTGAAAAACCTCCCATCGCCATAACTGAATAATCGGTATTGAGAATATATGGCGCTGCTGATTGCGTGCTGTCGGTAGCTAAGAAATATTTTTCCCCATCATAATTTTTTTCTAAATAAGCAAGCAAGCCGGTGTTTAATTGGTTTTTAGTGTCCATTCCTTTACCACCCATATTCGCCGGGGCACTTGCTGGGATACTTACACCCTCTTGATTAGCAGCTGGTGTCATATTCGCAGCATCTTGATTTTGTGATGCTCCAGGTGCAATGTTACCACTTGTACCTGGCATGCCTCCAGGCAAGCTCATATTACCTGCCATTCGGCCGCCACCCATGCCACCCATGCCAGAACCTGGTCCTGCAATCGGAGTACTTGCATTATTTGTTTTATTAATCGTAATCCCCGTCCAGTATAGCGGCAGAATCAATAAAGCGAGCAGGGCCGCCATTGGCAGTGCAGGGGAAAGGGCTTCTTTTTTTATCTGAGGAACCATGAGAATAAAGAGGACAGCCCCAACAAGAACCGTTCCGATTACCAAAGATTTTGATTGAGCGTTTTGGTGAAGAATTAATGATTCAAATAGGAAGGTAACCAGGATCCCTGAAGGCAGAAGCCGAGACTTCCATCCCTCTTGGTTGGTAAAGAAGCTCCAGAGTATCGTCCAGCCAATTCCAACTAATGCAGCAATGGCAGGTCCCATCATACTTAAATAATATTGATGGAAGAACTCGGCAATGCTGAAGAAAACCATCATAGGAATCAACCACGCCAGCCAAAAGGCCGCAAATTTAAGGCGCATATCAAATTGCTTAGACTTCAGGTATTCTGCAACTAAACCAATTACAGCAAAGAGGATAAACGGTAACAACCAGCTTATTTGCCCGGAAAGCTCCGTTGAGAATAGACGTAATGGACCGGTACTGCCCGTGCCGAACATTCCACTTGTTCCGCCGCCTTTTCCATCCATGCCGCCATTTTGGAAGTTTGGCGGAGCGAAAGCCCCTGTTGCTGCTTGGCTGGTTGACGAACTGTCAGTTCCTGTTGTTCCCTGGGCTTGGCTAGTCGCTGTTCCTGCTTGATTTTGAACTGTCTGTTCATTACTAGTATGGGTAAATGAGTTAATAGCCTGCTTCTCGGCCCCAGTAGAGGAACCGCTATTCTGCCCCAACAAACGCTGGATCCCGTTATAGCCAAACGCTAATTCTAAGACGGAATTAGTCTGACTGCTTCCGATATAGGGTCTCTCACTGGCCGGAACAGAATCAACCACTATAGCCCAAGATAAAGAAACGCCCGCCAACACTACCGTTGCCGCTGCTAAATGCAGCAATCTCTTCTTCCAGTTTAATTTAACGGCGATCCAATAAAACAAGTAAATGGCTGGGACAACCATATAGGCTTGCAGCATTTTAATATTAAAGCCGACGCCGATTAAGAAAACGCTAAGAATCAACCAGCCTAGCTTTTTCTTGTCTACAGCTTTCATTAATGCCCATGTGGCCATTAAAAGGGTCACAATTAAGATACTATCCACGTTGTTAGTTCTTACAACCGCTACAAAAATCGGCGAACACGCAAGAACCAAACTCGATAGTAAGGCCGCTGTGCGCCCAAATTTAGGTTTTACAAGGATATACATAAGGTAAACCGAGAATACCCCTGCAATAGCTTCTGGCAGTAATACGCTAAAATCACTAAGTCCAAAGATTTTAGCACTTAAGGTTTGAACCCACAGTGCCACTGGCGGCTTATCAACGGTGATGAAACCTTCAGGATCAAACGAAGCATAGAAAAAAGCATGGAAATTCTGCATCATACTTTTGACTGCCGCCGTATAATAGGTGTTTGACCCGGCATTATTCAGATTATAAAAATTTAAACCTGCCGATAATAGGAGAATCCCGACGAGGAGATAATCAACTCTTTTCTTCATTGTTTTCATATAGTTACCTTCCAATTGTTATTTTTTAAAAGGAATTCTGCCTTTACTTTACTGGTTCAAACTTAATTATTTCTTAAAGCTGGGAAAAAAGGATTCCTTATACCTCAAGGCGTCTTTATTTTCTGTTTCGCCCTAATAACAGTAATAGGAGTTAGGACCAGGCAGTAAACTATTAATGGACACGGTCTTGAAGGAGGTGATGATTGAAAAAAGCAGCTATCTTACTAGTTTGATAGTCATTATTTATTCGTTGTTTGATTTTTTCGAGATAGCTGCAGCAGGAAAGAAAAACATCAATAGGGGGTTCGAAGAATGAAGAAATACCTGCAAAGATTAGGAAGTTCGTTGATGTTACCGGTAGCTGTTTTGCCGGCAGCTGCGATTCTAATGGGTATCGGATATTGGATCGACCCAACGGGATGGGGGGCAGACAGTCCGCTTGCCGCTTTCTTAATTAAAGCTGGCAGTTCGATTATTGATAATATTCCGATTCTTTTTGCCGTCGGCGTTGCCCTAGGGATGTCAAAAGAAAAAGATGGATCTGCCGCACTGAGCGGTTTGGTTGCCTTCTTGGTTGTGACTACTTTGCTTTCAACAGGCACGGTGGCACTTCTAGAAGGAGTTGACCTAACGAAAGTGGATCCTTCATTTGAAAAAATCAAAAATGCTTTTGTTGGGATCATCTCCGGTATTGTTGCTTCCATGATGTACAATCGTTATAGTCATGTGAAATTACCGGATGCATTCGCATTTTTCAGCGGTAAACGGCTGGTCCCGATTATGACAGCTATTTCAATGCTGTTTGTTTCCGCCGTTTTATTTTTTGTATGGCCGCCCATTTATACTGCATTAATTACCTTTGGTAAGGCAATTAGTGATTTAGGTGCTGTTGGAGCTGGTCTTTATGGCTTCTTTAACCGACTTTTAATACCTACCGGATTACACCACGCCTTAAACTCCGTATTCTGGTTTGATGTGGCCAACATTAATGATATCGGAAACTTCTGGGCGAGCAAGGGGGAAAAGGGCGTAACTGGTATGTACCAGGCCGGATTCTTCCCAATCATGATGTTCGGACTGCCTGCAGCCGCCTTAGCTATGGTTCATACGGCTAAAACGAAGAAGAGAAAGCAAGTCGCGTCATTAATGTTAGCAGCCGGCTTTGCCGCCTTTTTTACAGGTGTTACGGAGCCGATTGAGTTTGCCTTCATGTTCTTAGCTCCAATGCTTTATCTGGTGCATGCTGTCTTAACAGGACTTTCCTTGGCCATTGCGGCTGCTTTCCATTGGACAGCTGGGTTTGGGTTCAGTGCTGGACTTATCGACTTTGTGCTAAGTTTTAAAATTCCAATTGCTAATAAGCCCTATATGTTAATCGTTCAAGGTTTGGTTTTTGCCGTTATTTACTATTTCTTATTCCGTTACATTATCGTTAAATTTAACTTAATGACTCCTGGCCGCGAAGAGGATGAAGAGGAGGCTGTGGCAGAGACAGCTGCAGGCGAAAGAAAGTTTGCTTCGATGGCAGCGATCATTTATGAAGGATTGGGCGGAGATGAGAATGTAGTTTCAGTGGATAACTGTGTTACCCGCTTAAGGTTAGAAGTGAAGGATATGAATAAGGTAGATCAGAAGAAAATTAAATCGGCGGGTGTACCGGGAATTAACATCGTGGGCCCGCAAAGTATCCAGGTCATCATCGGTACGAATGTTCAATTTGTCGCCGATGAGGTTCATAAGCTAAGGAAAGAGAACTAATAAGGAGTGCCGCTTAGACTGATTTGTATCTAAGCGGTTTTTTTTGTTGCCCTTTGTTAAAATAAGTGGAAATAGAAATTATAGGAGTCACTTATGAAAGAATATTACTTTGATAAATTACTTAATATTAAAACCCGCGGCGACCAGCAGGGATTTAATAAGTCCATGCACTATCATCGTTATGAGCCCACCCCGTATAGTGCACTGGAAGAACTGTTCCGCCATTATGAGATGCGTAAGGACGACCATATTGTGGACTTTGGATCTGGAAAGGGGCGTCTCAATTTTTATCTTCATTATTTCTATGATGTTAAAGTTGCTGGGGTTGAAATGAATGAAGATCTTTACGATGAGGCACTGCAAAATCAAAAGCGTTATGTGAAAAAGACTGGGAAGGACAAAATTCAATTTGTTTGCTGCCTGGCAGAAGAGTATGAAATCAGCAGCTTTGATAATCGTTTTTATTTTTTTAATCCCTTTTCGATTCAAGTGTTTCGAAGAGTGGTTAACAATATATTACGTTCTTTGGAGGATACTCCAAGGGCAGTCGAGCTGGTTCTATACTATCCTTCTGAGGAGTATATTTATTTTTTAGAGCAGGAAACTGCTTTCGAGCTGCAGAAGGAAGTCATCTTGCCGTATGTTTACGAGCATAATCAAAATGAACGGTTCTTAATTTATCGGTTAGTGATGTAACATGGGCCCACTGATGAGTTCTTGGGAAAAAGCGCCGATATAAGGATGATTTTCGCCGATATCATCAGAAAAACCGCCGATAACCGCCGTTCTTAATCACTTTTTACTAGATGAAACGCCCCATCTATAAGGAAGGGGCGTTTAGACTATTCATTTATGACCGCTTTAGACTTTTTGGTCTTTATATTCACTGAAGTGCTGACATATTTTTCAGTAAAGATCGTATACCCCATTGCCACATAGGTTAAGCCCCAAAAGAAGGCGAAATAGTCACCGAGGAAAGGGACTCCTAAAGATAGCAGCATGAGTGCAAAAATGGCGATATACCAGCGCGGAAAATGGTTAGCACGGAAGGTGACGATCATAAGGATTAAAGTCCCTAATAGTAAACCTGGGTAGGCTAGAGATTCAACAATATTTACGAAAGTCCCTGGCTTCGGTAATTCCCCAAAGGCGAAAAACCCATAAAAGCCGCCGGCTAAAATAATATTACCAACTGAAAGAAGTAAAGTTGCGATAAATCCCAAAATGCCAGCTTTCTTTGCTTGCGCTAAAAAGAGGTTGATTGAACTAATTCCCATTAAGATACTGGCGATCAAGGCACAGGCAAGTTCCTGTTTGCTGTCCGATCCAAAAATGAGTCCGGAAGGCGTCATCCCCATCCTAGCGATCCCTGCCAATATACAAATCAACCCAAGCCATTTAACTGTTCTTTCTACTGTCATTCTTTCCATCTCCCTTAAGTTTTGTTGTTATTTACAAATTAATCGTAACAAACGAATATTCCTATTTACGAGAGCATCCCATACCTAAAGAAGTCGGGAACTTTTATGGGAATATTCGGGATAAATTTGTTGAACAAACAGTGTATACATAGGGAGATGGCCATTGTTATAATTTTCCTATAAGCAGGGGGTGGAAAGGATGAGGTCAGTGAATAGGATGACACAACGCGGAAGTTTGATGATACAAGTATTGGCGGCGGCACTCTGTGTACTGATGGTAGTTTTTTATATTAATAGTATTCCAAGTTATTATGAAACCCTGCGCACGGACTGTACGCTCCAGCCTTGCAGCACACTGGCCCCTGCCCCGCCCACAACATTAGAGGCTTTAAGTGCTTATCATCTAACCCCGGACACCTATTCGTTATGGTTTGTGATCATTGAATGTACCTTTTCTTTTCTTTTTTATCTTGCCGCCTTTCTTGTTTTTTTAAAAAGTAAGCGGGATTTGCTGGGGCTGCTAGCGATGGTGGCTCTCGTGGCATATGGAACGACGTTTACTTCGCTGGTCTATATCGGATCAGAAGACAGTCCGTTTTTGGCAAGAGTTCCAGAAGGGATTGCTGGCGTAGGGAGGATGACATTTTTTCTATTCTTGATGCTTTTTCCGAAAGGAAGGTTTGTACCTCGCTGGACGGTGCTTGTATTTGTCCCTTTTTGTATCGTTCAACTCGTAAGTTTTCTTTTTCCGGGGACGTCATTCGATTTACTAAATTGGTCAAGTACAGGCAGGCTTCTCTACTATTTAACGATGATGGGCGTAACCATTTTTTCGCAGGTCTATCGTTACCTTAAGGTGTCCAGTTCTATTGAAAAGCAGCAAACAAAATGGGTGGTCTATGGGGCCGTCATCTCGCTCCTCGGTTCAGTTATCATAAGCGGCTTTTTTGTATATCCAGTGTTTGCGGATAGCCCTGTTTCTTATATTTATTTGAGTGCCTTGCTGTATGTAGTCGTGGCTATTATACCGTTAACATTGGCGTTGGCGATTTTAAGGCATCGGTTATGGGATATCGACCCGCTCGTGAATCGGACGATTCTTTATGGGACTTTAACGCTAACGATTATTTTACTTTACGCAGGTATTGTGATATATCTTGGCAGTTTATTCAAGACAAAGGACAATTTTATTGTTTCATTGGTGTCAACGGGAGTTGTGGCGGTTCTTTTTTCACCTATAAAAGAAAGACTTCAGCGGATTTTGAACCGTGTAATGAAGGGACGGCATGATGATCCTTATGCGGTCTTAAAGGAAATGGGCGACCATATGGTCCAGCCATTGCCACCGGAAGAGGCCATACAGGAGGTGGCAGGTACGATAAAAAGCGCATTGCGGCTTCCGTATGTTGGGATTTTTATTAAAGTAAATGATGAAGAAAAAATGGCAGCTGCTGCAGGAAAAAGAGAGGCTGCTTTTGATGTTCATTCCTTTTCCATTGTTCACAGCGGGGAGGAGCTTGGGACGATTATGGTTTCGAGCCGTTCACTTGGTGAGGCTTTTTCCCAGGAAGATTTACGCTTGATCGATGTGTTACTAAGGCAGACAGGAGTCATTTTACAAAATATAAAAATGACTTGGGGGATACAGTTATTAGCAAGAGATTTGCAGGAGTCAAGGGAGAAGCTGGTCCTTGCCCGTGAAGAGGAGAGGCTGCAGATTCGAAGGAATTTACACGACGACCTTGCGCCGCGACTTCTATCTTTATCTTTTAACGTAGCAGCGGCCGAGCAATATGTGAATAAACAGCCGGATAAGGCAGTCGAGCTGCTGGGGGAACTGCGTGGAGTGATTCGAACGACAGTAAATGAAATTCGTACGATGGTTCATGATTTACGGCCGCCGACATTAGATGAATTTGGGCTGATTGGATCGATTGAAGCGAGGATGAATGAGATACGAAAATCAACAAGTACAAATAAGTCGGATGGGGAAGAGGCGTCAGGAGTGTTAAAGGTGTCTTTAGAATCACCTTCGCAGCTTCCGATTTTGCCTGCTGCCGTGGAGGTGGCGGCCTACCGGATTATAACAGAGGCTCTTGTGAATGTCGTCAAACATGCGGAGGCAACTGAGTGTGTAGTTAGGATTTCTGTTTATTTTGGCTCCGAGCTTGAGATTGAAGTATGTGATGACGGGATTGGCTTACCAGTATCTTTGAAGCCATCGATTAATGGCGGCATTGGAATGAAGTCGATTAGGGAACGTACGGCTGAGTTAGGGGGGCAATGCCTTTTTGAAAAATCAGAGCTGGGTGGAACAAGGGTAAGGGCCGTTTTACCGTTTTCGCAGGGAAAGGAGAAAGCCTATGAAAGTAGTATTAATAGATGATCACCCATTATTTCGGAGTGGAGTTCGCAATCTTATTCAGACGACGGATGACCTAGAAGTGATTGGTGAAGGGGCTTCAGGTGAGGAGGCGGTAAAGCTCGCGTTAGAACTTCAGCCTGATGTAATGGTGATGGATATTCGTATGCCGGGGCTAAACGGAATTGAGGCGACCCGGGTTATACGCGAGAAGCAGCCTGAAATGAAAATATTAATAGTTACGATGTTAAAGAATGATAAATCGGTATTTACGGCCATGCAGGTGGGAGCAAGGGGCTATGTGTTAAAGGATGCGGGGGAAATGGAGCTGCTCCATTCGATTCGAATGGTTGGAAATGGTGGAGCGGTATTTAGCTCTGATATTGCGGCCCGGATGATGAACTATTTTACAATGCCGCAGAAAAAGGACCTCGTGAGTCCTGCGCTTAGCGAGCTTACGAGCCGGGAGCTGGAGGTGTTAGAGCTGATCTCAGAAGGATATACAAATACACAAATTGGTGCCCGGCTGCAGCTAAGTTCCAAAACCGTCGCTAATCATATTTCCAATATCCTCAACAAACTGCAAGTCACAGACAGACACCAAGCCAAAAAAATCTACAAAGAATCCCAAAACCCTCTAATCGAAGAAGACGAAGAATAAGGCCGCACCGGGATAAAGGAAAACAATCAGAAGAGTGGTAAAATAGTAGAAATGGTGCCTGTCACCATTAACAATCTCTCCAAGGGAGTTATAGTGTATGGAAGGTATTACAGTTGTTTCTCTTTTAGATGTAATTAGTGAGTTATTTTCGGAGGAGATTTCGATTGCCGTTTCTAATACCCGGGAATATATTTATTTCCGGCCGAGTAAGCGGGTTGATTTGAAGATCAGGGCAGGGGATCCTCTGAAGGAGGGGACGATAGCCTATAAAGCGATCCATTCAAAACAAAAGATTTCGGAGTTTATAAATCGGGACCTATTTGGCGTCCCTTATCACGGCATGGCGGTTCCTTTCTTTCATGAAGGCAGGCTTGAAGGTTGTGTGACCGCTATTTATCCTGCTTTAACGAGCGGAAAGCTGGTTGTGACGATCAAAACAGAGGATGGATGGATACCGGTCCCTTTTGCTCAAGTGATCTATATCGAAGCCAAGGATAAAAAAACGTATGTTACCACTATGGAACTTAACGGTACACATAAATACTCTTTACAGGAATTTGAGTTTCATTTGCCAAAGGATTATTTTATCCGTTGTCATCGCTCGTTTATCGTAAATGTAAATCATATTAAAGCGATTTTTCCTGACACTCACTCCACCTTCATCTTGTCGATGGATAACGGCGACAAAGTCCCTGTGAGTCAATCGTATGCAAGTTATTTTCGAAGATTGCTAGGTTTTTAAGTAAATTCTGTTTGAGAGTGTAATAATGCTGTTTTATCTGAATTTTCCATAATATATCCTTAAAACCTCAATATGATACCCTTTATCGGTTACAATTATCTCAAATTTCACTTGGGGGAGTGGGAGATAGAATGGAGAATAACGTAGAACGGATTCGTGATCATCGCTTGTTAGATCGTATCGTAACACCAGAAGAGGCGGCTTCATGGATACAAGACGGGATGACTTTAGGTTTAAGCGGGTTTACACGTGCAGGCGACGTGAAAGCGGTTCCATTCGCTTTAGTCAAGCGTGCTGAAAAGGAAACATTTAAGGTAAATGTGTATACGGGTGCGTCCTTGGGATCTGATGTTGATAAGTTATTTGCAGAGGCTGGGATTCTTGGAAAAAGACTTCCCTTCCAGGCTGATCCGACCATGCGGAGTAAAATTAATAATGGGGAAATGCTGTTTGTAGACCAGCACCTATCACATACGGCGGAATTAGTAAGAGCGGGTGTAATGGAGCCTGTCGATTTTGCAATTTTGGAAGCGTTCTCTGTGACGGAGGAGGGATTAGTAATTCCAACCACTTCAGTTGGGAACTCCCTCACATTTGCTTTAAATGCTAAATCTATCATTATAGAAATCAATTTGGCGCACCAAGTCAATCTTGAAGGCCTCCATGATTTATACGACCCCGGAAAGCAGGGGGAGCGAGGTCCGGTCCCTTTAACAAAGGTCGACGATCGAATCGGTACCATCGGTATTCCGGTGGATATCGAAAAGGTGAAAGGGATTGTTTTTACAAATCAGCTAGATTCTCCATCGACGATTGTTCAGCCTGATGATGAGACAGTTGTTATGGCGAACCATTTGATAGAGTTTTTGCGGACGGAAGTGAGGACAGGAAGATTGACGGAACGGCTTGCCCCGCTTCAATCAGGGATTGGTTCAGTGGCTAATGCTGTCCTGCACGGCATGCTGGATTCGGAGTTTACTGACTTAGAAGTCTATTCAGAGGTATTGCAGGATGCTGTATTTGACTTACTTGATGCCGGTAAGGTGAATTTTGCTTCATGCTGTTCCATTACCCTTTCTGACGGAAAAATGAAGGAGGTTTACGGGAACTTCGAAAAGTATCGTGACCGGTTAATCATGAGGCCGCAGGAGATATCAAATCATCCAGAAATCATTCGCCGTCTGGGGTTAATTTCGATTAACACGGCTTTGGAATTGGACATCTATGGGAATGTCAACTCTACCCATGTACTAGGCACTAAGATGATGAATGGGATTGGCGGCTCAGGGGATTTCGCACGTAATGCCCGCTTAGCTATTTTTGTAACAAAGTCGATAGCAAAAGGGGGAAAGATTTCAAGTATTGTCCCGTTTGTGTCCCATGTCGATCATACAGAGCATGACGTGGACGTTATTGTGACAGAGCAGGGATATGCAGATCTGCGTGGATTGGCACCAAGGGAGCGGGCGGAGTTAATAATTGAGAGCTGTGCCCATCCGTTGTATCGCGAACAGCTGTGCGAGTATTATCAAGAAGCACGAATCAGAGGAGGACAAACTCCTCATGTTTTAGAAAAAGCATTATCGTGGCACACAAACTTTGCCGCAAATGGAACGATGAAATTACCGATTGGCCAAACCGTATAATATAAGTACAAACAGTGAGGGTGACAGGCACCACAGTTGGACAAATGTCCATCCGTGGTGCCTGTCACCTTTTTATTATCTAGATTTACGTGGATTTATCCTGGAAAAGGGTACAAACCTAGAGCCTGTCTCATTTGGGTTACATATCATGAAGTACAGTCATACAGAGAGATAAATGGAAGGGAGGGACAAGTGTTGACAAACCTGAGGGAGGAGGCAGGTCCGTCTCATGAAACATCATGAATTACTAACTAGAATGAAAGGGGATAGACATGTTATTTCAACCAATGGTATGGATGACGATCCTATCTTTTGTGGTTACGTTAATATTTATTCTTTGGAGACCAAAAGGGGTTAATGAAGCGATTCCGGCAACAATTGGGGCGGTATTTGTATTATTAAGCGGCAGTGTGTCGCTGTCTGACCTTGGATTGATTACCGAAACGATAAGCGGTGCGGCCATAACCATTATCGCGACAATAGTCATGGCGATCGTGTTAGAAAGTTTTGGATTCTTTAACTGGGTTGCCGAGAAGCTGGCTGAAAAGGCTCGTGGGTCCGGGATTCGGTTATTTTGGTATGTGAATCTCTTATGCTTCCTAATGACCCTATTTTTTAACAATGATGGAAGTATCTTAATCACTACACCAATTTTGGTCATGCTGTTAAATAATATGGGGTTGAAGAACCATCAAAAAATTCCGTATTTATTATCAGGCGGGCTTGTAGCGACAGCATCGAGTGCGCCAATTGGTGTAAGTAATATTGTGAACCTGATCGCACTTAAAATCGTGCATATGAGTTTGTATTTGCACACAGCGATGATGTTTGTACCAGCAACGCTCGGGCTTCTGTTCTTAGTTTTTCTGCTGTACCTTCGATTTAAAAAAGTCTTACCGAAAACAGTTCCTGTCAAGGTAAGTGGATTAACACTCACATCTTACCATCCACTTAAGCCGGGACCCAAATATTCTTCCGGAAAAGAGCGGTCCAAGTTTATGCGGAATGTTCTTCTGTTTGTATTCGCGGTGAGGATAAGCCTGTTTGTCGCCTCTTACATTGGTATTCCTGTGTCCGTCATGGCTGTAATTGGTTCGCTTGTCCTGCTGGGCTGGAGATGGGCTTACCTAAAAATTCCACCGGTGGATATGATCAAAAAGACACCTTGGTATATCCTCGTTTTCGCGTTTAGTATGTACGTCATCATCTATGGCCTTAACAATATTGGTTTAACGGACTGGTTAATCGGATTTATGCGGCCGATGGTTTCCGGAAGTTTACTGCATGCTAGTGTGATGATGGGGACACTGCTATCCGTTCTATCTAATATCTTTAACAATCATCCAGCCCTAATGGTTGGGACGCTTACGTTAACACATATGGGGCTAGACATGCTTACCTTGAAAGTTGCTTATTTGGCTAACGTTATTGGAAGTGATATGGGTTCATTACTGCTGCCAATGGGTACTCTCGCGACCCTGATGTGGATGCATATTATTCGAAAAGGAAAGATCAAGTTTTCTTGGTGGGAGTATGTAAAAGTGACAGTAGTTGTTATACCACCCGCCACCTTGTTTACGTTAGTAATCTTATATTATTGGGTCTCCAGTTTGTTCGGGGGAGCACTTCAGTGAATTAGAGAAGAAATACCTCGATGAGGTTATCAGTCTATAAAAATGGAAAGGAAAAGGATAGGTGATCCACTTGGTTAAAAAAAGAAGCCCAAAAAAAAATCCAAACTTGTTTGGCCGACAAAGGATGGATTAACACTCTTCATATTTGCACACTTATTAAGCCGTGGTAATAGGGAGCCACGGTTTTTTTTCATCTCAGTATAAGTTCCGTATATAAATAAATTATGAATCCGAGTATAACTATGTTCATTAACATAAAAAAAATATAAAGCTCACTATTGGTGACAGGCACCATTAACATTAAGAATACATGTTAAACTAGTGACATGGTAAAAGAAACTGATTAGGAGATTACTATGAGTGCAATAGGGGAAAATGAGCGGATTGATGTGTTGGATTATTTGCGGGGGTTTGCTTTGCTGGGAATTATTTTGGTTAATATTGGGACATTGTTGGCCGCCAATCCCCCGGCAGCAAATTCAGCGGATGCTCTTTATTGGCGGTTTTTGTATTTATTTATCGAAGGCCGTTTTTATACGATTTTCACCTTCTTGTTTGGTGTCGGCTTATATCTTTTTATCAACCGTGCCAATACAAAAGGGAAAAAAGGGTATATTTTATTTCTACGGAGGATGATTGTGTTATTTCTGTTTGGATGGGTACATGTGCAATTTCATCCAGGAGAAGCCTTGACAATCTATGCCGTCTCAGGCCTAATTCTCCTGCCCTTTTACAAAGTGGACAAAAGGGTAAATCTCATCTTTGGCATTATCATGCTAGCGGTAATAGGCTTGTTTGGTTCAAAAATCTTTATGGTTATACCGTTAATGCTGTTGGGAATCGCTGCAGGCCAATATCATCTGTTTGAGAGAATCACGGCACACATGAAAACAACTGCAGTTTTCACAGAAATCATGCTCGCTCTAGCTACGATGGGGCTGATTTTTCAATATCAATCTGAACCGTCCTTGATCGAAAGGACTGCGGATGAATCCATTTCCTTCCAAACGGAGAAATTTATGAGCATTGGCATTACAATTGGTCCTGTGATTTCCGCCTTTTATGCGGGATGCATGGTGATGCTGATACAATTACCCTTTATTCGTAAATTATTATCTCCTTTAAAAAGCTATGGCCGAATGGCGTTTACTAATTATTTAATGCAAACAACATTAATCTTACTGGCAGGAAAAATCCTGCATCTGCAAAATCATATTAACTATCTTCAAACCCTCTATATATGCTTGGCTATTTATATCTTCCAATTAATCTATAGTACTATATGGCTTCGTTATTTCAAGTTCGGTCCATTGGAGTGGGTTTGGAGAGCCTTTACCTATCTTGAGTTACCCCCCATGCGAAAGAGATCCTAGCCGTGCCACAGGTGTTCCATTTCGGAGGAGGTCATTATACTACAAATACAAAAGCGCAGTGCCCGTCATTATTACATAGAAGGAGAGCGGGCACTGCATGAGTTTTGTAAACCACATAAGTATTAGTTATTCTTTAATTTTACATCATGTTCCTTTGCTAGGTTGTTCAACTTACTGTTATAATCCCGGATATGCTCTCTTGCATCGGCAAGCATATCATTTGCCTCTTGAACCAGCGCGGGATCCTGCTCCTCGAGGGCCTGTTTTATGGTAATAAATGCTTTAAATTGAATATCAGCCCCCTCAATATAAATCTCATGTATTTTCTTTAACTCATCAGTTTCTATATTGACTGAGTCCAATTCTTTAATAAATTCATTATAGTTTGGAATGACCTTCTTGGTTAACGCATCGTACATCGTTTGATCATCCGTATAATTCGCTCCGGACACACCTTCGTAAGCAGAAACCGCTGCTGCTTCTAACTTCCCTGCTTGTTTCATTTCTTTATTCACATAATTTAGCAAATCGTCTTGTACTGGGTCATTAAAGCATCCTGACAACAGCAAAATGAAAGGTAAAACAATGGCGAATAGTCTCCTCTTCACTCAATCACCCCCTAATCCTCAATTTATGAGGTGCTGGAAGTCCAATATGTTAGGGGGAAAAAAAAGGACAGTAATTTTGATTACAAACATAGGGGTGATTTTTTTCGAACAGGTTATTATATAGTTGATAAAAATTCTCAATTAGGTATTGACACTATTTTCCTCAATTGTTTATACTTTATTTAAATGATAATGATTTTCAATATCATTTAAATAAAAATAATCTTTGGAGACTGCGATGAAGAAACGATATCTATTGTTGGGTTTAGCTATATTGTCAGGGATCTCATTATTTACAGGGGTTAGCAGCATTTCGCCTATCGATCTCATAAACTTCCAATCTGAAGAAACACAAATATTTCTGATCAGCAGGGTACCAAGGCTGGCGGCCATCATTCTTGCTGGGGCGGGCATGAGCATTGCCGGACTCATCATGCAGCAGCTCAGCCGTAACAAATTTGTCTCACCGACAACTGCCGGAACACTAGATGCTACCCGCTTAGGAATATTGGTTTCGATGCTGCTGTTTGCAAATGCCACGATGATGCAAAAAATGCTGGTTGCTTTTGCTTTTGCGCTTGCGGGAACATTTTTATTCATGCAAATCCTTGACCGAATTAAGTTGAAGGATGCGATTTTCATTCCACTAGTCGGCTTAATGTTCGGCAACATATTATCATCGGTCACAACGTTTTTTGCCTACAGGGCAGATGTGATTCAAAATATGTCCGCCTGGCTCCAAGGGGATTTTTCCATGATTATGAAAGGGCGCTATGAACTCTTATACATAAGTATTCCGATTCTAATTATCGCCTATTTCTATGCCAATCGTTTTACAGTGGCCGGAATGGGTGAAGATTTTTCAAAAAATTTAGGCCTTGCCTATCGGAGAATCGTCAATATTGGACTGGTGCTCGTTGCCCTAATTACAGTCACTGTTGTACTAACAGTCGGAATGATTCCGTTTCTCGGTCTAATTATCCCGAATATCATCTCCATTTTTAAAGGTGACCACCTGCAAAAAACGCTGCCGCATACGGCCTTGCTGGGAGCGAGCTTTTTGCTAGTTTGCGATATTCTAGGGAGAATTATCATTTATCCCTATGAGATTTCAATTAGCTTGATGGTTGGGGTCATAGGCAGCGGCATCTTCCTCTATCTTCTGTTTAGGAGGAGAGCTTATGCGTAACCTGTGGATAAAAATGGGGAGCTTAGTCTTAGTCGCACTGTTGTGCTGCGGGATTTACTTATTTCATGACCTTAATGGCAGCTTTGATTATGCTCTTCCCAAAAGGGCGGTTAAGGTCATCGCCATGATCATCACTGGATTTACGATTGCCTATGCGACAGTCGTTTTTCAAACGATTACCCATAATCGCATCTTAACACCGAGCATAATGGGTCTTGATGCCCTCTATTTACTCTTGCAAACCGTAATCATTTTCTTTCTTGGTTCGGAGCACATAGTGGCGGTTAATAAACAGGTTAACTTCGTTATTTCTATTGTCGTTATGATTGTATTTGCCCTTGTTCTATACCGGCTTCTCTTTAAAAAGGGCAGTCAGTCCATTTACTTTTTACTACTCGTTGGAATTATTGTCGGCACCTTTTTCTCAAGTATATCTACTTTCTTTCAGGTGCTAATTGATCCAAATGAGTTTCAGATTGTCCAAGACCGAATGTTTGCTAGTTTTAACAATATCAATTCGGATTTGGTATGGCTGGCACTGGTGCTGGTTTGTGCCATAATCATTTACGCATGGCGCTATATGAGATATCTCGATGTCTTATCACTTGGAAGGGAGTGGGCCATTAATCTTGGTGTCCCCTACGATTCAATTGTGAAAAAAATGCTGATGATTGTGGCCATCTTTATTTCCATTTCAACCGCACTTGTAGGGCCGATTACCTTTTTTGGCTTAATTGTGGCGAACCTTTCTTATCAGTTTTTTAAAACGTATAAACATAAGGTTCTCATCAGCGGCGCGATTGTCATGAGTGTCATCGCCCTTGTCGGCGGGCAATGGGTGGTTGAAAGAATCTTTACTTTCTCAACCACACTCAGCGTGATTATTAACTTTTTCGGCGGGATCTACTTTATCTATTTATTACTAAAGGAGAGGAAAGCTGCATGATCCAAGTAAAGTCATTATCGAAGTTTTACGGGAAGAAGGCGGTTGTCGAAGATGTGACCGTTAATATTCAGCCTGGAAAAATTACTTCCTTCATAGGGCCTAATGGCGCTGGGAAATCGACGCTCCTGTCGATGGTCAGCAGGCTTCTCGATGCAGATACAGGTGAGGTGCTTCTTAATACATCCAATGTCCGCAAGATGAAGTCGAACGATTTTGCCAAATCGGTTTCCATCCTAAAGCAGTCCAATTATATGAATGTCCGGCTCACGGTTCGCGAACTGGTCTCATTCGGGCGGTTTCCCTACTCCAAGGGGCGGCTTACGGAGGAGGATGAGCGGATGGTGGATCAATCGTTAGAATACATGCATCTTACAGAACTGCAGGATTGCTTTTTGGACGAATTATCAGGAGGACAGCGCCAGCGCGCGTTTATTGCGATGGTGATTGCTCAAGATACGCAGTACATCCTGCTAGATGAACCGCTTAATAATTTAGATATGAAGCATTCTGTTCAGATAATGAAAATTCTGCGAAGCCTGGTAGATGAATTGGGTAAAACGGTTGTTATTGTCCTCCATGATATTAATTTCGCTTCTGTTTATTCAGACTGGATTGTTGCAATGAAGGGAGGTAGAGTGGTCAAAAATGGGCCAACGGAGGAGATTATTCAATCGGAGGCCTTAAGTGAGATTTATGATATGGATATTCCAATTCAAGAAATGAACAATTGCCGAATCTGCGTTTATTTTAATTCTTAGGCTCTGTAAAATTTGGCTGTTGATTTCCGTTCCAGGCGCTCAGCAAACCCGCGGGCGTGCCGGGGAGCCTCCTCGGCGCAGCTGCGCCTGTGGGGTCTCCCCTGACCCGTACTCCCGCAGGAGTCGAGCTTATCCGATCCAATCAACAGAGAATAAAAAACAACAATATCGTTTAACAGAACCAATTCATAAAAAAAGGGAGAGTGGGTTAGATGAAAAAGTGGGGTTTACTTGGGTTTATTTTTACAGTGATTTTGGTGTTAGCTGCTTGCGGCGGGACAAAAGAGGAGGAGGCTTCACAAACAGCCTCTGGTGAACAATCTGAGGAGAAGATAACAATTAAGCATGAATATGGTGAAGCAGAAGTAGAGAAGAATCCGAAGAAGGTTGTTGTGTTTGATTTTGGTGTCTTAGACACCCTAGATGAGTTAGGTATTGAAGTAACAGGAGTTCCCCAAGCAACGATTCCTTCTTATTTAAAAAAATATGCTGATAAGAAATATACGAATGTAGGCAGCTTGAAAGAACCAGATTTTGAGGCGATTCACGCGTTGAAGCCGGATGTTATTTTTATCTCAGGCCGTCAAGCGGAGTTATACGATCAGTTTGCGGAGATTGCTCCAACCGTTTATGTAGGGATAGATTATACAAATTACATGGATTCCTTTACAAAAAATATGAATTTAATCGGTGAGATTTTTGGAAAAGAAGATCAGGTAGCTAGTGAAATAAAGGATGTTGAAGAAAGTGTGCAGACGTTAAATAAAAAAGCATCTGCTCTTGACCAAAAAGGCCTCGTTGTCCTAGCGAACGAAGGAAAAGTAAGTGCCTACGGCCCAAGCTCTCGTTTTGGTATTATCCATGATGTTTTTGGCTTCGGTGCGGCCGATGAAAAAATTGAGGTTTCTACTCATGGACAAAGTATTACGTTTGAATATATTAAGGAAAAAAATCCTGATGTTTTGTTTGTGATTGACCGGGCAACGGCTGTTGGCGGCGAAATTGGCGCCAAAGAAATTGTAGAAAATGAACTTGTTAAAAACACATCAGCCTATAAAAATAATAAAATTATCTACTTAGATGCTGACTCCTGGTATCTAAGCGGCGGCGGGTTAAAATCGCTGAAAAGTATGACAAAAGAGGTAGAAGCTGCCCTATAAAAAAGATTTTTGTATAAAAAAGCGTCAGGCACCAAGTGAAATCCGGTGTCTGACGCTTTATTTCGTATAGCGATTGGCATAGCTTGAAGCTACAAAAGCATCTGGTTTAATTTTTGGTTCTACCCCCATGGATTCCATTCTTGTCACCATTTCCTTGACAAATTCTCTTGTCTTATTGCGTTTGCCAGCCCCAATATCGATATGCCCTTCCATGGTGAAGGTTGCTCCTTCATAAACATACGGGAGGACGATCGTGATAAGCTTAGTTTTTCGTTCTTCGGTGAACATGGCTACAATTTCCTCCGTTAACGATAATTCAAGTGAAATTCGCTCGTGAAGCTGGATCATCTTCCTTGGAACAACGACTTTTCTTATACAGGCCCATACCCCATTCCCTTTATTTTGAATAACAATTCCGGTGATAAAGACCGTGTGAGATTTATGGACTTGTGAATCTGTACCTACCATTAAGCGGTAGTTCCCCTTTGGATTTAATGACATAAAGGTAACAATCCGCTCAAACACCTGCTCGAATGAAAGTCCATTCTCTTGAAGATTTTGAAATGTATGATGGTACGCTGAGTTATTTTTCATATTGAAACACCACATCTTTCCCTTCGATAAAAAACTTAAACACCTCTTATTTCTATCTTATGCGGGGGGACAACTGTCGTGCGGACAATAACGGCAAATTCAATCTAATTAATATGTATGTTGTGTTGTGAAAAAATAGTAAAACGAGAGGGAGGTCTGGTGCGATAACGGCTAGTCCATGTGCTTAACGGCTATATAATCGGGACAAAAAATTTATCTTAAAACCGTTATTTGCCTAACAATATTTGTGCCAGTCCATCATTAGATAAAGAAACAAGATTAATAGAAAAAGGATGATCAGAATGGCAAAGAGAAACAGAGGAAAAACAATCAGCAACCTTCCTTCAAATGGACGGGGGACATGCCCATTATGCGCAAGAACCGGGATAAAATTGCTCTATTCACATAAAACAGAAACAGGCGAAACCATTCAAGTTTGTAAAAACTGCCGTAATAAATAAGGAAATTGACTATTGCTTGTTTTCGATATTCATATTGTTAACTAATATTTATTTTTAGTTGACAATTGTCACCCTTACCAATTATCTTAAAGATAAGATAAAAAATATGGGTGGGGGATTAAATGAGAAATTTAAGAGCACTAGATTTAACACTTGCAGCTATGTTTGTGGCACTAATGGCGATTGGGGCCAATATTTCGACGATTGCTCCATTTTTACATGTGGGCGGAGTTCCGATTACACTACAAACATTTTTTGCTATTTTAGCAGGAGCGATCTTAGGAAGCCGTTTAGGTTCAATTGCTATGATCGTATATATGTTAGTAGGCTTAGTCGGAGTTCCTGTTTTTGCTGACTTTACCGGCGGGCTTTCCATCATTATAAGACCAACATTTGGCTTTATTCTTTCTTATATATTGGCAGCATTTTTGATTGGTAAAATGGTTGAAAGGAATAAAAGCCTTCCTGTATTTATCACTGCTTCATTAATCGGAATGGCGGTCAACTATCTGTTCGGAACCAACTGGATGTACTTTGCTTACAAACTCTGGGCAGCGGCACCAGAAGGCTTTACTTACAAAATGGCATGGCTATGGATGGTTGCCCCGCTGCCAAAGGATATCATCTTATCCGTCCTAGCTGCAATAATGGCCCATCGCCTCGAAAAAACCGTTCTTTCAAAGGGCCAATTCAAACAACTCAAACGTGGTGCCTGACACCATTACTCACTTTGCCACAATGTCAAAAGCGGTTCAACCGATAGGTTGAACCGCTTTTGGGTTAGATTCTGGTGGTCAAGGGTCCTTTATAGAGACTTTTACTAATGTACATCGTAAAGAGAAGACAGAGAAGAGACAGCGCAATATAGTACCATATGTCCCACCAAACTAAACTGTGGAGAATTCCAACGTGACTTAGTATGAGAGTGGCGCTATACATACAAAGTCCTGTAACAGAGTATTTAACCCATAGTGGAAAAGGATGAATTTTGGCGATTAACACGTAAACAAGGCTGGCACTTAAATAGAATATTGATGCAAAAGCGGTCGTATCTTTAGCCTGGTTCGTAAATAAACCAAACTCATAATAGCGATTAGAAAAAAACATAATCGGGATAAAATGTAGTGAACCTGAAAAGGGACTTATAATGAGATATAAACAAAAGGTATGAAGAAAACCTTTTAAAGGGCCATTCAATTTATGATAAAGGAATTTAGCAAACATAAAATAGAAGCAAAGGCCAATCGAAGTAAAGTAGATCTTCCACCAGTAATGCTTATAGATGTGAAGTTCTAAAAATAGCCATTCGATCCCCGCATAAAGAGCAATCATAAATGCCACCCAAAGCAAATTTTTGCGAAAAACTGCGAGAAAGGTGGCAGTCACAGGTAATGTTAAGGCATTAGATGCGATGGCCCCCAAAGCACTATCATAAACAGGCTCATGTTTGATGATATGAGGAAAATATTGATAGCTGCTTAAAAAGTTGTAAATGACAGCCTCAACAATATACCCAAACCCGACCATTCCAATAAAAGTTAATAAGGCTAGTCTGACATCTGATTTTATACATATATAAATAAGAAGAATCATACTAATCAATCCAAGTCCGAGATAGCATAATGAATTTAAATCCACTATCATACCCCCTTAAAATGGTAGTATCCATCTCCACTTGAATTTTATGCAAGCAGTAGTTAACTTGAGAAAATAGACCCATGACACAGTAGAAGATTATCATGTAAAATTTAGGTGCAATTGTTAAAAAATTCTTATAACTTAAGTATCTAGTTAACTTGTTTTTGAAATGGGTTTCAAAAAAACAAGTTTCATTAAAGTATCAAGTAATATTAGAGTTGCCATATATTATACAACTTATATGTTCAGAAAAAGTTAATACGGCCGAAAAATTAAGCAGCATTTAAAAGGCTGCTCAATGTTCGTTTAGAAAACACATATTAGAGGCTATTAAGGAGGTGATGAAAAGGATCTGTGTTACCAAATTAATGTAAGCGTTTCATTTTAGCGAAATTATGAAATCGGTTTCATTTTTTTGGAATCAACCATCAAAGCTTTTCAACTTCGATAACACCTACTTATCAGGATTATGAACTATTTTAAACGGGAGGTTGGCAAATGAATCGAAAATTCACTAGTTTTGGCATTGGCGTTCTTCTTCTTGGTTCCACATTTTTTGCTGGGGTGCCTAATGGCAAGGCAGATACAAACGGAAATACTGTGAATACGGCTGAGCATGAACCGATGAATACGAAAGTGAAATCAATTGATGGAACCAATGTGTTGTTTCAATATGGAGAACCAGTTCCTTCGTTTGATACCTGGACGTTAAAAGAGCAAAGTAGAAGTTATTTAAACCTTGATGGTAAGTGGAAGTTCGCCATGGATCCAAATAATCAGGGGGTAAATGAAAAGTGGTTTGAACAAGGTTACGATGATAAAAATTGGCAGCAAGAAAAGGTGCCGGGCAGCTGGGATTTGTATGATACCCCTGAATTTGGTACATACGATGGTTCAAACTTCGGAAAAGGAAGTGCTTTTTACGATGGTTACGCTTGGTTCCGGACACATTTTTCGCCTGATGCCAATTGGAAAAATCAATTCGTTAAGCTTAATTTTCTTGGCGTTAACTATCGTGCAGCTGTCTATGTAAATGGTCATTTTGTTGGGGAACATGAGGGGGGCTATACACCTTTTGCCTTGGATGTAGGTGAATATTTACAACCAGGAAAGGATAATGTCATTGCGGTCCGAGTATACCGTAAACCGACCTTTGATTCCTATACAAGCTCAAATCCGAAACCTGTAACAGCTGACACAGAACTGCCGTATAAACCGGTAGATTTTTGGCCGTATGCAGGAATTACACGAAGTGTCTATTTGGAGGCAACATCCGATGTAAATGTTAGTAAAATACTAACTGCAACAGGCGATCATACCTTAACAACAAAAGTGGTTGTGTACAACCATGGCGACAAAGAAGTGCATCGCCAATTAGTTGTCGATCCAGGCGGAAAAACAGGTGGAGACCCCAAATCACAGGAAGTGGATTTAAAACCTGGTGAAGTAAAAGTCGTTTCAATGGATTTCCAGATTCCAAAAGCAGCTTATTGGACTCCGGAATCCCCGACGCTTTATCAAGTAACCGCAGATCTTTATAAAGGAAAAGGAGAAGGTCAGGTTACTCAAAAAGGAAATGGGTCTCTCGATGACAGTCTTTCCACAAATTATGGAATGAGAACCATTGCAGTAGAGAATGGCAAATTAACACTAAATGGGAAACAGGTCTTTTTGAAAGGTCTTAACTGGCATGAGGAAACGGCAGCAAGCGGCCGCTCTATGACAATTGAAGAGTACGATACGGAGTTAAATCATGTTCTGGATGTAAATGCAAACTTCTTGCGTAATAGCCACTACAACCGTCATCCATATGTGTATGATTTTGCGGATCAACATGGATTAATGGTGCTGGATGAAGTAGAGAATATGTGGCTTGATACAAAGCAGGAAGCGCTGCAAACCAACTCTTATGGTCTTTCTAGAGCATTAGCGTTAAGTATGGCTTGGAATCAAATCAATCACCCTTCCACTATCATGTGGTCATTACAGAATGAGTCAGGAATTTGGGATGATCAAACCGTTTATCGTAATTGGCTGGCAGATATGAAAGAAGCGGTCAAAAGCGTTGATATCCAAAAACGTCCCGTCACATGGGCATCTGGCAGCAGCTGGGACCCGGCCTATGACTTAGCAGATGTCATCGGCTTAAATGAATACTTTGGATACTTTTATATGCAGGACTCAGACTTAGGGAGGACATTGGATATTGTTCATAATACCTATTCAAATAAACCGATTCTGATTACGGAAAATGGAACATGGGCCTATGCAGATGAAGTCAATAATCATGGTCCAGAAACACAGTCTGGAACAGAGGAATGGCAATCGTATAAGTTTCTTAACCATTGGAATCAGGTAACCGATCCTAGTCGGCTATCTTATATGGCTGGCTATACGTTCTGGGTGTTAAAAGATTATAAAGAAAGAAATAATTACAACCAACAGATTAATGGAATTTCCACAATGGGATTAATGTCTTTCGATAAAGAAAAACCGCGCTTGGTCTATAACACCTTTAAAAACGCAATGAACCCTATTCGCTAAAGGCGAAGACAGTAGGGATCCTCTACATGAACTTACCTCTTTGACTACAGAAGACAAGAAACATGAATAAAGTAAGGAGGAATCTTGTTGCTTAAAATGAAAAAGGTTTTATCGACCATTTTAACAGCATCACTTATGACAATCCCAACCTTTTCCTCAACCGGACACGTTTCTGCAGAGGGAACAACCATGGACACAGACGTGCTCTATTTTGTGAATGCAGGTGACCCCACCCCTGATACCGTTGAGGGAACCGATCAATTTGGTCTTTATTCTAGTAAAACTGAGCAAAAATACGGTGTTGACAGTATTACAGGAAAAAAATGGGGATTAATCACCACCGCCAGCAATACTAATGTCTCTAATGGCGCTGATAAATTAGGCTCACTTCGATATTATAACGGCCCGCAAGTTAGAGATAAGGCATTAGAGTATAAGTTCGAATTGCCAAATGGTCAATATGATCTTACATTAGGATTCAAAAATCCGTGGAGCGGCCGAAGTGTGAATATTATCGGTGAGGGAGAGAATCTATCTAATGGAGATTTTGATATTGGAAGCTATAACGCTGAAAAAGAGGCCACTTATCAACAGGTTTCGGTAACGGATGGAGAATTAGATGTCAGGATTCAGGGACCTGCCACTGCTTCCCTAACAAACTATAATGACCCATTAGTAAACTATATCATTATCAAAAATTATACAGCGATACCGCTATCAGATTTAGAAGCCAAAATTGAATCAGCAAAGAAAGAGGCGGAAAAAACAAATACCTATACCCAATTTAGCTTGGATTCACTAAATCAAGCCATCACACAAGCAGATGCCCTGGTTAAGAATATCAAAGAAAACGGGTTAGATGCTCAGAATAAAACCAATCAGGAGAAAATTCGAACAGCCATAAAAAATCTGGATTCTGCACTGGCAGGCCTCACTGTATACGCGCCGAATACTTCCTATAAACCGGGGCAAGTATGGACAGATACAAATGGTGCCCCTATTCAGGCGCATGGCGGCGGGATCATGTATGATGAGCAAACAAAGAAATATTATTGGTACGGTGAAGATAAAACAAATGGATATCTTCCTGCCAGAGGGGTAAGAGTTTATTCCTCTACTGATCTATATAACTGGAAAGATGAAGGCTTAGCCCTTACTGCCATTGGATCAATGGATCAGTTTGAGACCGACCCGTTAATCTCTAAGCTTTATGAGGGCAGAAAGGACAAAGCCGATATTTTAAATGATATTGGTACCGACCGGGTAATCGAAAGACCTAAAGTCATTTACAATGAAAAGACCAAAAAATATGTCATGTGGATGCATACCGATGGCCCTTCGACTACATCGACTGCGATGTATGCAAAAGCGGAAGCAGGCTATGCATTAAGTGACTCCCCTACAGGACCGTTCGTTTACCAAGAAAGTAATCGGATGGACAGAGCACCAAAAGATGCGACATATAATGGACAGCCAGACCAGCCAGGGATGGCACGTGATATGAACCTGTTCAAGGATGACGACGGTACCGCATACTTGATTTATTCCAGCGAAGAGAATAGGACCATTTATATTTCAAAGCTAAATGATTCCTATACGGATGTGGCTGGCTGGCATAAGGATGGAAATGTCGAGCGCGATACTGAGTATAAAGCGGTGTATGGTGAGGATTATGTGAGGGTCTTTCCAGGGGCGCAGCGTGAAGCACCGGCTATGTTTAAGTATCAAGGAAAATACTATTTAATTACATCAGGCGCTACCGGCTGGGACCCTAATCCAGCAAGGTATACAGTGGCGGATAATATTTTTGGAGATTGGAAGCCTTTGCGCGACCCATCGATAGGCGACAAAGCTTCAACAACATTTGATTCACAAAGTACCAATGTCATTCCAGTCGATGCTAAAAAGGGTAAGTTTATTTTTATGGCTGACCGATGGAAGGCTAGTGATTTAAAGGATTCAAGATATATATGGCTGCCGATAGAGTTTGGTCAGGGTGATGAAATGAGTTTGCAATGGTATGACGAGTGGAAACTTGATGCATTAGACAGAATGGGGAAAGTCACCATCAATACAGAACTGCCTGCGAAGGTGTCTGTTGGTCAAGTGCCATCTTTACCTAACAAAATCAACGTGACTAATTCAGAGGGGGAAAAGCTTGATACGACGGTAAAATGGGAGGTTAATCCTGCTGATTTCTCTAAGCCGGGTACCGCTGTCGTTGAAGGCACGCTTTCAGAGTTAGCCAATAAAGTGATTAGAACAAAAATTTTAGTTATTCCGGATCATGTAAGATATTTCGTCCATGCAAGCGCAGTGAAAACAAGTGATTACGTGACATGGTCTTCTTATATGGAGAATACACTATTAAACAAAGATGTAATTGATCAAAAATATGACCCAGCTAATGGCCAAACATGGGGCTATGTGGGGGATCAAACAAGACCTGCCGGCGGAGAAGGTGATGATCTATTTTCTTCATTACGCTACCTATTAGCCAATTCTGGTGATGACCTGTCATATAAGTTTGATCTGAAGAATGGTAAGTACACGGTATATACCGGTCTATATGATCGCTGGTACTCATCGACTAAGGGAAGCAGAAAAGCAGATATTCTCATTAACGGTGAAACAAAAACCAAGGGGTATGTATTCACAAGTGCATATGATGCCCTAAGCTATCAACATGTAAACGTAACGGATGGAAAACTGGATGTGACGGTTCGCAGGGTACCTGGCTCACCAGATCCGCAAATCAGCTGGATTATGATTGTGGAGGAAGATACAACAGCTCCCGTCATTACGGTTAAAGGTAATGAGGAAAGCTATTCTGTTGATGAAAATATCTCCATTTCCTGCAGCGCGAGCGATGATTTATCTGGAATTGCATCTGTTGATTGCCCTGTCATTGAAGGTCCTGCATATGAATATAGTATTGGTGTAAATAAATTTACAGCAAAAGCTTCAGATCATGCCGGTAATACATCGGAAGCTGACATCCAATTTACAGTGACTGTTGACTTCGACAGTCTAATCCGTTTGACTGAGTCGTTTATTACAGACGATGGAATAGCGAATTCACTTACAGCCAAACTTGCATCCGCAAAAGAGGCATCTGCTGGAGGAAATAAAGAGGCAGTGTCCGGCAAACTTAAAGCATATGTGAATGAGCTCTCGGCTCAAAGCGGTAAATCTATTACGGAAAAACAAGCAAATCTATTAATATCGTTGTCAAATAATCTCTTACTAAAATAATGACACCCGTTCTAAAAAGTAAGGAATAGTAAAACGGACACATCCTAGTTGTGTAACAGAACAAATACTAGGGTGTGTCCTCCTTTTTTGACGTTATGATTTGTTCATTGGCACTTTCCCAACATATTGTTTTCGAAACTGATTGGGAGTTAAGTGCTCCAGTCTTTTAAAGATTCTACTGAAATAAGCGGATTGTGTGAAACCGCTGCTTTCTGAAATCCTATCAATGTTCCAATCCGTTGAAACTAATAATATTTTTGCTTGATCAATACGAATTTTATTTACATATTCAATCGGTGTACAGCCAAAGGATTGGATCATACATCTTGCGATATGATTGGGATGGAATTTGAGAGCCCGTCCAAGACTTTCATAGGTCACTTTTTTGGCATAATTTTTTCGCAAATAAACGGCTGCCTTTTCTGCAACCGCGAATGCAGGCAGAGAATTGGCTAGGTGCATATGATTTGAAAGTTCCTGGAGTAATTGTTGGAAAAGAATCTGCCGCTGCCATTCTCTAGAGTAGATAGATTCATTTTCCGATGAAATTATTTTTGAACAAAGGAGCTCAGCCGCTTCAGGATTTGATACTTTGCAATATTTGGGTAGTGTGATTCCGAACGGACTCTCTGATAAAAAGTTTCCACAATCTTCAGCAGCTCTTTCTTCGTTAGGAAAAGGTTTAGAAATGGTAAGATCCTGCCAGCCCTTCGAGGAAACAAAATGAAACCAAAAAAAGTCGGTAACTTCATCACAGGGTGAAATAGAATAATGGTGCCGATCTGGATAGAGTATCAAGGCATTTCCTCTGCCAACCTTATATTTACGATAATCTTCACCCATGAACAATTGTCCTTTTGTGACAACCAATAAATCAAAAACACCAATATTGTTTCGATTTAAATGTGATTGACCGATATCAAAAGTATTCCTGCCTGCCGCAAGAAGAGTAGGTAAGGGCGGGGCAAACAATTGAAGCATTTCATCCCTCCTCTAATGTTAGGATTGTGCAATTTTATGTTATGATTTGATATTTTATTCTTTAATAATAACACTATAATAGGTTCATAAATGTTTTTATTTTAATGTATTTATAGTAAGGAGCTGTAGGGAGGGGGAGTTGAATTATGCAAAGCATACGTTGGGTCTGGGGGTATATTAAGAACTTTCGCATTCGATTATTCAGTGGACTTTTTCTGGCATTAGCTGTTTCCATACTAAATATGCTGAATCCATATTTTGCAGGAAAAATTGTTGATAAAGTGATATATGGCCACCAACAAACTTTATTATGGCCCTTTTTAGGGACTATGATAGGGGTTACCGTTATCAAAACGGTCATTCGATATAATTACCAATTAATGTTTGAGGCTGTCTCACAAAACGTCATCTTTAAAATTAGAGAACAATTGTATGACCGGCTTCAAAAATTAGATTTTAGTTTTTTTGATCGAACCAAAACGGGAGATATAATGGCCCGTATGACCGGGGATTTAGAAGCAGTAAGGCATTTTACAGCTTGGGCTATTTATATGATTTTTGAAAATCTAACCATCTTACTTATTGCGATTGGGTTTATGTTCTATATTAACCCAATGTTGGCCTTGGCAATGATAGCGGTAACGCCGATTATTGGTTTCTTTGCAACTCGCCTATCCTTTACGGTTAAACCGACCTTTACAGAGATCAGGGGACAGTTTGCACGGTTAAACTCAGTGGTACAGGAAAACATTAGCGGAAATCGAGTTGTAAAGGCATTCGCGAAGGAAGACTACGAAATTGAAAAGTTTTCAGTTGAAAATGAGGCTTTTAAGAAGAAAAGTCTTGATTCTGCAAAAGTTTGGGAAAAGTATTTGCCAGTGCTTGATTCACTTGCAGGAGTTTTAACGGTTGTGATGATCCTGGTTGGAGGAATTATGGTCATTAATGGGTCGCTTACATTTGGAGAATTAGTAACTTTTAATTCTTTGATTTGGGCGTTAAATAATCCAATGCGAATGGCTGGATGGTTAATCAATGATGTGCAGCGGTTTATTGCTTCAGCAGAAAAAGTGGAGGACTTGTTAAAGACCGAGCCAGAAATCACCAATGTAGCAAAACGAGCAGCTGTTAGACAGATTAGCGGGGGGGTTGAGTTCAACCATGTGTCCTTTAGTTATGGGGATGAACAGGTTTTAAAAGAGATCAGCTTTAAAGTGCTCCCTGGTCAAACAGTCGGAATCATTGGTCCAACCGGATCTGGTAAATCTACATTGGTAAACCTGTTAAGCCGTTTTTATGACACAACCGGCGGGGAAGTAATCGTGGATGGGCTTAAAGTTAGAGATTGGGATATTTCTAAATTGAGAGATAGTATGGCCATGGTCATGCAGGATATATTCCTTTTTTCCGATACGATTGAGGGCAATATTGCGTATGGGAATCCAGATGCTGACTTAGAATTGGTTCAATCTGCTGCAAAAATGGCGGAGGCACATGATTTTATTATCGATCTTCCAGAAGGCTACGATACCATTATTGGGGAACGGGGAGTAGGTCTTTCAGGTGGCCAAAGGCAACGGATTGCCTTGGCACGGGCCATTTTAAAGAACCCATCCGTCCTAGTCCTTGATGACACAACATCAGCTGTCGATATGGAAACAGAGCTGCGTATCCAGCGGACATTAAAGTCATTACTAAAAGGCAAGACCTGTTTTATCATTGCACATCGGATTTCTTCTGTGAAAGAGGCCGATTTAATTTTAGTCATGGAAAATGGTGAAATCATCGAAAGAGGGAAACATAAAGAGCTGCTTGCGAAAAAAGGGTATTACTACAAAGTGTTTATGAATCAAAATGGCAATTTTGATGGCCAGCAAAATGGTGAGGATGTGATCTATCTCAATGGCGCGCAATAAATTTGATGTGGATGAAGAGTTGGAAGCACCCTTCAGCTTTGTTCATCTGAAACGATTGTTTACTTATTTAAAACCGTACAAAAAAAAGATACTTATTACCGTTTTAATTATGCTAATTGCCAGCGGAGCCAATTTAATTGGACCCTATTTAATTAAAAGAGCAATCGATGAAAGTATACCGAACAAGGATGCAGGAAGTTTAGTGATCCTTTCCTGCATTTACCTTGGTGCCCTTGTGATTACTGGGATATGTATGAAATTCAGAATTAGAATGATGTCAGAGATAGGGCAGAGCGTCATCCTCAACATTCGAAAAGACTTGTTTACCCATTTGCAAAAATTGTCTTTTTCCTTTTATGACAGCAGGCCGCACGGAAAGATTTTAGTGAGGGTGGTTAACTATGTTAACTCCTTAAGTGATTTATTATCAAATGGATTAATTAATTTGATAACGGACCTGTTTAGTCTTTTCGTAATTGTCGGTTTTATGTTAGCGATTGATGTAAAGTTAACGCTAATGGCTATGCTTGGATTTCCTGTACTTGCTGCTGTCATTCTTCTTATTAAAAATGCACAGCGGAAAGCATGGCAAACATTAAGTAATAAACAGTCCAACATGAATGCATATATACATGAAAGTATCAATGGAATCAAAGTAACTCAGGCCTTTACAAGGGAAGAAGAAAATAAACGCATCTTTAGAGACGTATCGGAAAGTTATCGAAGCTCATGGATGAAAGCGGTTAGAATTCAGTTCCTGCTATGGCCTTCGATTGAAAACATTTCGATTCTCACTACTTCAGTCATTTATGTTTTCGGTATATCCCAGATTGGAGAAGGAGTAACCGTCGGTGCTTTGGTTGCCTTTGTTGGGTATATAAGTATGTTTTGGGCTCCAATCGCTAATATCGGAAACTTCTACAATGCCATTATTAATGCAACGGCCTATTTGGAACGGATTTTTGAAATGATCGATGAACGGCCGACGGTAGAAGATCGCCCCAATGCTGCGGAGCTTCCTCTTATCAGAGGAAAAGTGGAATTCAAGGATGTGGTCTTTGAATATGAAGAAGGCGAAAGAATCCTTAAAAATGTAAGTTTCTCTGTCAATCCTGGTGAAACCATTGCACTTGTCGGAGCTACTGGATCGGGGAAGACCACAATTGTCAGCTTACTCAGCCGTTTTTATGATGTAAGTACTGGAAAAATAGAAATGGATGGTGTTGATATCAGTACAGTAACAATTCCTTCTTTAAGGAAGCAAATGGGCGTTATGCTTCAGGATCCATTTATTTTTTCGGGAACGATTATGGATAATATTCGATATGGCCGGCTGGATGCCACAGACGAGGAAGTAATCGCCGCGGCGAAGGCGGTCCAGGCCCATCAGTTTATCAGCGGTCTAGCCGATGGTTATCAAACAGAGGTTAACGAACGTGGCACAAGGCTTTCTACCGGACAAAGACAGTTGATTTCCTTTGCCCGTGCACTTTTGGCCGATCCTAAAATCTTAATTCTGGATGAGGCTACCTCTTCGATTGATACGGAGACCGAACAGGCGCTGCAAAAAGGCCTTGAGACCCTGCTTGCGGGAAGAACATCCTTTATTATCGCTCACCGCCTTTCTACCATTCAAAATGCAAACCGTATCCTTGTCATTGATAAAGGCAGAATCATCGAAGAAGGATCACATAACGAGTTATTAAGCCGAAAGAGTTACTATTGGAACCTGCATCAATCACAGCATCAATCCTTAGAAGTGGGATGATAAGGAACAAAGGGAAGGGTATAGGGAATCTGGTAAAAGCCAGATTCCTCTTTTTACAGGGCCTTTTTAATAAGTAAGGTAATTAGGAGGTGAATAGCTTGATCAGTGTTGATTTTAAAAGATTGCTAGACGCTAATACTTCTTTGTTATTTTCTAGCAAGGAAGAAAAGAACAAATGGTGGAGATCTATCAGCCGCAAGGCCGCTTTTCAGCCGCTCCTCAATGAAATTAGGAACGAAGGGGTGAGGCTTTTGACAGAACAAGACCCAGAGCTGCCCTACTCACTTTTTAAAATTTTTTCTGAAACGGGTTTCAGGCTTGAATACGAAAGGGTTTATTTTGAAAAGAGGAGACGGTTGAATACCTTTGCGATCATGGTATTGGCAGACTCCAAAAACCTTGATTACTTAACGGCGTTGGAAAATTCTATTTGGTCCATTTGCAATGAATATAGCTGGTGCCTGCCTGCTCATTTGCAAAATAGTCCCGAAACATCGACCCAGGCAAGTTACTCTTTAAAGGAAGCATTTTTTCCAGAATATTCGATTGACTTGTTTGCAGCTGAAACCGCATTTTCGTTGGCAGAAATTTTAAAACTGACAGAGGATTACTTGAATCCACTCATTTGTAAGCGCATCCGTGAGGAAGTATTTAAACGGATTCTTTATCCATTCAAGGAAAATCAATTTGGATGGGAGAAACAAACCCATAACTGGGCGGCAGTTTGTGCCGGATCGATTGGTTCAGCAGCCATGTATTTAATAGAGGATGCCGGGGAACTCGCCATAATATTAGAGCGGGTACTTCCATCCATGGATTCTTATCTAAAAGGTTTCAATGAGGATGGCGTTTGCCTTGAGGGGTATGGGTATTGGCAATATGGCTTCGGCTATTATGTCTACTTTGCTGATTTATTAAAAAAGCGGACAGAAGGCAGGGTGAATCTATTTGATTCTGAAAAGGTGCATCAGATTGCCCTCTTTCAACAAAGATCTTTTCTGAATCGGAACTTGGTTGTAAACTTTTCCGATGCTCAGCCGACAGCCAGCGTTTTTTTAGGCTTGAGTCATTATTTAAGTAAAATTTACAAGGATTTTGAGGTCCCGGAACAGGATCTTCGCGCGAAGTATACGGAGGATCATTGCAGCAGATGGGCTCCGGCAATCCGTAATTTACTATGGTTTGATGAAACGGAATTACCGACGCCATGGAAGAGCGAAACCTTTTACTCGGAAGAATCTGCATGGTTTATTTCAAGGCATCAATCAGAATCCGGCTATTTTTCCTTCTCAGCAAAAGGCGGTCATAACGACGAGCCTCATAATCATAATGATCTCGGTCATTTTATCCTGCAAGGACATAAAGAAGTGTTCTTAAAAGATTTGGGCGCTGGTTTATACACGAAAGATTACTTTAATGATAAACGCTATACGTATTTAGGTAACGGTTCGCAGGGGCATTCTGTTCCGATTATTAATAATCAATTTCAAAAAGAAGGTCCAAATCATTTTTCTAGGATTTATAATGCTTCACTTGAAGAAGAGGTTGATACTTTTGAATTGGATATTGCAAATGCGTATGAAGTAGACAGTCTTCAAAAATTATCCCGAAAGTTTACTTGGGTAAAACGTAACCAGCCTCAGCTCATTTTGGAAGACATCTACACTTTTACAGAACAACCAGATTCTATTATTGAACGGTTTATCATACCATCACTTTCCATAACGAAGGATGGTAAAGGAGTGATCCTTGAGGGACAGCATAGGCTCAGAATCTTATATGATAAATCAAAATTAATGCTGGCTGTAAGAATACTAGAATTTGAGAACCATTTTGGAAAAACAGAAAATAATATGGCGCTCGATTTTATTGTAAATGATCCAGAAATGAATTGTAGTGTTAAACTGGTTTTCCAATTTGAATAGAAAGGGTGAAGAAAATGCCAGACCAATTAAACTGGGTTAATGAAGCATGGCAGCAAGTTACGCAAAAAATAAACAGAACCAGCAAAACAATCGGGGCCAATTTTCCGCATGCAAGTGAAAACGGGACCTATATTCTTGCGGAACCGCACTGGTGGACAGCAGGTTTTTGGCCTGGATTGCTGTGGCTGGTGTATCAGGATATGAAAGATGATGCCTTAAAGCAGCTGGCAGAGGAATGTGAGGCCAAGTTGGACGCTGTCCAAAATGAATATTACCGGCTCGATCATGATATGGGGTTTATGTGGACCCTAACCAGTGTTGCCCACTATAAACTCTTAGGAAATGAGGATTCCAAACGTCGTGCACTCCTCGCTGCCAATCTCCTCATGGGAAGATTTAATGTAAATGGAAATTTTATCAGAGCTTGGAATCCATGGACAGAGGGAGAAGACAATAGCGGGATAGCGATTATTGATTGCATGATGAATTTGCCGCTGTTGTATTGGGCAAGTGAAGAAACAGGTGATCCAAGGTTTAAAAGTGTTGCGAAAAGGCATGCTGACACGGTGCTTGAGCATTTCATCCGGAATGATGGCAGTGTTCACCATATCGTCCGCTTTGATCCTGAAAGTGGGCAGAGGATTGAAGCAATCGGAGGACAAGGACACGGACCGGATTCAGCATGGTCAAGAGGTACCGCTTGGGCGATATATGGTTCGACGTTAAGCTATCACTATACAGGGGAAGCAAAATACTTAGAAGCAGCAAAAAGGGTTGCTCATTTCTTTATTTCCCATCTTCCGGAGGATTTCGTTCCAGCCTGGGATTTCCGCCTTCCTGTTAACATCGAGTCTCCAAAAGATTCTTCTGCTGGTGCCATTGCAGCATGCGGCATCCTGTTATTGGCAGATAAAGTGAACTCAGTGGAATCGCCTGCATATCAACGAGCTGGTGAGATGATCCTGGAATCACTTTACAAAAATTATGGAGATTGGGATGGCTCGGAGGAAGGGTTGATCCTTCATGGTACAAGCCATTTTCCTGAGGGGAAATATACAGATAACCCACTGATTTACGGGGATTACTATTTTGTTGAAGGCCTTGCTAGATTAAAAGGTTTTAAGGAATTATTTTGGTAGAATCGTAGACCGGCTGGGACGACTCGATGTTTAAAGGAGCTTTGGTATATGTTAAAACTCGATTTACCTATTCAAAAGAACCCTCTTCGAACACGACGAGATTTTATTAATGCCGTCAATCAAATGATAAATCCATTGAAACCCTATTACAGCAAGGGAGGAGCACTTTTGGAAATCGGAAGTACAGGTGCTGGTTACTCTGATTCTATTGCTGGAATGGAGGGGTTCTCAAGGGTGCTTTGGGGTCTTGTTCCACTATTGGCTGGAGGAGAAGAATCGGAAATTTGGGATGATTGTCTGCAAGGAATCAAGAATGGTACAAACCCTTCCCATGAGGAATACTGGGGAGAAATTACCGACTTCCATCAAAATGCTGTTGAGATGGCGGCATTTGGCTATTGCTTAGCCTTAGCACCCGAAAAGGTCTGGGAGCCACTAAATAATCAGGAAAAAGAGAATTTATCTAATTGGCTCCATCAAATTAATCAAATCAAAGTATATGATTGTAATTGGCTGTTTTTTCCTGTGCTTGTGAATCTTGGTTTTAAGAGAGTGGGATTACCTTATGACCAGGAAAAAGTGAAAGAAAACCTTGACCGCATTGATCAATTTCATATAGGAGAAGGATGGTATGCGGATGGAAAAGATGCTCATTGTGACTATTATGGGCCATTTGCTATCCATTTTTACAGTCTTCTATATGCGGCACTGATGCGTGACGAGGATCCAATAAGGGCACAGCACTATAAAAGCAGAGCAGAGGCCTTTGCAAAAGATTTTATCTATTGGTTTGCAGGTGATGGTTCTGCCCTTCCATATGGAAGAAGCTTAACCTATCGATTTGCCCAATCCGCTTTTTGGAGTGCGCTCGTCTATGCTGGGGCGGAGCCGTTTCCCTTGGGGGTAATGAAAGGACTTGTCTTAAGGAACCTTCGCTGGTGGTTTAGCCAGCCAATTTTTGATTCGAATGGTCTACTGACAATCGGCTATCGGTATCCCAATTTGATTATGGCAGAAAATTATAATTCACCCGGTTCACCCTATTGGGCCCTGAAGACCTTTTTACCTATAGCACTGCCGGAGAATCATCCCTTCTGGCAGGCAGAAGAAATGCCGCTTCCAGTTTTAAAAACGAAGGTAGTTCAGCCGGCACCACGCTTTATATTGTGCAGGCAGGATGACAAAGATCATATTGTTGCGTTTAACGCGGGATATCAGCACACGAATGACCATTCTCATACAGCGGCCAAATACGAAAAGTTTGTTTACTCCAATGTATTTGGTTTTAGTGTATCAAAAGCAGAGTGGGGGCTTGGGCAGAGTGCATTTGATTCCATGCTGGCTGTGAGCGAGGGTGACAATATTTTTAGGGGGAAAAGAAAAAGCGAGGAATATACCATTGATGATAACGTGATTTATACAAAATGGAGTCCTTGGTCGGATGTCGTGATTCGAACCTGGATTGTGGCGGGGACACCATGGCATATCCGAATCCATTGTATTGAGACAGGTAGAATCCTAGATGTTGCGGATGGCGGATTCGCCCTAGGACTAGAAAACAACGCATTTATTGAAGGGAAAATGGAAGTGTTGGCGAATAAGCAAGAAAGCTTGGCCGTATTCCCTTGGGGAGCAAGCGGCATCAAAAATATATATGGAAATGGTCAGGCGGATTTGGTCTATCCGAATGCAAACACGAATTTGATAAATGTCCGCACTGTTATTCCTACAGTCAAAGCAAGCTTTAGACCAGGAACACATTGGCTGGTGAATGCAGTTTATGGGGAACCGAGTATTAAAAATAAAATAAATCATTGGGAAGAAGTTCCTGATATTGAGATCGGCGATGATGAGATTATTATTTGCCAAGGTCTAGAGAGGACAGCCATATCAAAGAGCGTTCTTTATAACAAGGATCGATAAAAATAAATTTAGCTGACTAATAGATTATTAACTATGCTGGAAGGAGACTCTTATGTCAAAAAATGAAAAGACCTATACATCGAAGGCAAACTTCATGCTGCACGGGGGAGATTATAACCCAGACCAATGGTTAGACCGGCCAGATATACTAGCAGATGATCTCAAATTGATGAAGCTGGCTCATACGAATACGTTTTCTATCGGGATCTTTGCTTGGGCTGCATTGGAGCCGGAAGAGGGAGTTTACAAGTTTGAATGGCTTGATGAAATTTTTAACAACATCCATGATATTGGCGGACGCGTTATTTTAGCAACACCAAGCGGGGCACGTCCTGCTTGGATGTCACAGAAATATCCAGAAGTGTTACGTGTGAATGCGGCTAGAGTAAAACAATTGCATGGTGGAAGACATAATCACTGTTTTACTTCAGAAGTATACCGTGAAAAGACACAAAAGATGAATCGTTTGCTGGCAGAACGATATGGCAGCCATCCAGCGTTATTAATGTGGCATATCTCAAATGAGTATGGCGGTGAATGCCATTGTGACAAATGTCAGGCAGCTTTTAGGGATTGGCTTAAAGAAAAATATAAGAACGATCTAAAAGCCTTGAATGATGCCTGGTGGGGCCCGTTCTGGAGTCATACCTACAGTGACTGGCATCAGATTGAGTCTCCCTCTCCAATCGGAGAGAGCATGGTTCACGCATTAAACTTAGAATGGCGCCGGTTTGTCACTGACCAAACCATTTCATTCTTTAAAAGCGAAATGGTTCCAATAAGAGAGTTGACACCGAATATTCCGGTTACAACCAACTTTATGGCAGACACGCATGAACTCATTCCATTCCAAGCACTGGACTATAGCAAGTTTGCTAAACACCTTGATGTCATCAGCTGGGATGCGTACCCGGCGTGGCATAATGATTGGGAAAGCACGGCGGATTTAGCGATGCGAGTTGGCTTTATCGATGACTTATACCGCAGTCTAAAGCAAAAGCCATTTTTATTAATGGAATCTACCCCAAGCGGAGTAAATTGGCATAAGGTTAATAAAGCAAAACGTCCAGGTATGCACCTGCTTTCATCGATGCAAATGGTTGCTCATGGATCTGACAGTGTCATGTATTTCCAATGGCGGAAATCACGTGGATCATCGGAAAAATTCCATGGCGCCGTTGTGGATCATGATAATAGTCCAGAAAATCGTGTTTTCAAAGACGTTGCTAAAGTGGGTCAAACATTAGAAAAGCTCTCTGATGTTGTTGGGACAACTCGTCCAGCGGATGTGGCGATCTTGTATGATTGGGAGAGCAATTGGGCACTAAATGACGCTCAAGGGTTTGGAGTGGATACCAAGCGCTATCCACAAACATTAGTCGGCCATTACCGTACCTTCTGGGAACAGGATATTCCTGTTGATGTGATTACAAAAGAACAAGATTTTTCTTCATATAAACTATTGATTGTTCCAATGCTTTATTTAGTAAGTGAACAAACCATTGCCCGTTTAAAGACCTTCGTTGCAAACGGCGGCAGATTGGTCATGACTTATCTCAGCGGACTTGTCAATGAGCATGATTTAACTTATCTTGGCGGCTGGCATAAGGACTTGCAAGAGATGTTTGGGATGAAGCCGCTGGAAACGGATAGTTTATATCCAAGTGATAAAAACTATGTAAGTTTTCGTGGCCAGGAATACGAATTGAAGGAGTATGCAACTGTCATTGAGCTTGATACCGCCAAGTCTGAAGGTCAATATAAGGCAGACTTTTATGCCAATACCCCAGCGGTTACGAGCCATCAGTATGACCATGGTAAAACCTATTATCTTGGCGGCCGCTTAGAAGATGAGTTTCATCGTGAATTTTATCAGGAACTAATTAATGAGTTAGCACTGCAGCCAGTAGTTTCTGTAAAACATGAAAAGGGCGTATCAGTGCAGGTTAGACAAGCTCCTGAACATGTCTACATTTTTGCGATGAATTTTACGGAAGAAAAGCAGCCGATTGTGATGGAGGAACAGGTTAAAGATTTAGTTACTGGGGAAGATGTCTCAGGTGAGCTGATATTGGAAAAATATGAGGTTCGTATTCTCGTAAAAAATAGATAAGAATAGATGAAGGGAAGAGGCTCTTGAACATTTAGTTCATGAGCCTTTTTTAGGTTTGTGTATTTAGTAATATTTTAGTAAAAACATTGATAAATTTTACTTAAGGAAGTAAAATGATGATAAGGAAAATGAAAAGGATTACATTATAGGAGGACGATAAAATGAACAGTCCAGCACTTAACTCGATATTTAATGAAATTTTTGAAGCGGTTCCTGAGAAGTCCTTCTTTGCTCCAGGGAGAATTAATTTAATTGGTGAACATACAGACTATAATGGCGGTCATGTTTTTCCATGTGCCATTACTTATGGGACTTATGCAGCTGCCAAAAGCCGTGAAGACAGAAAAGTCCGTTTGTATTCAACTAACTTCCCGGACAAAGGAATTATTGAGTTTACATTAGACCAGCTTGACTATAATAAAGACCACAATTGGGCTAACTATCCAAAAGGGATGATTCGCTATATTTCAGAGGCAGGGCACCAGATTCCAACCGGTTTTGATTGTGTAATCGAAGGGAATATCCCGAACGGTGCAGGTCTGTCTTCTTCAGCATCAATAGAGCTATTAACAGGCGTTTTGGTCGAGGGGTTGTTTGGCTTAGAAATTCCACGTATTGATTTGATAAAAATCGGTAAGCAGGTCGAAAATCGGTTTATTGGCGTTAACAGTGGAATTATGGATCAATTTGCGATTGGAATGGGCAAAAAGGATGCAGGCATTTTACTAGATTGCCAGTCTTTGAAATACAAGTACGCACCGATTCAATTGGAGAATCACAAAATTATCATTATGAATACGAACAAGCGCCGTGAGTTAGCAGACTCCAAATACAATGAGCGCAGAGGCGAATGTGAAGAGGCACTATCGCAGCTGCAGCAGAAGCTTCCAATCGAAGCGCTGGGTCAGCTTTCAGACAGGGAGTTTGATGAGAATCAGTACTTGATTACTAACGAAACAGTTTGTAAACGGGCAAAGCATGCGGTGTATGAAAATAGTAGAACATTGCGTGCGCTTGAAGAGCTTAAAGCGGGTAATCTAGAGGCATTCGGGCAGTTAATCAACCAATCACACATTTCCTTAAGAGACGATTATGAAGTCACCGGAATGGAGCTTGACAGTTTAGTAGAAGCTGCATGGAACCAGCCGGGCGTACTTGGAGCTCGTATGACAGGAGCAGGTTTTGGCGGCTGTGCCATTGCGATTGTTGAAAATGACCTGGTAGAAAGCTTTATCGAAAATGTAGGAGCGGCATATGCAGACAAGATTGGATATGAAGCTGATTTTTACGTAGCCAGCATCGGTGACGGCGCAAAAGCATTATAAGATTTGAAGCTTGAAATTAACATTAGCATCATTGAAAAGTTATCAAATTTAGGTGGCGATCAAAATGAATTTTCAACTAGTCCAACAATTAGTTCAACAAGCTCTTGCTACTCAGTTAATAGAGCGGGAAGACGAAGTATACGCAAGGAATCAAGTGCTTGCATTGCTGCAATTGGAGGAGTATAAGGAAGTTAAAATGGGGGAAAGTATTCCAGAAATTCCTGATCTCCTTGAACAAATCGCTGAGTATGCAGTCGAGCAAGGCATCATCGAGGATATTTTTGATATAAAGGATATATTTTCTAGTAAAATCATGAATTGCTTTATCGCACGTCCTTCGACTGTGAATCAGCAGTTTTATGAAAAATATCAACAAAGTCCAGAGCTGGCGACGGAATACTTTTATCAGCTAAGCGAAAACAGTAATTATATCCAGATGAAACGGATCCGCCAAAATATCGAGTACAAGTCCGCGACCGAGTACGGGGAGTTAGATATTACGATTAATCTATCGAAACCGGAAAAAGATCCAAAGAGTATCGAACTAGAGAAGCTGGCAAATAAATCCAGTTATCCGAAATGTTTACTTTGCATCGAAAATGAGGGATATGCCGGTCGAATCGGCCACCCGGCGCGTTCAAATCACCGAATGGTTAGAGTGGATTTAACAGATGAGAATTGGTATTTACAATATTCTCCTTATGTTTACTATAACGAGCATTGCATAGTGTTGTCGGAATCGCATTCCGATATGAAAATCAGTCCAGTGACGTTTGAAAGACTGTTGGCATTTGTGGAGCAATTCCCCCATTACTTTTTAGGGTCCAATGCCGATATTCCGATAGTCGGCGGCTCGATTTTATCGCATGAGCATTATCAAGGCGGAAACTATCAATTTGCTATGGCAAAGGCCGGGGATGATTGGAGCTTTACCATTAATGGATTTTCAAATGTAGAATGCTCTGTCGTTAAATGGCCGATGTCGGTGATTCGTCTACGCTCATCTGAAACAGAGGAGCTGGTGAATGCAGGAGCCCACATCTTTGAAAAGTGGAAAGCTTACAGTGATGAATCTCTTGGTATTATGGCTCGGACAGGTGAGTCACTTCACAACACGGTTACTCCGATCGCCCGTAAAAATGGTGACCTGTACGAACTAGATCTGGTTCTACGTAATAACTTGACAAGTGACGAGCATCCACTAGGAATTTTTCATCCACACGCCGATGTCCATCATATAAAGAAAGAAAATATCGGCCTGATTGAGGTAATGGGATTGGCCGTGCTGCCTGCCCGCCTTAAAGGAGAGCTGGAAGAGGTAGAGAACTTCCTGCTAGGTAAAATAGATACGGTCGCAGACTATCATGAAGACTGGGCAAATGAATTAAAAGCCCGCTATGGGATGATTGCAAATGAATCTAATGTGCAAGCGATGGTAAGAGAAGAAGTAGGCAAGAAGTTTTTAAGAGTGTTAGAAGATGCTGGTGTCTTTAAACGAAATGAAGAGGGCGAAGCAGGATTCCGCCGCTTTATCGACACATTATAAACGTCCCTAATTGAAAAAAGGAAGTGGAATAGCAATGAAATTGAAAAATAAGCTTTTTGGCCATTATAATGGAGCAGATGTGATCGAATATACATTCAGCAATGATTCAGGTATGTCTATATCTTGTTTGAATTTCGGCTGTGTAATTACGAAAATCATTGTCCCTGACCGTAACGGAACGCTAGAAAATGTGGTCCTTGGCTTTGACAACTTTGAAGACTATCCGAAATATTCGCCGTATTTTGGAGCAGTTTGCGGCCGAGTAGCGGGAAGAATTAAGGGCGCGAGTTTTGAGCTGGATGGAAAAGAACATGTACTTGCTCAAAATGAGGCACCGAACCATCTTCATGGCGGTGTAAAAGGGTTTGATTCCGTGATTTGGGTAACAGAAAAGGTCGTGGAAGATAATGCTGTTGGATTGAAGTTCCATTATCGTAGTCCAGATGGTGAGGAAGGCTACCCTGGAAATCTGGATATCACAGTAACATATCTATTAACAAATGATAATGAGTTGAAAATAACTTATGAAGCTAGAACAGACAAAAAAACATTAGTGAATTTAACCAATCACTCCTACTTTAATTTAAGCGGAAATATCAAACGCGATTGTTCGGAACACCGCCTTCAATTGGATAGTGACCGCTTTTTAGAATTGGCTCCTGATCTTATGCCAACTGGGGAAATGCTGAAGACGGCCAATACTCCATTTGATTTTACTGCGGGAGGAAAATTGAAAGATGGCATGGAGTCTTCCTATCCCCAAAATGTTTTGGTTGGAAAAGGTTACGACCACCCGCTTATTTTTTCAAAAGAGGGGAATAACCGGATTGTGCTAAGTGAGGAAGAGAGTGGACGGGTCCTTGAGATGACGACCGACCAGCCTTGCGTTGTTCTCTATACTTCCAATATGTTAGCTGGAGAGTTTGAAATTTCGGGTGTAAAAGCTAGAAATTATCTAGGTGTCTGCTTAGAGACGCAAGGGCTGCCGGATGCCATCCATCATCCAAACTTTCCATCCGTCACATTAAATCCAGGGGATGTATATCGTGCTAATACTACGTATCGTTTCTTAACCAATACACTAGGTGATTAATTTATGGCAACAATAAAAGATATTGCTCAGTTAGCAGGTGTATCGATTGCAACGGTTTCGCGCGTACTGAATTATGATACAACGCTTTCTGTCAGCGATGAAACAAAGAAGAAGATTTTTGAGGCGGCAGAGGAGCTTTCTTATAAAAAGAAACCAGCCAAAAAACAGGATTCCGGCAGGATTGCCGTCCTCCAATGGTATACTGAAAAGGAAGAACTTGAAGATCTATACTATATGTCGATCCGGCTTGGTGTTGAAAACCGCTGTCGTCATCAGGGGCTTCAACTTGTTAAGTATTTTCAGGATAACTATGAAGAATTAAGAGAAGATACTGAGCTCCAAGGGTTAATTGCAATTGGTAAGTTTAGCCGCAAGCAAGTGGGTGAGCTCCGGTCGGTTACCGAGAACATTGTGTTTGTTGATACCTCTCCAGATGAAGAGACTTTTGATTCGATTGTAATCGATTTTGAGAAGGCGGCAAAAAAGGTGCTTGATCATTTTATCGAGAAGGGTCATAAGCAAATTGGCTATATTGGAGGCCAAGAGGAATTTAAAGATAAGACTTCTGCCATTGAAGATGCAAGAGAAGAAACCTTTAAACGATATCTAACGGAAAAGGGAATTTTTAATAAGAGTTTCATGTATAATGGCAAATTTTCAGCGGATGATGGCCATGCCTTGATGAAACAGGCGATTCAAGAGCATGGTGACAACTTACCGACTGCCTTCTTTGCGGGTAATGACTCCATTGCAGTGGGTGCCTTAAGGGCATTGCTGGAGGAAGGCATCGCTGTGCCTGAGCGGGTTAACCTTATTGGGGTAAATGATATTAGCATTTCAAAATATGTTTTTCCAACTTTAAGTACCGTCAAAGTTTACACGGAGTTGATGGGCGAGACTGCAGTAGATACACTGCTAGAGCGTATTGAAGGCAGAAAGACAGCCAAAAAGATTCTCATCGCTACGAAACTCATTATTCGAAATAGCAGCTTTTAGAACATAAAAAAAGCCGCTTTGTCCACACTATTGGTGGATAAAGCGGCTTTTTGTTTTGTTCCGGAAATCCTAACCTAAAGGGGACAGTAAAAAATGCTAAAAAGGCTAAAGGGAAAATCAAAATTATATGCTATAGCATTTTCATTTTCATTACTTTTTTCAGGATGCACCTTTAACATGGCATCCGCCGAGCTCCAATATTTACCCAGCGCACAAAAAAGTCAAACTTCTACCGTACAGACCAATGCTCCTTATCTGACTGATGCAGCCTCCATCGACAGAGTCATTCGAGCTATGACCTTAGAGGAAAAAGCAAAATTTGTTGTAGGGGTAGGAATGCCTGGTTTCACAAGAGGACCATTTGAAATAACAGGTGCTGTGGGTGGTACATATGGAATTCCACGACTTGGTATTCCTGAACTGCGGATGGCAGATGGGCCAGCAGGACTGAGGATCCGTCCTACAAGGCCTGGGCAGACTCAAACCTATTACGCAACCGCTTTCCCAATCGCTACATCATTGGCCTCTACTTGGGATACAGCTGTGGCAAAGGTGGTTGGCGAAGCTCAGGGAAATGAAGTAAAAGAATATGGAATTGATATGTTTTTGGCACCAGCTTTAAATATTCATAGGAATCCGTTAAACGGCAGGAACTTTGAGTATTATTCAGAGGATCCCTTAATCTCTGGGAAAATAGCCGCTTCCGTTGTGAATGGGATTCAATCCAATGGTGTTGGGGCAACCATTAAACATTTTGCAGCAAACAACCAGGAAACGAACCGAATGATTATTGATACGATTGTATCCCAGCGTGCGTTAAGGGAAATTTATTTAAAAGGATTTGAAATCGCCGTCAAAGAGTCCCGCCCATGGGCAGTTATGAGCTCCTATAATAAAATCAATGGAACATATGCGTCCGAAAACACGGATTTACTAACAGCAGTATTAAGAAAAGATTGGGGTTTTAAAGGTTTTGTTATGACTGACTGGTTTGCTGGTAAAGACCCAGTGGAACAAATGAAGGCTGGTAATGATCTCATTATGCCAGGGGCATCAAAAAAATCTAATCTTATTAAGTTAGCTGTAATAAGCGGAAGATTAGACGAAAAAGTCCTTGATCGTAATATTAAGAACATCCTGCAAATCATTATTCAAACGCCAGAATTTAAGAAATATCAAAATTCTGACCGGCCTGATTTAAAGGCCCATGCAATGGTTGCCAGAACAGCCGCTGCAGAAGGAATGGTCCTATTAAGGAATAAAGATCATGCCTTACCTATCAGTAAAAATAAAAAGATAGCCCTATTTGGAAATACACAGATCGAAACCATTAAGGGAGGGACTGGCAGCGGGGACGTAAATGCTGCTTATACGGTTTCTATTGCAGATGGGTTAACGGATGCAGGCTATGAATTAAATCAAGAGTTATTAAGTAAGTATAAAGTCTATATAAATTCATTGCGCCAGCAAGAACCATATAAAATTAAACCAAATCCATGGGGTGAAGATTTTGGGAAAGTGGTCCCAGTAATCCCGGAGAGACCTTTAGAGGAGAATGAAATTGCTTCTGCTGCAAAAGGAAATGATTTTGGGATGATCGTTATCGGGCGAAATTCTGGAGAAGCTGAGGACCGAAAAGTGGTAAAAGGGGATTACCTCTTAAGTGATGCTGAAAAGGATATGATCTCAAGAGTATCATCAGAGTTCCGAAAGCAAGGGAAAAAAGTGGCCGTAATTTTGAATATTGGAGGGCCGATTGAAGTAGCAAGCTGGAGGGATAAGGTGGATTCCATTCTCTTAGCGTGGCAGCCAGGTCAAGAAGCAGGGAATGCGGTTGCCGATATAGTTTCTGGTAAAGTGAATCCGGCTGGAAAATTAACAACTACTTTCCCATTAAAGTACAGTGATGTTCCATCAGCAGTTAACTTCCCAGGTACACCTGCTTCAAACCCAGTTAAAGTAATTTATCAGGAAGATATTTATGTCGGGTACCGATATTATACAACCTTTAGAGTGAAGACTGCCTATGAATTTGGCTATGGTTTATCCTACACTAACTTTAACATTAGCGATGTGAAGATCAGCGAAGGAAAAAAATTCAAGGACAATCTGTCTTTGAGCGCTATGGTTGAAAATACTGGAAGTGTTCCAGGAAGAGAAGTTGTCCAGGTCTATGTTTCTGCGCCTGATGGAAATCTTGAAAAACCTGCGGTCGAATTAAAGGCCTTTAGTAAAACAAAGGAGTTAAAACCTTATCAGCGTCAACTGCTTCATTTCAATCTTAATGCTAAAGACCTGGCTTCATTTGACGAAGAGAAATCCGCTTGGATTCTTGAAAAAGGCACCTATACAGTAAAGGTAGGCGCTTCCTCCGAAAATATAAAAGGGTCTGCAACTTTTACAGTCGACCATGAAATGATTGTACAAAAAGTCAGTGATGTCCTAAAACCTAAAGTTGACTTTAAGCGGCTTACTAAACAATAAATCGAAAAAACCAGCTTGCATTAAAAGAAAATGCAGGCTGGTTTTTTGTAGGTTTCAAACGAGAAACTCGATTAATATCAAGAGATAAGCTCACATAATTCAGATTGTCGATTTTTGGGATGTTACGTATAATGGATTTATCTTATGCTTTGGGATTGGAGTTGTTATATGAGCAGATTTTCCATCATAGCGTATACAGTTGGAGGCTTGTTTTTTTTAATCAGTTGCTCATTTTCTATATTTTATGGTTACAAGGTGATTACCCATGATTTACCCAAAGAGCAAAAAACAGTGGAAAAGTATAACTACCATTTTGTACTTGTTCCAGAAGAGTTAGACAACGAATATTGGAAACTCGTAGAAAAAGGGGCAAAGGATGCCGCCAAAAAATATGGTGTGCTCCTAGAATATGCTGGACCAAAGCAGGCGAACATTGATGACCATGTAAAGACAATCGAAATGGCGGCTGCCTCTAAAGTAGATGGGATCATGACTCAAGGGTTGAGTGACGAACAATTTACTCCACTCATTGACCGGGTGGTTGCCAGCGGGATTCCTGTTGTTACAGTTGATACAGATGCCGCAAATAGCAGAAGACTCGCCTATATCGGAACCGACAATTATTATGCGGGTTATTTAGCAGGCAAAGCATTGATAGCGGATACATTTGGGAGAGTGAATGTCGCCATCATTACGGGCAGTTTTTATGCGAATCATATGCAGCAGCGTGTCAAGGGATTTGAGGATGCCGTTAAACGTGAAGCAAGAATCAACATTATTACAGTAGAAGAATCCGAGATTAGCAGAGTAAAAGCGGCCGAAAGAGCCAATCAAATATTACAGGAGCACCCGGAGGTTACTGCGTTTTTTGGGACAAGCGCTTTAGACGGAATTGAAATTGCCCATGTGGTTAAAAAATATCATAAACAACATCAGATTTATATTATTGGCTTTGATACACTCCCAGAAACACTAGACTTTATTCGAGAGGGCACGATTAATGCCACGGTGGTTCAGGAACCTTATCAAATGGGGTATGGAGCCGTTAAAATGATGATTGACCTTATCCAAGGAAACAAAGTCTCGCCCGTTGTCCATACTGATACCCGAATATTAAGAAAAACGGACTTACCTTTGAGTAACCAGTACCAAAAGGCGGTCGATTAGTCATGCTATTTCGGATAAGATCCAAACTGTTACTATATTTTATTGTCCTTGTTGTCTTACTCACCTCAGTCGGAATGTTTTTTTATGACCGGAGTGAAAAGCTGGTTTCAGAATATGATGAAAGCTTTGAACGATTTCTTTTGCTTAATGATATCTCTCAAAGAAGTAATTTCCTCACAGAAAGGCTTCATGGGTACATTCTAGATAAGGAAAAGTCGTATCTTTATGACTATCGCAATGAAAAGTTGAAGCTGATTAAGGATCAAAAAAGACTAGTTAAAGTGATGAATACGAATGATGTGACGCTCACGAATTACAAAAATATGATTGATAGCTTTCTAGATGAGGGAGATGCTACGATTGGGGCATTCCAGCAGGATCAGATTAACCAATACTCCAATCACTTTAACGAAGTTTTGAAAGTGAACTCCTTTATCCAGGAAAGTACACTTGCCTTGTTAAATAATAAATTAACAGACTATCAAAAATTCTATGATCAAATGGAGCAGCAAAACCATTTTTATAAGCTCCTGTCGATGTCATTATTCGCGGCGGCCTTTTTCCTTAGCACTTTATTGGCATTATGGATATCCGGCGGGATTACTAAACCGATTAGTATGCTATCGAGTGCGGCCAAAGAGATTTCAAAAGGCAACTTATCTGGTGATGATATTAAAATAACCACAAAAGATGAGCTTAAACTTTTAACAGAAACTTTTAATCAAATGCGGACGAATCTAAAGGTACTTGTGACCGAAATCAAACAACAGGGAGAACTCGATAAACTGTTAAAAGAATTAGAGTTAAGAAGCCTGCAAAATCAAATGAATCCTCACTTTTTATTTAATACGCTTAACACTGTTTCTAAGATGGCTTATCTTGAAGAAGCGGAGGAGACGTCGAGATTAATTGAAGCCGTTGCGGCATTATTACGCTACAATCTCAGCGATTTTGATAAGGTTTCAACCTTAAGAGACGAAGTCAGTATTGTGAAAGAGTACTTCTATATTCAACAAACCAGGTTCGGAGACCGGATTCAATTTAACACGGAGATCCAGGAAGAGTACCTAGATATTGAGATTCCTAGTCTTATTTTACAACCGTTAATTGAAAACGCATTCATCCATGGGGTTGAAGAATATGAAGAAAATGGCGTTATTGAGCTTCATGTTTATCGGCTGAATGACTATATCAACGTTGAAGTTATCGATAACGGAGCGGGAATGGACGAACTTACGAAGAGAAAGCTGCGTCATTATGTAAACGGGTTGGACAATGAAGAACATGTTGAACTTGAGAGAACGAAAGAACAATCCAATGGAATTGCAGTGAAAAATGTGATTAAAAGGCTGCAGCTTTTTTACCAGCAAAAGAATGTGGTGGAAATTGAATCGGAATTAAACCAAGGAACTATTTTCCGCCTCAAGATACCAGTCACATTTAGAGGGGGTAACAAACTTGTTGAAAATTCTTATAGCAGATGATGAGATTCTTGAACGAAAAGCTGTAGCTAAAATCTTAAAGAGTTCAAAAGTGGACGCGGTTGTTATTGGGGAAGCTCAAAACGGAAGAATTGCTATTGAGATGGCCCAGGAACACCGGCCGGATATCATTTTTATGGATATCAAAATGCCGGGTATTGACGGTGTCCAAGCTGTAAAAGAGATTAAAAAGTTAGAACCAGGCATTCGATTTATCATGGTTTCTGCTTTTAATACGTTTGAGTACGCTAAAGAAGTGATGCGGCAAGGGGTCAAGGAATACATTCTTAAGCCCAGCAGTAAGAAGGATCTACTTGATAGTTTGGAGCGGGTTGCAGACGAGATTCTTGCAGAACGAAAGGCAAAGGAAGAACAGGAGAACTTAAGAGAAAATCTTAACCGGGCCGTTTCGATTGCGCAAAAAGAGTGGGTGTCTTCTCTAGTAATGAACCAAGTGCAAGATATGACCTTTGATGAGTGGAGTCAGCTTCTGGGTGTGGAGATTATATCCGGCTATGCGATGTTATTTACATTAAAGACAGTCTCTAAGACAGAACTAAATCCGCTAGAAAAAGAAAAATGGTATAGATGGCTTAAAGCCTCATTAAAATCCATTGTGGTTAAGCATGAAATTATGGTGGGAGCGATGGTGGAGAGTCAAGTTCCAGTCCTATTTCTGTGTAAAAGTTCAGCGGAGAAAAGTCAATTTAGAACAACCGCTGAATCCATAATCGAGAACATTTTTCGGCTTTTTAAACAGGAATATGGTAAGGGTGAGTTAAGGATTGGAGTTGGGAGTCCCTATAACCATGCACATGAGTTGAACCGGTCCTATCATGAAGCAATATGGGCACTCGAAGAGCTAGTGAAAACTCCTAATCGCAAGTTTTTATTTTGTAACAAACAGGGAACTGCGTTTGAATTACCAACTGACTCTGAGATTATGGAGGTGGAGAAAAAGCTCCTCGATAGTATCAGACAGGGCGATGTTAATCAGGTGATGTTGATCTTTGATTCCTTTGTAACCAAGCTGGGTACTAATCAAATCGCACCATCTATGGTAAAAAAATCTTTTGATGAACTGTTTATCCTAATTTCCCGCATGCTGCACGATCTGGGAATCAATTATGAGCGGTCACCAAAAATGGATGAGTCGGATCATATTCAAATGCTTCTTGAAACAGGAAAGTCACATATACTAGCCGTTGTTCAACATGTACAGGTATGGAGGAATAACCATGCGAAGGGAATGCTGCAAAAAGCAAAAGATTACATTGAAAAGCATTATGCTGATGCGATTACATTGGAATCCGCTGCCGAATATGTGGAGCTAAGTCCTTTTTATTTCAGCAAATTATTTAAGGACCGGTTTGGAATGACTTTTATTGATTATTTGACGGAGATACGAATTAAGCAGGCAAAGGCTGAAATGATCGATCACGGAAAGAGCATGAAGGAAATCTGTTATTCTGTTGGCTACAAGGACCCGAATTATTTTAGCAGAGTGTTTAAAAAGTTAACAGGACTGTCACCAAGTGAATTTCGTAAGACATCAGTCAAATAGGATGAAATCGTGGAAGGATCAATTTCGTATGAGATTGATCCTTTTTTATATAGGTTCGATTAAAAGACATTGTTGTATTTTATACTCTGTTGATTGGAGCGGAAATCAACAGCCAATTTAAGAGAGCCTTTATATAAAAATACAGTTTTATTACATTAGTGTTTCAAAGATTGCAAAATAATCTAGACAATCGCAAATAAGTGCTATAGGTCGCCCCTATTGGAACCGTTATCAACATGCTACCATATGTGTAAGGGCTTACAAGTACTTAATTAAGCTTCCTAAAAAAGCTTAGCAGAGTCTTAATAAAATAGAAAAGGGAGAATGATGAGTGTGAAGAAAAAAGGATTGGTTCTATCATTAGCAGTTGCATCTAGTATTCTATTAGCAACAGGCTGCAGCAGTTCAACGAGCGGTTCTGGAGATTCCGGAAAGGATAGCAAACTGCCAGCTGTAGGGGCTACAATCTACAAGTTTGATGATAACTTTATGTCATATGTGCGCCGTGCGATGGAAACTTCAGCAAAAGGAAAAGTTAACCTAATGCTGAACGACTCACAAAATGACCAAGCCAAACAAATCGAACAGGTGGATACGTTAATTGCAAAAGGCGCAAAATCGCTGGCAATCAACTTAGTAGATCCAAAAGCGGCACAAACCATTGTAGACAAAGCAAAAGCTAAAGATATTCCTGTCATCTTCTTTAATAAAGAGCCGGATGAAAGTGTATTACAAGGCTACGATAAAGCATATTATGTTGGAACCACTTCATCAGAATCAGGCGTTCTCCAAGGTGAATTAATTGCTAAGGCTTGGGAAGCGAATAAAGATAAATGGGACAAAAACCATGATGGCAAGATTCAATATGTATTATTAAAAGGTGAGCCAGGGCACCCTGATGCGGAAGCTCGTACAAAATATGTGGTTGACACTGTAAAGTCTAAAGGTATTCAGGTGGAACAATTAGCAATGGATACAGCGATGTGGGATGCAACCAAAGCAACTGAAAAAATGGATGCTTGGGTTTCTAAATATAACGATAAGATTGAATTTGTAATCGCTAACAACGATGGAATGGCTTTAGGTGCTATTTCATCACTAGAAAAAGCAGGCTACTTCACTGGTGACAAGTTTATTCCAGTTGTAGGTGTTGACGCGATTCCAGAAGCACTTGAAATGATTGAAAAAGGAAAAATGGTTGGTACAGTCTTGAATGACGCGAAAAACCAAGGTAAAGCAACGATTGAACTTGCAGCAAATGCAGCAAAAGGTAAAGACGTATTAGACGGAACTGAGTGGAAGCTAGATGACAAGAAAGCGGTTCGTGTACCGTACGTTGAAATCACAAAAGACAACATCCAAGTTGGTAAGGATGCATACAAGTAAGGGGTAATGTTCGAAAGCGCCTGTACGGGGGAATAACCCCTTGGCGCTCTTCGAACGAAGGAAAAGATCATGCTTTTCCTTCGTTCGGGGAACCAAGCTAACAGATTAGGAAAGCTGGACACCGTGAAACTATTATATTCAATATTTTTTATTAACTAAATAGGAGCCAGACCAGGAAGAGCCGCTCATATTTTTAAATGGTTAAGTTAGGAGGTTCATTTATGACAGGATCTAGTACTGCCAATCTACTTGAAATGCAAAATATTACAAAACGATTTCCAGGGGTACTTGCTTTAGACAATGTTACCTTGAAAGTAAAGCCGGGTTCGGTCCATGCCCTAATGGGTGAAAACGGCGCGGGAAAATCGACCTTAATGAAATGCTTATTTGGAATTTACTCAATGGACGAAGGCAAAATCACCTTTAATGGAAGTGAGGTTGCATTTGCCAACTCTAAGCAGGCACTAGAAAACGGCGTTTCTATGGTGCACCAGGAATTGAACCAGGTCCGCCAGCAAAACGTTATGGATAATATTTGGCTGGGCCGTTATCCGAAAAAAGGTATATTCGTAGATGAAAAGAAAATGTACGAAGATACTGCAGCCATTTTTAAAAGTTTAGACATTCATATCGATCCTCGCAGTAAGGTTAGTTCTTTATCTGTTTCAGAGATGCAAATGGTCGAAATCGCCAAAGCGGTTTCCTATCATTCTAAGATTATCGTAATGGATGAGCCAACATCATCCCTTACTGAGACGGAAGTCAATCATTTATTTAGAATCATAAAAAGACTACAAAGTGAAAATGTGGCGATCATTTATATCTCGCACAAAATGGAAGAAATCTTAAAGATTTCAGATGAAGTAACGATCATGCGTGATGGTCAGTACATTGCGACCAGGAGTGCACACGACTTAACCACAGATGAGATTATTAAGTTAATGGTAGGACGCGACTTGTCACAGCGCTTCCCGGCCAAGGAAAACAAGCCAGGTGATGTGATCTTGAAGGTTACTGATTTAACCGCAGAAACACAGCCATCTTTTTCAAATGTAAGCTTTGAGCTGAAAAAGGGGGAGATACTTGGTATTGCAGGTCTGGTTGGTTCTAAGCGAACAGAAGTAGTCGAAGCAATCTTTGGAATCAGGGCATTAAAATCCGGAAAAATGGAGCTGAACGGCAAGGAGGTTAAAAACCATTCTCCACAGCATGCCATCAAAAATGGGTTTGCACTTGTAACCGAGGAAAGACGATCTACGGGAATCTTCTCAGATTTAAGCATCAGCTTTAACTCGATTATCTCAAACATGAAGCAATATAAAACAAAGAGCGGATTTTTATCGAATAGGAAGGTAGCGGATGATACTCAGTGGGTTATTGATTCGATGAAGGTAAAAACTCCATCACAAAAAACAGCAATTGGCAGCCTATCCGGAGGTAACCAGCAAAAGGTTATTATCGGGCGCTGGCTCTTAACGAAGCCTGATATATTATTGCTGGATGAACCGACTCGGGGTATTGATGTAGGGGCAAAATTCGAGATTTACCAATTAATCAACCAATTAGCAGCAGAAGGAAAGGGAATTATTATGATCTCTTCTGAAATGCCGGAGCTGCTGGGAACAACAGACCGAATTCTGGTGATGAGTAATGGAAAAGCAGCCGGGATCGTTGATACGAAGACCACTTCTCAAGAAGAAATCATGCGATTAGCCGCATTGTATTAGGAGGCGACAAAATGAGTACAGAAGCTTTAAAAAAATCAGCATCTAAGGATGTAAAGAATTCAAAATCAGGTTTCTCCAAATGGATTGTTGATAATGTGATATATTTAGTTTTAATACTGCTAGTTGTAGGGATTGTGGTAGCATCCCCAGATTTCTTATCGATGACAAACTTAATTAATATTCTAAGTCAGGCGTCATCACGTGTTATTATCGCTCTAGGGGTAGCCGGTATCCTGATTCTAGCCGGTACTGACCTTTCAGCAGGCCGGATGGTCGGATTAGCAGCGGTAGTTTCAGCTTCCATGCTTCAGGCAAGTGATTATGCTTATAAAATGTATCCACACTTACAAGAATTACCGTTATTTGTTCCTATTATCATTGCAATGTTAGCAACTGGTTTAATTTCTGCTATTAGTGGTGTGATTGTCGCTAAGTTCCATGTACCGCCATTCATTGCCACTCTAGGAATGATGATTGTCGTGTACGGTACTTCTTCTATCTACTTTGACCGTCCTCCATATGGAGCACAGCCAATTGGCGGTTTGAGTGAGAAGTTTACCACATTTGCTCAACGCGGGATCAAACTTGGTCAATATGAATTTCCATATCTGATCTTCTATGCCATTATTGTTTCACTGATTATTTGGGTCATTTGGAATAAAACACAGCTTGGTAAAAATATGTACGCAATCGGCGGAAATCCTGAAGCGGCAAAGGTTTCAGGGGTTAATGTAGCAAAAAATATCATCATCATCTATATGATCGCGGGTCTACTTTACGGCTTCACTGGTGTTCTTGAAGCAGGTCGTGTTGGCAGTGCTACCAACAATACGGGTAACATGTATGAGATGGACGCAATTGCAGCCTGTGTAGTGGGCGGGGTGTCCTTAACAGGTGGCATTGGAACAGTACCGGGAATCGTAACAGGCGTTCTTATTTTCCAAGTTATTAACTATGGATTAGCTTTCCTAGGGGTAAGCCCATACATCCAATTTATCGTAAAAGGGTTAATTATCATCGTCGCAGTAGCCTTCGATATGCGCAAACACGCAAAGAAAAAATAAACAAAACCAAAGGCAGCCTCCAACTTGGAGAGCTGTCTTTTACTATATGATCGATGGAAACACAGCTATAGTTGTTATGTATAAAATAGATCGTTCGATATTATAGAATATCTTTGAAAATTGAAAAAAAAGTGAAGGATGATGATAAATGCAAGATAACTAGAGTTATGCAGCTTAAATGAGTTTGAAAAATGGTATATTTCAGAAATATTAAAATTAATAAATAATATACTAGACGAATGAAATTAATTGTATTACAATACTAAATATCAATTAATTCAACGACTAAACATACCTTTACTACGAAACTACTAATTAACGGATGTTTATGTCAGAAAAATCAGAAAATATATATATAAGGGGGATCATCATAATGAAGAAGAATTTTGCAAAGATGTTTATGGCTTCAACATTATTGGCTGGCGTATTAGCTGGATGTTCTGGAGCAAAAGATAGTTCTAACGGCGGAGGAGATACCATTAAGATCGGCGTGAACTTAGAGCTTTCAGGAGGAGTTGCTTCTTACGGGGAGTCGCTGGCTTCAGGAATCAATCTTGCTGTTGATGAAATAAACAAAAAAGGCGGAGTTGATGGCAAGAAGATTGAGCTTGTTAAAGTGGATAATAAATCAGATGCCGCTGAAGCTACAAACGGTGCTATCAAGTTAACCAGCCAAGATCAAGTAACAGCTATTATCGGTGCTGCTACGAGTGGTGATACTGTTGCCCAAGCTGAAATCGCAGATAGCAATAAAACCATTTTATTAACTCCATCAGGAACAGCTCCAAACGTAACGGTTACAGATAAAGGAAAATTAAACGAATACGTATTCCGTACTTCTTTTATTGACCCATTCCAAGGAACAGTTGCAGCCAACTTTGCAGCTAACGAATTAAAGGTTAAGAAAGTAGCTATTTTTGCTGACAGTGCGAGTGACTATGCAAAAGGTTTAGCAGCTTCATTTAAAGAAACGTTTGAAAAAGCAGGCGGTAAGGTAGTTTCTGAAGAGGCATATGTTGGGAAGGATACAGACTTCCGTGCAACGTTAACACGTATTAAGGCGGAAAATCCTGAATTCATCTTTATTCCTGGATACTACGAAGAAGTCGGTTTAATTGTAAAACAAGCCCGTGAATTAGGAATCACTGCTCCGCTAATGGGTGCAGATGGCTGGGATTCACCAAAATTAGTAGAATTAGCTGGTGCTGATGCGTTAAACAACACATATATCACGAACCACTATTCTTCTGAAGACCCAGACAAAAAGATTCAAACATTTGTAACTGCGTATAAAGAGAAGAACAATGGAGAATCACCGAATGCTTTCAACGCCCTTGGCTATGATTCTGTCTATCTATTAGCAGATGCGATCAAGAGTGCAGGCAGCACAGATTCAACAAAGATTAAAGCAGCTTTAGAAAAGACTAAAGATCTTTCTCTTGTTACAGGTGTTGTGACAATCGATAAAAACCACAACCCAATTAAATCCGCAACTGTTTTAGAATATAAAGACGGTAAGCAAGTATTTAATACAAAAGTAGATCCTAAATAAATCGAGGTTTCTCTCAAACTATGATTTTGAAAAAGACATTTTCGCTGATATGGCGAAAATGTCTTTTTTTTTTGGCACGGTTCTTGCATATTAACTGGCGTAACGATATTTACTTCGGTTTTAATTTTCAGGAGGTGCTTTGAAGTGAATAAGATGATTTCAATGGAAGAAGTTTCATCCATCTTTACAGATGGCATGACGATTATGGCTGGAGGTTTTATGGGGGTCGGTACACCCCAGGAGCTTGTTACGGCCATGCTTGAAGCTAATGTAAAGGATATTACCCTGATCGCAAATGACACCGCTTTCGTAGAGACGGGGATTGGACCTTTAATTGTAAATAAACGTGTAAAAAAGGTAATCGCTTCACATATTGGAACAAATCCAGAAACCGGCCGGCAAATGATTGCAGGTGAAATGGAAGTTGAACTAGTCCCACAAGGAACTTTGGCTGAGCGAGTACGTGCCGGGGGAGCAGGTCTAGGCGGAGTGTTAACACCTACTGGGGTGGGAACTATTGTCGAAGAAGGAAAAGAAAAAATTACCGTCGATGGTCGTGAATATTTGCTCGAAAAACCTCTTCGTGCCGAGGTGGCATTGCTGAAGGCTTATAAGGCCGATAAAGCTGGGAATTTAATTTATCACCGTTCTGCCAGGAACTTTAACCCTTTGATGGCATTGGCCGCTGACACTGTTATTGTCCAAGTTGAGCAGCTTGTAGAGGTGGGAGAAATTGATCCAGATGAAGTTATGACACCTGGAATCCTCGTCGATAAAATTTATGTTCAAGGAGACTGTTAGTAATGACTACTACACTCGTAAGTCCAAAACAAATCATTGCAGCGCGCGTGGCAAAAGAAATGAAAGATGGAGATGTTGTAAATCTTGGTATTGGGCTCCCAACCATGGTGCCAAACTACCTGCCTGAGGGTGTTAATGTGATTCTTCAATCGGAGAATGGCTATGTCGGTCTTGGTCCTTTAGAAGGTGATATTGATCCGGATTTAGTTAATGCCGGCGGACAGCCTGCTGGTATTATCCGCGGCGGTGCTTTTTTTGACAGTCTGTTTTCTTTTGAATTAATCCGCGGCGGGCATGTCGATGTTACCGTTCTTGGCGGACTTGAAGTAGATGCGAAGGGAAATCTCGCCAACTGGATGGTTCCAGGAAAAATGGTCCCTGGCATGGGAGGAGCAATGGACCTTGTTACAGGTGCAAAAAGGGTGATTGTTGCGATGGAGCATACAGCTAAGAATGGTTCGTCTAAAATTCTTGAGCAGTGCCGCTTGCCCTTGACCGGTAAGGGTGTAGTTGACCTAATTGTAACGGAATTAGCTGTTTTCCGGGTAACAGATGATGGATTGATTCTGGAGGAACTTCAAGAGGGCGTTGATTTAGAAATGGTAACGGAAAGGACGGAGGCTTCTTTTACTGTATGCCCGGCATTAAGGTGATAGAAGGTATGAAGGCAAATCCTTAAAAAAGCAGATAAATAGCGGTAATTCCGAAAAAACGGAAAATTCCGTCTTTCAGGAAACATTTACATTGCTTTTTTCCGGAATAACGGAATTGTTTCAGCTAGATTTGAGTTTATATTAATAAAATGACTTTGGCATATTTCTTGCAAATAAAAAGACGTAAGCTTATTAATGGAAACGCTTACCTACCAAAAGGGGACGAGGTAGCTTACAAAAACAATTTAGGGGGATTTACATGGAATTATTTGTTATTTTATTGGCGCTTGGGCTGCTGATGTTTGTAGCCTATCGTGGATTTTCAGTTATTTTATTCGCGCCGTTATGTGCACTCCTTGCCGTATTACTGATTGACCCAAGCCATGTCTTGCCATTCTTTTCAGGTGTATTTATGGAAAAAATGGTTGGATTCATTAAATCCTATTTTGCTGTTTTCTTACTAGGAGCGATTTTTGGAAAAGTGGTTGAAATGTCAGGGATTGCAGAATCCATCGCTAAAACGATCGTTCGTTTACTTGGAGCTAAACGTGCGATGCTGACGATTGTTTTATTAGGAGCCATTTTAACCTATAGCGGCGTAAGTTTATTCGTAGCCGTTTTTGCGATTTATCCATTTGCAGCACAAATGTTTAGACAAGCGAATATTCCTAAAAGGCTTATTCCAGGAACCATTGCACTTGGTGCCTTTACTTTTACAATGGACGCTTTACCAGGAACACCGCAAATTCAAAACGTAATCCCAATTAACTTCTTTAAAACAGATATTTATGCGGCACCAACACTTGGAATTATCGGAGCTATTTTTGTTCTAGTCTTAGGACTCTTATATCTTGAATCAAGAAGAAGAAAGGCAGAAAAAGCTGGTGAGGGCTATTACGGCTTTGGAACGGAAAACGCGGCTGCAGCTGAAAAACTGGAAGAAAAGGAAGCGGCGGCTCCAGATTTGACCTCACAACAATCCGTTCTAAAACAAATTTTAGCGTTTGTTCCCCTCATTCTTGTGGGAGTGACAAATAAATTATTTATAACATATATTCCAAAATGGTATCCAAATGGGTTTGATTTTTCAGCAATTGGCTTGAAGGCATATACAGTCGACGTAACAGCAATGGCTGCGATTTGGGCCATTATTATGGCATTAGTGGTCGGGATTGTTTCATCGCTTCTCTATGATTGGAAACGGGTTACGAAAAACTTTAAAGAAGGTTTAAACACCGCAATTGGCGGATCCTTGCTGGCAACGATGAATACAGGTGCCGAATATGGATTCGGCGGCATCATCGCCGCACTTCCTGGCTTTGCAAAAATTAGTGACGGTATTTCTGGTACATTCACGAATCCGCTTGTAAACGGGGCAGTTACAACAAGTACACTTGCGGGTATGACTGGTTCAGCCTCAGGTGGTATGGGGATTGCGTTAGGAGCTATGGCTGAAAAGTATAACCAGGCAATTACCGCGGCCAATATTCCGCCAGAAGTCATGCACCGTGTGGTTGCCATGGCATCAGGCGGTATGGATACACTTCCGCACAACGGAGCCGTTATTACCTTGCTTGCCGTTACGGGATTAACGCACAAACAATCCTATAAAGATATTTTTGCTGTAACATTGATTAAAACGGCAGCTGTATTCTTTGTTATCGCACTTTATACAGTCTTTGGAATCATTTAAGAAAAAGAGATTACTAGCAATTAGGAGGCACATATAAATGAGCACGTTACTAGAAGGAAAGACAGCATTCATTACTGGGTCGGCGAGCGGAATTGGGTTAGAAATAGCCAAAACCTTCGCACAAGAGGGAGCAAAGGTGGTCATTTCCGATTTAAATGCTGAAAAGAGTGAACAGGTGGCAGCAGAATTAAGGGACCAGGGCTTTGAAACTTTTTCAGCTCCATGTGATGTAACAAACGAGGAAGCCTTTAAAAATAGTATTCTTAAAGCCTATAAAAATTTTGGCCGGCTTGATATTTTAGTCAACAATGCCGGGATGCAATATGTTTCACCCATTGAAGAGTTTCCAACTGAAAAATTTGAACTGTTAGTAAAAATTATGTTAACAGCTCCATTCATCGGTATTAAAAACGTCTTCCCAATTATGAAGGAACAGGGCTTTGGCCGGGTGATTAATATGGCGTCAATCAATGGGGTGATTGGTTTTGCCGGCAAGGCTGCCTATAACAGCGCCAAGCATGGCGTCATCGGATTAACAAAAGTTGCGGCATTAGAAGGGGCGACCAACGGGATTACTGTTAATGCGCTCTGCCCGGGATATGTCGATACACCGCTCGTTAGAAATCAGTTAGCAGACCTCGCCACAACAAGAAATGTCAGTTTGGAAAGTGTCATTGATGAAGTGCTTTTACCGCTTGTTCCACAAAAAAGACTATTATCTGTATCAGAAATTGCCGATTATGCTGTATTTTTAGCAAGTGATAAAGGAAGAGGAATTACCGGTCAGGCCGTTATTTTGGATGGCGGTTACACAGCACAATAATATCTTTCAAAATCCTATTCGTTATCGGATAGGATTTTCTGTTTTGATAAAAAATCTTCCAATCTATTTATTACCAATCAACCTTTGTTATAATAAATGTATCCATACAGCAAGGGTGTGAATCTATGAACAGAGGAATGGAAGCGATTCCAGCTAACTGGCATGAACAGATTATTAACCTATTAGCGGAAAGAATTGTTGTAATCGACCGTGAAGGAATTATTATCTATATTAATGAAGCTTATTGTGAGTTTTTGGGGACAACTGTGGAGGAGGCTATCAACCGGCCTGTTCAGGATGTGATTGAAAATTCAAGGATGCATATTGTCGCTAAAACTGGCAAAAAAGAGCTTGCAGCTCTGCATCCCATTAATGGAAGTGAAATGATTGCAAACAGGTACCCTCTGATCGTCGATGGGAAAATTGTAGGAGCCCTTGGGACCGTTATGTTTCGAAGTCCAGAAGAATGGCGGATGTATAAAACAAAGATTCAACATTTAGTCGAAGAATTAAAATATTATAAAACAAAACTAGAAAAAGAGTTAAAGAGTAAATATTATTTTGAGGATTTAATTGGCAGCAGCCCCCCTTTTCTCGCCGCGAAAAAATTGGCGGAGCGAATTTCTGCCAGCAACTCCTCTGTTCTTTTAATAGGGGAATCGGGTACAGGCAAGGAATTGTTTGCCCATGCTATCCACAACCACAGCCTCCGTTCCTCCTTGCCATTTGTGGCGATTAACTGTGCTTCCATACCTGAACATCTTCTAGAATCAGAACTATTCGGTTATGATGATGGTGCTTTTACAGGTGCGAAAAAGGGAGGGAAAAGAGGGCAGTTTGAAATGGCTCATAATGGTACCCTTTTCCTAGATGAAATTGGCGATATGCCGCTTTCGATGCAATCTAAACTGCTCAGAGTTTTACAAGAAAAAGAAATCCAGCGAGTCGGCGGACAAAAATCAATTCCTGTTGATGTCCGTATCATTGCCGCTACACATCGAGACCTAGAGAAAATGGTGGACGAAGGAAAGTTCCGTCAGGATTTATATTATCGGTTAAATGTGATAAAAATTGAAATCCCCCCTTTGAATAAAAGGAAAGAGGATATTAAGTTAATATCCATGGGTCTGTTAAAAAAGCTGGAACGAAAATTTTTTCGAACAGGAATTGAAATTTCAAAAGAAGTTGAACAAAGATTAATGGAGCATTCTTGGCCTGGAAACGTTCGTGAACTTGAAAATGTGTTGGAGAGGGCCATAAATGTCCTTGATGGACAAACGATTGAAGTGTTCCATCTTCCATTATATTTACGCGAGCTAGAATTGCAGAATTCTAGCCAATTTGATAGTCCTGTTACTAAAACAAAACCTGTTGGAAATTTGTCTCCGTCAATTACCCCGTTAAAGGAAACGCTGGCTCAAGTGGAAAAGGAAGCAATTTTAAATGCACTGACGGCAGCAAATGGGAATAAGCAGGAAGCAGCAAGATTGTTGGAGATTGGCAAAACAAGATTTTACGAGAAATGTAAGTTATATGATATAAAATAAATTTCTCTATCCTATACGGCAGATACACAGTAGGTGATCGTACTGCCATAAGTTAATTTTCTATATAGAAATAGTAGGAACTCTGGTTTATGATAAGAGAGATAGTGTAAATTTGACAAAGTTTGGGTGGGAGTCCGTTGGTTCTTTTAGACTACATTATTAATCTCTCCATTTTTTCTCTATTGGTCAGTACACCACTAGTCATTGGTCCATTTATTAATCACAAGCCGATTAAAAATTGGCGCTATTGGGTTGGGATTTATGCCGGAATCGTATCTGTTGTCTTGATCAAGCTATCCTTTCAGCAGCAGGGTTATTCTTATGATATACGCTATGCACCGGTCATCTTGACATTTGTCTATTTCGGCCCTTTGCCAGGAATCATTACAGGTATATTCGGATTAGTGACGAGATTAGTAGAAAGCGGCCAATGGACACCGGCCATTATGGGCTGGACGGCCATTATTATTGCCTTCTCTATTATTCACTTCGTAACGAAACGACTTTCCAGTGTGAAAAGAAGCGTTTTATTATACGCCGCTTATGTCGCCATCTATCTTATTATCGTACCGTTCATATTTCACGTCTTTAGAGATAAACCGTTATTTCATTTTCAGTATTTATTGTTTGTGCTGCTGGGTGTGATTATTGGCGTATTACTGATAGAATCCCATGAGAAGCTGCTTCGGTTAAATCGCGGCTTGTCAGACATGTACAAGCTGGTTGAAGCAAGTGAGTCAAAATACCGATTGATTGCCGAAAACACGTCGGACTTAATTATGTTGATGGATAAAGAACACGCTATTAGTTACCTTTCTCCTTCTCATGAGCATGTATTAGGCTTTCCATGTTCTGAATTAGAGAAACATAAATGTTTCATGCTACTTCATCCTGATGATAAACCAATGTTTCTAGATTCGATTAAAAGAATGTTTGAATTTAATGAGTCCCAATCAATGGAAATTCGAATAAGACATAAAGATGGAAATTGGATTGAATTTGAGTCTAAGTGTATGCCTGTTAAGGGAGAAAAAGATACAGTTCAAAATATAGTCATCATCAGCCGGGATATATCAGAACGGAAAAAATCTGAGGAAATTCTGCTGCAGTCGGAAAAGCTGTCGATTGTCGGAGAGCTGGCTGCAGGCGTAGCTCATGAGATCCGGAATCCATTGACAACCATTAAAGGCTTTGTCCAGTTATATAAAGCTGAAAATAGTTCGGTCGTATATAATGACTTACTTCTAAGTGAACTGGAGCGAATTGAATCCATTACAAGTGAGCTCCTCTCTCTGGGAAAACCGCAAGCCGTGCGGTTGGACCAAGTGAATTTAGGGGAGTTACTTGTAAATACAGTTGAGTTACTTTCTCCTCAGGCGAATATGAACAATATTCAGTTTGACGTAAATTTTGATGAGGGACCTTTTATCATTAAAGGGGAAAAGAATCAACTAAAACAGGTTTTTCTAAACGTTATTAAGAATGCGATTGAAGCGATGCCCGCTGGCGGTGATATTCAAATTCGAATGGGCAAAAACGCATCAAAGGATTGCATGATTACAATTCAAGACCACGGGCTAGGCATCCCGGAAGAGCTGCTCCCTCGTTTAGGAGAGCCGTTCTACAGCTTAAAAGAAAAAGGTACAGGTCTTGGCGTCATGATCTGCCACAAAATCCTGAAACAACACCACGGTAGTATCACCTACAAAAGCAAACTAAACCAAGGCACCAGAGTAGAAATCAAACTCCCACTAGTAAGTTAAAAATGGTGACAGGCACGCGGTGCCTGTCACCATTTTTAATGTTTGCACTTATTTAAGCGTATTTTTGGTGTTCGCGTTCTTGTATAACATCCGTATATTGGGAGATGAGGTTATGCAATATACGATCCCAGCTCTGGGTCAATGCATAGTGTCTTCCTGATGTCCCCATTTTTTGCCGTAAGGATTCATTTGTTAATAGTTGCAGAATGGCTTCGGAAAACTCTTGCACATTACCGGGTTCACATAAGAGTCCGGTTAAACCCGGCTTAACGATATTCTGCACACCACCCGCCTTTGCGCCTATCACTGGTGTTCCACAAGCAAGTGATTCCAGCACTACGTTTCCAAAGGTCTCAGAGGCTGAAGGGAAAACAAACAAGTCAGATGCCGCATAGACCTCTGCCAGTGGCTCCCCTTCTAAATATCCAGTAAACGTCATATTCTCGGGTGCTTGGGACTCTAGCTCTTCTCTCAACGGACCATCGCCAATGATTAGCCAGTGGATGTTTTGATTAATGTCTGATGGAAGAGACCTTGCTGCAGCCAAAAGAGTGTATAAATCCTTCTCGGGCGCTAATCGGCCAACATACGTCAGTAAATAGGAATCTTGCCGGCAGTAACGATGTTTAACGGATTTCTTATCATAATAAGGATGAAACAACTGGCAATCCACACCTCTCGGCCAAATCTCTAGATTGGTAAAACCTTGCTGTTTTAATTGCAGGAGTGTAGCTGGAGAGGGGACGAAGATTTTTTTACATGTTTGATAGAACCACTCCATATAGTTCCAATGTAGTTTCGATAGAAATGGAAGGCTATAACACTGCAAATAATGATCAAAATTGGTATGATACGACCCCACAAGTGGAATATTTAGCTTTTTTGAAAAATAAACTCCACAAAGGCCGATGTTAAACGGGGTAGCTACATGGATTAAATCCGGTGAGAAGTTTTGCAGTTCCGTTTTCATTTGAGAAAGGTTAGGAAAAGCTAACCGGCATTCAGGATACATGAAAAAGGAAAGGCTCTTAGAGCGGTGAATATGACTAGAGGCAAATTCCTCTATAGGAGAAGCGGGTGCAAATAGTTTAAATGTAATGCTTTGATTCTCTAAGAAGTTAGTCAACCTTTTTAGTGTTCGGGCAACACCGTTTATGTCAGGATAAAAAGTATCAGTGAAAATGGCGATTCTCATATCATCCCTCCTAACAACCATATCTTACAAACATAACAAACAAAAACAAATGATTCCGGTTATAGTGCCAAGCATGCCGCCAGCAAGAATATCAGAAGGATAATGAAGCCCTAAATAAATTCTAGATATTCCCACAAACATTCCTAGAGGAATTAGCACAAATGCAAGTTGTGGAATAGCTAAGATATAGGGGGTTACAACGGAAAAAATGGCCGTTGTATGCCCCGATGGGAAGGAATGATCTTGTAAAGGATTAGCTGGAAACTTCGTACTTTCTATCATCAAGTAAGGCCTTTTTCGTGGAAACAGCTGTTTTATGATATGGACTGGGATATGACTTGCCGATAATGCCAGTGCGCTGCTAATAGCCGTTAACCTGGGTTCACCTGAAGAAATTATGATAAGGAGGAAGGCAGTGGCGATGGTGATGTCTGCCCCTCCAAACTGGGTAATGATTCGAAAGAATAGATTTAACAGCTTTTTATCGTAATGTCTATTCACACGTTGTAATAAGCGGCATTCAAATCCATACACTGCATGGATTATTTTCATCATGTCCCATTCCCTCCATTGGCTTACATAGTTTTGTCAGGTCTCCCCACAGATCGATACGTAATCGGATACTGTTGAATAGCCTGAAGTGGATAACAATTACGACCATCAATAACTATTGGTTTTTTCATATGTGTTAAATAGACATCCAAGGGAAGATGTCTTATTTGCTCCCATTCTGTTGCAATAATGGCAAGTTCAGCGTCTGTGAGTGCTTCTCGAATATCTTCTCTATAAGTAATGGAATCACCTAAAATTCTCTTTGCATTAGGAATAGCAATAGGGTCATAGGCACAAATGTCGGCACCCTCCACAGACAATTCGTTTATCAGGGTTAATGCTGCTGATTCACGGACATCATCTGTATCTGCTTTAAACGCTAATCCAAGGATAGCGACTTTTTTTCCTTTTAATGATCCAACCAGCTCTTTTGCTTTTACAATTGGAAGTGAATGCTGCCGTTTATTTACTTGAATGACCGCATCAAGCAGGGGGAGTGGCTGGTTCAAATGCCCGCCAAACTGTGCGAGCGCTTTTGTATCCTTAGGAAAACAGGAGCCTCCATAGCCAATTCCAGCTTTAAGGAAATGAGGGCCAATCCGTTTGTCCAGGCCGATTCCAAATGCTACTTCCTCTATATTAGCCCCGACATTATCACAAATGCCTGCCATTTCATTAATAAAGCTTATTTTCATTGCTAAAAAAGCATTTGAAGCATATTTAATGATTTCGGCACTTCGGATATCCGTTTTGTAAATTGGAATTTGCAAGGGCTGGTAAAACTGTTCCATTATCGCTGCCACTTTAGGGTCACTGGTGCCAACCACGATACGGTCTCCATGAAAAAAGTCAATAATCGCTGTACCCTCGCGAAGAAATTCGGGATTAGCAACTACTTCTGCTCGAAGGTTAGGAGGTTTTCTGCTGTCAATGATTTGCTGAATGAGCTCGTTTGTACCGACTGGAACCGTGCTTTTCGTGCAAACAATCACATCTTGCTCCATATAGTGAGCAATTGTATGGGCGGCCACATGAATGTATTTTAGGTCTGCTGAACCATCGTGTTGTTCTGGTGTACCGACTGCAATGAAAATAAGTTCAGCATTTGAGTAAGCTTCATTTGGATTGATGGTGAAATTCAGCTGTTTGTTATGTAAATTTTTTTCTAAAAGGGACTCTAACCCTGGTTCATAGATGGGGGAACGCCCGCTCTGCAGCATATCGATTTTCTCTTTTTGAATATCAATACATGTCACCTCGTGGCCCATCTCGGCTAAACAAGCACTAGTAACCAATCCTACATACCCTGCTCCAGCAACCGTAACCTTCATCCAATCCCTCCAATACTTGTTTACTCTATTGTATTAGCGGATGATGGATTTTTTCTAAACCTAGTGTAAAGAGAATGTTAAGACTGTGTTAGTTTTAGTTAATGGGAAAATACATTTAAATTATAATACTTGAATTCGAGATAAACGCAGGGTAAACTAAACTTAAGATGATTCAAATTGAATAATTAATGAGATCGAATTAAACCCTATTATTATATTCATTGTTTTGTTATTAAAAGAAAAAGGATGGGATGAACATGGAGCAGTTTCATCAAGAGCCAAATATCTATGTTGGTGAAGTTAATATAAAAGTAAAAAATCTAGATTATTCTGTTACGTTTTATCAAAATATCATCGGTCTTCAACTCTTGGAGCAAAGTGAGCGGAAAGCGGTTCTAACCGCTGACGGACAAACTCCGCTGTTAACGCTGGAAGAACCAGTGGCGGTTATTCCGAAACAAGAGCACATGTCAGGTTTGTACCATTTTGCGATATTACTGCCAAAGCGTGCTGACTTAGGAGACTTTTTACGCCACTTAATTCTGACAGGATACCCGCTGGGAGCAGCCGATCACTATGTAAGTGAAGCCTTGTATCTAAATGATCCTGATGGGAATGGAATCGAAGTTTATCGAGACCGCCCTTCTTCTGAATGGGTCTGGAAAGACGGTTTAGTCGAAATGGCCACTGAACAGTTGGATGCACAAGGGATCTTAGCGGAGAGTGAAGGTGAGTGGAGAGGTCTTCCATCCGGAACGATTATGGGGCATATTCATCTCCATGTAGGCGATTTAGAAAAAGCAAAAGAATTTTATACAAAAGGTATTGGCTTTGAGGTTGTGAGTTACTATCCGCAAGCAGTATTTCTTTCGTCAGGCAGGTATCACCATCATGTGGCCATCAATACTTGGCAGGGAGCAGGAGCCCCAACACCACCTCAAAATAGTGTAGGTTTAAATTGGTATTCCCTTGTCTTCCCTACTAAAGAGGCAAGAGAGAAAGTGGTGAAACAGCTAGAGCAGATTGGTGCTCCTCTTAGGAATGAAGGGAACACTTACGTCACAAGTGATCCTGCAGGAAACCAAATTCTTTTGGTAATATAATGAACAGCATAATCCCCGCTCTTATAAAAAAGGCCGGGGATTTTCCGTTTGAGCTTAGAATTTTCCCTATGAGAAAAATCCCAACGCATATTTAATGCCTTCTTCTATTTCATTGGTTTCATAGCCTTGTAAATCTTCATGAGTGATATCCAATTTTGTTCTCGCTAAAGAGTAGCCGCTGTCAAGATTAACATCTAATAGGACCTCGTAGCCATTCTCGGTTTGAGTAATTTGGATAATGTCATAATCACGAATCGCAGTGCCCGTCTCATACTTAATTGGTTCTAGCTCAGACATAAAAAAACCTCCTATTCATCCTTCAAACAAGATTATTTTCCTCAAAACCACAAAAAAAATTCGGTGCTTTCACCATTCAATCAGTGAATGTCACATTACTACGTCATCAAGCTTAATAACGGTGACAGGCACTATTATTACGCCATAGGACTTGTTAAAGGTTTTTGTTGAGAATTTGTCGAATTATGAAATGGGAAGGCTATTTATTAGAGTATTTATGTAAAGGTTGTGATGGTCATTTGTTTAATTCTGTTTGCCTATCGTGTTCATGAGGAATATCCACTAATTGTCGCGGCGAATCGTGATGAATTTTATCAACGGCCGACTGCCCCGGCACACTTTTGGGAGGATCATCCGGAAATCCTGGCCGGACGGGACCTGGAAAAAATGGGAACGTGGATGGGAGTGACCAGCAGCGGGCGCTTTTCGGCATTAACTAATTACCGCGATCCAAAGGAAATAACAGAGGGAAAGCATTCACGTGGAGAATTAGTGGCTGATGCTTTGAAATATAAAGGAAAAATGGAAGAATATATGCAGCATCTTGCAGCTCATAATCACTTGTATCCCGGCTATAACTTATTGGCAGGGGATGGGGACGATTTATATTATTACTCTAATGTCGGCCAAAAATTGGAGAAATTAAAACCCGGTATCTATGGGGTGAGTAATCACTTATTAAATAGCAGCTGGCCAAAGGTGGAAAAAGGGAAGGAGGGTCTGGCACGAATTATAAGTGAAAGGAACGGGATGACTGAAAAACTATTTGCCCTGCTGCAAAATGCAGAACCTGCCCCGGATAAGAATCTTCCACGTACAGGGGTTTCATTAGAATGGGAGCGGCTGCTCTCGCCATTGTTTATTGAAAGTGAGCATTATGGAACGAGGAGTTCGACGGTGATGCTGATGTCAGGGACAAAACTTCACTATCTAGAAAGAGTTTTTACGAAGAAGGGCGTAAATAACCAACAATATACATTGAACTATAACGGATAACTAATTAAACGATTAATTAGTAAAGACTAAAGTTTATTTTAAAGGTTTGGAATTTAAATGCCTATTTATATAAAAGAAGAAAAAAATCCCATGGAATGTTGGATACAGGCGCTTCCTTACTTTCTAAAAATATAAAATCAAGTAGAAAATTATTAAATAATTATTATAGAATAGAAACTAGACAATAATGAAAGGGAAAGTAGAGGAACGTCAATGAGCGAATTGAACGTAAATACAAATCCAGGCTTTTTTACTAGAATAAATGCCGCCATGTCAAAGCTTCGGGATTCAGAGAAAAAAATTATTGAATTTATCGAGCAAAATCAGGACGAAATTATCCATCTCTCCATTACGGAAGTAGCCGAAAGAAGTGAAACAAGTGAATCTTCTGTTGTCCGATTATGTAAAAGGCTTGGTTATAAAGGTTTCCAAGATTTGAAGATCAATTTGGCAAAGGAAGTTATCGCCCCTGAAAAGCAGATTCATGAAGCTATTGAAAAAGGTGACGACGTCGTCATGATCAAAAAGAAGGTATTTCAATCAAACATACAAGCACTATACGATTCAATTGAGGTTTGTAATGATGAAGAACTAAGGAAGGCTGTGAATGCTGTTTCAAATGCACGTTTCATTGAGTTTTATGGAACAGGCGGTTCAGGAACGGTAGCATTAGATGCTCACCACAAGCTATTAAAATTAGGGATTAAATCATTTGCTTATAACGATACTATTTTGCAAGCAATGTCAGCGAGTGTGCTCACAAATCAAGATGTTGTGATTGGAATTTCACATACAGGCTCCAATACAGATGTTTTAGCAGCTCTGAAGTTAGCGAAAGAAGCGGGGGCAACGATCATTTGTATTACAAATTCATCGAAATCACCGATAACAAAAATATCGGATATTGTGTTACAAACAGCTTCAAATGAGACGTTGTTTCGAACTGATGCGATTTCTTCAAGAATAGCTCAATTAACAATCATAGATATTTTAGTTGCTGCGGTAGCCAACCAGCAGTATGAACTGTATTACAGCAACCTCCAGAAAACACGGAAATCCACCATAGACAAAAAACTGTAAGGGATTTCAGAAAAAAAGTTTCACTTTTTCAAAAATAAATATTGAAGGAAATTACCATCACGTGCTATGATGAGTTTGTAAATAAAGTTTTTAGAAAATTCAATATCCAATCTTTACAATTTATTATGCAGGCATAGTCAAGTGCCCAAAAAAAGGTGAATTTGGTTCAAAAATTCACTAAGGGTGTCATCAAGCATGAATAAACTGGTTTATATAAAAGAATAGAGGAATTTATCTTCTATTTTTTTAAGAAAATAATGAAGGAAATTTCCTTCACAAAACCACACTAACCTTAAAAGGAGCAAAGGAGTTATGAGAGCAGCTGTATTTCATGGACCAAATGAACTGAAGCTTGAAGAGGTTAAAAAGCCGGAAATTAATGAAGATGAAGTTCTTGTAAGGGTTAATGCAAGCGCTGTATGCGGTACAGATGTCCGTATTTTTGAAGGGAAAAAGACAAAGGGTGTCAGAACCCCTTCCGTCATTGGTCACGAACTTGTTGGCACAATTGAAGAAGCTGGCAGTAAAGTGAAAGGTTTTTTTGCAGGAGACCGAGTGGGAGTAATGCCTGTTATTCCCTGCAGGAAGTGTTACTACTGTTTAAATGGAAGGGAAAATGTCTGCGCAAACCGTACAGCAATTGGATATGAGTATGATGGTGGTTTTGCGGAATATGTAAGGATTCCCAGCTCAGCTCTTGAAGCAGGGAATTTAGTGAAAATCCCGGATCATCTAACCTTCGAACAAGCCGTTATTACCGAGCCGCTTGCTTGCTGCATCAATGGTCAAAGAAAGGCAAATGTCAAAATGGGCGACGTTGTAGTGGTTATTGGCGGCGGACCCATCGGACTGATGCATGTTCAATTAGCGAAAATAGCAGGAGCAAGTACCGTTATTTTGAGTGAGCCAATAGGTCATCGCCGTGAAAAAGCTCTCCTAGCTGGAGCCGACTTTGCTGTAAACCCTGATAGTGAATCATTAGAAGATATCGTGTTAAGTGAAACAGAAGGGCTGGGTGCCGATGTTGTCATCATGGCAATAGGCGTTTCGTTCTTAGTTAACTCTAGTGCGAATCTATTGAAAAAAGGCGGTACATTAAATCTTTTCGCTGGATTTACGAAAAATGTTATGTCAGAAATCGATCCAAACGTCATTCATTACAATGAAATTACGATCAACGGAACATCTGCTCTAACAAGGGCTGACTATCATAAGTCACTATCTCTGATTTCTTCCGGTCAGATTAATACTGAGGTAATTACCACAACTGGTTACACTCTTGATGATATTGAGAGAGCGATTATGGATGTTAAAAATGGAAATGGTATGAAGACTGTTATTACTCAATAAAAAAACTATGAATATGAGAATAGGAGTGTTTTATTATGGCATTTTTAGGTAAAGAAATTCGTATGAATCGTCTATTAAACCAAAAGTCTGGGAAACTATTAGCAGTTGCAGTTGACCAAGCGATGGCACGAGGGATTTTTGAAGAACTTATGCCAATCCAGCGTAAGTTGGATGAAATCGTTGCAGGTGGGCCTGATGCAATTACCATGCATAAAGGAATTGCCGATATGTGTTACCGTCCACATGCAGGAAAAACAGGCTTTATTTTGAAATGCTCTACGTTCTCTCCTTGGCAGCCAAATTATGATGCATGGGTTACTGAAGTAGATGAGGCAGTTCGTTTGGGAGCTGATGCTGTTTCAATGGGCTGTATTGTTGGTGGAGAGGACCAGCCGGAACAGCTAAGAAATCTTGGAATAATTGCCGGCCAAGCTGCAGCTCATGGTTTGCCGATGATTGCCCACATTTATCCAAGAGGGAATCAAATCCCAGAGGATGACAAGAATAATTGGAAGCATATAGCTTACGCCGTTCGTGCAGGCGCAGAGCTTGGAGTAGATATCGTCAAAACAAAGTATACTGGTAATCCAGAAACCTTCGCTAAGGTCGTCGCTTCTACACCAGGAAAGGTCGTTGTGGCAGGTGGTGATAACGGAAATAATATTGAAGACTATTTCCAAATGGTATACGATGTTATTGATGCTGGGGGTGTGGGAATCACCTTTGGAAGAATTGTATGGAATAATCCCAATCCAACAGCTGTCGTTACAGCATTTAAAAACATTATTCATAATAAAGGAACAGTAAAAGAAACATTGGAGCTTTATAACGAATTAATGAATTCACCAGTAACTGTATAGAGGGTGATGAGCCATGTCTCACATTATTGGAATAGATATTGGGACAAGCGGAATTAAAGTTGGAGCAATGAATAGAGTAGGAGAATTAGGGTTTCTTGAATATCAGCCCTATTCTCTTCTCTACCCTAAAATGGGATGGGTAGAAATTGATCTAGAGGACATTTGGAATAAAATTAAAACATTACTTTTAAATGTATGGCAGCAGGTAGAGGCTGAGGGGAAGGTAGATGCGATATCTCTTTCTACTTTTTGTAATAGTTCGGTCTTTTTAGATGAAAAGGGCGAGCCTCTTTATCCTGGAATTTTGTATTTAGACCAAAGAAGTAAAGAGGAAGCGGACTGGATCAAAAATCAAGTCAGCGAAGAACTATTGTTCAAAGTGACGAAAAACCGTTTAGAGCCTGGAATGTATACGGTAACGACTCATTTGTGGTTCAAAAATCATCACCCAGAGCTCTATGCCCAAACATATAAATGGGGGAACCTTTCTACTTTCATATTACACAAATTAACAGGAAACTTTGTGATGGATTGGACGCAAAGCTCCTTCACGGGCATTTATGATGTAGAAAACTATCAATGGTCTGCAGAAATTTATAAACGGGTAGGCATCGATTTTGATAAGCTTCCTGATGTTGTTGAGCCTTGTTCCATTGTTGGAGAATATATGCATCCGTTTATTTCATCTAATCGGATTCCAGTCATTGCCGGTGCAGCAGACACAGCATGCTCTGCTGCAGCGCTCGGTATTGGTATCAATGAAATGTTTGAATCAGTAGGAACCTCAAATGTATTTACTGTTTGTACAGACCAAACTGAGCTTTTGGATAAGCGTTTCTTAAATAGATGCCATGTTATAAAAAATCGCTGGTTATCACATGGAGCAATGTCGTTCCCTGGTGCAGCTATTCAATGGTTCTATGAGCAATTTTTGAAGCCGGAAGGACATTCGAAAACTATATTGGAGGTTTTGTGCAAACAGTCGCTTCCAGGTGCGGGCGGTGTATTTTTTCTGCCGTATATGCAAGGGGAACGTGCGCCAATTTGGGATTCGAATGCAAGAGGCGTATTTGCTGGAATTCATTTAAACACAACGAAAGCAGACATGTTTCGAGCTGTTTTAGAAGGATGCTCTTTTGGACTAAAACAAATGAACGAAATTATTGAAACAAAGTATCAGCTTCGAGTGGAAAGCTATCAATCTATTGGCGGAGGGGCAAAAAATCGTGAGTGGGCCCAAATCAAAGCCAATGTATTGAACAAAAGCGTTCATATTAAAGATGTTTCTGAGACCGGTGTATTAGGGACTTGTTTACTTGCTGGTACGGTGATGGGTTATTTTTCTTCTTTGGATAATGCTGCAAAAGAAATTCGTAATAACACAATTTACACACTAGAGCCAGATCGGAGTCAACTAAGAATATATGATGAATTATATAAAGTATTTAATGATTTATATCCATCTTTAAAATCATTCTTTGCCTTGAGTGCTAGGCAAAGCTCTGAAACCAGTAAAAGAACGGAAGAGGATCATGCGGTTATTTCTTAACAAAAAATGAAAACCCTTACAATGAAAGATTAAACTTTTTCTGAGTGATTTTAAAAAAATATTTTAAATCGAACGGGGGAAATGGGATGTCTTTACCAGAATCTAAGATCAGTGCAGGTCTGGCACTAAAGAAGAAGACAGGATATCGTTGGTTAGTTCTTTCACTTGTTTTTTTGGTATACATTGTTTGTTACGCAGACCGTACAAATATTGGTGTAGTTCTCCCGTTTATTAAAGAGGATTTTGCTCTTAACAATTTCCAGGCAGGGGCAATTTCAAGTTTCTTCTTCTTAGGATATGCCTGTTCTCAGATTCCAGCAGGTTTTTTACTTGGTAAAAAAGGAACTCGTGGAGTTGTTGCTCTAGCTGTTATCGCTTTTTCCATCGTCACTTTCTTTCTCGGAACAGTTTCAGGTGCTGCTCTTTTAATTTTACTTCGTTTATTACTAGGTTTAGCTGAAGGTCCTGTTCCTGTTAGTATGACAACAACGATTAACCACTGGTTCCCGGCGAAAGAAAAGGCAACTGCAACCGGAATTTATATTGCTTCCACACAGCTTGCTCCAATCTTTGTCCCGATTATCGCGGCTGCGATTGCCATGTCATTTGGCTGGCGGTATGTATTTTATTGGTTTGCTATTCCAGGATTTATTGTTGCGCTAGTCTGGTATTTAGTAGTTCGAACAAAGCCAGAAGACAGCTCGAAGGTATCACCTCTTGAGCTGGAATACATTCGTCAAGAAGAGGTTACTACTGAAGTAGCAGTGGAACAAAAATCTCTTGGATGGCTTGATAAGGCAATTCGTTATCAGAAAATTGAGAAAATAAGTACTTCTAAAGGTGTTTTTACTTCTTGGAATATTTGGGGTAACACGCTAACTTATTTCTTAATGAATAGCGTTTTATATGGTATGTTGACATGGGTTCCGATGTATCTTGTTAATGCAAAAGGATATTCATTTATGAAGATGGGGTTTGTTGCATCAACACCTGCTATTGGAGGATTGATTGGTGCACTTTTAGGCGGAGTGATCTCGGATAAAGTGTTCTTAAAAAGACGTAAGCCAACAATGTTAATTACAGCCATCTCAACTGCGATCATGATGCTTGTTGTTGTTAATATCCCAGACAATGCCACACTTGTCTCCCTCAGTTTAGGGCTGGCAGGTTTCTGCCTCAATATTGGCTGGCCTGCATTTTCTGCATATCCTATGGGATTAACGAATAGAAATACTTTCCCTATTGCCATTGCAACTGTCAACAGCGGTGGAAACCTGGGTGGATTCTTTTCTCCAATGATTGTTGGAGCGATTCTTGATGCAACTGGTAATTATAATCTTGCCTTTGGATTCTTTGCCGTATTACTAGTACTTGGTTTCATAATTATAACGACTTTAAAAGAACCCGCTCAAGATTAATAGCAACGTATTTTATTAATAGTTTAACTAATAGGTTTAAAAATTAAACAGCAATCACATAGGGCATGGGAGTTTTCCAGTGCCCCTTTTTTTTTGATTTTATTAGTGTGTTAAAACATATTTTTGATAAAAAGGTGGAGATTTAGTTGAAAAGTACCGTGTATATTACAAGGAAGCTGCCCGATGAAATAATTAATAAACTTTCACAGTATTTTCATGTGAGAATGTGGAAAGAAGAAAATATCCCTGTTCCAAGGGAAATTTTACTTAAAGAAATTGAAAATATTGAAGGTCTTATCTGCTTATTAACGGATAAGATAGATGAAGAGGTTATAAGGAAGGCAAAGCAATTAAAAATCATTAGTAACCTAGCAGTGGGCTATAACAATATCGATGTGCAGGCAGCTGCAAAAAAGGAGATTATTGTAACCAACACTCCTGGTGTCCTAACCGAAACCACGGCCGATTTAACGTTTGCGCTTTTAATGGCAGCTGCCCGAAGATTAGTAAATGCTTCCGACTCCGTACGTAATGGCGAGTGGGGAGCATGGTCATTGATGCAGCATACTGGACAGGATATATTTGGTGCCACACTAGGAATTATCGGGTTGGGGAGAATAGGGGAGGCCCTCGTGAAGCGGGCAAATGGCTTTGATATGAATGTTCTTTATTATAATCGCACAAGGAAGCTGGAAAAAGAACAAGAACTGGGTATCCACTATAGTGAGTTAAAGGATTTATTACAGCAATCTGATTACGTTTGCCTCATGCTTCCTTATAGTCCTGATGTACATCATCTTATTGGTAAAGAGGAATTATCTCTGATGAAACAGAGTGCCATCCTTATCAACACTGCAAGAGGTGGGATTGTAGATGAGGAAGCATTATATGAAGCGTTAAGGAATGGTGATATTTGGGCTGCGGGGTTAGATGTCTTTGAACAAGAACCGATCCCGATGGATCATCCATTGTTATCGTTATCCAATGTTGTTACCTTGCCTCACATTGGTAGTGCAAGTGTCAAAACAAGAATGAGGATGGCCCATCTTGCAGCAGATAATGTGGTGAAGGTACTTTATGGTGGTGATGCCCCAATTACCCCAGTCTATCAGTGTGTTAAAGTGTAAGTAGAAAATTAATAAATAAAGGGATGCCGAAGACGGTATCCCTTTTTTAAGGTGCTTTAAACAGAGTGCTAATGGTTAAATGGGTACAAATAAAAGTAAATGAAAAATAATGAAATCATATGGTGCGTAAAACACGAAAAATAGTAAATTTTAATCATTTTATTGAAAAAGCAATTAAGCAATTACTGTCGATTGTTTTGGAAATAAAATTAAAAAACAACTTCTGTTAAACGGTCGACGGAATGCGTTTTATATGTGTTTAACAATATAAACA
>NZ_JBALPZ010000061.1:0-19200 GCF_036965645.1 Neobacillus drentensis
TGGTAGTAGTACTTGAGGAGATGTAGCATTCATGACAGCAATATGTAAAGACAGCCAAGTTATCAATTTGGGTGACCCCGCCTTTTATAATAATAGGGAGTTAAGCTGGTTGTCTTTTAATAAGAGAGTTTTAGAGGAAGCAATGGATGAACGTAATCCTTTATTAGAGAGATATAAATTTTTAGCAATTTTTAGCTCAAACTTAGATGAGTTTTTCATGGTCAGGGTAGCTGGTTTATTAGATCAAGTTAAGGCTGGTTATAACAGACCAGAGAATAAAGCAGGTTTAACGCCAAAAGAACAAATTGCAGCCATTTCAAAAGTCACGCGTAATCTAGTTGAGGAGCAGGATCACACATTTCAATACATTTTATCCCCTTTATTAGAAAAAGAAGGAGTGAAAATTGCTTCTATCTCAAAACTCGATTCTGCTCATTTATCTTTTTTAGAGTCCTATTTTGATGAACAACTTTTTCCTGTTCTTACTCCTATGGCTATTGATGCCTATCGTCCTTTTCCTATGTTATTAAATAAATCATTAAATCTAGCAATCGTTCTGCAGGGAAAAGGCGAAGAAAAGGAAGCCCTTTTCCCTTTTAAAGGGAAATTAGCAATTGTCCAAGTCCCAGCAGTAATCAAACGCTACATTCAGCTTCCTTCAGAGGATGGTATCAGAGTTTTTGTCCTTCTTGAAGAAGTTATTTCTAAATTTATCTATAAATTATTTAGAGGCTATCATATTAACTCTGTTACCCCTTTTCGTATTACTCGAAATGCAGATCTAGAAATTCATGAGGACGGAGCTGACGATTTATTACACGAAATTGAAGAGGAACTAAAGAAACGCAGATGGGGAGCAAGTGTTAGATTAGAAGTACAACGTCATAGTTATGACGAGCAAGTAATGGATTATTTAATCGAGGAACTAGAAATTCACATTAAAGACGTATATTATGTTCAGTCACCGCTTGATTTGAGTTTTCTTTTCTCGTTTTGCAAAACGATTCAATCTACACATGAACATTTAGTCCAAACCTCTTTTATTCCCCAACCACCTCTTGATTTAGAGAGAGGAGAAGATATCTTTGCAAAAACTCTAAAAGATGATATTTTGCTTCATCATCCATATGAATCCTTTGAACCAGTTGTTCAGTTTATCTCACAAGCTGCCGATGACCAAGATGTACTGGCAATAAAGCAGACTCTTTATCGAGTAAGTGGAAATTCTCCTATCATTAAAAGTCTGCAGAGAGCAGCTGAGAACGGAAAACAAGTAACAGTTCTAGTAGAATTGAAGGCTCGTTTTGATGAAGAGAATAATGTACAGTGGGCAAAAGAGCTGGAGCAGGCAGGCTGTCATGTGATTTACGGAATGACACATTTAAAAACACATAGTAAAATTACTCTTGTTGTAAGACGTAAATTAGGGAAAATTGAACGTTTTGTCCATTTGGGAACCGGAAATTATAATGACGCAACAGCTAAGTTATATACGGACATAGGATTAATTACTTCTAACCGAAAGATAGGAATCGATGCAACCAACTTTTTTAATTATTTAAGTGGATATATGGAAAAACCAAGATACCACCATTTATCTGTATCACCATTTGAAATTAGAAAGTCTTTCTTTGAGTTAATAGAACAGGAAATAGCCCATCATCGAGAAACAGGAAATGGGTATATCATTGCCAAAATGAATTCCCTGACTGATAAACAAATTATTCTAAAATTTTTTGAGGCTTCCAATGCAGGTGTTAAAATTGACCTAATCGTTAGGGGAATTTGTTGTTTACGTCCTGGCATAAAAGTTGTAAGCGAAAATATAACTGTGAGAAGTATCGTTGGAATGTTTTTAGAGCACTCGAGAATTTACTATTTTCATCATAATGGAGCAGAAAAACTATTTTTATCTTCGGCAGATTTGATGACTCGAAACATGGAAAATCGTGTTGAAATATTATTCCCCATCTTAAAAGCCCATTTAAGGCAGCGAATTAAGAGCTGGCTGAAACTAATGTTGAACGATAATACTAAGGCACGGGTTCAAGATTCTGATGGTAATTATCATTATGCAGAAGTCTCGGATGATGAAATGGAAGTAGACAGCCAGCAATTATTATGTGAAATGGCTTACGAAAGTAAGAACGAACAACAAGCAATTAAAGAGGTCTCGCAAAATAAAATGTCTAAGGTAGGGAGTGTATCCTTATCCACTTTTAAAAGATTTATAACTAATGTTTTCTATTAATATGGAAATTCAAAATACGAAAAGAAGCTGGCAGAAGTCAGCTTCTTTTAGTGATTAAGGTTAAAAAACAAGACATAGTTACCAGGGCCAATCAATGCTACACCAATGACTACAGCAATTAAAACGAGATTATATTCAAATCCGCCATTAGTCATCCAGTATCCATTTTTACCATGTACGGTAAAAATAGCATCAATCATTACGATGACAATCATAATCGCACCAATCCATGTAAGAAAGCCCGCAGCGAAAAGTAATCCGCCGATCAATTCAAAAAGCCCTGCCAGTGTAGCCCAGACTTTGGCTCCTTTTTCAAGCCCGAGTGTTTCAAGCCAGTTTCCCATGCCGGCTATACCAGGACCACCGAACCAGCCAAATAACTTCTGTGCCCCATGTCCAAAAAAGGTTAGACCAATAACCAGACGAATTATTAACAGCCCGGTATTAACCAAAACTATATTTTCAGTCATACTTTACCTTCTTCCGCTTTAAGTGATTAAAATGGATATCATTTAAAGAAATGAATAATTTATTTTGGGTAAATAATCCATTCCTTATTCTAGTCTATTTGTAAGATTACTACTTAAACGACGGAATTTCTAGTGTAAAAAGACCTCATCTTATTCTGAATTAAACAACATGACAAAGAGGTCTGACGAAACTGGCAGACCTCTTTCTAGGCTAATTTTTTATTTCGCTTATCGTTTTAGTTTCAACATCAATCGAGTAGTTCTTTGTGTTTTTGTTAATAGAGCCGCCATCACCTTTAAAAATGGTTGATTTTGTTTCCGTAGAAGGCTCAATGTGAATTGGTACAGAAGTTTGACCAGAGTTCAGCGTAAATGAATGGGTAAAATTCATATCATTGCCCACTGTTACTTTTTCACCGTTAATGGTGAAGTCTGCGCCTTTAATGGCATTTCCCGTTACGGTCATAGTCAAACCGTTCACATTGATTTGACTCACGACTAATGGAAGATCAATCCAGCGCAGGATGGTATCCTGGACAAGCATTTTATTATTCCCTTGATTGGCCGCCACAATTTTCATATCGGTTCCCTGTGCACCATAGCCATAGAAGCTAATATCGTCATCGGATGAATCGTTCGGTGTATGGTCAGTTAAACCTTCCTGGTCCCAAGAATTATTTTTTACATATTTATAAGTAAGCTCGGTTCCTTCTTCTAACTCCATTGTATATTCCCAATCAGCGGTTACCGCACCATTCCGGCTCATCGACCAAGCCCCGGTATTCCATCCATTTAAGCTTCCTGGGATATTGACTTGGGCGGACAATGGAGTGTAGTCCGGTGCATGCACTTTAAAAGTGACCTGAACCATGACAATTTCCGGTGTTACGCTTACTGTGTTTGAATCTACATAGTTTCCTGCTTGATCAAAGATGCGGATTTGGTACTTATATGCTGTGCCATTTGCAACCTGATAATCACGGAAGGAGGTAACATCCCCGTTTAATGTTGTAAGAACTTGGCCATCACGGTAGATGACTGTTTTATATGGCAGATCAGGCTCCGTTAATTTCCAAGATAAGTTTACCTGACCAGACTCTTTAACAGGTGTATCCAATACAACTTCTTTAGCAGGAGGGGTAGAATCAGATGTACTATGATCATAAGTAACCTCTCCTGTTGCCGAATAAACCCAGCTAGTCCCTAAATCCGGTGTAAAGGCCATCCTGTATTCATAAGTTCCTGCTTCATATGCTGTAAAGCTTCCTTGAAACTCATTTGCTTGACCTTCTTGTGTCTGGCCGCTATATTGGGCAGGAGAGGTTTGCCAATCTGTTTGGCCTTTAAGCCTCATTTGAAGCTCAGCTGTCACTCCTTGTGCAGCGCCGTTTTCTGTCGCACCAGATAAATAAAAAGCTGCTTTTACATTGGAGGTTTGCGCCAAATTTAATTCTCCGTTCTGTAAAACTGTCAGATCTTTAATGCCAGCCTTTGACACATCGTAATGAGGGACTAAACCGGATATGGATGCAGGCACAGATTCATTACCATTTCCATCAACAGCTGTAACGGCAAAATAATAGGTACGGCCATTATCTAATTCGGAAATCGTTACAGATGTATCTATTGTTTCTTTAACTTTTGTCCAAAGCCCACCAGAAACAGTAGATTGATAAACATTGTATTTGGCACTATTTCCTGTCCAGCTTAAAGTGACCTGTTTAGAATCTGCTTTGCCGGTTACATTTTTAACGGTCACTGGCTGCTTGACTTCATTAGCAGAGACTAACATTCTTCCAGATTCAGCTGGTACCGTTATGCTCATCTTGCCATCCTTTGTGGCAGCTTCATATTTCTTATCCAACTGATCCACAAAACGAAGACCGTTCGCAAGCAGCTCTTTTGTATCGACCTCAACTGTCTGTGCGTTTTTCCCTCTGTTAATTATTACAAGGCCGGATTTTGCCCCTTTTGTCCGGACGTAAGCCAGTACATCACCTTTAGCATAAATATGGTGTAAATCGCCATAGGCAAATAGGTCAGCATTTTCCTTACGGATTTGCCCGATCTTTTGATAATGGGCAATTAGGGATTTATCTTCTTTTCCCCACGGATACGTCCGGCGGTCATCTGGGTCCTTGGATCCTGTTTGACCTGCTTCATCTCCATAATAGATAGTTGGTGCTCCTGGATAACCCATTTGAAGAATGGAAGCCAGCTTCAGTCGCTTGACACCTTCATTGTAATTGTAGTTCGGATCTTGTTCTGCTCTGTAGTACGTATCCGTTCCATTGCCTAACAGGAAGATGGCCCGTGCGGTATCGTGGGAGCCCATTAGGTTCATGAGAGCATAGAACGCTTCCCTCGGATAGTCCTCTTGTACAGCAAGGAGTGTATTCTCAGCATTAGCAGCATTGCCATTTTTCAAGTAATCCAATATCGCCCCGCGGAAACGATAGTTCATGACAGAATCATATTGATCTCCTAAGAAATACTTGGAGGCATCATCCCATATTTCACCTAAAATAAGAGGCTCTTCATCTTTTTGAAGTGTTTTTCCAGCCCCTGTCATCGTTTTTGATTTCATTTGCTTGCGGAATTCCTGCCAAAAGGAACTGTCCACTTCATTCGCTACATCAAGCCTCCAGCCGGATGAACCAGCATCAATCCATGTCTTAGCGACAGAATCCTTATTATAAAAAATATAATTGGCCAGCTGGGTGTTGTTAAGTTCGCTTGGGTGGCCGACTTTAGTACCGTCAACTGACTTAAACACTGGCAGACTGTCATAACCCCACCAGTCGTCATATTTATAATGCTGGCCTGTCGAGACCCCGTTGACTTTTTCATTGTCTACTTTTTCATTTTTTATATCGAACCAGTTTTCAAAGCCGTACGGGCTAAAAGTTTGACCCTCGGCAATAAATTGTTTCTTAGCCTTTTCTTTGGCTGCTGATTCGGTTATTTTTTCTTCATTCATTAAGTCATAGATACGAGACCAATATTCATAAGCACCTACGGTATTATATTTGTGATAGCGGTCGAAATAGATGGAATCGTCGGAAACATGGTTAAAGACTCCGTCTAAGATGAGGTGCATATGGCGTTTGGATAATTCCTTTGCAAACTCCTCGAATTCTTTCTGTGTTCCAAACATGGGATCCACCTGTTTATAATCGGTCGCATCATATTTATGATTGGATGGTGCAAGGGCAATTGGGTTTAAATAAAGTGTATTAACACCTAGAGATTGAAGATAATCGAGCTTTGCTTTGATACCAGCAATATCACCACCGAAAAAGTCGTTGGTAAATTCACCGTCCCCTTTATAAGACTCAGTGCCTTGTTCATTCGGATTATCAGGCAATGAGGACCAGGAATCGGGATGTTCGATTGGCTGGTTCCCTCGAGCTCCAATCTGATCCTTTACATGGTCGTTTTCTTTATTTCCATTATAAAAGCGATCAGGAAAAATTTGATAAACTACTGCTTCCTTCATCCAATCAGGTGTTTTGTAAGCAGGGTCGTAGACCGTCAATTGGAAAAGACTTGCATTTTTATCCTCCGCTTTTCCAGTGTGTCCTTCCTGGTTATCTTCTCCGTACTCAGCTGTTGCATCTTGATCCCCAACGATGAATTTATACCCGTAGATTCCTTTGTCAGCAGGGGTGAATGCAGCTTCCCAGAATTCAACAGCGCCTTTGTCCGTTGTTTCAGCCCAGCCCGCATTTTTCATAGAAATTACATTTGAGGTGCCCGTATTATAGTTTTTAATATATAGTCTCGCTCTTGTCAGATCACCTTTCTTAGCGGATACACGCAAGGTTACTGGTTGATCAGCAGGTATAGCTCCGAATGGAGTCCGGTAGACTTTGTCCCATGAATCATGAAAAAGCGAAGACTTATCAATTAAACCATCGGATCCGCTTGGCTTATAATCTGTAGATACTTCATTCGTTATGTGGTTATAGAAAAATGTAATCGTCGTATCAGCTAGTACATTTAGTTTTACATTTGAAGAAGGGTAAGATTCTGTCCAGTCCTTACCAAGAACAATCTTGTATTCATAGTTTCCTCTAGGCACTTTTGCGGTGAAAGAGTAGACATTATTAAAATGATCATCTGTTAGCAAGGCGGTTGATTCTGCAGGACTCCATGCTGAACCTGCCTGTATGGCAGGCTGGATGGTTCCAGCTATGCGAGGCTGCCTGTCCCCTGATAATGGAGTGTAGTGAGTGCTGTCGGTAATGGAGTGTGTGTGATCATGATAGTAGAAGGTGACTTCTTTTTTTTCATTTAAATCTAGTTTAATATTATTCCCACCCGGAGATCCGCCTTCTCCGTAATTTTCATCCCAGCTTCCGCCGAGGGCGATTTTATACTCATATGTACCCGCTGGTAAGGTACCAGTAAAGGTATATAATCCATTCCCTTGATCAGCCATTTTGGTTACGGTAGATGATGGATCCCAGTCCCCTGAATTTCCTAGAACTGTTTGCAGGCTTCCAACAAGTACAACCTGTTTAGATACCGTTTCTGCTGCCTTTGCTGTTCCGCTTGAAAAACCTGTTAGCAGTTGAAGAATTAAACCAGTAATGGTGACAAGCGAAAGCAGTGTTCGCTGCTTTTTTTTCATAGAAAAGCCCCTTTCCCTATGTTCTTTAATTTTGTGAAATCGTTTGCGCAATTAATGATATAAATATCCTCCTAATAAAGGTAAAGGAGGATATCGCTATTTAATGAGATATCGTGCAACCGTTTTCACATTCAAATAATACTATTTTTAAAGCACTAATTCAATAGAAAGTTAGATTAAGAGTCTAAATTTTCTGTAAAAAAGACAGCATCACAATATTATAATGAAAATTCCCAAAGACAGAGTACTTTTATTATTTATAATGCTTCCAAAGTACTATATCTGCTATGATAGTATAAAAATCCCTAATAAGAACGGTGAAAAAAATGTCAGTTACGATCAAAGAGGTTGCAAAGCTTGCCAATGTTGCACCTTCTACGGTATCAAGAGTAATTGCAAATAATCCAAGAATTAGTGAGGCAACGAAACGAAAAGTAAAAAAAGTGATGGAGGAGCTTGGCTACCATCCGAACTTGAACGCTAGAAGTCTTTCAAGTAAAGCAACACATACCATTGGACTTGTTATGCCAAGCTCAAGGGATATAGTATTTCAAAATCCTTTCTTTCCAACAGTCCTGCAGGGTATAAGTGACGGTGTCCATGAAAAAAAATATGCTTTACAAATGACAACAGGAAAATCAGAAACGGAAATTTTTGATGCTGTGATTCAAATGGTTCAAGGTAAACGAGTAGATGGGATGATTCTATTAAATTCCAAAGTTGAAGATAAGGTCATCCAGTATTTAAGAGAAATGGATTTTCCTTTTGTAGTAATTGGAAAACCTGCAAAACATATCGAGGAAATCACTCACGTTGATAATGATAATGTTAGTGCCATGAAAGAAGCGACTGAGTTTTTGATCCATCTTGGGCACCGACAAATTGCTTTTATTGGCGGAAGTCCGGAACTAATGGTGACTGTCGATCGGTTAAACGGCTATAAACAGGCTTTAGAAAATGCCGACATTCCTATTAAAGAAGAATATATTAAACATGAGGAATTCTTAAGAGAAGGGGGACAAGAGGCAGTTAATGAGTTAATGGCTTTTCAACTACGGCCAACTGCTCTGTTAGTTGTCGATGATTTCATGACGCTGGGTGTTCTTAATAAGCTAGATGAGTTAGGAATTAAAGTTCCAGAAGATATCTCTGTTGTCAGCTTTAATAATATCCTCCTTTCAGAAATGTCAAAGCCGCCATTAACTTCAGTGGATATAAATATTATAAAACTAGGACTTGAAGCATCAAGGAGCTTAATTGAAAAAATTGAAAATAGTGCAGAACCAACCAAACGAATAATTATTTCACATCAATTGGTTGAACGTTCATCATGTAGTCGAATCCATAAAGAGAAATAAGGTTAACTAACCTGAAAAGAAAGAGGGACCTTCTAGAATCCTGTGTTTTAGAACAGCGGATTTTGAAGGAACCTCAATATTTTTCGTATTTTCCTATCCTAAATACCTATGGTATAACGCTTTTGCTTCAGATAAATCCTTCGTTCCGTGTACTAAAACCCTTCCGTCGATAAAAAATACTAGTCGGTGAGCATCCACACTAAAAGATAATAGATAAGGATTTCGCTGGACCGTTCCCCCTTGATTCACTAATACTTTTTCCAATGCCTCCAAATCACGGACAATTGGAAGGGAAGGGCGTATCTGAACGGAATCTCTGCCACATAGTACTGCTGTTTTTGTTTGATTTTCAAAAGACAAATAGGGGTAGGACCGCTTTTTCCCGCAAGAGGGACAATCATCTTTTTTCAATTTGTCTACTTTAATCGCACTAAATTGGTTTTTCCATAAATCAAAAGAAACTAGTTTGTTTCGTAACGCATCCAGGTCACCAACCAATATTTTTAATGCTTCACTGATTTGATATGAAACAACCATGTTGACAGCTGGACTAATGATTCCTGCTGTATCACAGGTTAATCCTCCTAGGGGAACTGTTCCTAATAAACAAGACAAACATGGTGTTTTTTCAGGAATCACCGTGTAGGAGATGCCATAACTCCCAACACAAGCACCGTAAATCCAAGGAACTCCATGCTTTTGTGATACATCATTAATGATCATTCTTGTTTCAAAGTTATCCGTTGCATCAATGATAAGGTCTACTTTTTGCACCCATTCTTCTAGCTCTAAAACCGAGGCATCCACAATCAATGCCTCTATAGTTACAAAAGAATTAATAGCCGTTAAGCGATTTTTAGCGGCAATTACTTTGGGCAGCCTTTTTTCAGCATCTGCTTCTGTGTACAACTGCTGCCGTTGTAAATTTGACCACTCCACATAATCACGATCCACGATGGTTAACTTACCAACCCCGGCGCGGACCAATGCCTCGGCATTTGCTGAGCCAAGTGCACCAGCCCCAATGATAAGAACATGTTTAGCTGCAATTTTCTCCTGCCCAGCTTTTCCGATAGGAGGAAATAATTCCTGCCGTGAGTAGCGACTAATCACCCGATACTCATTCCTTCTTTAGGACTGCTCGCCGCAGCGTATCTCTTTTTCTCGATCCGGCCGGCTTCATAGCCTAAGCGTCCAGCTTCAATTGCCAAACTCATCGCTTTAGCCATTTTAACCGGATCCTTTGCTGCTGAAACAGCTGTATTTAATAGAACACCATCTGCTCCTAGTTCCATTGCTAATGCCGCATCGGCAGGGGAGCCCACACCAGCATCGACAATCACCGGAACCACAGCTTGTTCAATAATAAAACTAAGATTTACCGGATTGATAATACCCTGACCGGAACCAATTGGTGAGGCTCCTGGCATGACCGCATGACATCCAACTTCTTGAAGCTTTCTTGCTAAGACGACATCATCGGAGGTATAAGGGAGAACAATAAAACCTTCTTTTACTAATTCTTCGGTTGCTTTTAAAGTTTCAATTGGATCAGGAAGTAATGTTTTATCACAGCCAATCACTTCGACTTTAATCATATCGCAGAGACCTGAAGCTTTCGCTAGTTTAGCAATACGCACGGCTTCTGCCGCCGTTTTTGCTCCTGCTGTATTTGGCAGCAAAGTATATTTATGGGTGTCTAGCTGCTCTAAAAAGTTCGGCTGGCTTGGTTCAAAGATATTCATACGCCGCACAGCAAACGTTAGTATTTCTGCTTGGGAAACTTCTACTGCTTCCTTTTGGATTTCAAAGCTAGGGTACTTCCCAGTTCCAAGCAATAAACGAGAATTAAATGATAATGGACCTATTTTTAACATGTCATCCGCCTCCTACAAAATGGACAATTTCGATTCGATCTTTATCTGTTAATCTAGTACTTTGGTGATTCTCACTTGTTAAAATATCTCCGTTTACTTCAACGACAACGACTTTATCATGGATTTCGTAATGTTTCAGTAAATCAGAAACGGAGACGATTTCGTCGGGTAATTGTATGGACTCCCCATTTAGTAAAACTTTCATTTTTTTAACCCCCTAGTGCACCATTTCTTTATTTCTATCAATCCGGAATGCAGAAAGCAGTTTTTCATCTGGTCTGCCCTCCAATAAGTCAGCTACAAGCCTACCTGTAACCGGACTTAATAAAATTCCGTTCCGGTAATGCCCGGCTGCTATGAACAATCCTTTCCATAATGGATGTTCACCAATATAGGGGAGGCCATCACCGGTTTGAGGTCTAACACCAGCCCATACCCGTTCCCACCGGGCATCTTTAATCTGTGGAACCAGCTGAACCGCTCTTTCTACTAAGCTTGCAATTCCTCCAGGTGTCACACTTTTATCAAATGTATTTTCGACTTGGGTGGCACCTATATAAATCTCACCATTGCGTTTTGGAACTAAATAACATTGTTTATCCGAAAATATGGTTCTGTTAATGATAGGAGAATCCGCCATTACAGAAAAACATTCACCTTTGACCGGATAAACAGTCATATCGATTCCTGTTTCATGCATAAGCTTTGAAGCCCATGCGCCAGTTGCAAGAACAACTTGATTACAATGGATATTTCCTAAGGTGGTTTGAACCCCGATAACTCTGTCTTGTTCATAGATAAATGATATGACTTCAGTGTTTTCAAGAATGGTTGCCTCGAATTGTTCAGCTCCCTTTGCAAAAGCCAGCGATAACTTGGCTGGCTGGACATGGCCGTCATTCGGTAAATACATTCCCCCAGCGACGGCAGGGGAGAGGGAGGGTTCCAATTCTCGTAGACTATGAGAATCAAGCCATTCTATTTCTGGATCCCAACATTGTTGAAAAGCTTCCTGCTGTTGTACTTCTTTTGCAACTTCTTCTGTTTCAGCAATTTTAATCATGCCTTTCTGAACAAACTCAATATCAATCCCAGATATCTCTAATAATTCTTTTGAAAGATCAGGAAACATTGCCTGGCTTTTTAAAGCTAACTGGAAAAAGGGGCCATCCTCTTCAATCTCGGCTTGGGCTGCCAGCATTCCGGCAGCTGCACTAGATGCTTCACAAGCCAAATGGTTCTTTTCAATGACAACTACTCTTTTTCCCATCTTTGATAGTTGATAGGCGATTGAACTTCCGTTTATCCCTCCGCCAATAATGGCAACATCATATGATTTTTTCACTTTTTCCATCTCCATCTTTTAATGCGTTAACATACGATTTTACAGCTGATAAAGGATCATGAGAATCTAAGACTCCTGATATCACTGCAATGCCGCTTGCTCCTGCGTGGATAACTGGTTTCGTATTTTCAGGTGTAATCCCGCCAATCGCAATGACCGGAATATCCAACTGGGCGACCCTTGATAATTCCTCAATCCCTTTTGGCGGCTTACCTGGTTTAGATTGGGAAGTGTATATGTGACCGAACAGCACGTAATCGGCACCTTCCCGTAGGGCTTGTTCTCCATCTGTTATGGAGTGAATGGAACTTCCAACCCTTAACTGCGGAAATCCTCTTTTTACTATCGCTGGTGCTAAACTATGAAAGGCTAATTGAACCCCTGCCACCCTTGCAGCTAAAGCAACATCCACTCGGTCATTAATGATCAGTTTTGATAAGGGGATATCTTTAGATAGCCGATCAACGGCTTGAAAAAGTTCTCTTGCTGTTTTTTGCTTTTCCCGTAGGTGAATCGACGTGACATATGGGTGGATATCGATCAAAATCTCCTGTAACTGCTCAATGGGCATCTTGCTATTCGAAATAATATGTAACTCTTTCGCATTTGTTATAATTCGCGTCACCCCAATAGAAGAATCCGCTCTTTGAAACCAGTGAAAAACAAAAAAACCACTTTCCTATGTAAGAAAGTGGTTTGATTATTTGAAATAAAATGCATGCGCACTCAAATAGCCCAATTTCCACTTCCCTACGCTGGTCTTAACCAGATCAGGTTCATAGAGTCCCGAAGTAGTACTTCAATCTCAGCCCTTTAAAAAGGCACCTCTAGCGGATTTATTTTCAATATTAATTTGTTTGCATGTTTAATAATAGCACCATTGTTTTATATGTCAACTAATTATCTGAATTAAGTATTAATTTAAATCAATTTTTATGGTTTGTGATTTACCTAATTCCTTATGATTTTGATCGAGTACGTCGCTAGTTTGTATTTCAGCCCAATTAATAGCAGGGGTCGATTTTTCAATGATAAATCCGAGTGTCCCTTGTTTGGAACCCTTTGGCTCAATCTCTCCGCCTAAATATTCTAAATAAAAGTCATCTTCAAAGGATCTTGTCTCATCATTACTTGTCGTAAGATGAGCAACTGGCCCAAAATGAACGGTTTGATCAGATTTATTGACTAACTCCACTTCCAGCTTAATAAAATCAAATTCTTCATAACTTTCAGTGTAGTAATGAAAATAATCCATTAGCGAGTAGGTCGGCATATTGTGAATCAATTTAACATTCTTAATTCTCATTTCAACTGGTCCAATTGTATAGTTCTTATTTTGTGCGGCAATCTCTTTTAAGGTGATGGTACCTTTACTATCTTTTATCGTTTGCCCAACTTGAAGAAGTTCGGTATCATCCGATACTTGCGGGTTTGGAACATAGATATCAGACAAAGATTTGGCTCGATTATCTTCTTTCACTGAACTGTTGTTCTGGCTTTCAGTCTCATGTTCTTGTTTTACGGTTGCTTTTGCAGCAGGTTCTATATTTTGAGCAGCATTACAGCCAAATAAAAATAGGGGGAATACTAGAATAATCGATTTAAATAAGTTCATGGCAGGTTCACCTTCCAGTTAAGTGATAGTCGATTTTCAAAAAAGTTCCCGTTGAAATATCAATTTCAACGGGAAGAAAGATTTTTTCAATGATTACTTACCATTCTTTAAAATATCAAAGATATGCTTGGCCTGGTCTGTATTATCAATGTTTCCGGCAAACAAACCGCTGCCAGGGCCGTAGGCGTACACGTTCACGTCTTCACCCGTATGTCCGCCAGTTGTCCAGCCTGTCACGGAACGATTGTCAAAAATCATTTCAATCGCGTTATCAATGGTGGTTACATTCTTAGATGCAGCTGCTGCCTTGACAGACTCGATTTCTTTAGAGGTTAATTGTAAATTAATATAGTTTTTTAGTGTTTGTTCAACATCAGCACCTTTGGCGATTTGTTCTGCCATGAAGTCAGGTGTGCGTTCTGCTGCTGCAATCGGAGCACCAAACCAGTTATAATCGCCTCTCGCACCAATTGAATATCCGCCTGTTGAATGGTCCGCTGTTGCGACAACCAGAGTGTGCTTATCCTTTTTCGCAAATTCAATGGCTGCCTTAAAGGCTTTTTCAAAATCATCCATTTCACTCATTGCAGCCACAATGTCGTTGTCATGTCCAGCCCAGTCAATTTGACTTCCTTCTACCATTAAGAAGAAACCTTTTTTATTTTGGCTTAATTTCTTCAAGGCTGTTTGGGTCATATCTTGCAATGAAGGCATGGATGCTTCACGATCCAACATTTTTGGCATTCCGCCTGGTGCAAACAATCCTAACATTTTGTTGTTGTTATTTTTCAGCATATCTTCTTTATTCGTTACATAAGAGTAGCCATCTTTTTGGAACTCCTTTGTCAAGTCACGGTCTTCACGAACAAAGTTGCTTAATCCGCCGCCAAGCATGACATCTATTTTATGGCCGCCCTTAATCATTTCATCATAATAATCATCGGCAATGGCATTCATGTTTTTACGGCTGACATCATGAGCACCGTAGGAAGCTGGGGTGGCATGGGTGATTTCTGATGTAGCTACCAATCCAGTTGATTTGCCCTTTTCTTTTGCTGCTTCCAGAACGGTTTTTACGGTTGAACCATCGTTATCTACACCAATAGCTGCATTATAAGTCTTAATACCAGCAGACATAGCTGTTGCTGCGGCCGCTGAGTCAGTAACATTTTGTGCAGGGTCTTCTGGGTATGTCTTTTGTTGTCCAACAAGATATTTATCAAATTCTGTTTGCTCCACCACTTTTGTAGAAGGATTGTCTTTTAGATAACGATAAGCAGAAGTATAGGAAACTCCCATTCCATCACCAATTAAGAAAATAACATTCTTAATTTCTGCATTGTTTTGTGTAACTTCCTTTGCTTTGACATCATGATTGAGGGAGCCAAACAAAGCTCCAAATGCTACGGTGGATAGAACTGCAACAGGTAGAATTTTCTTTTTCAATTTGTTTTTAAACATAATGATGACCTCCTAAAGTCTTTAATTAAATATTAATGATTTATTAATCAAAATTTAATTTTACTGACAACTAAACTATAAACTGAGATTGTAAATCTATAATTAATACAATGTAAAGATTAGTTTGAGATTTATGTTAGGGAGGTCATGGATAAAAAGTATGAGAGATTTTATATAAGCAGTCATTTATGGGGGAGAACAATATGAAATGTCCAAAAAGCGCTTTACCGCCTGTTATAAGAGTTCATTAAATTTAAAATAGTCTAACCTTACTATTTTAATCTATTAATCTTTACGCTAACTTAACAAAAAAGCCACTTTAAATTAAATATTGGCTTGTTAAACTATTAACCAGACAGCTATTTTGCTAGTCTAAAAAGCTACATTCATAGGAAAGGTGAATTTGGAATGAAAAATAGAAAAAAACAAAGTCCGAAAAAGATTATTTCAGCTTCTTTAGCGTTAACTCTTATTTCAGCTCCACTCTTAACATCACAAGTTCATGCTGCTGAAACGAAAATTAACAAAGCACCAGTGAACGTCCTGGATAAATCTGGTAAAGATCATGTGAACTTACGACTTATGGAAACGACAGATATACATACTAATTTATTACCTTATGATTATTTTAAGGATACCGGTTACGAAAAAGTTGGATTAGCTAAGACAGCTACACTAGTAAAACAGGCAAGACAAGAAGTCAAGAATAGCCTTCTAGTTGACAATGGTGACTTAATCCAGGGAACTCCTCTGGGAACCTACGAAGCAAAGATTGACCCATTAAAGGAAGGCGTACTGCATCCGGCAATTAAAGCCATGAATCAAATGGGCTACGACATGGCTACGTTAGGGAATCATGAATTTAATTATGGCTTAGACTTCTTAAATGAAGTATATGATGACGCAGACTTTCCAGTGGTAAACGCAAATGTTTATGTCAATGACCACGACCAGAATCCAAACAATGATAAAAATAAATACACGCCGTACCGAATAGTGAAGAAAGAGGTAGTGGATGAAAGCGGCAAGAAGCATAACATAAAAATTGGTTATATCGGTTTTGTTCCTCCGCAAATTAACGACTGGGATCAAGCAAACTTAGAAGGAAAGGTCATTACGAAAAACATTGTTGATACGGCAAAAAAATTCGTTCCTCAGATGAGAGAAGAAGGGGCAGATATCGTCATCGCCATGACTCATTCCGGCTTTAGCGGTGATCAGGCCAATACGGAAAATGTGATTTACGCATTAAGTGAAGTAGCTGGGATTGACGCCATTACATTTTCCCATACCCATAAGTTGTTCCCTGCTAAAACCGAAGCTTCTCTAGATAGTTCATTCTTAGGTACTGACAAAAAACCATTACCAGGGGTAGATAATGCAAAAGGAACCATTAACGGTGTTCCTGCTGTACAAGCAGGCTATGGTGGAGGCTCTCTAGGCCTGATTGATTTACAGCTTAAGAAAGAAAAAGGCAAATGGTCTGTGGTAAATTCTCAATCCTCTACTCGTGAAACCTATAAGGACGTAAAAGATCCTGATACAGGAAAGACAACAACACAGAGCACGGTACAACCTGATCCGTCTATTGTTGATCTTGTGAAAGCGGATCATGAGGCAACCGTTAATTATGTGAATACACCTATCGGTAAAACAACGGATGATATTCATAGTTACTTTTCTTTAGTACAGGACGATCCATCTATTCAAGTCGTAACGAACGCACAAAAATGGTATGCTGAAAAATACATTTCAAAAAGTAAACCAGAATATAAGGACTTACCAATTCTTTCAGCGGGAGCACCATTCAAGGCTGGCGGCAATGGACCGGCGGAATACACCGAAATTAAAAAAGGGGATTTAACGATCCGAAGTGCTTCCGATTTATACCTGTATGACAATACTTTAAAGGCTATAAAAGTGAAAGGATCGGTTATAAAAGAATGGCTTGAAATGTCTGCAGGTAAATTTAATCAAATTGATCCAGTTAAAACAGAAGAGCAGCCATTATTAAACACATCGTTTCCTGGTTATAACTTTGATGTTATTGACGGTGTCCACTATCAAATCGATGTAACCAAACCAGCAAAGTACGATTCAAATGGAAAGCTGGTTAATCCGGACTCAAGCCGTGTCGTTAATCTAACTTACAATGGGAAGCCAGTGGATCCTAATCAGGACTTCATCGTTGTGACAAATAACTACCGTGCCGGTGGCGGCGGGAACTTCCCAGGTGTAAAAGGAAGTGAAGTCGTTATTGATTCGGCTGATGAAAACCGTCAAATTTTAATGGATTATATCACTGAGATGAAAGAAATTACGCCAACCGCAGATAACAATTGGTCAATTGCTCCAGTTAAGGGCGATGTAAATGTTACATTTAAGACATCACCTAATGCAGGAGCTTATATTAAACAAGACAGCAATATCACTTATACCAATAAAACAGATGATAACGGTTTTGGCATCTTTAAATTAAATTTAAGTCCAATCAACGTACAATTACTTGGAATAAACGATTTACACGGCCAGCTGGATACCAGCACAAAGGTTGGAACAGAATTGGCAGGCAATATGAAGTACACAGCAGCTGCTATCAAGCAGCGCGAGGGGACTAATCCTAATACTCTCTTAGTTCATGCTGGTGATATGATTGGCGGGAGTCCGCTTATCTCCGCCCTTTTCCAAGATGAGCCGACAGTTGAAGTCATGAATGCCATGCACTTTGATGTTGGAACACTAGGAAACCATGAGTTTGATGAAGGAATCGCTGAATTACAGCGTATGATTCATGGCGGCGACCATCCAAAAGGTACTCCTGGTTATCAAGGAATGAACTTCCCAGTGGTAGCAGCAAACGTGTATGATAAGTCAACCGGTCAATTAATTACACAACCTTATGCCATTAAAGAAATTGGCGGCAAAAAGATTGGATTTATTGGTGTCGTGACACAAGAAACGCCTAGTATGATTGTTACGAAAGGAAATGAAAATCTTCAAATTACGGATGAAGCAACAGCCATCAACAAATATGCGGCAGAATTAGAGAAACAAGGTATCGAAGCAATTGTGGTTCTGGCACATAATCCAACCACTCAGACAGGTAATTCAGACTCCAATGATGCTTCTAAAATTGCTGAGAATATCGATGATGAGGTAGATGTTATTTTTGCTGCCCACAACCATGTTGGGGTAAATAAAGTGGTAGATAACAAACTTATCGTTCAGGCATATTCCTATGGTTCCGCTTATTCCGATGTGGATTTAGAGCTTGATCCTATCACTGGAGACGTTGTGGACAAACAAGCAGAGATTGTAACGGTATACCAAAAAGATTATCAACCGGATCCAGCGGTTTCTGCCATCATGCAGAAGTATGAAGATAAAGTAGCTCCAATTAAAGCACAAGAAGTAGGAGAAACAACAACAACCTTAACCAGTGGATACCCTAACGCTGTAACTGGGGATTCCGCTCTTGGTAACTTGATTGCAGACGGCATGAAGGCGGAAATGAATGCTGATTTTGCCCTCATGAATGGCGGTGGTGTTCGCGCTAATCTTGAAGCAGGCACCGTAACATTTGGCGATCTTTTCTCTATCCAGCCTTTCGGGAATGTATTAAATAAGGTAAAGCTTAGTGGAGCTGATTTGGAGACAGTTCTAAATAACCAGATTTCACCGATTACAAAAGCAGATGGTACAAAATCATATAATTTAGATTTCCATGTAGCTGGTTTTAAATATACATGGGACGGAAATACAGGTAAGGTTGTAGACATCTTCTTACCAGATGGTTCAAAGATCGATAAGAATAAAGAATATACAGTGGTTGTAAATAACTATATGTACGGAAATGCGAAATATGGGATTAAGGACCTTGCGACGGATTTAGAGGTGGGTCCGGAAGATTTACAGGGTACTGTAAACTATGTAAAATCACTTCCGAAGCCTTTCAAATATAAAGCGGAAGGGCGCATTCAACAATTAGTAACAGTAGCTGCTGTTCAATAAATCGTTTTTATTATGGAGAAAGCAAAAGTTATTAACTTGCTTTCTCTTTTTTTTGCAAAAATTGAATCAGTAATTTTGGCTGGGCAGCAAATGAGTAATAAAGAAAAAGAAGCGATGTTTCACGCTTCAAATGACTGATTTTACTTCATATTAAATGAAAGTTCGGAGTATTGAAC
>NZ_JBALPZ010000061.1:19236-19366 GCF_036965645.1 Neobacillus drentensis
CGCAATAATCCGAGGAGTAACGATAGAGCAGAACATAATTTTTTCCATTGTACTGAACTAATTTATTGTTCAAAGTAAACACTCCTTTTAATAGACAGTGATATGTAAAAGAAATCACTGTATCCAGATC
>NZ_JBALPZ010000062.1:0-13160 GCF_036965645.1 Neobacillus drentensis
CATTATAATAATTAAAATAGATATTCCAAGCATTAGTTTTGTATGTAAGCGCATGCAGACACCTCTATTTCTATTATAATAAAAAAACTCCTTATTAAAAGGAGTTTTTGAACTATTTGAAAGATTCATCCTTCGACATTGATAACAACTTCCTTCCCTCTTTTTTTCATCATAAACGGAATGACAAGCCAAAGAGCGGTTATGAGCAAAAAGACGAGTGAGATTGGACGTGTAAAGAAGACTCCATAATCACCATTTGATATCGTTAAGGCCCTTCGTAAATTATTCTCAACCATTGGACCTAAGACAAGCCCAAGTACCAGCGGAGCAATCGGGTAATCATTTTTACTAAAGAAATATCCAAAAACTCCACATCCCAATAGAAGTAACAAATCATTCGTTGAAACCTGAACAGCATAAACACCAAAAATAGAGACAGCAATAATCATCGGAATTAAATATTTCTTTGGAGTTTGGATAATTTTCGCAAACACTTTTACTAGCGGGAGGTTGAGAATTAATAGCATGATGTTACCGATAAACATGCTGGCAATCAATCCCCAAGCTACCTGCGGATGATCTTCAAATAATAATGGGCCTGGCTGGACGTTATACATCATCAGTGCCCCCATTAATATGGCTGTTGTTCCAGAGCCAGGAATCCCTAAAGTTAACAGGGGAATCATCGCACCGCCTGAGGCCGCATTATTAGCCGATTCCGGTGCAGCTACGCCTGCGATAGCTCCCGTTCCAAATTTAGAAGGGTTTTTAGATATTCTTTTCTCAAGTAAGTAGGAAAAGAACGAAGCAAGCGTTGCCCCGGCACCTGGTAAAATACCGACGAAAAAACCTAAGATGGAACCACGGGCAATGGGACCTGCTGATTCCTTAAATTCTTGTTTGGAAGGAAGCAGATTATTAATTCTTGCCATCTCGCCATCTTCCTCATCCTTTTCCAAAATGGTTTTGAATACCTCGCCAAGTGCAAACAATCCAACGGCAATCGTTAAGAATTCAATACCTTGAAACAGCCATGGTATATCAAAGGTAAAACGTGCAATTCCGGAAACAGTGTCGATCCCAATTGTCCCTATTAATAAGCCGCATACAGTCATAATTAAAGCTTTGGTAACTGATTTACCTGCCAGACCGCTGACCGCGCCGAGTCCCAATAACATTAATGAAAAATATTCTGCAGGACCAAATTTAAGTGCAACGTTTGACAATGGTTTCGCCAACGCAATTAAAGCAATTAGTGTAACGATACCAGCCACAAATGAACCTATTGCTGCAATCGATAAGGCACTTCCTGCTCTGCCTTTTTTGGCCATTTGATACCCATCCAGCGTAGTGACAACAGAGGAAGATTCCCCGGGAGTGTTTAAAAGTATGGAAGTTGTTGAACCCCCATACATAGCCCCGTAGTAAACACCAGCTAATAGAATAATAGCACTAGTGGCAGCCTGTTCCGGCGGCAGCCCTCCTGTAATTGAGGCTGTAACTGGAATCAGCAGTGCCACACCGCTCATCGGTCCAATTCCGGGCAGCACACCAACAGCTGTTCCAATTAAGACGCCAACAAAGGCAAAAAGGATATTATACCAAACCAGTGCTGTTCCAAATCCCTGTAATAAATAATCGAGTGTACTCATTGTTTGGACCCCTTTCAATAGTTTCTAAAAATAATTTAAAACCAAATCGGCCAGCCTGGGAGTGTTCCCTTTAAGACATCTACAAATACGAAATAAACAATTCCTGAAAAAGCAGCTGATATAATAATAGAAGAAAGCAGCTTTTTCTTCTCCATCGTTTGAAAGCAAACAACTAGGAAGAGGAAGGTTGTAATCACATAGCCGACCGTTTCCAGCGTTAAAATATAAACCAATGTAGCAATAAATATAATGATGAAAGGCTTGTACTGTAACTCCTCTTTCTTGTTTTCGCTGGTCTGTTTTATGAATGTTTCATAAAATAATCGGATACTAAGTAAAACAAGAAGAATACCGAGAATAAATGGAAAAATATCAGGACCAACCACACTGCCATAAGAAGAACTCGAAATATGCTTGCTGCCAATTATAAATAGGACGCCTACGGTTAAAAACAAAATAGATGCGAAGCGATCAAATTTTATATCCACTTAAGATACCTCCTATAAAAATAGGGAGGAGGTAGTTAACTCCTCCCCTTCTACTTACTTCTGCATCCCTAACGCAGTTAATAATTGTTGGACCTGTTTATCCTGTTCTCCTAAGAACTTTTTGAAGTCAGAGCTGTTTTTATATTCTAATTCCCAGCCTTGTGTTTCTACTTCTTGTTTCCATTCAGGAGATTGAACTAATTTATCGATGGTCTTTTCCCAATAAGTGCTAGCTTCTTTGGACATTTTTTCTGGGCCAAAAATACCGCGCCAAATGGTAAACTCTGCATCAACACCTTGTTCTTTCGCAGTAGGAACATCCTTAAAATCTCCGCCTAATCGTTCAGAGGCTGTTATCGCGAGTACTCGTACCTTTCCTGCTTTTAAGAATTCCTTCACACTTGATGCATCCGTACCAATGACATCAGCATTACCGCCAAGAAGTGCCGTAATTGCTTCGCCGCCGCCATCGTAAGAAACATATTTAATTTTTGTAGGATCCACACCGTATTTATATGCCGGAAGAATTGAAATTAAATGGTCCATGGAACCTGGTGCGGAACCACCTGCAAATGTTAATTTTGAAGGATTCTTCTTAACTTCATCTAACACTGATTGTAAATCCTTGAATTTAGAATCCTTTTTAACCACAATTGCTCCGTAATCTTTTGTCAGCTGGGCGAGAGGTGTCGTATTTTTGTACCCGTATGGACTATTACCTTCTTTTTTTAGATTGTTGATAATAATTGGCGGTGAACTCACAAAGAGCATATCATTATTTTCAGCCTGCTGTGTTGCATATTCGGCCATAAAGACTGCTCCGCCCCCGCCCGGTTTGTTCTCAACCGTCATAGGCTGTTTAACGAGTTTTGTTTCACTTAATACTTTAGTAAAGGAACGGGCTGTCAGATCCCAGCCGCCACCTGCACCAGACGGTGCCACAACAGTGATTGCCTTTGTAGGATAACCGGTATTCTCCTCTTTCTTACCAGAATTCGAGCCTGTTGTTTCTTTACTGCTGCTGCATGCGCCTAAACTTAATGCCAAAGCACCTGCACACATTACTGCTGAGATTTTTTTAAAAGAAAACATTTCACATTCCCCCTTGTAAACGTTTTCTTAATTTTATAAAACTTTCGATTATTTTAAATATTATATATTTAAGTCGCATTAAAAACTTAATCACCATTTTGTTCATAAAGTTCATGAATGATAAATTCACAATTCAAAAAGAGTACCACTAGTTTTTTCTCTAGTGGTACTCTTTTCCAAACTATATCCTATTGTCCCTGTTTTAAGAGATACTTGGATGTATTTTCTAAGATTGCTAAACGGATCAGCTTCACTTTTATATCCTTACTCAGTGAAAGCCATTCAGGTGTATTAATTTTCAATTTATACTCCCCCTTAAGATTATTTTTCAATTTCTTTAGATTAATCCGGATGGGTAATATAACGTTCTCGATACTTATGTTTTTCCCGGCTTTCCAAATACTCTAACATAGTTTTCATTACCATTTTATTTTAAATTTCTACATATTTTTTATCTATCAAAATTGTTTAAGGATAATTTATAACCTACATTTCAATTTTCTTCAGTAATCCCTTTACAGCCTGATGAATTTTTAATGTTAGGAAACCTTACACAAACAATGAAATCCTACTTTTACTAATTTATACTCAACCTATCAACCTAATAAAGGTTCTTCATTATTCAATTGGGGAACAAAATTGCTTTCTAGGGTTCCGTTTAAACATGTTTTTAAAGCCTGGTCCGAGAGAGAGCGTACAGTTCGGCTGTATACACGGAGGGATAAAAGCCCGGGAGAATTTTAAATATAAAATTCTCCCGGGCTTTTTCTTTTTCAGAAAAAGGATGGAAAGGGATGGATGAAAATGAATGAAAACCCAACACTTGTAAAATCACTGACACTGCACCAAGTTGTTTTTATGGGGCTTGCTTGGATGACACCAATGATCTATTTCACTGTTTACGGGGTTGCCTCCCGCGCCGCTGGGGGAATGCTAGCAGCTGCTTATGTAACGGCTTTTATTGCTATCTTCTTTACGGCGTACAGCTATAGTCAAATGGTCAAGGCCTATCCAATCTCAGGATCAGCCTATATTTATACGAAAAAGGCAGTTCATCCGATTGCTGGCTATCTTGTTGGCTGGGCCCTTCTATTAGATTATATATTCTCACCAATCATTGCGATCCTCACTTTTGGGATATTTATGAATACCGAATTCCCTTCTATTCCTGTTTTTGTTTGGATTATCGTGATGAATATTGTCCTTGCCATCGTCAACATTGTTGGCATAAAATCAGCCGCACGTGTGAGCGGTTTATCTGTCCTTTTCCAAATAGCTTTCATTATTCTCTTTTGTATTCTAGTAGCAAAAGATATCATTACCGGGCAGGCAGACTCTAACTCTTTTTTCTCTTTGACACCTTTTATTAACGACCAACTCTCCGTTAGCGGAGTGTTATCAGGCGCTGCACTTATCTGTTTCTGTTTCCTTGGTTTTGATGCTGTTACAACCATGGCTGAAGAGACCATCAAAGCTAAGAAAACGATACCTAAAGCCATTTACCTCATCGTCATCATTGCAGTGGTTATGTATGTTGCTATATCCTATTTATCGCAAATTGCCTTTCCAGATTTCACTTTTACAAATCCGGATAATGCGGCATATAGCCTAGTTCAGCTAGTTGGCGGTAACTTATTAAGCTCAATCTTTATTATGGTACTAATCGTAGCTACCTTTACACAGGGAGTCTCCTCTGTTACAAGTGTCAGCCGCTTCCTTTTTGCTCTTGGACGTGAATCCATTTTGCCCAAAAGATTATTTACGACCATTCATCCAAAATACAAAACACCTGTTTCCAACATCATCTTTGTTTCGGTAATATCGCTTTCCGCTGTGTTTATTAATCTAGATTCAGCAGTTCTATTTGTAAGTTTTGGTGCGTTAACTGCATTTACCTTCGTTAATCTTTCAGTCATCTTCCATTACTACATTAAACAAAAAAGAAGGTCACCAAAAGAAACGTTAATGTATCTAGTTTTCCCACTTATTGGTGCTAGTTTTATCGGCTGGCTCCTAACCTTACTTGATAAAACCACTCTTACGATCGGATTGATTTGGGTAGCGATTGGATTTGTTTACTTAATTATTAAATCAAAATGGAAGGCAGCAAGAACCAGAAAATACCCAATTTCAAAGGTTAATCAAATAGTAGATTAGTAAAAACCATGTTAGAAAATCTAACACAAGAGTTGTTGGATCTAACAAACAAACGATATACTAAAACCATCTTAAATAAAGGTTTCCACAAAGGTTGGAAACAAAAAGCTGTCTAGGGTTCCGTTTAAAGAAAATATCTTTAAAGTCTGGTCCGAGAGATAGCGTACAGTTTCTACTGTATACACGGAAGGATAAAAGCCTGGGAGATTTTACTCTCTCAATGGTTTTTATCCTTTTTTATTTATTCAAAGGAGGAAAATGACATGAACAGCCTATCACCCGTTATTTCAAAAATCATCCCAGCAGGTGGAAAATGGTCAGGGCATATTAGTTGGGGAAAGCAGATCACTTTTACTGCACTTGAGGACAATGCAAATGTTTCCCTTCTTTTATACAACGCTAATGATCCTACTGAACGTTACAATATGCCGGATACATTGAAAGCTCAGCACACTGCCCATCTCACGAAAGGGAATGTCCTTATGAGTGACAATGGCCGGGTACTAGCGAGCATCATTGAAGATTCGGTTGGCTGGCACGATACCATTACGGGTTATACGACTCGATCATTGACCAATCAAAAATATGGAATAACTACTTATCAAAACGAACGAAATGATTATTACCGAAGCGGCGAAGAAAACTTTGCGGTTGAGCTTTTCCGAAATGGCTTGACCTCTAGAGATCTCTCCCCTGTCGTTAATCTGTTTTCTAAAGTTTATTGCGATGATGAGGGTGATCTACATTATGTATCAGAGAACTGCAAAAAAGGTGACACGATCACGCTTCGTACAGAAATGGATGTGATTTTGGTACTATCCAATACCCCAAATCCACTGGACCCAAATCGTTCATACCCATCCGTACCAGTTCAATTCACGATAACTGAAGCTGAACCAATGCCAGAAAATGATACTTGCTTCAACCATCGACCTGAAAACCGACGCGCTTTCGAAAATACATGGGAATACGTTCTATTATCCAAAGGAGGAATCCGCTAATGGCTGTTTTAAATCATGCAATCAGTGAAAGGAAAATGGAAAATAGCTTTTACAACAAAACCATTCCAGCTGGAGAAGGCTGGATTTACACACTCGAACCAGGCCAATCCCTTCGAATCGTTGATTTAGAAGGAAATCAGGCGGCAGATACCCTGTTTTACGACGCTGACCAGCCATCAGATCATTACAGTGCGATCAACACCATTCAGCGTCAAGGAAATGTTTATTTATCAACAGGTTCCGTTCTATTATCCGAATCAGGAAAAGAGCTTGTTAAGATTGTTGCCGATACATGCGGACGTCACGATACACTAGGCGGTGCTTGTTCTGCACAAAGCAACACGGTGAGGTATTCACACGAAACTTTGCCAATGCACAATTGCCGAGATACTTTTATGCTCCAGTTAGCTATACACGACAGCCGCTTTACTAAGCGGGATCTGGCTCCAAATGTCAATTTTTTCATGAACGTCCCCCTTACGCCAGAAGGAGGATTGACTTTTGAAGATGGTGTCTCAGCACCAGGAAAATATGTTGAACTGCAGGCAATCAGCAGAACGCTCGTCTTAATCAGTAATTGCCCGCAGCTTAACAACCCTTGTAATGCTTATAACCCTACCCCTATTCAAGTATTGATTTGGGATAAATAACAACTAAAAGGAGTGCACATCATGTTTAAAAGAATATTAATTGCCAACCGCGGTGCTATTGCCGTACGAATTGAAAGAACATTGCGAAAGATGGGTATTCAATCTGTCGCAGTTTATACGAAAGCAGACCAAGACAGCCTGCATGTGGACCTTGCAGACCAAGCTATTTTGATTGGTGAAGGGGCCGCTAAAGACAGCTACTTAAATGCGGACCTTATTTTGAAGGCCGCTATAGACAATCAGGTAGATGCCATTCACCCCGGCTATGGATTTTTAAGTGAAAATGCTGATTTCGCCCGTGCATGCCGTGAAAAAGGGATTACCTTTATTGGTCCAGCACCTGAACAAATGGAGTTATTTGGATTAAAACACTCTGCACGAGAAATTGCTGTCAATGCGAGTGTCCCCCTCCTTCCAGGCACTTCACTTATCACCGATTTACCTACTGCCTTAACAGAGGCAGAACGGATTGGTTACCCTGTTATGTTAAAAAGTACTGCCGGCGGCGGGGGGATTGGCATGCGAGTTTGCCAGGATTCCCTCTCCCTCGGCGAAGCATTCGATTCTGTCTGCAGACTAGCCGAAGCAAATTTTAATAACGGCGGTGTCTTTTTAGAAAAATACATTCAAAAAGCTCGTCATGTAGAGGTTCAGATTTTTGGAAACGAGTTTGGTGAAGTCGCAGCGCTCGGTGAACGTGATTGCTCAATCCAACGCCGCAATCAAAAAGTTGTTGAAGAAAGCCCGGCTCCCTGCTTCCCTTCTTCTGTAAGAGAAGAAATGCTCGCTTCAGCGAAACGGTTAGCTATGGAAGTAGGATACCGCAGTGCAGGTACGGTCGAATTTTTATATGATCCAGATGAAAAGCGGTTTTACTTTCTCGAAGTAAATACAAGGCTTCAAGTGGAACACGGTGTCACAGAAGAAGTGTTGAATATTGATTTAGTTGAATGGATGGTTCGGGAAGCAGCTGGTGAATTACGCTCATTAGATTCACTGTATACCGCACCTAATGGCCACAGTATCCAAGCTCGTATCTATGCTGAAGACTGCTTAAATGATTTTCGTCCAAGCGGCGGGCAGCTTGACAATGTAAATTTTTCAGACAATGCCCGAATTGAAACATGGGTTCGTGATGGTCTGGTTGTCACTCCCCTTTATGATCCAATGCTTGCGAAAATCATTGTTCACGCAGAATCCCGGGAAGAGGCGATTAAGCAATTAAGATTAGCCCTTGAACAAACTCGCCTTTATGGAGTAACTACTAACCTTCAATATATACAGGCGCTTTTAGAAGAAGAGGATTGCCGATCAGGCAATATCCATACGCAAATGTTAAAGGAATTCTTCCCGGATGAATGTGCGATAGAAGTCCTTGATGGCGGCATTCAGACAACTGTCCAGGATTGGCCTGGCCGTATCGGGCATTGGGATGTAGGCGTTCCGCCTTGCGGACCAATGGACCCGTTCTCTTTTAGAATAGGGAATAAATTACTTGGGAATGAAGATCATGCAGCTGGCTTTGAATTAACACTTCGCGGCGGCTCCTATCGCTTCCGCAGTGATATGAGGATTGCTCTAACAGGTGCTGATATGAGTGCTAAGCTCGATGAGAGTGATGTTCCAATGTATCAGGTTCTTACAGTTAAACGCGGTCAAGTGCTGTCCTTTGGCGAAGCGGCTTCCGGCATGAGAACCTATTTATTAGTAGCAGGCGGATTGGATATGCCGCTTCATCTCGGCAGTGCATCAACATTCACACTCGGTGGATTTGGCGGTCATGGCGGCCGGGCACTTCGCACCGGAGATGTACTACGTGTAAATAAAAGTACGACTCTTGCAGTAAGCGGGCTTCCTGCCGTAAAACAGCCTACTATTGAACGAAACTGGACCATTGGCGTAATCCCTGGTCCACATTGTACCGAGGAATTCTTACTGCCTGACTACCTAGATCAGTTAACAAATACAAGCTGGGAAGTTCATTTTAATAGTTCACGGACCGGTGTCCGCTTAATTGGCCCTGCCCCGCTTTGGGCACGAGAAGATGGCGGAGAAGCAGGTCTCCATCCATCGAATATACACGATAATGCTTATGCGATTGGCACACTGGATTTAACTGGTGATATGCCGATTTTACTTGGACCTGATGGCCCTAGTTTGGGTGGTTTTGTATGTCCTGTCACGACCGCATCAGCTGAATTCTGGAAAATTGGCCAGCTTCATGCGGGCGACCGTATCAAGTTCCAGTTACTTACTCTTGAAGAAGCAGATAAACTTCGTAAGCAGCAGGAACAATTCCTGGAAGCAGTCGGCACAAATGATCAAATAGATTCTGCAGTTCCTTCCTTGTCTGGTGAGGTTAAACAGTTTTCAACAGACTACCCAATTCTTAAAAGAAATACAGATGGTAATTTCCCAATGACCATTCGTGCTGCCGGAGATGAGAACGTGCTAGTCGAATATGGTGAATTAGAGCTTGATCTTCTGCTTCGTTTTCAGGTTCATGCATTAATGGAAGCTATCGAAACGGAAAGAGCAATTCCGGTCTTAGATTTGACACCTGGAATTCGTTCCCTTCAGGTTCATTTTGATTCAACCAAAATGTCGATCTTATCCGTTTGTGAAATGATCGAATCGATCCATGGTAAGCTGCCTCGATTAGAGGAAATGGAAGTACCATCACGTATTGTTCGTCTGCCGCTTTCATGGGACGATCCGGCAACAAGACTTGCGATCGATCGTTACCAACAAAATGTACGTCCGGATGCACCCTGGTGCCCTAGCAATTTAGAATTTATCCGCCGGGTAAATGGACTTAATGATATCGATGATGTAAAGAAAATCGTTTTTGATGCGAATTACATTGTTCTCGGTCTTGGTGATGTTTATCTTGGGGCTCCAGTAGCTACGCCAGTTGATCCCCGTCACCGTTTAGTGACGACTAAATATAATCCTGCCCGTACATGGACACCGGAAAATGCAGTTGGAATTGGCGGCGCCTATATGTGTGTATATGGAATGGAAGGCCCTGGAGGTTATCAATTTGTCGGACGGACTGTCCAAGTTTGGAATCGCCTCCGTGAAACGAGAAGCTTCCAAGCAGACAAACCATGGCTGCTTCGCTTCTTTGACCAAATTCAATTTTATCCGGTCAGTGCAGAAGAACTGCTGGAAATGCGGGAGGACTTTTTACGAGGCCGTTTTGAAGTAGATATTACCGAAACAACGTTTAAGCTTGGTGATTATTTAACTTTCCTCGACTCAATCAAAGATAGCACGGACAGCTTCCGAGAAACCCAGCAAGCCGCATTCCGTGAGGAGCGTGAAAATTGGCGCAAAAACGGACTTGCTGAATTTGTTTCTGAACATGAAGTTGCTGAAGCGGTTGAGGAAGTTTTGCCGGATGGGGCAGAAGGGGTTCGCACCGCCCTTCCGGGAAGCATATGGAAGGTACTTGTCACTCCAGGTGATGAAGTGAAAAAAGGTGACACATTAATAATAGAAGAGAGTATGAAAATGGAATTTCCACAGCTGGCTCCATGTGACGGATATATTCATTCTATACATGTTTCACCTGGCGATGAGGTTCATGCAGGCCAGTTAATTGTCTCTATTAAAAAAGAAATGCGAGGTGCAGCCCATGCAAACGATCAACCTGCCACAAACACTGTCCATTCATGAGTTGAAGAAGAACTACCAATCTAAAAAACTGACGCCTGAAGCTCTTTGCAAAGAAATTGTAACGCGCGCGGAAGCAGATAAAGAGTTTAATATTTGGATTACCCCTCCTTCGATGGAGATCATCCGGCCTTATCTTGAGAGATTAGATCAGATGGACCCAGAGCAAACACCGCTCTGGGGAATCCCTTTCGCCATAAAAGATAATATTGATTTGGCAGATGTTCCTACCACTGCCGGCTGCCCTGACTATTCCTACACGCCCACTGAGCATGCGACAGTAGTGAAGCGTTTGATTGAAGCGGGAGCCATTCCAATTGGCAAAGCAAACCTCGATCAATTTGCAACAGGACTCGTTGGTACACGCAGCCCTTACGGAGAAACGAATAACGCCCTCTCCCCCGGTCTAATCAGCGGCGGCTCAAGTTCTGGTTCTGCCGTTTCCGTTGCCCGTGGTCTCGCCGCGTTTTCTCTGGGCACAGATACCGCAGGATCTGGTCGTATACCAGCAGCATTAAATAGACTTGTAGGCTTAAAGCCAAGTCTTGGGGCTTGGCCGATAAAGGGTCTGGTTCCTGCTTGCGCAAGTCTTGATTGCATTACAGTCTTTGCAAACAGCCTCTCGGATACATTAATGGTAGATGAAGTTGTCCGGGGGTTTGAGGAAAACGATCCTTGGTCTCGTCAGGTAAATCGTCGTACAAAAGCCCTTCCGGAAAAAATTCTTTTATTAAAAGAAGAACCTGAATTTTTCGGACCCTTTGCTGAGGAATATCGGCAAGCATGGGAGTCAGCGGTTGATCAAATAAAACACCTTTCCATTCCGATTGAATACATCGACGGTAGTTATTTATCTGAGGCAGCTTCTATTTTATATGATGGCCCATGGGTGGCGGAGCGCTGGGCGGATTTAGGCGACTTCATAAATTCAAACGTAAAGACCGTTTTTCCTGTAACAGAAACCGTGCTTCGCAATGGAGCGAATCCAGATTACGATGCCGCTTCTGTTTTTAAAGCGATTCACAAACTGCAAGCATTTAAACAAAAAGCACATCAACAACTTAAGAATGCCGTATTAATTATGCCAACATCCGGCGGTACATGGACAAGAGAACAAGTACGAGAAAATCCAATTGAGACCAATAGCAAAATGGGACTTTACACCAATCATTGTAATCTTTTAGACCTGTCTGCGATTGCTGTACCATGTGATGATGCAGCGGAAAATCTCCCGTTTGGAATTACGATGTTCACAAGTAATGTGAATGAACACTTGATTTCTGGTCTATCAGATTTATTTTTTAATGGTGTTCGCTCATCTGTTAATAAAGCTACTACGCTAGTTGCCGTTTGTGGTCTTCACATGAGAGGCTATGCGCTCGAAAAACAAATGAAGGACCATGGCGCTGTATTTGTTCGAGAGGCTAAAACAGCTGGTAAATACAAAATGGTTAAGTTACCCTCTCTTCCTCCAAAACCTGGTTTAATCCGAACAAATGGTTCGGGAGTTTCAATTGAACTGGAGTTATGGGAAATGCCATTATCAGAGCTTGGTTCTTTTGCAACACTAATCCCTTCCCCACTAGGGCTAGGGAAGGTTGAACTCGAAGATGGGACTGAAGTATTGGGATTTGTATGTGAGGCAATCGCTGTGGAAGATGCCGAAGATATTTCGTATACTGGCGGCTGGCGCTATTTATAAAAAAAGTAGTCCATGTGGAGTTTCTACATGGACTTACTTTTAGTCATTCTACTACTTCCACTTCTAACCATTTACGCACACTATTAATAAACCATACCTTTGAGCTTTGCTTTAAATCCGCAATCGTTAAAACTTTCTCACGAATCATCCCTTCCTTTATTAACATCTCCCGGAAGGTACCGGCAAGCAGACCGCTATAGACAGGTGGAGTCCATAATTCTCCGTCTAATTCTAAGACAAGATTACCATTCGTAAATTCTGTTAATTCTTCGCCATTATTCCAAAGTAAGGTATCAAAAACATCCGAAGGTTTGGTTAATTGAAAATCAGTATAGATCGACCGATTGGTTGTTTTGTGATAAAGAAACGTATTATCTTTATCAACCGGTTTACCGGCAAGAATAACCTTTATTGGAGTAGGATGCGCTAATACAGGCTGCGCATCTATTGTTACTTCGCCTTTCTTATTTACTGTGAGCCTTACTTTTAGCTTCCCACTGTTTTGGCTGGCAAATTGGTCCAATTTCGTTTGTAAACACTCAATATCAACTAAAAATCCAAAGTATTGCGCTGATTTTTTTAATCGGTCCAGGTGTTCTTTTAACAAGAAATACTTTCCATACTCCAATAGGAGACTTTCGAGAAGCTCGAACTCCGGTCTATCTTCCTCAAGTAAACTTGCTTTTGCAAGAACCTCGTCATATTCCCCCTCAGAGGTAGAATCCCAGGTGATTCCCCCC
>NZ_JBALPZ010000063.1:0-10759 GCF_036965645.1 Neobacillus drentensis
AGTTCAACAAATTAAATCTATACTATATATAAATAAAGCGTTTTCTTTTTGTGGGAGGAGAATTAGTATGATGGACAAAATATTATATGGCGTTGCTTATTATGATGAATATATGCCTTATGAGAGACTAGAAGAAGATATCAGAATGATGAAAGAAGCGGGAATCAATTTTGTACGGATAGCCGAATCGACCTGGAGTACGCATGAACCGCAAAATGGAGTATTCGATTTTACATCGGTTGACCGTGTTCTAGATGCTATGCACAAAGCAGATATTAAAGTGATTGTCGGAACCCCTACATATGCCGTACCTACCTGGCTTGTTAAACAGCATCCGGAAGTTTTGGCTGTAACGAAAAATGGACCAGGTAAATATGGTGCAAGACAGATCATGGATATTACGAATCCTGTTTATTTATTTCATGCGGAACGGATTATCCGCAAATTAATCAATCATGTCAAAGACCATCCAGCTGTGATTGGTTATCAGGTCGATAATGAAACCAAACATTATGGTACGGCTGGGGACAATGTTCAATTTCAATTTGTAAAATATTTAAAAGAGAAGTTTTCAACTGTAGAGGAACTTAACAATGCTTACGGTTTATCTTATTGGAGCAATCGGATTAATAGCTGGGAAGATACCCCGTCGATGGTCGGAACCATAAATGGCAGTCTTGGCTCCGAGTTTTCTAAGTTTCAACGGAAACTCGTAACTGATTTCCTTGCTTGGCAGGTAAGGATTGTTAAGGAATACAGTCAGCCGCACCAATTTGTAACTCATAATTTTGATTTTGAATGGCGTGGACATTCATTTGGAATTCAGCCGGATGTAGATCATTATGAGGCATCAAAGGCGATGGATATAACGGGAATTGATGTTTACCATCCATCACAAAGTCAATTAACCGGTATTGAAATCTCGTATTGCGGAGACATTGCCCGCTCTACTAAAAATGCAAACTATTTTGTACTAGAAACAGAAGCACAGGCTTTTAAAAATTGGACACCATACCCAGGGCAGCTTCGCCTTCAGGCATATAGCCATTTGGCATCAGGTGCTGATTTAGTTGCCTACTGGCATTGGCATTCCATCCATAATTCGGCCGAAACGTATTGGAAAGGCTTGCTCAGCCATGATTTCAAACCGAATCCTGTCTACAACGAGGCAAAAGTGATTGGGGCAGAATTCCAGGAATTATCCGATCATCTTATACATTTGAAAAAGCAAAATAAGGTTGCTTTTGTGATCAGTAATGAAAGTTACACAAGCATTAATTGGTTCCCATTTTCAGAGAACAAAAATTACAACGATGTTTTTAGAAGATTATATGATGAGCTGTATAAACTGAACATCGAGTGTGATGTCATTAATCCTACTTTTACTAATTTGCAGGATTATGATCTTTTAATCGTGCCATCTTTATATACCGTGAAAGATGAGTTTTTACATCAGTTGAATGATTATGTTAATAATGGTGGACATGTTGTGTATACGTTTAAGAGTGGTTTTACAAATGAGAATGTTCAAGTAAGAACTGTCACCCAGCCAGGAATTATTTCTGAAGCGTGCGGCATTGAATATAGTCTTTTTGTAGAACCTGGACAAACAGGTTTAAAAGGATCTTTACTAGAGATCGATTCATCGGAAGGTCCTGTCCAAGATTGGATGGAATTACTGACACCATCAACGGCCGAAGTATTAGCCTATTATGACCATCTACATTGGGGACAGTATGCAGCGATTACCCATAATCACTATGGTAAAGGTACCGCCACCTATATTGGCTTCTTTCCGAGTGAAGGGGTAGTTAAGAGTGTACTAGAGTTTGTAATAAGTAAAATCCCTTCAATAGAAAAAGAAAGTTTTGCTTTCCCGATCATTACAAAAACCGGTAAAAACCAATTTGGCAAAACGATACGTTATTACTTTAACTATTCAGACAATCCTGAAACTATTCGTTACCCTTATTCATCTGGGCAAGATTTATTCTCGAAACAGGAAGTACTGACAGGGGATTCAGTTGAAATTAAACCATGGGACGTAGTGATCATCGAATCGTGATGTAATTTATAATTCGTTTCAACATGAAAAATCATATTTTAGGAGAATGTATATGTATTTAGTCATTGATATAGGAGGCACCTTTGTTAAATATGCGCTGATGAACGCAGCCGGAACAATTGTAACAAAAGGAAGGAAGCCTTCATCAACAACAAATTTGACTATTTTTAAAGATATTATTTATTCGGTTATTGAAGAGCATGATTTATCTGAAATTAAAGGAATTGCGATCAGCTGCCCTGGGACAATTGATGTGGAGACAGGCATGATTTATTACGGTGGTTCTTTCCCATTTTTACATGAAATAAACTTGGCAAAAGATATTGAGGGTAAATATGGAATAGATGTAAAGATTGAAAATGATGCAAAATGTGCAGCCCTAGCCGAATTGTGGTTAGGGAGTGTAAAGGAAGTAAAAGATTCCGTTGTATTAATTCTTGGAAGCGGGGTCGGAGGAGGCATTATCATTGATGGAAAACTCCACCGCGGAGTAAATCTTTCAGCTGGTGAAGTAAGCTATTGTATGTATAATATCAACCCAGAAACAAAAACAGGACAATTTTTTGGACTCGATTGTTCGGCCGTTGAAATGGTCCGCCGTATTGCTGCAATTAAGAACCTAGATGATCCAACAGATGGGGAAAAGGTATTTGAGTATATCAAGCAAAATGATGAAGAGGCAACCACTATTTTTAATGAATATTGCATTTACTTAGCAACACAAATTTTAAACCTACAGTATATCTTAGACCCTGAGTTATTTGCCATAGGCGGCGGGATCAGTGCTCAGCCGATTTTATTGGATCGAATTCAGTGGGCGCTAGCTGAATTGAAAAAGACCAACCCAATGCATGTAGCAAGCCCAAAAGTGGTAGCTTGTGAGTTCCAAAATGATGCTAACCTTTATGGGGCACTTTACCACTTCTTTGTCAGTAAGGAAAAACTAGTTGCGAGGTAACTAAACTAATGTTAAGTTGTTCAGACTGTAGACAAATCCGATAGGAAAAACGGATTTGTCTACAGTCTTTTTTTAGTGGGGCAGAAAGCCATTAATTTAGTCTAAGCAACAAAAGTCCTTAAAGTCGCATTTTGTATTCCTGAGGAGTAATGCCTATAAATTTTTTAAAAACATGTGTAAAATGTGCTTGGTCATTGTAACCTACGCGTTCAGAAACCTCATAAATTTTTAGTGCGGGGTCAGTTAGCAGCTGTTTTGCCTTTTCAAGACGTAATTGGATTAGGTAAGATGAAAAACTTACTCCTGTGTGCTCTTTAAAAATTCTTCCCAAATAGGTGGAACTTAGATAAACTTCTTCTGCTAATTGCTTCAAAGATAAATCCTCAGACAATCTATTCGGAAGCTTTTCTAAAACAAGTTCAATCACACGTCTATTCTTTTTAACCTCTGTTGGTTCGAAATCCCCGTTTATCATTTTAGGATTATCTAACTGACTTTCTAAAATGTCCTTCTCTCCTTTTTGCATGAACCTACTTGAACTTTTCCCTTTCAAAATCTCCTTCTCAACTCTATCAATTGCTTCAAATAAAGATTCAAATGAGCACGGTTTTAAAAGGTAATCGATAACACCATATCGAAGTGCTTGCTGGGCATATTTAAATTCACTGTATCCTGTTAAAAGGATCACCTTTATGAAAGGGAAGTTTTTATTAATATAGTTGCTTAAATCCAATCCATCGACCGAGGGCATTCGGATATCAGATATAACCAAATCGATTTGGTTTTTTTGAAGGAGGGAAATAGCTTCCTCTCCATCCTCCGCGGCTGCAACAACATCCCAATCCTGTTTAGCGGCAGAAATCATTTCCTTTAATGTACGAAGTGCGAATGGCTCATCATCTACTAACATTATTTTCATCTTCTAAACCACCCATCATTTTATTAATTAAAATAGGTATGTTAAATTGAACCTTCAATCCCCCTAAAGTGCTCGGACTTAAATGTAATCCATACTGATTTCCATAAATAAGTTTGATGCGATGTTGAAGGTTTGGGAGACCAACCCCAGTATGCAGGATTTTTTCGTCTAATTCATTCCTATCCCGGTCAAATTCCAATGCTTTTTTCATTTCTGCTTCACTCATTCCGATTCCGTTGTCCTCAATGACAAAGTAGAGAAAGTTTTCTTCTTTAGTGATGGAAATACATATAATCCAAGGTCTTCCTTTTACGGATTCCAAGCCATGGCTGATTGCATTTTCGACAATTGGCTGAAGAAGTAATTTCATGACAGGAATGTGATGAAGTTCATCCTCAACATTTATTTCAACTTGCAGTTTGTCTTCATAGCGATAGCGCTGGAGATCAATAAACCGATTTAATTGTTCCAAATCCTCTCTTAGTGCCACAAAATCCGATCCTGGCTGGATACTATACCGAAGAAGGTCACTTAAAGAGAGAACCATATGAGCCACTTTATTTTGCTTTTCCATAATGGCATTGTAATAAATCGTATTTAAAGAATTATATAAAAAATGGGGTTGAAACTGTGCTTTCATTGCGATGAGCTGTGCCTGTTCTTCGCGTATTTGCTTGTATGAAAGAATCTTTATCGTTTCTTCTAGGTCGTTGAGCATGGAGTTAAAACTCTTGTAGAGGATCTCTACCTCTCTGTTATTTGCTTGACCTCTATGGGGGAGCGTATTTCCTCTTTTAATTTTCGATAATCGTAAAGCTAAACTTCTAATGGGCTTGGATAAAGACCAAGAGAAAAAGGCTGTAAGAAGTAAAGACGCCATGATACCAAAAATCCCTATGAGGATAGTACTTTTCTTGATTGTGTTTAAATCTTTAACGGTATCAGCAATGTTGATATAAGTAACAACCGTCCAGTTGCTGTATGTTGATGTATAGGAGGATATGTACATCTCTTTACCTTGGACATCCTTCTTTTTTATACTTCCATAATGCTTCGTATCGTGAACATCTGCCCAAAGACCTTTAGATAGTTTTTTTCCAAATTCACTTGAATCTGTTGAGTATACTATATTCCCAAGTTGGTCAATGATCTGAACTTTATTCGAGTGGTTTATCAGATCGTTTCCGATTACACTCTCGGTTGCTTCTTTCGGAATAATCATAAACATATAGCCAATATTTTTTATTGGGGCATCGTAGTCTTTAATCATTCTTATCCCCGAAATTCCATTAACAAGGGCTTTATTACCATCTTCAGTCTGGTATAAAACTTTATTTGCTGACCAAACGATACTCCCTTTTGGATCCAGATAAGGATACCAAAAGGACTTTTTTAATACTGAATTTTTTTTAAAAGGCTGTAAAAAAGCTTCCTCCCCCTTATTATCCATAAATTCAACTTGCAAATCGTTTTTAAGATATGCCTGCTCATGTGAAATGATCCTTTGTAACTCGTATACACTCAACTTCTTGCTAAAACGATTATGATTAGAATTTTTTAGATACGTTTGAACTGCTGGATGCAGTGCAATTCGCAGTGATAAATGGTCATATTCCCCTAACATGGTATCTACTTTCCCACTCAACTGAATTACTGAATCCAATAAATATTTAGTTGTTTTATCCATCAATACCTTGGAGGATACTTGGTAGGAAATATAGTTATTTAAGGGAATTACAATCATTAAAATCAATGAAAATCCTAAAATCATTTGAAACAATATAGATGTTTTTTGCTTTTTAAGGCTTTTTCTTAAAAACGTTTTCATTTTAGCACATCCTAAATTCTACTAAACTTTAATCCTCGTAAACTAAAAATAACTAAATTTTTTATTGAAGTAAATAAAAAAGTTGCGAAAACACAAAATATATCAAATCCACCCCCTGTAAAACATTTTGAAAATTTATGATAATGAAAGCGTAAACAAAATATCTTGATTAGCTAAAAATTGGAGGGAATCAGTTAAAAAGCTTGTTTCAAATCAATTGGTAAAAAGACTTTTTTATTTTAAACTAATCTGAACCATAGGGGGAGCATTATGAAAAAAAGAATGTTAGCAAGTGTTTCCAGTTTACTATTAGTAGGGGGACTTTTAGCAGGTTGCAGTTCGAAAGACAGTTCAACTGCTGCAGACACCTCAAAAGACGGAAAAATACAGATTTCAGTTTGGAGCTTACAAAGTCAGGATAAAACATTTCTCAATTCAGTGTATAAAGACTTTGAAAAAGAAAATCCAAAAATTGATTTAAAAGTTAATGAGTATACCGTTGATTCGATGAAAGAGGCTTTAAAGGTTGCGGCTTCCTCAAATACAATGCCAGATACATGGTTCACCTGGGGAGGATCATTAGGATCTTTCTATCCTGAAAATGGTCTTGCTGCCGACTTAACAGACATTTCGAAAAAAGATAATTGGGATCAGAAATATAATAAAGCGGCCATTGATTTGACCAAAGTGAACGGCAAAATCTATGGTGTTCCTTATCATTTAAACAGCATGGGCATGTTTTATAATAAAGCGGTATATCAGAAAGCAGGATTATCAGCTCCAAAAACATTTGATGAATTTGAAAGCCAATTACAAAAATTAAAGGATAGCGGTGTCACTCCATTAACTGTAGGTGGTAAAAGCGGCTGGATGTTGATGCGTTTTACTGAACAATTGATTGAACATTACGCTGGACCGCAGCTTCACGATCAACTAAATACAATGGAAGCTTCATGGAATGATCCAGCGGTTGTAAAATCCTTTGCCAAGTTAAAGGAATGGTCTGATAAAGGTTATTTCCCAAAAGGTTTTATTTCTATTGATCCTACTGAGCTAGAAACAACCATGTACCAAGGTAAAGGGGCATTAGCGCTTGAAGGTACCTGGTTTGATGGTAACGTTATTGATCAAGGACTTAAAGCGGATAACTTTGACTTTTTCTCATTCCCATCAGGTCAAACCCCTGAAAGAATGTCTAGTTTTGTCGAAATGTTTCAAGTTAATTCTAATTTAAGTAAAGAAAAACAAGCTGCTGTTATTAAATTCCTTGAATTTGTGTCCGGTAAGGATGAAGTGAACAAATTTGCAGATAAATATGGTTCAGCGGCTGCTTTAGGGGTCACTTATCCCGACACGAACCCACATGTTTCTGTTATGGCGGATCAAGTAAAAAAAGGAAACTTTTTAATTAGTGACCAAGCATTGCCACAGCAAGTTGTCCAGGCGCTATTTGAAGCACAGGATAAAGTAGTATTAGGGCAATTTACACCTAAACAAGCAGCACAGTCCATCCAAAGCGCGATTAAGGATTACAAGGCAAATAATGCCCAATAAGAAAAAAGTTTCAATGAATAAGAGCGTCTTTTGCGCTCTTATTCATTAAGAAAGGAGTTATCGCCTTGAAAACGGTAGTTGAACAGGAGATCGTCCTCCCAAAGGAAAGAAAAGTGAAATTGAGTTTTAGCATGAAGAAAATGAAACCGTGGTTCTTCCTTTTGCCAGCACTTATAGCCTATTTAATCACCATTGTGATACCAAGTCTTTATACATTATTCCTCAGTTTCTTTCAATGGAACGGGGTGGCCCCGCAAAAAAAGTTTGTAGGACTTGGCAACTATATAATGCTGCTGACAAAAGATGAGACATTTTTGTTAGCATTAAAAAACAACGTCATTTGGACCATTGCTTCTCTTGTCATTATGATTGGATTTGGATTAATTCTAGCTTTAATTTTGAATAGATCATTAAAAGGGCGAGTGTTCTTTCGGAGTATCTTTTATTTTCCATTTGTATTATCCAATATTGTTGTCGCATTAATTTGGGGATGGCTATTTAATCCTGATATGGGTTTAATTAATAATCTGCTTGATAAAATTGGTTTGGATAAATTTCAGCATGCTTGGCTTGCAGAACCGAAAACAGCGTTAATGGCCGTTTTTGTCGCAGCAACCTGGCAGGGTGTTGGGATGCCGATGATTTTATTTTTGGCCGGGCTGCAAAGTATTTCAAAAGAACCATATGAAGCGGCACTTATTGATGGGGCAAAACCATATCAAATGTTTTTTCGTTTAACCATCCCAATGTTAAGTGAAACATTTGTGATTGTATTTGCCACCACCATGATTGCATCTATGAAGGTATATGACATTATCTACGCCATGACCGCAGGGGGGCCTGCGAATAGTACACAGGTGCTTTCATCATGGATGTATTACCAGACATTTAAATTCGCAAATGTAGGTGTAGGGTCTGCAATATCATGGTTTATGGTCATTATCTCCATGATATTTGTTATTCCATATGTTTATATCATGACCAAAAAGTCTCATGTGGAATAAAGAGAGAAGGAGGAATAAAACATGTACCAACAAAGGCGATTGTTAACGCCATTTTTGCTCTATGCGTTCTTGATTATATTGGTCGTCATTTTCCTAATTCCCATCGTTTTTATCGCAGCAACATCATTAAAAAGCAATAGTGAACTTGTAAGTAATTCCTGGCTCACATTACCAAAACACTATAATTGGCAAAATTATCTCAATGCATGGACACAAATTAAACCATATTTTATGAACAGTTTGATTATCTCATTGGTTAAAGTTCCCATTGGCATTGTTGTTGAGGCTTTAGCTGCATATGCGTTAACCCGAATGGCATTAAAAAGAAGTAATCTTATCTTTGCCTTTTTTCTTGTAGGAATGATGGTACCTGTGCAGGCAACTCTTGTACCATTAAATATCATTCTAAGCAGACTTCATTTAACTAACACCTATTTAGGGATTATGATCATCTATATTGGATTTGGTGTTCCATTTGGAATTTTAATTTTACGGGGATTTTTCCGAACCATTCCAACGGCATTGGATGAGGCAGCTGTTATAGATGGATGCGGAGATTGGATGAAGTTTATAAAAATTATTCTTCCTCTATCATTACCAGCCTTAGCTACATTGATGATTTTGGACTTTATTAGCACCTGGAACGAATTTGTATTGGCCCAAATTTTTATTACAGATGATTCGATGAGAACGGTCACCACGGGATTACTATCTTTTCAGGGTGAACATAATACCGACTATACTTTGCTGAATGCAGGGGTAATGATTTCAGTAATTCCACAATTAATCATTTACCTTATTTTCCAAAAATATTTCGTTTCTGGGATGGCTGGATCTGTTAAAGGATAGGGTGTTTACTAGTTTAGTTGTTTTTTAAGAGTAATAGAAATTTATTTTTTTAATAGGAGGAATCACCAATGACCGCAAACCATGGAATGATGGAAGTTGAGCGTTGGGGGCGTTTTGAGCTGGTTCTCGAAGGCCCTAAGGAAGGGAATCCATTTAATGACATTGAATTAAAGGCAGTGTTTTCTTATGAAAATAGATCCATTCAAGTAGATGGATTCTATGACGGTGAAGGACAATATAAAGTCCGCTTTATGCCGGACAAGCTAGGGGAATGGAATTTTACCACTATTTGCAATCATGATACTCTCAACAAAAAACAGGGTTCGTTTACGTGTATTGCTCCTGGAGAAAATAACCATGGACCAGTAAGAGCCGATTTTCAAGTACACTTCGCATATGCGGACGGCACCCCGTTTTATCCATTTGGAACCACCGCATATGTGTGGAACCATCAAGGGGAAGAATTGGAAAGAAGGACACTGGAAACACTTAAAAATGCTCCATTTAATAAAATTCGTATGTGTGTTTTTCCGAAGCATTATGATTATAACCTTCATGAACCAGCTGACTTCCCATTTGTTGGATCTAAAGCGGAAGGCTTTGATTTTTCTCAATTTAATCCAGACTTTTTTGCAAAATTGGAAAAACAAATTGATCAGCTTAATGAACTTGGGATTGAAGCAGATTTAATTTTATTCCATCCTTATGATCGTTGGGGATTTTCTGATTTAGGCACTGAAGGAGATGATCGATACCTTAAATATGTTGTAGCACGTTTAGGATCTTACCGAAATATCTGGTGGTCGCTTGCGAACGAATATGACTTGATGAACGAATATTTAAAAACAAAAAAAATGGCGGATTGGGATCGTTTCTTTCAGATTATTCAGGAAAAGGACCCGTACCAACATCTTAGCTCGATTCATAATTGGCATAACCCAGAAATTCATTATCGAAATAACAACCATTGGTACGACCACAATAAGCCATGGGTCTCGCATGCGAGCATTCAGCATCATGATAATTATTTCGTTCCTGAGTGGCGGGAAACCTACCGGAAACCTATCATTAATGATGAATGCCGTTATGAAGGAAATATTAATCATGGCTGGGGGAATATTACAGCTGAAAAAATGGTTCAATTATTCTGGGAGGGTGTGTGCCGCGGCGGATATGTAACCCATGGGGAAACCTATATGCACCCACAAGGCATTATTTGGTGGTCGCACGGCGGGGAACTGCATGGCGATAGCCCTGAACGGATTGCCTTTTTAAGAAGGATCATGGAGGATGGACCTGCCAAAAGACTAACCCCGATATATTATGGTTGGGATGTAGCTGCAGGGAAAATGGGGGATAAATACATTTTAGCCTATTTTGGGGACAGCAGACCCTCATTTAAGATCTTGCCGCTTCCTGAAGGAAAACGTTATAAGGTAGAACTAATTGATACTTGGGAGATGAAGATCATTCCGTTAGAGGGAACTTACACGAATGAAAGTAAGATTATACTTCCAGGCAAACCCTATATCGCTCTTAGAATCACTGAGACTGAATAAAAGAATTAGATAATTCTATATTT
>NZ_JBALPZ010000063.1:10782-28423 GCF_036965645.1 Neobacillus drentensis
AAACTGACATTTTTTAGTTTAGAGGTGTTTTTTTCTCTAATAACCTATTGCTCTAGGGAAGGAAGCTATAAAAAAAGTTAATTACATAAATAAATCATCGTTATGACCCGGGGTTATCTTTTTTATCTTTTCACCACAAAAAACCTTAGTTTGGTATGTTTACCTAACTAAGGTTTTTTTATTTTTCAGGCCCTTATTTCGCTTTCCGTATGTGCGAAAACAACACATGATTTCCTTTCAATGAGTTCTGTATCTACAAACAATTTAATCTTATCAGAGTCATTATTTTCAATCTGTTTAATAAGTTTTTCAACAGCTTGTAAAGCAATCCTATCCTTTTTTACATGGATCGTTGTTAATTCTGGCGTAATCACTTGTGATTCGAAGATGTCATCAAAACCGATTACAGAAACATCATCAGGGACTCTAACTCCTAATTCAGTGAGCGATTTAATAACGCTAATGGCCATATAATCCGCTTCACAAAATAAGGCTGAAGGCATTTGATTTAGACGTTCTTTTATTTTCTCTTTAAACGCATCCTGGGATGAGATGACTGTCGGGGATACTGAAAAGAAATTGGTTTCGGCAATTTTTAAACCATTTTCACTAAGTGCCTGTAAAAATCCTTTTTTTCTCATGTCAAAATTATACATTCTTGTATTTGACCCTACATAACCAATTTGCTGGTGCCCTAACTCCATTAAGTATTGTCCTGCCTGGTATGCACCATATACGTTGTTCATGACGACAAAGCTTACATCCATTGTTTCAAAACAAGTATCCAAAACAACAATATTTGGCTGAACACTGGCAACTAGATTAATTTGCTCCGGTGTTAAGTTGGTCCCTAACAATAATATACCAGCGGACTTTTGTTCTTGTTCGAGTCTAGTTATTTCATCTTGGAGGTTATCTATGCTGATTGAGGAAACCATGAGTGAATAACCACTAGTTCCGATTTGTTTGTCAAGATTATGAATTAAATCCGTGAAAAAAGGGAGCGATTCATATTGTTCTGTTACAATGCCCGCATTTGTAATTGCAACGAATCTTAACAGTTTTGTATTTGGCTGAAAAAATTGTTCAGCTTTAATAATCGGACGCGGAATATATCCGTGTTCTTGAGCGATTCGCAAGACCTTCTCGCGTGTTTTTTGACTGACACCATTTTTGCCATTCAAGGCTAGAGAAACGGCTGATTTTGAAACATTGGCTAATTTAGCGATATCATCTATTTTCATTCATATTACACCTACCTGTGAGATAAAAAGAATTTATTTATATTCATGTAAACATATTTTACTCGATTATATCACAAAAAAATGAGTTTAGTTAATTTTTAGTTCGAATAAAATAGGGTGATATCCCGAAAATTGACTATTAAATCTAGGTTTTATGGGGATTTAAAAAAGGAACTTCAAAATACTAAAATAAAAAAGTTTATATTAAATCTAATAAATAACTAAATAAATTTATAAAAATAATTGACTGATAGTTGTCTATTTTGATATTATAATTTCAATAAGTTTATACATCGACTAAATATGTTTAGTTTGTAAAATAAGTGTTTCTTGTATGCGCTTTATATGAAAAAAGTTTGAGATTCAGTTATGTGAAATTTAGGAGGCGATAGAAATGGAAAAGTTTAAGCTTGGATTTGCTCCAACAAGAAGATTTGTATTTAGTAAAGAGGATGCATTAAAGTATAAACATTTAATTAGAGAAAAAATGGAGAGCTTTGGTTTGGACATGGAAATTGTTGATTTGGAAGGGATCAATGAAGAAGGGTTGCTGCATGAGCGTTTAGAAGAACCAGCGATAATAAAGCGCTTTAGGGATGCTGAAGTGGATGCATTATTTTTCCCACACTGCAACTTTGGTACTGAAGATATTGTTGCCCGTGTTGCCAAAGCGATCGGCAAACCGGTTCTGCTTTGGGGTCCAAGAGACGAAGCTCCATTGGAAGATGGGATGCGTCTTCGTGATACACAATGTGGAATGTTTGCAACTGGTAAAGTTCTAAGAAGATTTAATGTTAAATTTACATATATTACTAACTGCACGGTTGATAGCCCTGTTTTTGAACGCGGATTTAAGAACTTCATTGGTGCAGCGAATGTTGTGAAGCAGTTTAATAATCTACGTATCTTGCAAATATCCACAAGGCCATCAGATTTTTGGTCAGTAATCTGCAATGAAGGTGAATTGTTGGAGACGTTTGGAATCCAAGTTCACCCGATCACACTTGAAGAGTTGAAAAAAGTAACGTTGAAAATTGAAAAGTCTGATAGTCCAGAATTAGATAAGGCAATGGGCTATATCAAGGAAAAACTTGACTGGAGCGGAGTTACAGAACAAGATGTTCGTCGGATTGCTTCATTAAAAGTGGCAATGAAACAACTGGCTGCCGATACAAGAAGTACAGCAATTGCCATTCAATGCTGGTCAACTTTGCAGGATATTATTGGCATCATGCCATGTTTAGCCAATGCGATTCTGACAGACGAACAGATCCCGGTAACTTGTGAAACAGACATACATGGAGCGATTACCTCCATTATGGTTCAAGCCGCTACCATGAATACTCAGCCAACTTTCTTTGCAGATATTACAGTACGTCATCCTGAAAATCCAAATGGCGAGCTGTTATTCCACTGTGGCAATTTTCCGGTTTCGTTAAGTGTGGAAGAAAAGCCAAAGTTGAACAAACACTTCTTATTTGATGATCATTCTCCAGGTACCCATGAAGGGGAAATTAAGGGTGGAGAAATGACACTTGCCCGTTTTGACGGAGATCATGGTGAATATTCAATATTCCTTGGAAAAGCAAAGGGAATTGAAGGGCCATTCACCAGAGGTTCATATGTTTGGGTGGAAGTAAATGACTGGCCATTATGGGAAGAAAAGCTGGTAAAAGGTCCGTATATTCACCATACAGTAGGTATCCATGCCAATGTAATCCCAGTCCTGTTTGAGGCATGCGAATATATCCCAGGGTTGAATCCTGATCTAGTAGATCCAACTGTAGACGAAATCAGAGCATGGCTTCGTGGCAGTGACCTAAATAAATAAAGCGAGGAGGTAAATAGAATGAACAAAATTGAGTTTCTAAAACGGAAAGCAACAGAAATTCGAATGGAACTGCTAAAAATGATTTATGAAGCAGGTACGGGGCATACAGGCGGGTCTCTATCCAACACGGATATCTTAACGGTTCTTTACTATCATATTATGAATGTTGATCCAAAAAATCCTAAATGGGTAGATCGTGATCGTTATGTCCAGAGTAAAGGGCATGCGGTTGAGTCGTACTGGGCGATTTTAGCAGACAAGGGCTTTTTTCCAAAAGAGGAATTAAAGACATTCTCTCAATTTAATACTAGATTAATTGGTCACCCGAATAATAAAGTCCCTGGTGTGGAAATGAATACAGGTTCCTTAGGACATGGGCTGCCAATTGCAGTTGGCATGGCCCTGGCTGCCAAAATGGATGGAAAATCTTATCGCATCTATACCTTAATGGGAGACGGGGAACAGGCAGAAGGATCAGTTTGGGAAGGGGCTATGGCAGCTTCACATTATAAGCTGGATAATTTAGTAGCCATCATTGATCGCAATAGATTGCAAATCACAGGAAGTACGGAAGATGTTATGTCCCTTGAACCATTCGGAGATAAGTGGAGAGCATTTGGTTGGGAAGTGGTCGAGATTGATGGAAATGACGTTGAGCAATTGGTGAATGTGTTGGAGGAAGCTCCGAAAGTTACTGGAAAACCAACTCTCATTGTTGCCAATACAGTCAAGGGAAAGGGGATTTCAATTGCTGAAAATGTAGGAAAATGGCATCATCATGTACCGAGCAAGGAAGAATATGCATTAGCAATGGAAGACCTTATTAAGCAATTGGAGGTGTTACAATGAGTATGGTTGCTCTAAAAAGTGCAAAAGGAAATAAGATTGCCAATCGTCAAGCCATCAGTGAGGTTTTACTAGATTTAGCGAAAGAAAATAAAGATATTTTAGTATTAACTAGTGATTCTAGAGGATCAGCATCCCTAGCGGATTTTGGAAAGGAACTACCAGAACAGATCGTAGAGGTAGGGATAGCAGAACAAAATCTTGTTGGGATTGCTTCTGGTTTGGCTGCTTCTGGTAAAAAACCATTTGTTGCTTCACCAGCTTGTTTTTTAAGCATGAGAAGTATAGAACAAATTAAGGTAGATGTGGCGTACTCTAATACAAATGTTAAATTAATTGGCATAAGCGGCGGCGTTAGTTATGGTGCGCTTGGAATGTCTCATCATTCTTTGCAGGATCTAGCTGTAACCCGTGCCATTCCTGGTCTGGATGTAATGATGCCCGCAGATCGTCATGAGGCTAAAAAAATGATTGAAGCATTAGTTGAGTATGATCGACCGGTCTATCTTCGAATTGGCCGCAATCCTGTAGAAGATTCATATATTTCTGGGGACTATGATTTTCAAATCGGTAAAGCTTTTACGATGAAAGAAGGTACTGATATTACGATTATAGCATCAGGGGAGACAGTCAGAATTGCTTTGGATTCCGCGGAAGCACTTGAAATGGAAGGCATTGATTGTAGAGTGATTAATATGCATACAATCAAACCGTTAGATAAGGAAGCTATTCTGAAAGCTGCTGAGGAAACAGGAAGAATTATCACCATAGAAGAGCATAGTATTTATGGCGGTTTAGGTTCAGCAGTAGCTGAAGTAGTTTCACAAAGTCACCCGGTTCCTGTTAAAATTCTTGGTCTTCCAGACGAACCTGCTATTGCAGGGAAAACAGCTGAAGTATTTGAATATTATGGATTAAGTGTTGACAATGTCAAGAAGGTTGCCATACAAATGGTGAATAAAGGATGAGGTGTTCCTAATGTCTCACGAGCCATATATCCTTGCAATTGATCAAAGCACTTCAGGAACAAAGGTTTTGCTTGTTAATTCAAAAGGGCAAATCACTCATAAATGTTCTGCAAGTCATACGCAGCACTATCCTCAAACTGGTTGGGTAGAGCATGACCCAGTTGAAATCTATGAAAATGTTAAAACCCTTTTAACAGAGGTGGTTCAAACCACCTCTGTTCCAGAAGATGAGTTGGCTGTATTGGCCATAACGAACCAAAGAGAAACGATAGTGGTTTGGGATAAAGAAACAGGAATTCCAGTTTACAATGCCATCGTTTGGCAATGCCGAAGAACATCAGACATGTGTGAAGAGATGAATGAACAAGGTTACGAAACGATTATCCAATCAAAAACCGGGTTAAAGGCAGATCCATATTTCTCTGCATCCAAGGTGAAATGGATTTTGGAATATGTGGATGGCGTCAAAGATAGAGCAAGAGAAGGAAAGCTCTTATTAGGTACGATTGATAGCTGGCTTATCTGGAAATTAACAGGCGGGAAGGTTCATGCAACAGATTATACCAATGCAAGCAGGACTCTTCTTTTTAATATCCATACCCTTCAGTGGGATGAGGAATTGTTAAACTTATTTGATATCCCAAGAGAAATGCTTCCTGAAGTCAAAGATTCTAATGAACTATTTGGTGTAACGGAGGATCCATCACTTCCGTTCAAAGCACTTCCTATCTCAGGTGTAATTGGCGATTCGCAAGGTGCATTATTTGGACAGAAATGCTTTGAGCCTGGAATGGCAAAAGCGACATATGGAACAGGTACTTCTGTTCTCATGCAAACTGGAGAAATGGTAGATGGTACCAATGGTTTAGTTACTTCGATTGCATGGGGATTGAATGGGAAAGTGAGCTATGCACTGGAAGGAATCATTAATAGTACCGGTGATACGATAAAATGGCTTAAGGAGCAGCTTGAATTAATTGATGAAATTGGCGAGGCAGAGCAGTTGGCGTGTTCAATTTCAGATAATCAAGGTGTCTATCTTGTTCCAGCTTTTGTAGGATTGGGAGCTCCTTATTGGAAACCGTATACTCGTGCTGCAATCATGGGAATAAGCCGAAATACGGGGAAACCCCACATTGTACGTGCAGCCTTAGAAAGTATCGCTTATCAGGTTAAGGATGTTATTGAACTGATGCAATCCGAATCCAATATTCAAATAAAGAGTGTAAAAGTGGATGGAGGAGCAACAAGTAACCGGTTCTTAATGCAATATCAAGCTGATATGTTAGATATCAATGTAATCGCTTCAGAAGTAGCCGAATTATCTTCGATGGGCTCCGTTTATTTAGCTGGTTTAGGAGTAGGAATTTGGAAATCGACAGACGAAATCAATAAACTAAATCAGGAACATGAATTATATCAATCTTTAATGAATAGTGAGTTAAGAAATAAATTTTATCAAGGGTGGAAACATTCGGTAAATGGTGTCTTAATAAGCTAATTATCTTGCTTGAAAAATAAATTAAAATTTAAATGACTAATTGAAACCCAAAAGCCTAAATCTTTTAGGCTGTTTTTTTTAGCGATAAGTTTTTTTAAAGAGTTATAAATAAATGTCAAACAGATTTCAAGGTGAATGATGGGAGAACCAAAATATATTCAACTTAAGCAAGAAATTCATTCTTGGCTGGTTTCTGGACGATTTATAAAAGAGGGAAAAATACCTTCTGAAAAGGAAATTGCTGAAATTTTCCATACAAGCAGAAAGACGGTTAGGCATGCTTTAGGGATTTTGGATAAGGAAGGTTTCCTCCATAAGGTGAAAGGGAAAGGAACTTTCGTTTCACATTTGTCATGTAGAAATGAAATCCAAACAAAAACAATCGGGTTTTTAACATCAAATATTATGAATGTTAACTTTCCCGGCATTATTAAGGGTGTAGAAGAGACCCTCAGGAATTAAGGATATAACTTGTTATTATCAAGTACGGATCATGACAAGAAAAAGGAAGAGGAACAATTAAAAAAGTTAATCAGCCATCCGTTAGGAGGGCTAATTATCGAACCAACAAAAAGTGCTTTAGAAAATCGAAATTTAGATTTGTTTATTTCACTAATGAATCAAAATATTCCTTTTCTGATGATTAATGATCGATACACAGAATTGAATTGCCCCTGCCTAAAACAGGATGAGGATGAAGGTGGATTTATTGCGGCTCAGCATCTCATTCAATTAGGCCATCGAAGAATTGCTGGTTTATTTAAAACGGATGATTTACAAGGTGTTCACAGATTAAAAGGATTTATTCGGGCACATAGTATGTATAATATTCAACTAAATCCTGATTTGATTATCTCGTACGACAAAGACTTTAAGGTTCTAGAATCAGCCAGATCTTTATTCCAGAAAAAAGAAGAGAGACCCTCAGCAATCGTATGCTATAACGATGAATTGGCCATTAAGCTATTAGACGTAATAAATCAAACGGGATTGAAGGTACCGGAGGAAGTATCGCTTTTAAGTTTTGATGATTCCTATCTAGCTAGAGTAACTCAAGTAAAATTAACTAGCCTTAAGTACTCAAAAGTTGAAATGGGTAGAGCAGCAGCCGAAATGCTAATTAATAAGATTGAAAATAGAGAAATGCAATGGGATAAGGAAATCCTTTTTAAACCTGAGTTAATTGTTAGAAATTCCACTCAAAGAAATAAGGAACCATTATTTGTTTAAAGTTTCCACCCAAACCATTTTAGGAGGAAAGTATGGATAGATTAAAAATCTCAGAAAATAAAAGAATTTTTACGCATCAGGACGGGAAACCATTTATCTGGTTGGCAGATACAGATTGGACAATCGCACATAGATTAAAATGGGACGATGTAGAATATTTGATGCAGAAACGTAAATCACAAGGATTTACTGTATTACAGATTGTCGCACTTGACCCGGAACAGGATAAGGAAATGAGAAATCCAGCGGGTGATAAGGCTTTATTAAATGATAATCTGAACACTCCTAATGAAAAATATTTTCAGTATTTAGACTGGATAATCGATAAAGCGGAAGAATATGGATTTTATGTGCTGTTACTGCCTGTATGGGGAGAACTTGTAGTAGGTCATAACTGGATGGGTGAGTTTTCAGAAGAAATTGTTACGAAAGAAAATGCTTTTCAATACGGAAAATGGATTGGTCATCGCTATAAAGATAGAACAAATATCATTTGGTGTCTAGGCGGGGACAGGCAGCCCATTCATCTAGGAGTTGATTACAAGGATGTTTGGAGAAATATGGCGGAAGGGATTGCAAAAGGGGTTCTAGATAAGGAACTTTCATATAATGTAAAAAATCCTGATTGGCAAAAGCTTTTAATAACTTATCATGCATGCCATGAAGCCGAAACCGGTGAATGTTCAACAATGTCCTATTGGAATGACGACGATGCTTGGATTTCATTTATTATGATTCAATCTGGACATGGACTAACACCGAAAAATTATGAATTAGTGAAAAATGATTATAATAGAAAAAATCCTATGCCTGTTTTTGATGGAGAACCTGCCTATGAACAAATGCCAACCTCTTGGCCAGTTGGTGAAGATTTTCATGGGGGATGGATGGTGAGGAAACGTGCTTATTGGAGTTTGTTTGCCGGATCCTTTGGCCATACATATGGGCATCCTTCCGTGTGTTGGATGATCTCTGAAAAGGAAAGAGATAGTTTCAGAAAATATTCTTGGTTTGAAGCTTTGGACCAACCTGGCGCATGGCAGATGAAAATCCTGCGTGATTTTTTGGAATCTAGAGATTTAAGTCAGTGTATTCCGTGTCAGGAATTACTAATTGAACAAAATGATAAGTTGGAAGATAGTATAGATGAACACATTCAGGCATGTGTAGAAAAGGAAGGGAAATTTGCTTGTCTATACTTCCCATCAGGTGGAGAAGAAACAGTAGATTTAAGTAGATTGAAAATAGAACAGTTACAAATTTGGTGGTTTAATCCTAGAGATGGGCAATGCTATACACAAGAGAATGTTATAACAGATAAAGCAATTAGTTTAGAAGTTGAAAAGCGTGACGTTTTAAAAATAATAACACCTACTCGTGGATCTGAGCAGGATTGGGTATGTGTAATAGAAAACAGAAGTAATCACTCAACCATTCCTGGCAAAGCAAATATGTATGGAGAAATGCCTGTACCTCCTGAAATCAAGAAAACTTTTATGTGGTGATTAAAAGAATAATACCCAGATACTTGGTTAATTACTTTGCAAATCTTGCTAGAATAGAAACAAATGTTGTCCTTAGTAAACAAAGTATGTTAGATAATGTAACGGTGAAGAAGGTGGTATGTTCATCCTTGGATTTAAATATAATGTACAAAAAGTAAACAGGCCTAGTAGGTCTGTTTACTTTTTGCTTTTTATGCATAACAACTGATTTATTTTACCTCTACCATTGTCTAAGTCTCCTATTGTCTTTAATACCTCCCCATTATAGAATAGGGAAAAATGTTTATATGCTGGTACTTGCATAACATCAATTTGCCAACCAACATACTAAAATAAAAAATTACCTACTTTATCACAAATTAAGTAATAACTATAGGGATGACATTATAATGAATCATAAACAATTAGACCAATATTTACGTAAATATGATCCTATCGAAGAAATTCAAATAAAAACTCGTAAGAATATCAATGACTTTGATGGACACGAGTTGCTTGTTGAAAGTGGCAGCAGCATCCCAAGAATGCAGGAAGAGTACTTTTTCAATAAGGGTCCAATTTTTATTAGCAAACATCATAGATTTGCTGATATGCCCCTTCATATGCACTCTTTTATTGAAATCAATTATGTCTACTCAGGTGTCTGCAAGCAAAATATTAATGGTAAGCAAGTAGTATTGAAGCAGGGGCAGGTATGTATGTTAGATGTAGACGTGCCACACAGCATACCCTCACTCGGAGAACATGATATTTTGATTAATATTATTATGAAAAAAGAGACCTTTACTGGGTCATTCTTAGGCCGGTTAGGAAATACAGGGATTGTGTCTAACTTTTTGGCGAATGCAGTTTCGGAGAATCAAAGGCATGACCATTACATTTTGTTTCACTCAGAGGGTAATGAAAATCTCCAGTATATTATTAAAAACATGATGTGTGAGTTCTTCGATGAACAGGACTACTCTGTTGAAATGGTTCAGTCTTATTTACCTGTTGTGTTAACCGAGTTAATGCGTGTTTATCAGCTTGACAAAAATTTCGAACTTACACGTGTTTCCGGAAAAGCGAATATTATCGAAATTCTGCATTATATTGAACAGAATTATAATCACTGCAGTCTAACGAGTCTTGCTGAAAAATTTAATTTCAATTCTAATTATCTTGGCAATATGCTCAAAGAACGAACGGGTAAAACATTCCTAGAACTTGTTCAAATGCAGAGGATGATTCGAGCTTCCATACTGTTAAAAAATACAACCAAAAGTATGGATGATATATCTTTTGAAATTGGTTATGAAAGCAGCAGTTTCTTTCATCGGAAATTTAAACAGCATTTTGGCTGTACCCCAACTCAATTTCGTAAAAAGGGCAAATAGCTGTCATATGCTAAAGACCGTTAACTTCATGTAACCAACCTGTAAAAAGAGCAGTTTTAACTGTAATCTGTTTATTGTATACGGATTCAGAAAACGGTTTAATTAATGTATGAACTAGTTCAAGATACAGCGTTTGATATACAGGAGGATGTAAGATGAACTCAACAGCAGGTACGTGGCGCCAACGGATTGGATATGGCGCAGCAGATCTTTCATGTAATTTGGTTTGGCAAATGATAGGACTTTATCTAATGTTTTATTATACAGATGTTGTTGGCTTGAAAGCGGTTCAAGTGAGTTTGTTATTCTTATTAACAAGGATTGTTGATGGTGTTGCCGATGTAATGATGGGAATTATTATTGATAAAACAAACACAAAATGGGGGAAATCACGACCATATTTTCTGTGGGGGGCCATTCCTTTCGCTATTCTCGGTATACTTGCATTTTATGTTCCGGATGTAGGACCGGTAGGAAAACTACTTTATGCTTATATGACGTATATGGGACTTTCAATGGTTTATACAATGGTTAACATACCGCTAGCATCCATTTTACCAAGTTTAACTAGTGAGCCGCAGGAACGAACAATGCTATCAACTGTTCGGATTATTTTTTCCTTTATTGGAGCAACGGCAGTCAGTGTTCTCACAATGCCAATGGTAAAAACACTTGGAGGAGGTTCACAAGCGACTGGTTTCTTCTGGACAATGGTGATCTTCAGTATCATTGCTTGTTTATTCTTCTTCTATACTTTTAAAAATGTAGAAGAAAAGGTAAAGGTTCAAGTTGAGAAAGTAACTGTAAAACAAGCATTTTCTACTCTAAGAGGAAACAAGCCGTATTATATTTTTGCTTTGAATATCTTATTCATGTGGGGTTCTTATTTCTTTCAGCAGGGAGCACTTATCTATTACTTCACATACAATCTAGATCGTGCAGACCTTGTTGCTACAATTGCAGGAATTGGTTCCTTCATTCCAATTGCAGGTACATTTTTAACACCATTTATTGCGAAAAAAATGTATAAGCGCACTTTATTTATGATTTCTAGCGTGGTCAACCTTGTTGGTATTTTAATAATGTTATTTGCAGGATCGTTAATTCCCGTTATCATTGTTGGGGCAGTAATTGCTGCCATTGGATATGGAACTCGTCAAAGTATCTATTTTTCAATGCAGGCAGACCCTGTTGATTTTGGTGAATGGAAAACTGGAATTAATGCGTCAGGTTTATTATCCGCATTAAACGGTTTTATCGGAAAAGTGACGATGGCTGTTGCGGGTGCATTGTTCGGTCTTATGCTAACCTGGGGACATTATGTGCCAAATGGTCATCAAACAGAGCAATCATTGCTGGCGATTAAGCTGGGGTACTTAATTATTCCGGCAGTACTAGTTGTTGTCTCCATGATTACAATGAGTTTCTATAATCTTGACAAAATTTACCCGAAAATTCGTGCTGAAATTGATGCGCGGAATAGTGAGCGGGAGAAGCAGGGGATAGCGGTATGAGTATTCAAAAACTAGAAAATCAAGTGATTGTTAGAAATGAGAAATTTATTGAAACAGCAGAACAATTGAGGCCACAACTTCAAGAAACAATTGTAAAGCCTTCATCAATTGTAGAAATAAAGGCGGATTCACAAGTCATTCATGGCTGGAAGCCGGAAGCTGTTGCTCATGTCTCCTCTCTAGCAGACTCTGAATATGGGAAAAATGATTCTTTCATTCTTGATTTTGGTGACCATCAGGTGGGGTATCTAACCCTTAAAATTCGTTCAGCTGGCAGTCCCCCGGATGCGCCGCTTAAACTAAAACTCACAATTGGAGAAATGCCAGTTGAGATGGCAGAACCGTTTGAGAATTATAATGGATGGCTTAGCAGTTCGTGGCTGCAGGAAGAAACTATCTTTGTTGATGTATTTCCTGCTGTTATTTCCTTACCCCGTCGTTACAGCTTTAGATATGTAAAGTTTGATGTAATTGATACATCACCAAAGTATCGGGTTGTCTTTGAAAGTGTAGAATGTAAAGCAGTCACTTCGGCAAATATAAGTGCAGTTCAAAAGCTTTCTCATCAGGATGAAGAACTTCAAAACATAGATGAAATTAGTATTAAAACACTTGCAGATTGTATGCAAGATGTTTTTGAAGATGGTCCAAAACGAGATCGCAGACTTTGGCTCGGTGACTTACGACTGCAAGCACTAGCAAACTATGAAACATTCGGAACCAATAACCTTGTTAAACGTTGTCTTTATCTTTTTGCAGGTGTTCCAGATGACAAAGGAAAAGTTCCGGCAAATGTTTTTGTTGCGCCAAAGCTTATTGCCGATGACACCTATTTATTCGACTATTCTTTGTTCTTTGCTGCATCCTTACATGATTACTATTTTGCCACAAGCGACTTAGAGACTTTAAAAGAACTATGGCCGACTGCCTATCGGCAGGTTGAACTTGCACTTGAAAGACTTGATGAAAACCATATTTTAAAAGATACTCCTGATTGGTGGTCTTTTATTGATTGGCAGGAAGGATTAAACAAACAAGCTCCATCTCAAGCTGTGTTAATCTATACTATGAAACAGGCTATTCGCCTTGCCGAAGAATTAAACGTATTAGAAAAAGACAGTTTGAAAGACCGCTTAGCAGAAATTGAAGAAGCAACAAAAACCTATTTGTGGGATGAGGAGCAGCAATTTTTTATCAGTGGTTCAGACCGTCAAGTTTCTTGGGCAAGCCAAATTTGGATGGTCCTTGCAGGTGTTTTGACTAAGGAGGAAAATAATAATTTAATGAAGCATCTTTTAGCTGAAAATCCAGCTGTCGGAATTGCAACGCCATATATGTATCACCATTTGATTGAAGCCCTGCTGGTTTCTGGAGAAAAAGAGCAGGCAATCGAAGAAATGAAGAACTATTGGGGCGGCATGATCCAAGATGGCGCGGATACGTTCTGGGAATTATATGATCCTAAGAATAAAGACTTTTCTCCTTATGGCAGCCATTTAATCAACAGCTATTGCCATGCTTGGAGCTGCACACCAACATATTTAATTCGAAAGTATAACTTGTAAGAGAAGGAGGGGACAATCTGCAGTTTAAAGGTTGTCCTTTTCTAATGAATTCCTCCTCCTAAAAAAACAGTACATTAATCAGAAAAATCTGACACTATTAGCCTACTTAGTTGTGTTCTAATATATATGTATAGGAGCCGGTCCTTATTTTTCTAAAAATGGAAGCGTTTTAAAAAATGGGGGAGGAAGTGTGAATTAGATGAAAAAATCCCAGCTCACTAAGATGGGAAAGAGAATTCTATCGATGATTCTTACTACTACACTTGCAGCAGGTCTAGTTGGTTTCCATGCACCAGAGAAAAAAGCCGAAGAAATTCCAGTTTTTAAAAAGCAAGTCGGCGGGGTTTTTGACGGGATGCCTTTGTTTGACGGTGTCCCAGAGCATCTAGATCAGTTTGTTGATGCTTATTTTGATTATACGGGTCTTGAAGGGCCAGCTGTTTATGCTACCGGTTCAAGGAATCATTACACTTTGCAGCGTGGAACGAATGCCGGAAAAGTCATACCTGGTGCACTTTCTGCAGCTGACAATGTTCAAGGAGTATCCACTGATTTTCCAGCGTTAGTCGGTATGGGAGAGACCTGGAACAAAGATCTTCTTGCTGATATTGGAAAAGTCATGGGGAGCGAGAAAATCAGTACTTTAAAAGTGAAACAAGGGGATTCAAACATACATGGCGGTACAAATCCATCTGCCACTGTAGCGTTTACTGTTGTAAGCGATATGCGCATTAATCCGCTTAGTGGGCGATTTGACGAAGGTTTCTCGGAAGATCCTTATATGACTGGTACCATGATTGATAACATGGCAGCCGGTCTTAGCGGTACTGACCAAGAAAAAAGCAATGATGGCTTCTGGATGCGTGCGGTAGTTGGAACAAAGCATTTTTCTGTTTATAACGCACAGTGGTTCCGTCAAACAGCAAGTAACAGTGCTAGTGCGAGGTCCATTTTCGAATATCAGACAAGGAGTCCTTTGAAAGCGTTAAGCTCTGGATCCGTCGGAGGAGTAATGACCTCATTTGGACGTACCAACGGAATTCCTAACATTCTATCACCATATCAACGTCATGCGAATAATTTCTCTAAATACGGCGTTTACAGTTCTCCTGATTTTAATGCTGACCAGCTTGTCTTCCAAGCCGGTATGCAAGGAAATGGTTATGATACGCAGTATGCAACAGACCGAACTACCGCCACTATTTTGATGATATTAGCTAAGGCAAACGCCGGCCGTCCGAGTCCAAACGAGCAAAATGCAAAAGATGATGTCGCTGCTATAGTTGATGCCGTTGAACAAGGCAAATACGGTCTTACAAAAGAGGACTTAATCGAGGCGGCACGACCACATGTAAATCAAATGGTTCGTGTGGGAATATTTAACGAAGTAGATGAAAACGGTATTCCTAAGAATTACCCGTTTGCAGAAGAGGCGAAGGACGTGAGGTCTCAGCCTGCCACATATAATACGCCTGAACATCAACAAGTAGCGTTGCGTGCAGCCGAGGAGAGTATCGTATTGCTTAAGAATGATGGCACGCTGCCACTTGCAAAGACCAAGAAGGCTGCTGTCTCCGGGGCATATGCAGATGCTAGGTTCAAAACAACTTATTCGGTTGGAACAACACCAAATATAGATAACTCTGGCATTTCTCCATTGTTGGCAATTATAAAGGCTAACGGGGCAAATAACGTATCATATACATCTGGGGCAAAAGTTGTAGCGTTGAAATCTAAACTAAACGACCAAACAGTTACAGCTGATCCAAATGCTGCAGATGTTGCAAAGGGTTCTCAGCTTATTACAACCGCTGACCCAATGGATGTGAATAACCCTGCTCAATTATTTGAAGTGTTTGATTGGGGACAAAAGGGATATAGCTTACGTTCCCTAAAAAATGGACGTTGGATTACCTCTCCGGCAGCTGCGAATGCAACTGTTGAAAATACAAATAATACTGCATTGAACCTAACAAATAATGACTGGGATCTTGGACAAATGCTTGGAAATACGAGTACAATTCCGCCAACAATCCGAGTGGAGGATAATTCAGATCATACTATATCATTAATTGCGAATGGTTACAGGACTGGTTTTACTGGTGATTTTACAAATTGGTATTATGCTAGTGGCCGCTTTATTACAACCGGTTCGGATGGAAAACTTAAGACATCATCAGCTACACTTGGTAACAAAGCAAATGCAGCCAACCGAAATGTAGATGTGAAATTTGACCAAACCGTTGTTAAAGAAGTAGGAGCAGATGCCGTTAAGCGTGCAGAAACTGATGATTACGCTGTCGTTTTTGTCGGGGCCATCCCGCGTCACAGTGCAGGAGAAGGCACCGATCGCTCCGATTTAAATATGGGAGAAGCTGACTACCAATTAGTTGATAAAGTGTCATCCGCTTTTGCTGCACAGGGTAAAAAGACGGTTGTTGTCGTTAAATCCAGCTTCCCTGTTGGTATGGGGAAGATTCAAAACAATCCAAACGTATCTGCAATAGTATACCAGCCATATGGCGGACAGTACGATTCATATGCATTGGCTCAGGTTCTTTATGGTGACTATGCACCGACAGGCCGGTTATCTTCCACATGGTATGCAGATATGTCTGCATTTCCGAAAATCGATAAGTACTCCATTCCTGAAGGGAATACGGCCATTACGTTAGATGGTATTGATCCACGATATTCGGTAGATATGACTAATGCTGATCCAGAGGAATCAAAGCTGACATACATGTATACAAAGGCAAAGGTAACCTATCCATTTGGATATGGTCTTTCATATAGCAGCTTCTCGTATCGTGATTTCAATGTACCAACAAGCGCAAATGGGAATTCTCCTTTCAAAGTAACAGTAAAAGTCAAAAATGATGGAAAGGTAAATACATCTGAAGTCGTTCAGTTATATGTCAAAAATAACAATTCTGCTTATGGCAGTCATGCACCACAAAAGCAATTAGCCGCATTTGATAAAGTTTCCTTAGCTGCTGGAGAAACAAAAACGGTAACTCTTACGGTTAATCCAAAGGACTTTGCTATTTGGGATGTAAATGCAGAAAAATTCATGATTGAGAATGGAACCTATGACCTTATGGTTGGAGCTTCTTCTCAAGATATTCGTGCTCAGAAAGCGATTGCTATTTCAGGTGACTCACTTGCTGCACTTCCAACAAATAAACCATTTAATGTGTTCGACCACGCATTTGCCTCAAACGAGGTGGTTTATAATGAAGTATCCAAAGCCAGAACAGCTGAGAGTTTAAAAGAGAAGAAGGTCGTTGGTGGTTATTATGCAGTCCACTCTAAACAAGATGGTTCATGGGCTGCAATGCCTAAAGTAGTCTTAACTGGATCTAAGAAAGTGACAGCATCCGTTGCTTCTGATACCGCTGGCGGACAAATAACTTTGCATGCAGATTCCGTAAATAGTGAACCTTTTGCAGTGATCAATGTTCCACAGACAGGGAAGAAAACATATACCATTGAGAATGCAGGTGTAACTGTAAACGAACTGGGATATAAGGATATAACTGTTGATTTGGCCAAAAATGCGCCAAAAGGACAACATACAATCTATGTTAAATTCCATTCACCTGATATTCGTGTTGATACTTTAACATTCGATGTAAAGTAACACTGGCTGAAGGAAATGAACAACGTATTATAAAATAATAGAGATTCACAGCCCTTGCCAAAAGGCATGGGCTGTGATAATTTTTCACTTTTAAAAAAAAGCAGTTTTACATATAGAAATACTCCAGATTTGAGTTTATGATGACAATAATAAGCGAACCTAAAAGGGCATAAGGTGGACCAATATGAAAGAAGTATTCAGAAGAGTTAGAAATTATTTTCATAGTGACAATATTAGATATAAATACTTTTTTATTATGCTCTGCCTATCAATCATTCCCCTTTTATTATTGGGTTTTATTTCTTTCAATATTGCTAAAAATACATTAGTTCAAAATCAAGTAGAAACAACGGGAAATAATCTTCAAACCTCTAGTGAAGTGACGGATCTTTTGTTCCGAAATATCATTAATATGGAA
>NZ_JBALPZ010000064.1:0-6314 GCF_036965645.1 Neobacillus drentensis
TTATTTTATTATTAAAGGTGTAACCTTCATGCTTTTTTGCGATGTTAGTTGCTTAAAGATACGACAACATTGTCATTTAAATTTTATTAATTATTTCCTCCCTTTTTTCTAATACTATTCAAATAAGATGATTAAGGACGGTTGATTACATGAGGATAAAAAGCAAAAATGGTATTCCTTTCTTAATCTTGTTTATAATTCACACCTTCCTCATTGGTTTAGCCTTTTATAAAAATAAAAAGAAGAAAAATACCTTTACTTTTCTAGGTTCGATTATGGGATTCGCTTATTTACTGGAATTTTTTGTATTAAATTTATTTAAGGGTTACAAATATAAGCCCAATGTTTTAAAAAATAAATCATTGGACAATATTTTTGGGGCTTTTTTATCCCAGTCCATATTTGTCCCTTTTACCGCTGTATATCTCACTATTACTAAAGCAGGGTGGGGGACGAAGTTCTTAGGAGGCATTTATTTTACCTTAGTTGAATTAATATTCTTGCGTCTTGGGGTATATAAACATAATTGGTGGAGAACAGTATATACCTTCATTTTAATTCCGATCTATTTTGTATTAAGCGATTGGTGGTATTATGGATTTACTAAGAAGAATGTAATCGTCCGTCATATATCCTTCTTTTTGATAATCATGGTAACCGAAACAAATTTATTTTTAATTTTAGCGATTCTTCGCAAATTTCGCTTTGGATGGGGGAGATTCCATGCCTGGACAGAGCATTTTATTATTACACCGTTGTATTCCATTTCCTTTTCAATATTCACCTATTTTACATTTAAGAATCAAAATGATGGATGGGTAAAACTAAAGGTTCTATTGTTTGATGCCTGTTTATATCAGATTTTTGTTAAAACTAAGGTATTAAAAACGAAGATTAAATTAATCAATTATCTCTTAATAAAAGGTGTTATGGTAATGGTTTATGCAATGTATAGAAAATGGGTCTTAGGGGAGATAGAGGTCAATCAATCCGATTAAAATAAAAAAACGCCTAAGTGGCGTTCTGAACGATAAATTCTTTTCTTGATTTTAAAGAAGGGGCATGATAAAATGACTGTTGGTATAATATGTATATGTTAAATGTGTTTAAAATTATCTATTATAACATTAACATATAAACTATATGATGTCAAGAAATTGAATCTATATTTAAATGGGGAGTGGTTAGATGAGCGAAAAAGAAAGCACCGACTTATGTGAGGAGCAGGAGAGAGTAAGTACGGTGGTAAAGGTCATCAATCAAAAGATAAAGAACCTGCAAAAGAATACTGGTACTGTACGCACAGATGTTTTAGAGATTCGCAAGAACTTTTGGGAAGATGTTACGGTAAACATGGATGAACCAGATGATATTATCGAAACGGCAGCAAGTATCAAGCAACAAGCTGAACTTCTCTCAGAGCGCGAACGAACGCATATGCACATGGATAAAAATCTAAAGACACTAGAAAGATTAAAATACTCACCTTATTTTGGCCGGATTGATTTTTTAGAAGAAGGTGAGAGACAGGTGGATCGAGTTTATTTAGGGATAGCCTCATTAATGGATGAAAACGACGAGAACTTTTTAATCTATGATTGGCGGGCACCCATTTCAAGTCTTTACTATGATTACTCTCCAGGGAATGCACATTATAAAATACCTGAAGGCAACATAGAAGGAGAGATGAAATTAAAACGGCAATTCATTATTCGAAATTCAGACATCAAGGCCATGTTTGATACAGGTGTGACCATTGGTGACGAGATGCTTCAGGAGGTGCTTGGAAATAATGCGAGCAATCAAATGAAAAGTATTGTTGCCACCATTCAACGGGAACAAAATGAAATCATTCGCAATGAAAGAAGTAAAATATTAATCGTCCAGGGGGCGGCAGGAAGCGGAAAAACCTCGGCAGCGCTTCAGCGTGTTGCCTATTTACTTTATCGTTATCGCGGTACCCTGAATGCGGAAAACATTATGCTTTTTTCACCTAATCCTCTATTTAACAGCTATGTTTCGACTGTTCTGCCTGAACTCGGCGAAGAAAATATGCAGCAATCCACTTTCCAAGAGTATCTAACCGAGAGATTGGGCAAAGCCTATGATGTGGAAGATCCTTTTTCGCAAATGGAATACCTGCTTAGTGAAACCGGGGGAGAGGCTTATCAAGCAAGAGTAGAAGCCATTCGTTTCAAGGCTAGTCTTGAATTTAAAAATATTATTGATGACTACGTATCCAATCTTTCTAAGAGTGGTTTAATCTTTAAGGACTTATCCTTTAGAGGTGATATCATCATTTCTAAGAAGGAAATGAGTGATTATTTTTATAAGTTAGCCAGCAGTTATACCATTCCAAATAGAATTCAGCTCGTAAAGGAATGGCTGTTAAAAGAATTAAAACGTGCAGTGAAGAGAGAACGGTCTCGAAGCTGGGTCGAGGAAGAAATTCAATTCCTTGAAAAAGAAGACTACATGGAGGCATTTAAAAAGCTTCAAGAGAAGAATAGATTTTCCGACAATACCTTTGATGATTTTGAAAGAGAACAACGGCTGCTTGCAGAAATGATTGTAAAAGAAAGATTTAAACCGTTATTTGCAAGGGTAAAAAACTTAAAATTTATTGATCTAACACAATTATACTTGCAGTTATTTAAGGATACTGAACAAGATGTTAACGGCCTTCCAAAATATTGGCAAGAGATTAGTCAACAAACAATGAATCACATTCAGCATAGGATGGTTCCCTATGAAGATGCTACACCGCTAGTCTACCTGCAGGATTTATTAGAAGGCCGGAAATCCAACACAGCAATTCGCCATATTTTTATTGATGAAGCTCAGGATTATACTCCCTTCCAGTTTGCCTTTATCCAGAGGCTTTTTCCTTACAGTAAGATGACACTGCTTGGCGATTTTAACCAGGCCATTTTCTCAGGGGCAACAGGTTCTCAAACCGTTTTGACAGATCTGGATATTAGGGATGAAGAGGTGGAAACTTTTATTTTAACCAAGACCTATCGTTCAACCAGGGAAATTGTGGAGTTTTCAAGTGCTTTAATTACAGGCGGAGAAAAAATAGAAGCCTTTAACCGGAGGGGAAAGAAACCAACCGTAAGCTATGTGGAACAGAAACGTTTAAATGGGACCATTCTTGAAACAATTAAACAATATCAATCAGAAGGACATCAAACGATTGCGGTAATCTGTCGGACGGAAGCAGAAAGTAAAATGTTGTTTGAGGAAATAAAAGATGCTCTACCGGTTCATTTAATCGAAAAAGGGACCATTTCTTATGAAAAAGGAATTAATGTTATTCCATCTTACTTAGCCAAAGGAATTGAATTTGATGCGGTCATTCTTTATGATTGCTCCCGGTATGAAAAGGAAAGTGAAAGGAAGTTATTTTATACCGTTTGTACACGTGCAATGCATGTCCTGCATATGTTCACTTCCGGAGAATATAGCCCGCTTATGGCTTGTGTACCTAAGGATTTTTACGATGTGATTTAAATAAATTTAAAGCGGCAGGAGTTTGTTTAATACTTCCTGCCGCTTTTTAAGATATTATTTTTTCCATTGCTTTTGAACTTGTTCTGCAGCAAGACGTAAAATTTCATTTTCGGACGTTTCGCGATTTGCAATTACATTTGTTAAATAGCTTTTTCCTTCGAAAGTTATAGTTACTTCTACTTGTACCATTTAAATCACCTTTCTTTTTTGCTTATTGTTAAATATTGTAAGGATCTAAAGAAAAAATTATGCTGAGTGTTTTTGAGCTGATTTTGGTATACTCATTTACAGGCAAAAGATAGGGAGAAGGAATTAGGATGTCGATAAAGTTTGAAGAAATAAATAATGAAACATTATATATTGCTCTTGAGATAATGAATTCAAATCCTCAATATAATATGATGGAAAATGGAAATAAAACAAGGTCACATATGGATATGGTAATGGAATTTATGAATTCAAATACAACCAGCGTATTTATTAAGCTTGACGATACCTACATTGGGGTTATTGATTATATGTTGGAAAATCCAAAAGATTCTCTACCGTGGCTTGGGTTGTTAATCATTCATCAGGATTATCAAGGATTTGGGTTTGGGAAACAGGCCTATGAACATTACGAAAGTGAGATGCGGAATCGAGGTTTTGATAAACTCCGAATTGGAGTCCTAAAAGAAAACACAAAAGGACAGCGTTTTTGGGAATCTTTAGGATTTGTTTATTATATAACATCTAAAGCACAAAATGGAAGTGGAATATTATGTTATCAAAAACAAATTTAAAATATTATCATGCAGAAATTAAACCTCAACTACCATAAATTTGTCAACAAAGACTTGTATTTGTGTCTTATCTATTTTGTTTTTTCTTATCAAGGATTCCGCCATTAATATGAGTGTTTGAACAGATTGGTCCCTTTTTAAATCATGTATGGACATGTCTCCATTCAATAATTGAATAGCTTTATCTTGGATGTCTTGATTCTTAGAAGAAGTGTAAAGCAGATAGGCGATACAGGTAACCTTGTCCACAATCTTACCCCCGATCAAGAATTCATTTTTTTGTTATTAATTCGACTGTAATCTCTCTAATTCCTGCTCTTGCATAGTGAGATTTCTGAAAAATAAATTGGTTTATTACCGAGAGATAAGGACAAGGAAGATAAACGGAAAGTAACTTTCAAAATTCTACATTAATTTTCTAATATAATGAATAATATGTTGAATATTGCTTATGTCACATGGTTTTTTGTATAATATTGAAGGGATAATAGAAAATGATGATAGTCAGAATTCTACCTTTCGTCCCTGGGATGAGAGTTTTTTTATTATACTGGATAAAACGATCCAATCTGGCTATAGCGAAACCTTTTACATAGAATTTAGGAGGAAGAAGAATGAAACAGGCCTTAATTAAGGATTTGTACAGAAACACCGATAGCTATATTGACCAAAAGGTGCAATTATCCGGATGGATCCGGACGATACGGGATTCCAAAACTTTTGGGTTTATTGAACTAAATGATGGCAGCTTTTTTAAAGGTGTTCAGATTGTTTTTGATGAGCAAATGGGTAACTTTAAGGAGATTACAAAGCTTCCCATTAGCTCATCTATTAGGGTAGAGGGAGATTTTATTTATACTCCTCAAGCAAAGCAGCCTTTTGAAATTAAAGCAACAGAAATCAGTATTGAAGGGACTTCAAATGTAGATTATCCACTTCAGAAAAAAAGGCATTCCTTTGAATATTTAAGAACAATCGCACACTTACGTCCAAGAACGAATACGTTTAATGCTGTTTTCCGTGTAAGATCATTAGCGTCATATGCGATTCATAAATTTTTCCAAGATAAAGGTTTTGTTTATGTTCATTCACCAATTATCACTGGCAGTGATACAGAGGGTGCTGGTGAAATGTTCCGAGTCACTACGATGGATATGGACAATCTACCGAAGACTGAAGAAGGTAAGACAGATGTTTCGAAAGACTTCTTTAATAAGGAAACAAATCTTACCGTTAGCGGTCAGCTTTCTGCCGAAGCGTTTGCGTTGGCATTTAGAAATGTATACACCTTTGGACCGACCTTTAGAGCAGAAAATTCAAACACAGCCAGGCATGCGGCTGAGTTTTGGATGATAGAACCTGAACTCGCGTTTGCAGAGCTTCCAGATATTATGGATTTAGCGGAAGAAATGGTCAAGTATGTAATTGGTTATGTAATGGAACAAGCTCCTGAAGAGATGAACTTCTTTAACAGTTTTGTAGAAAAAGGTTTGTTAGATCGGCTGAATTTGGCCCATACAGCAGACTTTGGGCGGGTTACTTATACAGAAGCGATTGAGTTATTGAAGAATTCTGGTGAAACATTTGCATATCCGGTTGAGTGGGGACTTGACCTTCAAACGGAACATGAGCGCTATTTGTGTGAGAAAATCTTTAAACGTCCAGTTTTTGTTACGGACTATCCTAAAGAAATCAAAGCATTCTATATGCGATTAAATGAAGATAACAAAACTGTTGCTGCAACAGACTTACTTGTTCCAGGAATTGGTGAGTTAATCGGCGGGAGTCAGCGTGAAGAACGTGAGGATATTCTAGCTGGTAAAATTAATGAACTAGGAATGAATGAGGAAGATTATTGGTGGTACCTTGAATTAAGGAAATATGGTGGAACAAAACATTCAGGTTATGGCCTGGGGTTTGAACGTCTAATCATGTACCTAACGGGTATGGCAAATATTAGAGATGTTATTCCATTCCCAAGGACAACTGGTAATGCAGAATTTTAATAAAAAGGCTGTG
>NZ_JBALPZ010000064.1:6377-32527 GCF_036965645.1 Neobacillus drentensis
GAGGCTCCCCGGCACGCCCACGGAAAGCGAGCGACTGCAGCGGAAATCAACATCCAAGTTTAACACAGCCAATAAAAAAGAAAAAGAAGATCCTCAGTTGGGTCTTCTTTTTGTTTGCTGCTTCTTCAAATTATAAATTTTGCAGTTCTTCTTCAAAATAAAATGTACTAGGGTGTTCTTTAACGATATAAGAGTACCTCTTCATATTTTTCACATATTGCCATTTTAAAATAGTGACAACTTCGCCTGTTTCAATAATATTTACGCTTTGACCAGTATTGTATCGGTTATTTGAGCCTTTCATTTCCACACCCCTTTAAGATTCCTTGTTAAGTATAACACAAAAATTCTCATAAGCGCTGATACCTTATAGGATATGAATGGAACAAAAAGAATAATCGATGCTGTTCGCCTTTCCATTATAATGCAACTGTGGTATGCTTTCCTAAAGAGAGGTGTCATTTTTGACAAATTATAAAGCAAAAAGAAGTAACCTCAAAGAGTTATTATCAAAAAATGGAATGACTCTAGATAGCTTAGAAAGAAATACAAATATTCCTAAAAGTCAACTTGACAATTACTTGTCAAAAAAGGTAATGAGCCTAAATTCTGCGATGACCATTTCAAAAGAATTAAATTGCCAGATTGAAGATTTATATGTCTGGGCCTCTGACGAGAAGTAGAGCCTAATTGTACTAAATATGTAGTGAAAAACAGACTTGAAAATCAAGTCTGTTTTTTCTTTTTCTATAGTTTTACACTTCTAAATCACATTTTTTTAAAGGGATAACTTTAGTCTTTTTGGTAAATTTGTAGCCAAGCCATAAAATAAGGAATAAAGGTAAGCCGATATAAGAGACCAAGACACCATTCCAGTCGATATGATCACCCATAAAGGCGGTATAATTTTGTCCAAGGACTACAAATGCACACACCGCAAAGGCGAAAATGGGACCAAATGGGAAAAGTTTTGATTTAAATGGCAGTAAGTTAAGATCCTTGCCTTGGGCTACATATGCTTTACGGAAACGATAGTGACAGATGGCAATTCCAAGCCACGCAATAAAACCTGACATACCAGATGCATTCAATAACCAAACATAAACTGTTCCATCTCCAAAGAAAGAGGCGAGGAATGCAAGAGTTCCTACTAAAGTTGTTACGATTAAAGCATTAACCGGTACACCGTTTTTATTTAATTTACCCAAGAACTTAGGCGCTTTACCTTGACGTGCAAGATCCCAAAGCATTCTAGTTGATGCATACATACCAGAGTTACCCGCTGATAAAACCGCTGTTAAGATAACCGCATTCATAACAGAAGCTGCGAACGCAATCCCTGCTTTTTGAAAAACAAGTGTGAATGGGCTGACCGATACATCGCCATTAGCCAGGTTTCCGTTTGTGTACGGAATAAGAAGGCCAATTACTAAAATGGCTAATACATAAAACAAAAGAATTCGCCAAAATACTGACTTGACTGCACGAGGTATGGATTTACTTGGGTCATCGGTCTCGCCGGCTGCTACCCCTAATAGCTCGGTTCCTTGGAAAGAGAAACCTGCTGCCATGAAGATTCCGAGCATTGCCATAAAGCCGCCGTGGAAAGGAGCATCGCCGACTGAAAAGTTTTTAAAGCCGATAGCATGATCTCCCATAATTCCAAAAATCATTAATGAACCTGTGATTATAAATATAATTACTGTAACTACTTTAACTAGCGAGAACCAATACTCAGCTTCTCCAAATCCTTTTACAGATAGGTAATTTAATAGGAACATAATGACTAAGAAAATAGCGCTCCATATAAATGAAGGAGTATGTGGAAACCAAAATTTCATGATCATGGTTACAGCAGCTAATTCTGCCGCAATCGTAATCGCCCAGTTATACCAGTAATTCCAGCCAAGTGCAAAGCCAAGGGATGGATCGACAAATTTAGTTGCATACGTACTAAAGCTTCCGGCAACTGGCATGTAAGCACCCATTTCAGCTAAGCTTTGCATTAGGAAATAAACCATTACGCCAATTACAAGATAGGAAAGAATCGCTCCACCTGGTCCTGCTGAGTGAATTGCACCTCCGCTGGCAAGGAATAATCCAGTTCCGATGGTTCCGCCAAGAGAAATCATTGTTAAATGACGAGATTTTAAGCTTCGTTTTAATTCATTTGAATTCTCTTTGGATGTATGTTTGCCTGCTTTGATATCTTGTAGTGGTCTAGCAGTTTGTCCTTGCATAAATAAAACTCCCTTTCTTTTTTTAAATATTCAAAGAATCGCAAGTACCTGAAGCTATCCTTGCGAAACACTAGTTCGAGAAGGAGTTTGGAATAAAAAATGCCATCGAAGCAGACTCGATGGCATTAATAATACCCCGCATCATACCTTCCGAAAGATAGCTCAACACGTTTGCTTTGGTAGGTTCAAACGTGACAGTTCTGTTCCTATTCGAATACAGACCCAGCATGCTTTTATAGAGAAGAAAGCACACTTCGGCAGCTTTTCCTTTCAAACGAATTCATCGATGTCTCTACATCTCATCCGTTCTACTGATAAAAACCGCGACCTCTACCTCATCGGTTTTGATGAGGATTTTTCTATTAAATTAATATGCTACTAAAGTATCATTCATATACTGAAATTGTCAACTTGTTTAATAAAAGTCAATTAAATCTAAATAGGCAGACTATTTATGCTATTGGAAAAAAACTATTAAGTTTACTTTCATTTAGAGAATCAGTATCATTTAAAAAAAAGAAAAAATTGGGAGGCAGGAGGATTTGCCATGCAGATTATTGGAGTAATTGCCGGTTCCCTCATTGTAGTGGTGGCATTTAACCTTTTTTTAATACCTCACGCTGTATTAAGCAGCGGATTAAGCGGAATATCAATGATATTAGGGATGATTACCCCGCTCAATACCGGTTTGGCAAACTTTCTATTGAATTTACCACTGATCATTATTGGTTATAAGATGCTAGGAAAGAAATTCATTATGAATACTATTTTTTCTGTCGTCATCATTTCAGTGGGCCTTTACATAGTGCCTGTACTTCCAATTGCGAAGGATTCTATTCTTTCATCCATCTTTGGAGGGATTTTGGCAGGTCTTGGAGTAGGGCTGGTCTTTCGTTCATCGGGGTCAACTGGCGGATTTGACATCATTGGGATGATTGTATCGAGAAAAAAGGATTTTCCTATAGGTGTGTTACTTTCCGGTATGAACGCTGTTGTCATTGTGATTAGTGGATTTTTATTAAATTGGGATGCGGCCCTTAATACCTTAATATCTATTTATTTAACTGGAAAAGTAGTGGATACGATCTATACAGATCATGCTAAGTTAACTTTGATGATTATTACGGATAAAGGTCAAGAACTCAGGGAACATTTACTGGCCAATCTCTATAGAGGTCTTACCGTTATGGACGGGATTGGCGCATACTCCAATGACAAGCGCAACATCATCATAACTGTCATTACTCGTTATGAACTTAATGACGTCAAAAACCTTATTGTTGAAGTCGATCCGTGTGCTTTCGTGAATATTACGGAAACGATTGAAGTAATGGGGCTGTTTCATCGGAAAAATCGGTTTTAGTATATAAAAAAGGCTTGCATGGAAAAACATGCATGCCTTTTTTATATTATCGATCTATTATGTGTCTGTCCGATTTTTAGCCCATTTTATCAGCGTATTTATCACTTCTTCAAGATCTTTTCCAGCAGGAGTAAGTTCATACTCAACTCTTTTGGGAGAAGCAGCTATCATCTTTTTGGTTAATAAGCCTTCTGATTCTAAATCACGCAGCCGCTCGGTTAATAAACGGTCAGAAATACCAGGGATAGCGGCTATAATTTCATGGTATCGCTTAGACCCTTCCATTAGAGAAAAAATAACTGCACCCATCCAACGTTTACCAATAAATTCAATTGCATTATGAAAATTCGTACAGATATGTTGAACTTCCTTTTCTGAAACGGACCTACATGACTGATGGTTAGGTTCACTCATTATTACTACCTCTTTTTAACTTTTCTTACAATATCATACCATAATTCTTTTCCTTGACGAAAGATACTTACTTTTAGTAAGATGAAAAAAGTTAACTTACTTATAGTAAGTAAAAGAGTCCTAGGAGGAAAAGTTCTCATGGCAATAATTGCTGAAAAAAGATTAACAGACGTAATGAAAGAACGTCATTCAGTTAGAAAATATGACGCTAACTTTACAATTTCTGCAGAAGAAATTAAAGATATGATTAAAGACGCAACGACAGCACCATCTTCAAGTAATCTACAGCCATGGCGCTTTATGGTGATTCAAGACCAAGAAATAAAAAAAGAATTAAGAACAATCGCATATAACCAAGAACAAGTTGAAACAGCCTCAGCTGTTGTTGTTGTCTTAGGTGATAAGGAAATGTATAAAAATACTGAAAAGGTCTATCAAGGTGCCTATGAAGCAGGTTTTATGGATAAAGGAAGCATGGAGCAATTAATTGCTAATGCTAACAGGACTTACACAAATGCACCTGAAGAGGTTCGCAAAAATATTGCCACATTCGATGCAGGGTTAATCTCTATGCAGTTGATGCTGATTGCCAAAGAAAGAGGCTATGATACTGTACCGATGGCTGGCTTTGATAAACAAAAGTTCATCGATAGATTTAATGTTTCCGATCGCTATTTCCCGATTCTCTTACTTCCAATCGGAAAGGCTGCAACACCAGCACACAGAACAACACGATTACCATTAGAAGATGTAATGATTGATAATATATAAAAATGAAACACCCCCAAGCTTTAATCGTCTTGGGGGTGTTTCATTTTAGTTATTAATATATTTTTCAAACACAAATCCGAAATCCTTTACACAATACTGTTTTTTGCTTTCCTCAAGCCATTGAAACGCTGCTTGGTTAAGCATTTTGAATTGAACGACTAAATTACTGTCAGGACTTGTAATCCGGCCAAGAGTGGTCGAAGCGACATCGAGGCTTTGTTTAGCGAATTGGAGGCTGATTTCATTTTCATGTGAAATTTCGGAAATTTTAATTAAGGCTTTATATAAGTCTTTTACTTCCTCTATATGCTTCTTGTGGACATCAATAGAGAATGGCACTGAGCCAATTTTGAATTTAATTTCAACATCAAGATCGACTGTCCCAGCTGTTTCAAGCATCACATCCGAAATTCGATTTGTTGCATAACTATAACGGTGCAGCATCCGTTTTTTACTTGTAGCGCTTGTGCCGTCAAGATGGATAAGTGCATTATTAGTAAAGCAATATTCATCAGATTTTGATTTAATTAAGAAGTAAATTTTTTCATTGTCTTCATGCATCACATAATCGTCTGCATCCACTTTATCATAATTTTCGGGTCTAATAACGGAACCAACATCACTTAATCCTAAAATATCTGCAGCAACTTTTCCAAACATCGAATCATCCTCACTTTTCATTTTTTTGTCTAAGTTATGTACGAAATGAATTTTCTAAAGTTTCACTATTTTGCTTTTGTTTGACGACAAAACATTTTATGCAGGTCATAGAAGTGTATGCAAGTATTTTCATAAGATATGTTAACATAAAATTCAGATATCTGATATACTAATAAAAATTACCCGATCTAATAGTAAGGGAGAACATTATTGATCCCTTGCCTAGGAAAGGAAAGTGAAAAATGCGACCTATCATGTTAGGCATATTTGCCGCTTTCTTCTTTGCGATTACCTTTATCCTCAATCGGTCGATGGATCTTGCTGGAGGAAGTTGGATCTGGAGTGCATCCTTAAGATATTTCTTTATGGTTCCATTTCTAGTTCTAATTGTAATTGGGAGGAAGAACTTTAAACCATTGTTAGTTGAAATGAAAAAGCAGCCTGGTATCTGGTTATTATGGAGTACAGTCGGTTTTGGATTCTTCTATGCGCCGATCTGCTTTTCGGCTTCATATGCGCCTGGCTGGCTTATTGCCGCAACTTGGCAAATCACCATTATTTCCGGCTCTATACTGGCACCACTTTTTTACGAAACTATTATGACGGAAAAAGGGCCTGTTCAATTAAGAGGGAGAATTCCCTTTAAAGGTTTAGGGATGTCTCTGATTATTTTACTTGGAATCGTACTTATGCAACTGGAACAAGCGAATCACATAACACTGTTGGCTATTACCCTTGGGGTTTTACCAATCGTCATTGCTTCCTTTGCCTATCCGTTAGGTAACCGGAAAATGATGGAGGTGTGTGGAGGCCGTCTTGATGTCTTTCAAAGGGTATTAGGGATGACACTGGCCAGTTTGCCCTTTTGGATTGTGTTATCTATTTATGGATGGATTACTGCGGGTCCTCCAAGCCTAGGGCAAACCACTCAATCGGGGCTTGTAGCAATATCCTCCGGAGTTATTGCCACAGTTCTTTTCTTTCAAGCTACTGATTTAGTAAGAGGTGACATGCAAAAGCTCGCTGCTGTCGAAGCAACCCAATCAATGGAGGTTTTATTTGCCGTAATGGGAGAATTATTGCTCTTAAACTCGGAGGTACCTTCAGCCCTATCCTGGAGCGGAATGGCATTAGTCATGATTGGCATGGTTTTGCAAAGCCTTTTTACTAACAAAATAGTAAAACGGAAAATTCATAATGTAAGTGTTTAATAGCAAAAATCCTTATCAATACTCGGTGATATGGATTTTTATTTATTTCTATTTGTCCGAAGAAGCTTCTATCACTGCGAGTGAAAAATTTTGAAAGCCTTTTTGACTTATTTAATTATTAGCTGCATATAGTTGTAACATCAAATCTACTTTATGAGGTGATTGTGATTAGAAATACAGGTAAGGATGACTTTGTCCAAGGTTTTGTTCCACATCATAACCACGGTTCAGTTGACTATACAGGTGTAAGCTCAGGGCATGTGCATCAATGTTTGGACATTACATCACCGCCGATTCCAACTCAAGATGGAGGGCATATTCATTATACGGAAGGATATGTGCTATTTGAGGATGGACATACACATCATTATCGTGCATACTCGGGTCCGGCTATCCCAGTAGGGAACGGAATGCATGTTCATTATTATGATTTCCATACTACTGAAGACAATGGTCATAGTCACCATGTAAAAGGTGTCGATCACCCAGCACCGGGATCTAAGTAATTAAACAAAAAACCAATCCTTTTTTGAGAGATTGGTTTTTTGTGTTAACAGCTTAAAATTATCTCACAACTAAGAAAAGTTGGAGAGTGCCGCAAAAAACAATTCCTTAAATGAGAACACGTTCTAAAACTAATGGGTGTAAAGCATTGGTGCGATCTACAAAAATAAAACCATCATAACGATTTCCCATGTTAGAAGGAACATAATTTCCAAATTGTTCGTATTCGGGATGATAAACAACACCAATAGCTCGATGACCAACTGTGGAGGAAAAGTCTTTTCGGTTTTGGTCGTTAAAAATGAGAAACTGATTTATAGCCCCCGCCTGATGCATGAGGTATTCCCAACTGCCGTGTTGTGCAGGCGGAACACTCATTACTTCCGGTTTTAGCCCCCATTCCGGTGAGGCAATTACGGTGCCTGTATAGGTCCCAAAACCAACAATAAATACCTCGTCTTCCCCATAATGTTCGCGAACCAGCTGTCCGACGTTAACCATGCCTTCGTTTTTCATGTCAGTGGCCCGTGCATCTCCAACATGTGTATTATGTTCCCATACGATCACTTTTGCATCGCTGCCATAAAATTCACGAATGGAATTTAAAGCATCCACCATGTGACGGTCACGAATATTCCAAGATTCGTCATCACTTTTCACCATGGTTCGGTAATATTCTTCAGCATGTGCGGTAACAAGTGCATTTACTTCCATATTGAGACTGCTTTCTAGGGCATCCTCAAACTTCCATTTATTATTTTGAATCGTAGAAAGGAGGTCGAGCGCCTCTTTCATACAGTCCTCAGATAAATATCCTGCAGAGACAGCATAGGATTCGTTGTTGCGGTTATGGGGTTCAAAGCAGGCAAATGCCTTCTTAGCAGCTTCAAGTTCTGGAGAATTCAATTTTGTTAAAAAACCAATGATTTCATCAAGGCTTTCCCAAAGGCTGTATACATCCAAACCATAAAATCCAACCTTTTGGGAACGATTCGTGTTTATATTAAATTCCTTTAACCAATCGACTAATCCGACTATTTCTTGATTGGCCCACATCCAGGCAGGCCATCGGTTAAAGGCTTCAAGTACTTCCCTTACGTCTTTATTAGATGGGGAAAGTCCTTTAATATATCGATTAATTGATTGGCAGGCTGGCCAATCCCCTTCCACTGCAATAAAGGAAAATCCTTTCTCTAGGATTAACCGCTTTGTTAATTCTGCCCGAATCGTATAAAACTCTGATGTTCCATGTGAAGATTCTCCAAGCAGGACATATTTTGCGTTACCAATTGCGTCCATTAACGGATCAAAATCGTTTATGGAATGAAAGGGTTTCGCATGTTTCTTAAGGGATTCTATCATCTGGCCTTTGCATCCTTTCTAATATTGTACGATTACAGATAAGATTCCCTTAATATTTTCGTCCTAACCCGGGATGATATTTCCAAAAATTCACATATTCGTCACAAGCTTGAGGATTATTCCGTGAATTCCGTGATATACTTTAAGTGTAAAAGATAAATAAATTAATAACAGCTTAGGAGGCTCAACCATACGTGTTCGTTCCGTTAGTGAACGAGTAGTAGTAGGTTTTTCCGGATTCAATCATTTGGCAGGTGGAGCGATATTCTTTTTGGATGAATAAATTCAAAACTAACACCTTTCATAAGAGATATCTAGATTTCATAGAATCTTTATCAAAGGAAGAAGTTAAGGATTTATAGGTTAGTACCTAGTTAAACGATTACATTAACATGGTATTATAACTGAAAATCAAACAAAGAAGATGGATTGCCAAGAAGCTGAATTCAAATGAGGAGTAAAAGTCTTTAAAAGTTAAAACTGAGTGAAAGTAATTTGTTTCTTTTTAGGAATTTGAATTCCATTAAGCACATGTGAATTAATTCCTTCAACGGAACAAGCACACTCCGGCTAAGTTTTCAAAGATCCATAGGTATTAATCCTATATGGAAATGGAAGATTTGAAAATTGACGACTGGTGTCATGGTTGGGTCTCCTAAGCTGATTATCAAATTATGGAGCTACTTCTTTAACGGAGTAGCTTTTTTTTATTAATTCGGCTCTTTAAACGAATTTGTAGTTATTTATACTCTGTTGATTGGAGTTGAAATCAGCAGCCGATTTTAAAAAAGCGAATAATTTAAATTTTGAATGAAAGATTTACGCATAGTTGGATAAAAATTTGGGAAAATAAACCTCGTAAAGGAGTGAAACTGTATGGATAAGAAAAAAGAACCAACCATGGCGCCAGGTATGGATGACCAAGAAGAACTAAATGCAAGTGCCAGTGATAAAGACGTAGACAATGGGGAATACACTAGTGTGACAACCCTCTCGTATGATGAAGTAGACCCAAGTTGATTTGATTGCTGCCTTAAAGAAGGCAGTTTTCTTTTTGAACCACTGTGTTATAGGGTGATTTACCATACTTTGATTGGAACGAAAGGCGTGAGACTCCTGGAGGAGTAATATTGAATAAAAATATAAGCATTTAAATATAAATAGCAGCAATTATTCATTATACTATTAGTAAAATGCTAAGGTGAAAGGGGAAAGATAATGTCAGGAACACAAGAACTTAGTTTGATTCACCAACAAGAAGCCATCATGGCTAAAATTCAACACAAAGGTTTGACAAAGAAAAAGATCTTTCAGAGGATCCTATTAATTACACTTGGGGCTATTCTAATGTCAGTTGGGCTGGAAATATTCCTTGTCCCAAATAATGTAATCGATGGGGGTATTACCGGCATATCGATTATGTTGTCCTATATTACTGACTGGAAACTTGGGATGTTTCTATTTTTATTTAATATTCCTTTTATCTTTTTAGGCTACAAACAAATCGGAAAGACCTTCGCTTTATCCACTCTTTATGGAATTGTTATACTTTCGATTACAACCACAATACTTCATCCAGTTCCAGCTTTTACACAAGATATATTACTAGCGACTGTTTTCGGGGGAATCCTTCTAGGCGTTGGAGTAGGTCTGGTTATTCGCTATGGGGGTTCTCTAGATGGAACGGAAATTTTAGCTATTCTTTTCAATAATAAACTTCCCTTTTCGGTTGGGGAGATTATCATGTTTTTTAATTTGTTCATCTTAGGAAGCGCCGGCTTTGTTTTTTCGTGGGATCGGGCTATGTACTCTTTAATCGCTTATTTTGTTGCATATAAAACGATTGATATTACGATTACAGGACTTGATGAATCAAAGTCTGTTTGGATTATAAGTGATAATGCCAGTCAAATTGGAGATGCAATCATGAATCGTTTAGGTCGCGGAGTTACCTACTTGAATGGGGAGGGTGCCTATTCAGGTGATCAGAAAAAGGTCATTTTTTGTGTAATAAACCGACTTGAAGAAGCAAAATTAAAGGAAATTGTAACTGAGAATGACGGCAATGCCTTTTTAGCCGTGGCAGATATTGCGGAAGTACGGGGCGGCAGATTTAAGAAAAGAGACATTCATTAGCGTGTTATCATTTTCGATGCCAGTGGCGTTGGAATATTTTGTAGTATTTACGGATCTATTGTCGGCACATAAGGAAAAATGAGATAATTTCTTGCCGAGATGTCGTAATGTGCGCTTACCTAGGAAATAGTTAAGCAAAGGGACAAACTTTACAAAGAAACCATAGCAAAAAATGAACTATTTTCGAAAAAGATGACAGATTGTTCTGCCATCTTTTTCGTTTTTATAACAATTCATATACTTCATTTAATTGATAAGCTCTTTTTTCGTCCTGAACCTCTTTTGCATGGTTTATTTCCTTGGGTAATATGTTATTTAAAAAGTGGATTTCCTTCTGGTTTAAATCTCGGACGAAAGACCCTTCTGATTTGTAAGCACCTTCAACGATTTTTTTATAGATAAAGCGGCCCTCGGAGTGATCGTCAGTATAATTGGATAATATCTCTTTTAAATATGCCAATGTGTTATCCATGTAGTCATCCCATCCTTTCACCTTGTTATTTTTCGAATGAAAGGACCATAATATACATAATTCAATGGCAGATCCTATTTAGAAGAAAGAGCCCGCTTTTTGTAAGAAAAGCAGGCGTTCCTTCTATTTAATGACAGTTATAATCCGATAACTTAAAGTATCTTGATATTTAATGACAATATTTCCATGTTCATTCAATACGTGAAAAAGTTCCGGATCAAAATCCTTTGAGAAGTTAAATTCAGGTGTTTCATTCCCGTGACTAAGCGGAAGATTATATGCTGTGATTTCAATTTGCCGGAACCCCGTTTTCTTCAAAAGTTTTCTCCAGTCTTCTTCGAGCAATAAAGAGTCAACAGCATAGAAATTCATAATCTCTGCTGCTTCCAGCTGACTGAGCGGCCGGTTTATGGTCATTTCGTTTGCAATTAACCGCCCGCCTTTTTTTAATACTCGGTTAAATTCCTTTAGGGCTTTTGGTTTATTAACAAAAGCTAAAACGGATTCTGATAAAATAAAGTCAAATGTATTGTCTGCAAATGGAATTTCCTCAATGGAACCTCTTATTAAAGAAATGGGCAGCTGAAGCTTTTCAAAGCGTTCTTTTGCTTTTTCCACCATAATCGGATTTATCTCCAATCCAATTACGTTCGCACCATAGTGCTGATACAAGTAGGCGGCCGTTTGACCTGTGCCGCAGCCTGCATCTAATATGACTGATTGGTCGTTTATCTTTTCCTTTGAAAGAATGTTTTGCGTAAGATGGATTCCACCTGGATGGGCACCACCAACACCAAACTTTGCTAAGAAATCAAAATAAGTTAAGCTTCCCATAGACACCACCAATTTCTTTTTAGCCATTGTATGTAAAATAATGTTTGGTGGTTCATTGGGCGAATCATAAATTTGAAAGGCTTCATGCTAAAATATAACAGTATACGCGATTTTTACTTCACATAATTAACAGGGAATGGAACAAATTAAGCTAATAGAGGGGAGAATTTTTTTACTTCAATCAAACAAAGGGGTGCTGAAAATGAAAAAACTTACGAGACAGCCGTTTTTCAAATTGTTTACTCCCAAACCCAAAAGTAGAATGCCTTTATGGGCATCACTTATCGGTATTTCCTTAAGTGCAGCAGTGTTTGGGGTAACAAGGGGGAAGCGTAGAGATTTTGCACTTCCTTTTCAAAATGCAGTGAAAAACTTTACAGAAAAAACGAACTTGCCTAGCCTAAACGTAATGGATAATAATGCTGCTCTAACAGAGTTTTCCGATGAGTTAATGGAAAGTGCATTAAATAATAATCGTTAAAGTCAAAAAAGTCCGCTGTTGATGCAGCGGACTTTTTTAATATGGAGCATTAGGAATTTTCCTGGGCTGGTATTCGACTAACTCTGAAGAGTAGAGATTGATAATTAATAAATGCCCAAGGGTTTTGGCTCTAATTAAAATTGGCTCTTTATAGATATTTTTAAAAACAAAATCTGGTCCATACCAACTAACGGTTGCGTCCCGACCAGGCGGGATATATGGTACCTTTCTCGTATGTGAAAACCTTTGGACAATTTTAAGCCCTGCACTATCGACTGCGTTAAAAAGGGTGGATGAGACTTGACAAATTCCTCCGCCTATATCCTCTGAAAATTCCCCTCTTACGATCACAGGGGCCTTTAAATAACCTTTCGAGGCTGTTCTCTTTCCCACCACTTTATTAAAAGAAAAGGTTTCTCCCGGAAAGATGACATAATTATTAATAGCCTTTGTTGCTAAATCGATATTATTGGTTCGTGTTTTGTTGCTGGGGTTAAAGGAAGTCACATACCTGCCAACTCTCATACTGCTTATATCAGAGAGTAACTCACTATCTACCTTAGGATATACAGGTAGCATCGGGATTTCTAATTTGCCTGATTGATGTGAAAATAAGTAAGCATACAGCTGTTCTGTAAAAGCTTGTCGATGAATTTTCGAACCGATTTTTTCTGCTACAATTGCACCATGTGAATTTATGGTTGCATTTTCAGGCATAATCAAAAAATGCTTATCCAAATTATCTAAGAATTGATTGTACTTTTTAGAATCAATAATCGGTAAATCTGTATAGGGATAGGAAAAATCCTCGTGTTTTATAGTTGTCACATGGATCCCGTTTTTTGTTATCACTAAATGATCGGGAGAGTTAACCGGCTGGAATGTTAAAATAATGCCTAAAATACATGATAATATCATTGAATGCATACCTCCTCATTATAATATAAGTAGAAAAATCCCTTTTCATGTAAAATACTAAGAGAAGAAGTAGAAAAATATAAAATTTGTTGTTATTTCCAGTTAATTACTTTACAAATTTCAATTAACATTTTATTATCATTATTAATAATGATAACGAAAGAAAGGACACAATACCATGGCAAAAGAATCAACCGTTGACGTTATATTGCACCCAGTTCGAATGAGAATCATTCAGTCCTTAATAAACCAACACATGACCGCTCAACAAATAAAAGAATTGCTGCCAGATGTTCCGCAAGCATCATTGTACCGTCATATAAAAAAACTCGTGGATGCAGGTGTTATTCATATTATTGATGAGATCCCAAACCGAGGAACGATAGAAAAGGTATACTCCCTGCAAGACCCAGCCAAGGCATCGATCTCTCCGGAGAAATTAAACAGTTTTACAAAAGAAGAGCATATGGATTTATTTTTTAAATTTATGGCCAATATCATGGGTGAATATGAACGGTATTTAGACCAAAATAAAATTGATTTAATCAACGATGGAGTATCATTTAGGCAGACGAGTTTATTATTAGATGACGAGGAGTTTGTACAATTTATTAAGGAAATGTCCGAGGTTTATTCAAGGGTAACGCAAAATAAACCGAAAACGGGAAGAAGAAGAAGAACGTTAGCTACGATCATTATTCCTGAACAAAAACAGGAAGAACAATAGAGGGAAATACGATCTGGGCTAATCAATAAAATCGGACCGTCGCCGCAATGGTCCGATTTTATTATTGGTGAAATTTAACGAATTTTATAGTATAGTAGCAAGTGATAACACACGAATAGATAACTGCTAGCAATAAACTAGTAATAAAAACAGGAGTGTAAGCCATGAGTGAGAACGAAAGAGTTCAATTAAATGTAAGAATCACGAAAGAAACTTCTGCTAAACTGGATGAAATTGTTGAATATTATCAACAGGGATTAAAGCTTGGCCGAATTTACAAAGGTGACGTTTTAACGGACATCATTGAAAAATCGTATGAGGTAATGAATAAACAGAAAAGATCTTTTAAACGGTATTAAATTTATAGAGACAACCAAATGACGAATCAAGGTATCTGTCTTCAATCGGGATTGTTGAGGACAAAACCCGATACAGAAACAAGGAAACCGTCCTCAACGTCGGATCCTTGGAGACACAATTTGGCAGAACTTTTTTTTGAGGGAATTTATTAGAATATTTAGAAAAGAAATTGAATAATTAAGTTTTAAGGGTATAATTGTATATATAACATACTAACTGGTTAGTATTGTTTGATCATAGGATGAATGTTGGCGGGAGGGCAGGTTTTGATGAAGTTAAGAGGAAAAACAGCTATTGTTACAGGCGGCGGCAGTGGAATCGGCCGGGCAGCGGCCTTTCGTTTTGCACAAGAAGGGGCGATGGTTGTAGTAGCAGATATCGATTCCATAAACGGGGAAGAGACCGCCAACTACATACGCGAGCATGAAGGGTCATCCATTTTTGTAAAGACAGACGTGGCCGACCCAGAGCAAATCAAACGATTAATTGAAATGGGTACTAGCACTTTTGGTGGACTACACATCCTATTCAATAATGCAGGAGTCGGAAACACAGAAGTCAGAAGTGTAGATTTGACAGTAGAAGAATGGGACAGGGTCGTTGATATTAACCTAAAAGGAGTATTTCTTGGTATTAAATATGCCGTACCCGAATTAATCAAGACTGGCGGAGGTTCCATCATTAACACCTCAAGTCTGCTCGGTTTAAAGGGGCAAAAATTTGTTTCCGCTTACAATGCCTCCAAGGCCGGTGTAGTCGTATTGACGCAAAATGCTGCACTTGAATATGGAAAATACAATATCCGTGTTAATGCTATCGCACCAGGTGTGATTGATACCAAAATTATAGATAATTGGAAACAAAATGAACGGAAATGGCCGATCATTTCACGAGCTAATGCCCTGGGGAGAATTGGCACACCGGAAGAAGTAGCCAACGCCGTGTTATTTTTAGCATCAGACGAAGCATCCTTTATTACTGGAGCGACTCTTTCAGTCGATGGAGGCGGTCTGACGTTTTAAGTTTGATTTAAAGAAAAAGAATGTGGAGGGGTCATATGAGTCAAAAAAAAGCCTGGTCAGAGCACTATCCGGAGAGTATTGGAAAAACCATTTCAATCCCTGATATACCGATGGGTCAAATTCTACAAGAGACCGCCGCAAAATTTCCTGCCAATAACGCCCTTTCTTTTTACGGAAGAAAAATCACCTACGAGCAGCTTAACCGAATGTCCCTAAGCTTTACGTCTGCCCTGCAAAAAAATCAAATACAAAAAGGAGACAGGGTGGCAATCATGCTCCCCAATTGTCCCCAATATGTTATTTCCTACTATGGAATCCTGAACGCTGGAGCCATTGTGACGCAAGTAAATCCGATGTCCGTTGAGCGGGAATTGGAATACATTTTGCAGGATTCCGGCGCAGAAACAATCGTTGTCCTCGATGCCTTATATCCAAGAGTCAAAAATGTCCAGCCGCAAACAAACCTGAAAAAAGTTATTACGGTAAGTATACAACCATCTGCTCAAGACATTTCTCCAGATCGAAGCTTTGAAAGCTTCCTTAGTGAGGGCGATGGAAACATTACTTCCATTCATCTTGAGCCTGATCATGATGTAGCTGTTCTTCAGTATACAGGCGGAACAACCGGTCGTTCAAAAGGTGCGATGCTGACGCACCGTAACATTTTGGCTAATGTCCTGCAAAGCTATGAGTTTTTTAAGCATGAAATAGAAATGGGAAAGGAAAGGTGTTTAACCGTCATTCCACTTTTCCATGTGTTTGGGATGAGTTCATGTATGAATCTCTCTATTTATATAGCTGCCGAATCGATCATGCTTCCACGGTTTGAATTAGAGGAGGTCCTAAATACCATTAAAAATGAACAGCCAACCATGTTCCCTGGAGTTCCCACCATGTATGTGGCGATTACAAGTCACCCAAGAGCGGAAGAATTTAATATCAATTGCATTAGAACTTGTAACAGCGGCAGTGCACCGATGCCCGTTGAATTGCTTCGTAATTTTGAAAGAAAGACTGGTTCAAAGATTCTCGAAGGCTATGGTCTTTCTGAAGCTTCTCCTACAACGCACTGTAACCCTCCATTTGCGGAGAGGAAGCCAGGAAGTGTTGGGATTGGCATGCCTTCAACAGAATACAAGATTGTCGATTTAGCAACGGGTGCGGAAGAAGTACCTGTGGGTAAGATAGGAGAAGTCATTATTAAAGGACCACAAATTATGAAGGGGTACTGGAACCTGCCGGAAGAAACAGCCCATACCCTTCGTGAAGGATGGCTCTATACCGGCGATATTGCCAAAGTGGATGAAGACGGCTATTTATATATTGTTGATAGAAAGAAAGACTTAATTATCGCGAGCGGCTACAATATCTATCCCCGCGACATAGAAGAAGTATTATATGAACATCCAGCTGTACAAGAGGCTGTTTGTATAGGCGTGCCAGACCCATACAGGGGCGAAGATGTGAAGGCAGTTGTAGTCCTAAAGGCTGGAAGTATGGCAGCAGAGCAGGAAATCATTCAATATTGCAAGCAAAACATGGCTGCCTATAAGGTACCTCGAATAGTAGAATTCCGTGATCAACTGCCGAAAACCGGTGTTGGAAAAATTCTTCGCCGCGCTTTACGGGAGGAGGCCATGAATAAGTAGATGTGTAAAACCTTTAAGAACACAGAATGCTGTAAAGGAGAGAACGATCTTATGGTATAATTTTAAAAAACATTTAACAGATTGTGAGGACATAAAGGTGAAGGAAAGAATAACGGAACAAAGCATCCGCTTATTTGAAAAGAAGGGATTCAGTGAAACATCCATTCAGGATATTGTCGATTCCCTCGGGGTAACAAAGGGGACATTTTATTATTACTTTTCAAGTAAAGAAGAATTATTAATGGATATTCATCGCGGTTATATTGATGAACTACTGTTCCAATTAGAGAGGATTTTTAACGACCCATCAAAGAACTATAAAGAAAAATTATTTGAAGTTGTTTTTTTGCTTCTTTCAGATATAAAATCACGGGGTTCTGCCGCAAAAATCTTTTATCGTGAGTTATCCAATTTAAATGAGGAACATTCGGCCCTCATCATTTCAAAGCGTGATCAATTCCGTTTTAATATTGAGGCACTGATAAAATCAGGGATTGAGAACGGGGAGTTTCGTCCAGAAATCAATGCTTCAATTATTACTTTCGGAATACTGGGGATAACCAATTGGAGTTATCAATGGTTTAACCCAAATGGAAGCTGCTCGGATCGTGAGGTTGCTGAAATATTTGTGGAAATGATTCTAAAGGGTATTCAAGTGAATGGCTAGTATCAAAACGGGTAGATATTTTTAAAACTACCCTCCCTTTTAAAAAAAAACTATATACTAACCGGTTAGTATGATGTGAGACTGCGATAAGGACAGCTGAAATGATTTATGTCTGGAAGAGTCTGAATTTTCTATGACAGGAGGAATTACATGCCACGTCAAATGAATAAGGATACGATTTCAGTTCGACAGGGTGAAGAATTAGATTTGCCTGTTTTGGAGGAATTTTTACGAGCAAATATGGATTCATTACCAGAGGAGAATCTGGAAATCTTGCAATTTTTTGCAGGCCATTCTAATTTGACCTATCAACTCAAAATAGGGAATTGGGAGGCGGTGTTAAGGCGTCCCCCACTAGGGCCAGTAGCACCGAGAGCCCATGATATGGGCAGGGAGTACAAAATCCTTTCTTCGCTAAACCCGATTTTTCCCGTTGCTCCAAGGCCGTTACTATACTCAGAGGATCCAACCTTCGTTGGTAGTCCATTTTTTATTATGGAGAGAAAAAATGGCTTGCTGATTGATACATCTTTTCCGAAAGGGGTCAAAGTCACAAAAGATCTCTGCCGGCGTCTTTCAGTGGTGATGGTTGAAAAACTGGTGGAATTACATCAAATCGACTACAAAGAGACAGGACTTGCCGAAATCAGCAAACCGGAAGGCTTTATGGAAAGGCAGGTCCACGGCTGGATAGGCCGTTATGAACGGGCGATAACGGACGAAATCCCAGTGGTTAATTCTTTAAAAAAATGGCTCGTGAATCATATTCCAAAAAAGTCAGAAGCCGCGATTATCCATTATGATTATAAATTTAACAATGCCATGTTTAATGAGGATTTAACAAAGATGGTCGGACTGTTTGACTGGGAAATGACAACTGTTGGTGACCCGCTGGCTGACCTTGGTGTGGCGATGGGTTATTGGAATCAAGGAGACGATTCCGAACTTTTAATTCATGGGTTAGGGAAAGCGCCAGTTACAGCTGTCCAAGAAGGTTTTTTGACGAGAAAGGAATTCATTGAACTCTACGCCCAAAAGAGCGGCAGGGATATTACCAATTTCCATTTTTATTTAACTTTTGCTTACTTTAAGCTCGCTGTCATTGGCCAGCAAATCTATTATCGCTACAAAAAAGGGCAGACCCATGATATTCGTTTTGCGAATTTTAACCACTTTGTAAAAAATTTAATGCAGCATGCCGCAAGTGTATCGGAAGAAAAGCTTTAATAGGGGAGCGAAATGGGAATGACAAAGGTTCACCTTCTGATGAAAAAAGAAGACATTAAAGAAGAAAAAATGGAAGCTGGAAATAAGATAGCAGTCGTCTTAGATGTTCTTCTGGCGACCACCACGATTGTCTCGGCATTAAAGGATGGTGCAAAGGAAGTCATTCCTGTTTTGCATAGCTCTGAGGCATTGGAAGTGGCAAAAGAGTACTCACAGGGGGAATTCATTCTGGCTGGAGAACTGGATACTAGACCAATGGCTGGCTTTGTTTATCCCAGTCCGACCTTAATCAGGGAGAACATTAAAGGGAAGACATTAATTTTGTCTACTACTAATGGAACCGTTGCTTTAAGGAAGTCAGCATCGGCAAATAGAGTCTATATTGGTTCACTGCTTAACAATTCTGCAGTAGCCAAATCACTGCAGGGCTGTACGGATGACCAAACCATCCTGATTATTTGTTCAGGAAATTCTGGTGAGATGAGTTTAGAAGATTTTTATGGTGCTGGTCATTTAATTGATTGTCTGCTAAACCAGGGTGAATACGAATTAACCGATGCAGCGAAGACAGCCTTTTATTTTTACCGGGGTCAAGATGATCCCTATGAAGTACTGCTAGATTCATATGTTGGCAGGCTTTTAGACAAATATAATCAGCACCCTGACTTGAAGATTGCCGCTTCTAAAGGAATTACCTCTATTGTTCCCATCTTAATGGAGGGGAAGGTAATCGTCGAACCAACATTGTCGCGCTAAGTTGGTGTATCTCAGTTTATTTTAATTAGCTTTTAAGACAGCCATATGGGGAGGATGATGAGAAATGACGCAAGAACATTTATTAGTGGAAAAGCTTGGTCCAGTTTTATCCTTAACCTTAAATCGTCCAGAAAGCTTAAACGCCTTCAGTCCGGAAATGATTCTGGGAATAAAAGAAGCTCTCCACAATGCTCAAAATGACGAAGATATCCAAGTAATTGTCCTGTCAGGAGCGGGGCGTGCGTTTAGTGCTGGCGGCGACGTCAAAACGATGGGGCAGGCAAAAGGAGTTCAAGTATATGATCATATTGGCAGGCTCAATGAACTAATTTTACTAATGAAAGAGATAGAAAAACCGATTATTGCTGCTGTTCATGGCTTTGCTGCTGGAGCAGGAGTAAATTTAGCTTTAGCCTGTGATCTCATTATAGCTGCAGAAGGAACTAAGTTTGCGCTTAGTTTCTCCCAAGTGGGTCTTATTTCCGATGGCGGCGGCTCCTATTTACTTCCTAGGCTAATAGGTCCGCACTTGGCAAAGCAATTCTTTTTTACTGCTGAGCCAATACCCGCCGAACGCTTATATCAGTTAGGGGCAATCAACTTTTTAGTTCCATTGGAAAAACTCCAAGAAGAAACAACTCAATTTGCGTTAAAATTAGCCCACGGGCCTGGAAAAGCGTATGGAAAACAAAAGAAATTAATTGATCAAGCATTTACCTCCTCACTAGAGGAAATCTTGGAGCAGGAACGTCTGATTCAAACATTAATGGTCCAAACCGAGGATCACCAAGAAGGTATCAGTGCGTTTAAGGAGAAAAGAAAACCAGCCTTTAAAGGAAAGTAGGAGTGGAATCTATGAGAGCGATCCAGTTAAAAGAATATGGGGGACCAGAAGTTTTAAACATAGTTGATATTGAAAAGCCGGTTCCTCTTGGGTCTGAAGTATTAATCGAAATCAAAGCAATCGGTGTTAACTATGCTGATACGGCACGCAGGGAAGGGAAATATGTCGTGAAAACACCGCTCCCATTTATTCCTGGGGCAGAAATAGCCGGAGTCGTAACTGAAGTAGGCGATCAAGTGACAAAAATAAGGCCTGGAGCAAGAATCGTGACATTAATTGAATCAGGAGGCTACGCGGATTTTGCCCTAGCTGATGAACGGTCAGTCATTCCAATACCAGAACAATTAGATTTTCACACGGCCGCAGCACTGCCGCTTCAAGGTCTTAGCGCTTATCATATTTTAAAAACGATGGGACGTTTGGAAAAAGGGGAAAGTGTCCTTGTTCATGCTGCAGCAGGCGGGGTTGGAACGATTGCGGTGCAGCTGGCCAAATTGTTTGGAGCAGGAAAAATCATTGCCACAGCAAGCTCAGAAGAAAAATTAGCCTTAGCCCGTGAAATGGGAGCAGATGTCCTCATTAACTATACGGAGCCTGATTGGGAACAGCAGGTACTTGAGGCAACTGGCGGCAGAGGCGTAAATGTTGCCCTCGAAATGGTGGGAGGAGAGGTTTTTAATAAAACGGTTAAATGTCTAGCAACGTTTGGACGCCTCGTTATATTTGGGGCAGCAAGCGGCGAACAAAGCCGGTTTTATCCATCATCACTCATGGCAAGAAATCAATCTGTCATTGGATTTTTCCTGCCACAAATAATGAGAAAACCTGAACTGCTTCAGCCAAGTTTAGTAGAGCTATTTTCTTATCTGGGCCAGGGAAAATTAAAGCTGACCATAGGCGGCGTGTTTCCTTTGGAAGAGGCGGCAAACGTTCATACCTTATTACAATCAAGAAAAACACAAGGCAAACTGATCTTAAAGCCATAAAGAGCAGCAGCCACACTTTTGAAGATTGATGAAGAAATGGCACTGGTCTGCCGCAAAAGTTTGATAAGAGGAGGGGCTTGAAAAAATTCAAGCCTCTTTTTTTATGGTAAAAATTTAATTATTAATAAACTATGAACAAACTCTTAATTAAAATGTAATTATCGTGCAGAAGGTTTGATATGAGAAAAAATTCGTTTAAACTAAGGAAAAGAAATAGTTTGTGCTAGGGGATGAATGACTGTGAAAATATTAGTGATTGAGGATAATAAAAGTGTCTGTTCCATGATTGAAATGTTTTTTGCTAAAGAAGGCATTGAAGGAGAATTTGTAAATGACGGTTTAGAGGGGTACAACCGCTTTAAAAACGGAACATGGGATGCCCTGATTATTGATTGGATGCTTCCAGGCATGGATGGTGTTACGATTTGCCGAAAAATTCGCGAAGAGAAGTTTACCGTTCCAATTATTATGTTAACTGCGAAGGATAGCGAATCCGATCAGGTACTTGGTCTGGAAATGGGTGCGGATGATTATGTAACGAAGCCATTCAGTCCGCTTACCTTGATGGCCAGAATTAAAGCTGTAACACGCAGAGTTCAGAACCAGGAGCATAAAGAGCAAGACAACATCATAAAAACGGATCATTTTAAGGTTAATAAAATAACGAGAGAAGTAATTGTAGATGAAACACAAGTGACAAACTTAACACCGAAAGAGTTTGACTTACTTTCTTATATGGTAGAACACCCACGACAGGTATTCTCTCGTGAACAATTACTAGAGCGTGTATGGGGATATCAGTTTTACGGTGACGAGCGGACGGTTGATGTTCACATTAAACGTCTTCGGAAAAAAGTAGAAACAACGTCCCAACCTTTCTTCCATACCGTTTGGGGAGTAGGATATAAATTCGATGATGCAGTCAAAGCAGATGAAGTTTAAGTATTTTTATCAGCAGTTTTTTAGTCACATAAGTATCATTATTGTTGCGTTTTTATTAGTAAGCTTATTATTTACCCATTATGTAGAAAATTTAGTTTATGAAAATAAAGCGGATGAACTGACTACCTTTGGGAAGGCAATCTTAACTGACTTAAAAGATGCACCCTCTTTTGCATCTGATGAGGTTATCAGCCAGTATAGTAACGTCCTAGAAGCAAGAAACATGAGTTTTAGTTTATTCGATGAAAATGGTAAATTATATCTAGTTAATAAAAAAGGCCCTGCCATTAAAAACTTGCCTGCTGATAAATGGAAGGCTGTTACAAAGGGGAAAACCATCATTGTTCAGAGTGATTTTAAAAGCTTTGGCCAGGAAGGTGTAACATTTGTTGTACTGCCATACATTGATCATGGAAGATTTATAGGCGGGGTTTTATTAACATCGCCTATCAGCGGCTCGAGTAAGATGATTCAGCAGCTAAATAAGTATTTATTGTATGCGATTCTAATTGCCCTTGGTGTCTCCTTTTTACAAAGCTGGTTTTTATCAAGGATCCACGTCCATCGGATCAAGCGGCTACGTGAAGCTACTTCACAGGTTTCTGTAGGAAATTATAATGTGAAAGTAAATTCCTCTAATTTCGATGAAATCGGTGAGCTGGCAAATGATTTTAATCATATGGTTAATAAAATCAATCAATCAATGTTGGAAATTGAAAGTCTTGAAAACAGGAGACGGCAGTTTATGGCCGATGTTTCCCATGAAATGCGTACACCGTTAACAACCATAAGCGGTGTAATCGAAGGCCTGAAAAATGATATGATCCCTGAACAGGATAAGGAACGAGGGATTAGTTTAGTGAGTCAAGAAGCGAAAAGGTTAATCCGCCTTGTGAATGAAAACCTAGACTATGAAAAAATCCGCTCTAATCAAATCCAATTGTTTAAAGAAGAAATTCAATTATTAGAAGCCCTTGAAATTATCCAAGAGCAGTTAAGCATGTTAGCCGAAGAAAAGAATAACCAAATTATCGTTGAGGCAGAACCGGAAATTATGGTTCTTGCCGATTATGACCGACTTATCCAAATTTTAATCAATATCACGAAAAATAGTATTCAGTTCACTTCTAATGGGACTATTTGGCTGCGCGGAAGAAAGGAAAATCACGCCATTATAATTGAAGTGGAAGATACGGGAATTGGAATTGATTCAAATGAAATTGAAAACATATGGCGTCGTTTTTATAAAGCAGATATTTCGAGAACTAGCACTACTTATGGTGAATTTGGATTAGGTCTTTCGATTGTAAAACAGTTAGTATTACTTCATAACGGAGAAATTGATGTTTCAAGTAATGAAGGAAAGGGAACAAAATTTACGATCCGATTACAAGATCAATAAGTGAAAAGCTGCAGTTTAACCTGCAGCTTTTTGTGCGACGGGCAGTCGCATAGAGTGTTGACTTAGTCAGCACTCTTCTTTTCTTTATCTGACAGAGACGTCATTTCGATGAAACGACTGGCTGAGGATAACGGAACTGAATCCCATATGGTGAAAATCCATACCCAAGGAGACTGACCTAGCTTGGGAAGCTTAATCTAGGGCAACACCGTGAGGTGTTGTCTGAAGGAGATGCGGAAAATCGAGAGACCCGTAGGCGAGTAAGTAGACCCTAATGCAATAAGTGTGAAGCACGGCGGCGAGATAAGTTGGCGACTTTTCGAAAAGTGAGGAAGCCCACTCATTAGGCATTTTCTTCAGAAGTCAGAACGGGAAAATGTGACTTATAGCGTGATGGTGCAGGGTATGCTTAGAAGGGAAATGCGATGACCCCGTGAGGACTCCATCTTACCGAACAGGCAGGGTTCTAGTCTATAAGGGTAATCCGAAATGACGAAGAACTGGTGGAGTAGTCAGACATTCTCATAGTACGGTAGTAACTTGATGACCATAACATCAAGTGAACGGAAGGGGAATGACCTATGGCTCCAAGTCATGAACAAGATGTAATGCTAACAATCATGTTACTGCGGTAAAACCGTTTGAATGTACATCAAGGAAAGGCGTGGAATAAGCAATGAATCAAGAGTGGAAATTTAAATTACACAGCGTCTATGGACAAATATTATTTGATCGAAAACTAACCCAAAGCTTCGAACAAGTAAAAGCAAATAAAGGAGCAGGCGGGATTGATGGAGAAACAACAGAAAGCTATGACGCTAAACTAGAAGAAAACATCATGGCACTCCTAGGTAAATTAAGGTCAAAAACTTATCAAGCTCAACCAGTAAGAAGAGTATACATTCCAAAGAAGAATGGGAAGAAGCGACCACTCGGGATTCCCACAATTGAAGACCGAATTGTCCAACAAAGTGTGGTGAATGTTCTTCAGCCAAAATTCGAAGATAATTTGTTTCATAATTGGTCAGTAGGTTATAGACCAAATCGTGGTGTTCAAAGAGCTCTACAAATAATCCTTAGGAACATTGAACAGGGATATAATCACATCTATGACTGTGACATTAAAGGTTTCTTTGACAATATACCCCACAAGAAAATGATAACCATACTGAAAAAGTATGTTTCGGACCGTACGGTCCTTGGGCTGATCGAACAATGGCTGAAAGCGGGATATATGGAAGAAGGTAAGCTTATCCACTCCGATTATGGAACACCGCAAGGGGGAGTAATCTCACCACTTTTGGCGAATGTGTACCTTAATGAAATGGATTGGGAATGGGACCTAAATGGAATTCGCTTTGTTCGTTATGCAGATGATTTTCTCCTTTTCGCTAAATCAAAAGAGGATATTTTGAAAGCAGCTTCTCTAACTAAAGATAAGTTGACAGAACTAGGTTTAGAAATCTCAAAAGATAAAACAAGAGTAGTCAATTTTAAATCTGACGACTTCGACTTCCTAGGGTTTACTTTCCATCATTGGGAAACAGGTAAGAAGGATAATAAACCTATCTTTCAAGTTACACCTAAGAAGGACTCTATTAAAGATTTCAGATTGAAAATCAAAGAGAAAACTAGAAAGACTCTAACACTGAACAAAGAGGAATGGGTAAAACGAGTTAATCCGATTATTAGAGGGAAAGTCAACAATTACGTAACCATTATCAAAGCAATAAAGGCTAACGAAGAACATGGACAGAAGAGTAACTGTAGGACACGATTAATGAGGAATATTCTATCAAGGGTAGATGGATACATAAGGAAAAGACTGCGTGTAGCTTTTATTCATAAACACCCTAACCAAAGAAATGGGAAGAAAATGAACAGTAATTGGAATAATGCATTTTTCCTTAAAATTAATTTAGTTCCCTCATACTGGCTTTATCTGAACAAAGCTTATGGATACACGAAAGAGCAGTATCTGAATGACACGATTAAAACCTCTAAGAGAAAGACAAAGAAAAGAATTGAGCAAATAAAAGCAAGAGGTGAGGAATATTATACCCCTCACCGCCTACAAAAGATGCAAAATGCCTGGAATGCATTCTCTTGATAAACATTGTAACATTTGGTAAGCCGTATGCCTTAATAGGGCACGTACGGTTTGATAAGGGGGAAGCCTCGAGAGAGGGTTCCCTACTTTAT
>NZ_JBALPZ010000065.1:0-1060 GCF_036965645.1 Neobacillus drentensis
GTTCTCATGCTTCGGAAGCATGAGAACCGTCCCCTTGCTCCCCTTTTTATTATAGCAAATAGTTTTGAATTCTTTTAAATGGGTATATAAAAGCTACTAAAATATAAAGGAGCGTGTGCTATGAATGAGTTGAATAAATTAAAGACGAAATTGAAGGTCGAGGCCAAGAAAAATGGTTCGATGACACAGGACTTTGATGATGTTAAGAAGCTTGGCAAGGAGATGAAGAAAGCCAAAACAGGCACCCAGCTTGAGGAGGAAGATAACAAAACTCCCGATCCACTGCAATAACGGCCGTTCCGCAGGGCCGTTATTTTTTTCGCCTATTATGTATGTATGTAAAAAGGGGCCTGCACCCAAGCCTGAGTGCAAGCCCCTTATTTATGTTAAATATCGATTTCCTTCATCAGATTTGTTTTTCAAGCGGGTCCTCTTGACCATATCGCTGATAAAATTCATCTACCTGCTTTTCAGGATGGGAATCTCCATTCTTTTTTCGTGATTCATCAATGCCTTCTTGCCGGAAGTCTTGGCCATCACTCTTCGCAATGTTATAACCAGAGAGCTGCTGCTCCGGCTGCCCGCGGTCCCGCTGTTCAACTTGGGACTCTTGTTCATTACCGGCCTGTCCATTTTGCCTAAACTGTTCCTGCCGTTGTTGGTTCCCTTGTTGAGAACTTTGCTCATCCATTAATGGAAGTTCATCATTTCTATGCCCATACTTTTTCTGTAAGTCTTTCTCGTCGTTTCTTGATGTCCCTTCATTTTTATAAAGGGCATCATCACTTTTGAGACCTGCTTCTTCCATATTCTGCGGTTCTGCATAATTCTTCGCCATGTTGAGTGCCTCCTTTTTATTTTCCGAGACTGCTGTTTTTCATCCCTAGTCATTCAAACCGGTTTTACCGAACAGGCAACCACATATTTCAACCACCCTCTTTCTTTCATAGGCTAGATTCTGTATTCAGGATAGCTTTTTGCTAGCCATATTAATGTAGTACCACTTCCTCTTTATTCTCAAACCTCTGATTTTTAAAGGCACTGTTAAATTTGGTTGTTG